>NZ_JBQEPH010000015.1:0-40750 GCF_052045555.1 Labrys sp. 22185 | reverse complement strand
TCCGCGCTCCCAGCCTCCTCACACCGCCGCCGCAACATCTTCCGTATTGTTCGCTGGGCTGTTCACGCGCGAGGAAATCGGCCAGATCTCCATCAGCTCCGGCGGAAAGGGCACCATCAGGTCGAAGGGATCGGGCTCGATATTGTCGAGCCAGCGCCGATGGTTCTGCGGGGCCAGGATCACCGGCATGCGGTCATGGATCGTCGCCATCAGCGCATTGGCCTGGCAGGTGACGACGGCGAAGCTGCGCGTGATCTCGCCAGATGCCTTGTCGATCCAGCTTTCCCAGATGCCGGCGACGGCGAAGGGACGGCGATCCTTCATGGCGATGGCGTAAGGCTGCTTGGCTCCTTTTACCGGCCTGCCATCCGGCTCGAGGATCTTCATCCATTCGAAGAAGAGGTCGATCGGGACGAGACAGCGCCGTGCTCTATAGGCATCGCGGAAGGAAGGCTTGGTCTGGATGCCCTCGCAACGGGCATTGATCGGCTTCGGCCAGTCGCTGGGGTCCTTTACCCAGTTGGGTATGAGGCCCCATTGCAGGAGATCGTGGACATAGGCGGCAGACCGGGGCTTGCGCCGGATCACCCAGAAATATTGCGCCGGTGCGCCATTGAAATGGGATTCCCAGGCACGAGCGACCTCTTCCGGCGTAGCCCCTGGTTCCGTCTGAAGGCCCGGCAGGTCCGGGCTGCGCTGCATGATCCGTCCACACATGAGCGGACCATGGCACGCCCATGCTCTGGTCTCAACGCCACATGCCACGCATGCGATCACGCAGGTCGATCGAGCTGTGGATGCTGCTCTGTTGCCGGGCGCCGGAGGCTGCCACCCTCGGCCACATCACCTGCTGGAAACGATCGAGGATCGAGGATGGGATGAAGCGGGTGCGGTTGGCATAGACGTGCCGGTCGCCCTGGGAATGCTGGCCATGGATGAAGAATCGCTGCGGCATCACGAGATGCAGGCTGTCGCGTGCCCGTGTCATCGCGACATAGAGCAGTCGGCGCTCTTCCTCCAGATCGTTCTTGGTGCCGGCGGCAAGATCCGCCGGCAGGCAACCGTCGACCGTGTTGAGCACGAAGACGGCCTTCCATTCCTGTCCCTTGGCGGAATGGATGGTCGAGAGGATGAGGTAGTCCTCGTCCCGCAGGGGCGCGCCGGCTTCGTCGCTGGTGGCGTTCGGCGGGTCGAGCGTCAGCTCGGTGAGGAAACGCTCGCGGGATTCGTAGCCCGCCGCAATCTGCTCAAGTTGAAGCAGATCGGCGCGGCGCGTCACCGCATCCTCATGCATGCGCTCGAGATGGGGCTCGTACCAGCGGCGAACGCGTTCGATCTCCCCGGGCCAGTCACTAGGTCCCTTGTGCAGGCTGGCGGCGAGGTCGACGAAATCCGGCCAGTCTGCACCGGCGCGAGGCGGTGCCGGCAGGGTGGCAATATCATCGACGCCGACGGCATCGAGGACATTGGCGGCGGAGGTGGGGCCGACGCCCGGCAGCAGTTGCAGAACACGGAAACCGGCAACGCGATCGCGCGGGTTCTGCGCCCAGCGCAGCAGGGCCAGCATGTCCTTGACGTGGGAGGCATCGAGGAATTTCAGCCCGCCGAACTTCACGAAGGGAATGTTGCGGCGGGTCAGTTCGACCTCGAGCGGGCCGGAGTGGTGGGAGGCGCGAAACAGCACGGCCTGCTGCTTGAGCGTCATGCCGCTTTCACGGTTCACCAGGATCTGTCCGGCCACGAAATCGGCCTGTCCGGCTTCGTCCCTCACGGTGACGAGTTGGGGGCGTTCGCTCGATTGCCGCTCCGTCCATAAATTCTTGGTGAAGCGCTCGCTGGCAAGGGCGATCACGGCATTGGCGGCGGCGAGGATCGGCTGGGTCGAGCGATAATTGCGATCGAGCGTGATGATCTCGGCCGCCGGCGAGAACTGGGCCGGAAAGTCGAGGATGTTGCGCACGGTGGCGGCGCGGAAGGAATAGATCGACTGGGCGTCGTCGCCGACCACCGTTACGCCCTGGCCGCCCGGCTTGAGCGCCTTGAGGATCGAGGATTGCAGGCGATTGGTGTCCTGGTATTCATCGACCAGGACATGGTCGAAACGCACCGAAATGTCGGCGGCGATCATCGGCTCGGCCACCATATGCGACCACCACAGCAGCAGGTCGTCATAGTCGAGCACATTGTTGGCGAGCTTGGCCTCGACATAGCCGGCGAACAGACTGCGGAGCTCCGCTGCCCAGGCCAGGCACCAGGGAAAGGCCTCCTTCAGCACGTTTTCGAGTTCGTCCTGCGCGTTGACCACCCGGGAATAGATGGCCAGGCACGTGCCCTTGTTCGGGAAGCGGTTCTCCGTCTTGGAGAAGCCGAGTTCGTGGCGCACCAGATTGATCAGGTCGGCCGAATCCTCCCGGTCGTGAATGGTGAAGGAGGGGTCGAGGCCGATCTGGTAGGCGTATTCGCGCAGAAGGCGGGCGCCGACCGCGTGGAAGGTGCCGGCCCAGGCCAGTCCTTCGCTCAGAGTCGCCCCCTTTGCCCCCATGACCTTGGCGGTGATCCGTTCGACCCGCCTGATCATCTCGGAAGCCGCCCGACGTGAGAAGGTCAGGAGAAGAATGCGCCTGGGATCGGCGCCTTCGGCGATGAGATGGGCGACCCGGTGGGCCAGCGTGTTGGTCTTGCCCGATCCGGCGCCGGCAATGATCAGCAGGGGGCCGGCCGGCTGGCCCGAACCATGAACGACCGCGCGGCGCTGGTTCTCGTTCAGCCCGGCCAGAAGATCGGCGGGCGATTGAGCTGACTCCTCGGGGACAAGAAGGGCTGCCTGCGCATTCATGCCTTGCTCTCGCGTGGTGAGAAACGAATCCGCCTACCGATTCGGCGGATGCGCTTTGTAAAAGGGTAGAAGGCACATATGAACAAAAATGGAACGGATTCGCGAATGATCCGTTCACCGGCAACGGCCTACCGCCGCGCTCCCGTTGGTGGATGAATTCGACGGGGGCGACGTGAATGTGTTCCCTGGGCGCTTGCTCCGGATCGGCCGTCACGCCATGTTCGCGGATATGAGGCAGGGCTGATTGGCGGTTTGGTGCGGGAACGGGGTCGAAAAAATCCGACGGGAAGGAACATGCCGGCTGTTGCCGGCCTGGCGGTTCTCCTCGCATTGGCACCGGCAATGCCGGCTTTCGCTGCTTCCGATCCCCAGGCCGTGGCCCAGGACATCGCGCGCGATCTTGGCCTCCAGCCCGATCTGCCCGGCAACAAGGGCGAGGTGGTGACACCCAAGACCGAGCCAAAGCAGGACGAGCGGGCGCCGCGTGTCTGGAATCCTTCATTGGGGACCTTGCTGAGCATCCTGCTCTATGCCGCCATCGCCGCCGGTGTCATTTTCGCGATCTGGACGATGCGGGATCGCTTGCCGATGCTCGGCCGGCGCAAGCTGGTTGCCAGGGACGAGACCGAGGTCTCCGCCCAGGCCGCCTCGGTCGAACGTATGGTGGTGGCCCAGATCGAGGCCGACGACCTGGCGCGCCAGGGCCGCCTTGCCGAGGCGATGCATGCCTTGCTGCTGCGCAGCCTGATCGAGGTACGAAAAAGGCTCAATGTCAGCTTCGCGGATTCGCTGACCAGCCGCGAAATTCTGCGAGCCTTGTCGCTGCCCGATCGTGGCAAGCAGGCGCTGGCCGACATCATTGGTCGGGTCGAGCCCGTTTATTTCGGCGAAACCCCCGCCGAGGAGCGGGACTACACCGCTTGCCGGCAGAGCTACGAGGTCCTGACCGAAGCGATGCAGGCGAGGGCGGCATGAGCGAAAAAGCCACCTTCTCCGGCCCCGTCCTTGCCGTGCTGATCGCGGGGGCCACGGCCGTCTTCGCCCTGTCCATGTTGTTGATGCTGAACGGTCCATCCGAGGAACAGGGTTTCAGCACCACCACCAGGTCGGTCTCGGCGATCGGACATGCCGGGTTCTACGAACTGGCGCAACGCTTCGAGATCCCGGTCGCGCGCAGCCGCATCAACGGTACCGTCGCGCCCGGCGAAGGCGGCTTGCTGGTGATGGCCGAGCCGACGTCGAGCCTGTCGAAGGACGACATCATTCGCCTGGGACGCGAAAGCAACGTCCTGCTTGTGCTGCCCAAGCGCTGGGCGCTGGCCGACCGAAGCAAACCCGCCTGGATCCGGTCCGCCACCCCGATGGACATTCCCTGGGTCACGAGCATTGCGCGGCTGGTCGAGCCCAAGCTCGAGGTCACCAGGGGAGATCCGCCCAAGAGCTGGGACCGCAACGATCTCAATGTGAACCCATCGTTCGACGACGGTGCCCAACTCATCAAGAGCGAGGAACTGACCCCGATCATCGGCAATCGCCAGGGCATGCTCATCGGCGAGAAACTCGACGGCGAGCGCCGCGTCTGGGTGCTCGCCGATCCCGATCTCGTCGAGAACCACGGCCTGATCAAGGGCAGGAACGCCGAGTTCGCCCTTGCGCTTCTGAACGCCATGCGGGATGCCGAACTCGGGGACGGCAAGGTGGTGTTCGACGAAACCATCCACGGCATGGTCAACAATGTCGACAGCCCCTTCAAGAAGCTGTTCCAGTTCCCCTATGTCATCGTGCTCCTGCTCGTGCTCGCCGCGACGGCACTGCTGGCCTGGGCCACCACGAGCCGTTTCGGCAAGCCGCGCCTGGCGCCGCCAGCCTTCGATCTCGGCAAGGAGCGCCTGATCACCAACACGGCCACCTTGCTCGATCGGGCCGGTCACCAGGCCTTCGTCATGCGCCGCTATGTGCGCGCGACCTTGCGCGACGTCGGCCGGCTTTTTCACGCACCCCGCCAGCTCGATGACGAGAAACTGGCGGAGTGGCTCGACAAAATCGGCGAGTCGCGGGGGCTTGAGACCAGAGCCTCCGTCGTTCTCGCCCGCGCGGAGGAGGGGCAGGGCACGTCCCTGACCGGCCTGTTCCAGGCCACGCGCGATATTCATGATTGGAAGGAAGAGATCTCCGATGGAACTGCAGCGCGTCGCCCATATCGCTGACGGCATCCGCAAGGAAGTCGGCAAGGCCATCGTCGGCCAGGACGAGGTCATCGAGCTGATGCTCACCGGCCTGCTTTGCGGCGGACATATCCTGCTCGAAGGCGTGCCCGGCACCGGCAAGACTCTGCTGGCCCAGGCCTTCGCCTCGACCCTTTCGCTCAAATTCGGCCGCGTGCAGTTCACCCCTGACATGATGCCGGGCGACGTGATCGGCACCAACCTCTTCAATTTCCAGACCAACGCCTTCGTTCTGACCGAGGGGCCGATCTTCACCGACCTCCTGCTGGCGGACGAAATCAACCGCACCCCGCCCAAGACGCAGGCGGCCTTGCTGCAGGCGATGAACGAAAGGGCGGTCACCATCGACGGCAAGACTTATGCCCTCGGTGCCGATTTCATGGTGGTGGCGACCCAGAACCCGATCGAGCAGCAGGGGACCTATCCCTTGCCTGAGGCCCAGCTCGACCGTTTCCTCTTCAAGATCGACGTCACCTATCCCAGCCGTGACGAGGAGAGGGCCATCGTCACCCAGCACGGGCACCGCTCGGCCATGCCCAAGCTCTCCGATTTCGGCATCCAGACCCAGGCCGATCCGGCTGTCCTCGCCGATCTCAGAGCCACCAGCGAACAGATCGTGCTGACGCCGCAGATCATCGACTATGTCGTCGACGTGGTGCGCGCCACCCGCCAGCATCCGGCGATCGAGACGGGCGGCTCGACCCGCGCCGCCAATGCGCTCGCGGCCTCCGTGCGGGCCCTGGCCGCGCTGAACGGGCGCGATTTCGTCATTCCTGACGACGTGAAGCGGTTGGCGCGGCCGATCCTGCGCCACCGCATCGTGCTCGCGCCCAATGCCGAGATCGATGGCCTCACCCCCGACCGTATCGTCAACGAAATCCTGGACCAGACGGCTGCACCCCGATGATCCGGCCGACACCGCGTGCCGTCCTGCTGTTCAGCCTCGGCATTCCCGTCGCTTTGTTGATGGTGGTGTGGAACCCGGCCCTGTGGCCGTTTTCCTTCGACCTCAGCCTGCTGGCCCTGGTGGTGATCGCCGTCGACGCGCTGCTGATCCCGCCGCGCCATAGCCTGGTGGTCGACCTCACAGCCCCGAAGCGGCTCCCGGTCGGCAATGAGGGGACGATCGAGGTGACCCTGAGCAGCACCAGGTCGGCACGCCCGGTGAGGATCGAGGCAGTGGTCGATCTCGACGGACCGCTGGAGACGCCGCCGATGGTGGCAGGCCATTTCGGCGGTGCGCCGGAGAGACTCGGCATTCCCTTCACCGCCTTGCGGCGCGGGGTGGTGACGCTCGAGGCCCTGTGGCTGCGCTGGCGAGGGCCGCTGGGGCTGGTGGAATGGCGCCTCAGGGAGGGGCTGGATCGCAGGATCGAGATCCTGCCTGCCGCTCGCATGTCCTTCGGTCCGGCCATCCAGGCGCTGAGCAAGAGCGCCATCTACGGCACCAAGACCCAGAACCAGAAGGGCGAGGGCACGGAATTCGATACGTTGCGCGAACATGTGCCGGGCCTCGACTCCCGCATGATCGACTGGAAGCAGTCGGCCCGCCATCGCAAACTCCTGTCGAAGGAATTTCGCATCGAGCGCAACCACCAGATCGTGCTGGCCTACGACACCGGCCATCTCATGCTCGAGCCGATCGACGGCCTGGCGCGGCTCGATCATGCCATCGAGGCGGGGCTGATGCTGGGCTGGACCGGATTGAGGGCCGGCGATCTCGTCGGCAGTTTCGGCTTTGATGCCACCATCCGCCATTATCTCGAACCGGGGCGGGGCAGCACCTATTATGCCCGGCTGCAGCGCTCCGCTGCCCAGCTTGCCTACCACACCGAGGAGACCAACTTCACCCTCGGCCTGGCTGAGCTGAACGCCCGGCTGAAGCGCCGGGCCCTGGTGGTGCTGTTCACCGAATTCGTCGACAGCGTGATGGCGGAACTGTTGATCGAGAGCCTGAAGCGCATGGCCAACCGCCATGCCGTCATCTTCGTCACGTTGCAGGATCCGCTGACCACGCGGCTGGTCAATGCCGAGCCGCAGGATTTCACCATCGTGGCCGAGGCCGTGGTGGCCCATGATTTCGCACGCGAACGGGCGATCGTGATGGAGCGCATCGCCCGCCTCGGCGTGCATTGCGTCGACGTTCCGGTCGGCGGGCTCAGTGTCGCCCTGCTCAACCGCTATCTCCAAATCAAGCAGGAGGGCCTGCTATGACGACCGTGGATATGGGCGTGCCTGCGGCCGGTCCTGCCGGACCGGCGCCGACGATCATCGGCGTGCCCAGCGAGCCCCGGGCCCAAATCGTGCTGCGCTCGGCCGAGTTTCGGCGGGGGCGCGAGGAAAGCTGGCGGGAACTCGAAGACCTGGTCACGCGCGTCGAAAAGCGCGGGATCAACGGCGTCTCTGCCGATGAGCTGCAGAAAATGCCGCTGCTCTACCGCTCGGCGCTGTCCTCGCTGTCCGTCGCCCGCAGCATCGCGCTCGACCGCAATCTGCTGCGCTATCTCGAGGCCCTGACGTTGCGGGCCTATCTGGTGGTCTATGGACCGCGCACCAGCCTGTTGGCGGGATTGGGCCATTTCTTCCGCTATGGCTTCCCCGACGCCGTGCGCAGGGCAGGCTGGCATATCCTGATCGCTTTCGCGGCGATGGCCTTGGGCATCGCCGCCGGGTTCGTGCTGGTGAACAGCGAAGCCGAATGGTTCAATGCCATCGTTCCAGACGGCCTGGCGGGAGGGCGGGGGCCGAGTGCCAGCGCCGAATATCTGCGCAGCGTCCTGTTCGCGCCTTGGGACGGCTTCAAGGAGGGCTTTATCGTCTTCGCCAATTACCTGTTCCAGAACAACAGCATGGTCGCCATCCTTTCCTTCGGGGTCGGTTTCATGGCGGGCGTGCCGACACTGCTGCTGCTGGTCTATAACGGGCTGATCGTCGGCGCCTTCCTGGCCATCCACTATCAGCGCGGCCTTCTGATCGATTGCATCGGCTGGCTCTCCATTCACGGCGTGACGGAACTCGGTGCCTTCATCCTGTGCGGTGCCGCAGGCCTCGTCGTGGCCGAGAAGATCATTTTCCCGGGCCGCTATTCGCGCCTCGAAGCGCTTTCCATTCATGGCAAGCAGGCCGCCATCATTGCTTGCGGTGCGGTTGCAATGCTGTTCATCGCGGGCTTCATCGAGGGAGGCCTGCGCCAGCTCATCAACGTGACCTCCTGGCGTTTTGCCTTCGCCGCGGTCACCGCGGTGCTGTGGGGCGTCTATTTCCTCTATTGCGGCAAAGCGTCTTTCGATTTGACGGGCTCACCAAGAATCGCAAAGACGCGTCGACAAAAACCGTTCGAGCAAGGAGGCGTTCAGCCATGAACGCGTTTTGCTTCAAGGGAGCACAGCATGGCCTCGCCGCGTGACCGTGTTTCCCAACTGCTGGAGGGGCGGCAGCGCCGCACCCGCGAGATCGTCACGCCGGAAGGCGTCGCCATCCATGTCGAGGTCGCCGACCGTGGCGAAAGGCTGGGCGCCTTCCTGATCGATCTGGTCATCTGGTTCGGCGCCACCATCCTGATCTGGATCGCCCTGGCGACGACCTTCCTGCGCGGCGGCAGCGATGTCGCGGTGACGGTGATCTCCTTCCTCTCCTTCCTGCTGCGCAACCTCTATTTCATCCATTTCGAGTTGGCCTGGCAGGGCTCGACGCCGGGCAAGCGCGCCACGGGACTGAAGGTGATCGATCGCCGGGGGGGCGTCCTGACCCCGACCGCCGTCGTTGCCCGCAACCTGACCCGAGAGGTCGAGTTCTTCCTGCCGCTGCAGCTCTTCTTCATGTGGATCGGCGCCTCCAACAGCGGCGAATCCTGGCAGGCGCTCTCGATGCTGGCGTGGGTGGTGCTGCTCGCCGCCTTGCCCTTCTTCAACCGGGATCATCTGCGGGCGGGCGACCTGATCGGCGGCACGCTGGTGATCGCCTTGCCGAAGCGCGCCCTTGCCCTCGACCTCACGCAGGGAGCGGCCAAGGTTGCGGCCCGCTACAGCTTCACCTCGGCGCAGCTGCAGGCTTATGGCGCCTATGAGTTGCAGGTGCTTGAGGAGATTCTGCGCCGGCCCGGCGGAACCGAGACCTGGCGCATCCATCGTGAGATCGCCGAGAAGATCATCCGGCGCATCGGTTGGCAGGGCACCTTCGAAGCCAATGCCGCGACGGATTTCCTGCAGGCCTTCTATGCGGCGGAACGGGCCGAACTGGAGCGCGGCCAGCTTTTCGGCCGCTATCGCGACGACAAGAACTCGGGCACCCGCAAGGCCGGCGAGCCGGCCAGGTGAGGGCCGGCTCGCCTTGCGAGCGAAGGGCTCAATCGAAGACGTCGGCGAGCCTGTCGATGTCGATGCCTTCCTTGATCGAGCGCAGGCGGTAATAGACCAGGGCGGAGAGCACGCAACTCAGCGCCGTCAGGTACACCTGGAACAGATTGGCCAGCAG
The DNA here is from genome assembly GCF_052045555.1 of Labrys sp. 22185. NCBI lineage: Bacteria > Pseudomonadati > Pseudomonadota > Alphaproteobacteria > Hyphomicrobiales > Xanthobacteraceae > Labrys > Labrys sp. 22185. The sequence continues at coordinate 31,216 of NZ_JBQEPH010000015.1, read as the reverse complement.
CGAGCCGAACAGGGGCCCACCCACACTGCCAAAAACATATTCGATGATCGACGACGTGACGATGCTGGCGATGAAGACGATCAGGACGAGTCCCAGAATCCGCCAGCGATAGCCTGAAGTGAGTTCGCCGCTGCGTGACATGCTGTCGAACACGCCCCGCTGCTCGACGACGCAAACCGCAACCGCCGAGTAGAGAATGCAAAGGAGCCACAGGCCCGGCGCCAGGAACAGAGCCGAGCCGATCAAGACGAGAAGCCCGGTCAGGATTGACACGCCGAGAAGGGGCAGGAAGCGAGCAAAGCCTTTGGACAGGGCATCGCCGACTGCGAAACTCTGCCCACGCAACTCGCTGAAAGCACCATAGATCATGCCGCCCTGGATGGCGAAAAGCAGGATGATATAGAGCAGGACGAGGAAAACCCCCGCGCCGAAATTCGAGGGCAACTCTCCAGGAGCCGAGGCACCGACCACCAGGGTCGAGAAGATCAAAGGGATGATCGGGATCAGGCCTAGCGCCAGAAATCGCGGCAGGGCGCGGTGGAGAACGGCAAAGCTTTCGCTGATCAAGGCGCCGATGTTGAAATCACCGGAACCAGTGACTTGACTGTAGTTGGTCATGAGAGCGCGTCCTGTTAACCAAGGGTGTTCCCCCGGCTGGGCCGGGGCAGTAGCGTTCGATATTTATGGAAGTACCCATCGACGACGATTTCCTTTGCGAACCGCCAAGTACACGACAAGAAAGCTCATTCAGGAAAGCGTACGGAAACCTAAGCCACGCGAACTGGGAGTGCAATTGTTGCTTCTGTTCTTGCGAAAGAGGCGTGGGGATGACGTCCGTCATGCGCAGGGAAAGAGCGCGAGGTCCGGACAACGCCGCAGGGCGCGCCGCTGAAGCTGAGGAACATTCGAAGGAGGGCGGCCTCAGCGGCTGGAAGGGCGCCAGGTCTCTGGCGGGTATTGGCGCGGGTGCCGCGCCTCCTCGTTTGGGTCCGGCGGCTGCTGTCCGAAGAGCACGTCCGGATCGGGCTCCGTGACCCCCCAGGGGTTGCCGTCGGCCGGCATATAGCCGCTCTTGGCACCCCAGCCCTTGTCCTGTTCGAACCAGCGGGTGAAATTCGGCAGGCCGTCATATTCGTATTTGCGCTCATAGGCCTCGCAGGCTTCAGGCTTGGGGCCCAGATTGAGGCACATGAGGGGCGAGCGTTCATAATAGGAGCAGCTCGGATAGAGGCTGTGGGCGACCAGTTCGCCCTCATAAGTCCCGTCATAGCGAATCGTCAGCTTCAGTTCCGTCCAGATCGGCGGGAAGTTCATGGCCTTTTGCAGGATCTTGCCGGCGACGAAGCCGATGGGCGCAGGCGCCACGCCCGCGGCGAGTTCGGCGCTCTGGGTGCGGGCGCCGACGGTCTGGCGGAACACCACGCCTTCATCGATATATTGCGGCTCCTCCAGCTTGATCGGATAGGGATAGGAGGGAAAGCCGAGAAAGGATGGCGAGCGGTAGAGGCCGGTATCCTTCTCGTAGGCGACGCGGTGGAGCAGTCGGATCGCCTTGGAGGAGGTATCGGTGCTCTCGATGGTGGCTTCGAGAAAATTGGCGAAACGATAGCCGCTGCTGCCGAGAATGAGCTTGCGATCGACGAGCTCCCCAGGGCTGCCGGCATCGTGTTCCGGCAGGCCGGAGCGCGGGTCGATCCAGCTCATGGTGGCAATCGAATAAGTGAAGCTGTTTATCTTGAGAACGAGTTGGCCGTCATCGGGGGGAATCATGATGATGCCGGGATTGGCCCCGCTGCTGAACCGCCAGTTCCAGCCCTTCGGACTTGGCACGACGCAGCCGACACGATGGCGCAGATACCAGTTCACCTCGCGCGTGTTGAGCGTGTCGAAATTGTAGCTGATCAGATATTGCACGTTGATGCCGTGCGCCCTGGCGACGGAAAGCCAGTCGTCGCCATCCTTCACCCGGTAGGGACGGCCGCGGGGAATGGCGGCCAGCTTGGCGGGCTTTGTTTCAAGCGGTGTAGCCATGACTGTCTCCCGTAACGGCAGCATGCCTGCGAGGCGGAATGATCGCGGCTCGTGGTGAGCCGCCCGCAACCAGCCTGCGACGCCTGCCTGGTGGGATAGTATGGGCAGGCAGAGCGGTCCGGTCATCCCGAGTTCGGAGGAGGCGGCCCCGTCTTTTTCGTGCTCCAATCAAGGCCGTGGAGCGCCAGAGCGGGCGCTCCGATCGACGCCGTACATCCGGTCAATGCCGCCTTCTTCAGCCCAAGGCGACGATGGCGCGAGAGTCCTTCAAATGACGAGTTTTCTCGACTTCAACAAAGATCCCGCCAACGACATCGACAACAAACCCCAGCAATATCATAATTTTGGCGGCAAGGGCGTGCGGGTGCAGGTCTATTGGGCTGCCGATATCTGGCGGGACGTATCGCTGTGGAACAACAGCTGGGCATTGCTCAAGGGAGCCGACGAGATTCTTCGCAAATATACGCTGGCGCTCGACATGCTGCCGCTGCAAACCGAACCGGCAGCACTTGCTCCAGCCAAGGACAAGGCCTCCCGCAAATTCGACAGGTCCGTAGGCAAGCAGGTCGCACGGCAAAAGAAGGCCAAGGGAGAGGTCGCCAAGAAGCAGACCGAGGCTGCCGCCAAGGCGATCGAGGAGCAGGGCCCCGCGGCACGCGGCCTCCTGGGTTTCAGCGGCTCGGTCCATGTGCCCATGGAGGGCGAGGCTCCCATCGACGGCCTCACTGCCCTCAGGAAAAGCCTCGGCACGATTCCGGATGAAACGCGGCTGGTCGTGGTGTTCGCCCACATCGATGGCGGGCCGAACGGCTACACGGTCCTGCGCCAGGAGTGGCTGCCCTGGGTCATCGCCGATCCCAAACTGATGCAGGACAATCCCAAGACCTTGCTGATCCATGAAATGGGACACGCCTGCCGCCTCAACCATCAGCAATCGGATGCCGGTTCGGCGACGGCCAAGAACATCATGTATCCTCTGGACTTCAAGGGACTGACCCATCTGTGGGGCTGGCAGGTGGACACCATCTACGATTCCTATTGGTGCAATGGCCGCAAGCCCACGAACTGGTGGGACAGGATCAGCAACGCCAAGCTGCCACCAGATCATCCGTTCCTCTGGGAAGAGCCCTCCTGAAAGACGGCAACGGGCAGCCTTCAGGTCTTGCCGCTGGCCCATTCCGGCAAGGGCTGCGGGGCTGCCGGCATGCCGCGAATCTCGCGCAACCGTTCGAAGGCGGCCGTCGCCATCACGGCCGAGAACATGCTGAAAAGCATCATACCTGCTTCCTGGCCAAGCACCTGCATCACGGTTACGGGCGCATAGGCGAAATCGCCGGTGACAGCCCCGAGCCCGACTGTCGGCAGCAGCGCCAGCAGGAAGAGACCGAGAATGGACCAGCGATAACCCTGGGTGAGCTGTCCGCTGCGCTCCAGGCTCTCGACCATGTCCGTGCGTTCGATCATGCAGGCCGGCAGAGCGAGATAGAGCAGCGCGATTGCCATCAGGCCCGGCACCACCAGCGCGGCGAGGCCGAGCAGGACGAGAATGCCGCTGAGAAAGGCCGTGCCCAGCAGGGTGGGGAGCCTCTGCCAGGTTTGCCGCATCGACAGAAGCAGGCCGAAATCGGAGCCTTGCAGCAGGCGATGCGTGCCTGCGATGGTGGCGCTCTGGGCGAAGACCAGGAGAATCACGGCAATAGGCAAGGCTACCAGGTCGGCGAGCGTCGGCGTTTGCGAGACCCCGCCGTTCACCAGCAAGGCGAGCAGGGTCGGCAGGCTCGGCAGGGTGTTGAGCAGGACGATCGGGAGGAGGCCACGCCACAAACCTGTCGCTGCATTCGCAAGAAGAAGGAACAGGCGCAGGGGCGGTCGTGAGGAGGCAGGTCTGCTCATGGGCACCTCGATCGAGACTGGCCACGCCGATCACTCTGTTATGACGCGTGTAGGCGGCAAGAGGAAGGGCCTGCGTGGCAGTGCTTTAACGCCCGAGCCGCGCTTTGGTCCCCGAAGCGCCGGGCGTGCCTTGTGGAGATATGCGGGACAGCAACCGATCCAGGAGAAGCGGCTGGCGTTCTGCCTGGTCTCAGCTCGGTCAGCGTCGCGACGAGCAGTTTGGATTGCGCTTTTTCGATCGCATAAGGCGGGCGCTCACTGGGATTTTCCGGTTGTTCGCCAAGAATCTTGCTTCGTCAAAATCCAGAAGAGGGAACGTTTGCGCTAAAAATAGGTTTTGACTCATTGAGTCTATTGGAGATCGATTCAGAAAGGAGGGCTCGATGACCCGCTCGATACTGATAGGTCTTGTGGCGGCAGCGAGCATTACGGGCTCGTCGGTGGCGCTCCCGCTCGTGCCACGTCTGGCCGACAACGGTTCCAGCGTCGCCCAGGTCCGGTATCACGGTGGCTGTCCGCCTGGCTACAAGGTGACCAGCCATGGTGGCTGTAAGCTCAGCCATTATCTGCGTCGCCATCCCGGCCAGAACCCGAACAACTACTATTACGAAGAGCGACCCAGCTTCGGGTTCGGTTTTGGCTATCGCAGCTACCATCACCGTGGCTATTACGACGACGGATATTGAGCCATTTTCCAATTGGCACGGGCGCCCTTTGGCGCCCCTTTTTCCGAACCAGCCCCGGGATCTCCGGTGCCGTTGCCCCTTGATGTTGCAAACAGAAGCTCCGGCCACAGAAAAACGACAAGCCCTCTTGCAATGCGGCAGCGACTTCAATATGAAGCCCGGACGGAACGGGGCCACCCACCGCAAAACATTCGGCGGAATTGCAAAACATTGCCGCTAAGTGTTTGATCGAAAGGCCCCTTGTTCGGGGATAGTTCAACGGTAGAACAGCGGACTCTGACTCCGTTAATCTTGGTTCGAATCCAGGTCCCCGAGCCATCCAAGCTAAATCGTTGATTTTAAAGAGAAAAACGACTTCACGCTAAATCGCGTGTGGCGCGGTTGTGTGCACCTCTGTGCTATGCGCCGAGTGCGTCGACGTCGAGGATTCGCAGCGCGTGATCGTCATCGGGCTGCCGGGTATGAAGCGCGGTAAGGGCGGCGTTACCAGCATCGCGGCGCTCCTGAGCCTTGAGAAACCTGTGGCGCGCCACGCGCATTTTCTCACCCTCGACATCTGCCCGGATCGCCTCGGGCCAAACATCTGCCCGCTCTCCGATCTCGATTTTAATCAGGCTCGGATCGATCTCGCCGGAGTTGGGATCGCGAACGATCTCGGGATCCGCAACGAGTGCCGATGCGGCTTCGATTAGATGCTCGCACCTGTCGTCAAGCCCGGCTGCGGAGATGGCGCTGATAACATTGATCAAGGGCTGGTAGTGGGCGAGCAGGGCGGGGCTGATCACGGCCAAATCGCCTTTGACGGTCAAGCCGTTGGCGATCTCGACCTTGGCTAGATCGGGGTTACGAATGATGCCGGGATCGCGAACCAAGGTTGTGACGGCCTCAACCAAAGTCTGATACCGGTCGTCCTGAACATAAAAACTACTCAAGGCATTTCTCCTGCGTGAAAATTCTTTCGACGCAGCAAGTGTTGCCCGAATGCGGTGCATTTGCAAGCCAATTTCTAAAATAAATACAATAAGTAAGCGCTTACTTACTGTTCTTTGGGGCTTTCTATTCAAATGATTGTTTGTATATAGTCGGTTTAATCGTCGTCTATACATGTGTCCGGTGATGTGGTGTGGAGCCGTTTACGATTTTCCGCTGTGGAGTCCGCAGGCGGGCGTCGGGTGCCGGCAGCTACCAGGGTAGCCGAGATGCCAGCCGAGGGCGCTCGACGGCCTTCCCTGTGGATTCTGTGAGTCATCCACGCGACTAGGCGGGGCCGGTGGGTGATTGTCGCGTGGGCCTGGGTGTCATCCATGCCCGGAACGGCGGCGAGCGCAGCGAGCAAGCCGTTCCCGGGGTGTGTCCTGGCTTGAGGTCTTCCTCTTCCTGCTCCTACTCCCGGGCAGAGTTATCTTCATGCCGCAGCCGAGCGCAGCGAGGATGCACGCAGCGAGCGAAGCGAGCGGAGGAACGCGAGCGCGAAGCGCGAGCCGTAACCGCGTCCCCGGCGCCAAAATTATATGTATCTTTCTCTTTCTTCCTTCTCTTCTCTTCTATTCCTTTTTGCTTCACTTTTTGACCCGGAAACATTGTCGAGATAAAACAAGCACTTAGATACCCTTATCGGGTCAAAAAGTGAAGCAAATGGCAATGTTTCCGGGTCTGGAGAGTGAAGGTATCCGGGTCTAAAAGTGAAGGTTTCCGGGTCAAGAAGTGAAGCCTTGACGCAATGGCATTAGCCGATATTTACGGGTCTAAAAGTGAAGCATTAATGCAATTGCATTATGGGCCGGGTCATGTTAACCTATGGGAAGGTTGATGCTTTCAAGAGGTTCCTATGTCGCGCCCTTCGTCCACGATCACGCTACCCGCCGCACGCGCTGAGCAGCTTCGCCGGCTGGCTGCGGCTCGGAACGTTTCCGTTGTTGCGGCTCTTGAGGGGCTGCTCTCTGAGGCTGTTGCGCGAGGCGAACTCCCCGATGAACTTCCGGGGTTCGCTGTCCAGGTCGTGGGGGAGAGCGTCGTCGTTTCCATGCCGGGCCAGAAAGGGCTTGTGCGGCTTCCGGCGACCGACTGGCTGATTATTCAGAGCATGGCGACGATGATTGAACGTCTGGCGACGAATGACATGGTCGGACGCGGCTACAAGATCCAGCTTGAGGCCGATTGCCTTGTGACCCTGGGGCGCACCGGACGCGGTATCGTGGTGAAGGTCGAGGGCGCCAGCACTGATGCGGTAAGCATGACTGGCGCGGTCGCGCTGGATCTTGTCCGGCTCATCAGGTCGGCTATCGAGACCATCCCTAAGTCGCTATAGAAAAAACCCGGCAATCGAAATCGCCGGGCTTATTCTTTGAAAGATAGAGATGGAATAAGGTATTTGTAGCGCAATGGGCGAAGATAGTCAAGATAATGGCGTTAAGAATAATACGCTAAGCGCTAAAGAACTTGCGTTAATCGATAGTATTGGGGCCGATATTGAGGCGGAAGAGCTTCGTCGGTCGGTATATGAGGCCGCGCCCGTCTCTGAGGTCGTGTTGGCTACTCCTAGCGGCTCGGCCGCTGCACTGCCGGTTGTGTCGCCTGCGGCGTCTAAGCCCTATCGTGACCTTCGCGTAGAGAAGGCTTCAGAGCGCAAGGTCATGAAGCAGAAGGAGCGCCGGGAACGGGCGCGGCGCGAGAAGAATGAGGCGGAGGAAGCGGCTAGAAAGGACGTCAAGCTTTCGGCCTTGAACGATGCTGACATTCGCGAGGTTGCAAGCCGGAGGCATCGGGCACTGACAGAGGCGCTATCCAGCGGCAAGCTTGATCGCCGGCTTGGGCGTATCAAGGCGAAGGGCCGGGCGCATGTTTCCTATCTCTGCGGCTTCTGGCTTGCCGAGGCATCACTCAAGAAAACCTTCGCCGCGCCGACGCGCTGGGCAATCGGCCAGATGGCAGAGGCGATTTCGACAACGCAGGAATTCCCTATCCCGGTCTTGTCTGCTGCTGATGTCCCGGCGCTGCATCGGGCACATGATCGTCGGACGCGAAATTTTCAGGCGACCATCCGGGCGCTCGAAATGCCCGGCATGCCCTGGCACGGTCTCGCGAAGAAATAATAATCGACCTATGGAAAGGGGCGGCAACGATGCCGGCCCTTCCATTTTCAGCGCCCTTGCTGGCCAATGGATCGTTGCCGGGCGCGTCGAGGTGCCTAAACAAATTACTGGCTCGAATCTGTCTTGCCGGAGCGTCTCGCATCTTCAGCGTCAAGTTGCTTCATTTGCTGCTTCTCGTACTCGGCCGCCTCCTTAATCGCTTGCAACATGCGACCCTTCTCGGCGGCGGCCTGCGCTCTTGCGTCAGCTGCGGCGGCTTTAGCCTCAGCAGCCGCTTCGGCATCGCTAACCGCATACGCATGATGGATAGAACCGAAAGTTGCGCCGAAAAGAATGATAGCTGTGGCCGTCGCGAGGAAAATCTTCTTCATGATCTTCGTTCCATCTGGAGTGGTGACAACCATCGTCACTACGGTTGTCAGTATCCCAGGTAACAACCTGAAGCTGTGTCGTCTGGCATAGCATAAGCATAGGATTCATGCATTACCGCCGCCCCCTTGCTGCGTGATAGATCGCGTTGCCCGGCCTCATCTGCTGGATAATTTCCTGACCGACAATGGCGCGGATCTGCTGTTCGATCGCCTTCGCAGTCCTGTCGGCGGCGTCCTGATTCTGTTCCTTCGTGCCGCCCTGGGCGTTCACATTGATCACCGGCGAATAGGTGATCGCAGGTCCAGCCGCGCCGACAAGGCCAGCACCACCGGCACGCCTGGGGCCGATGAAACCACCAGCGGCAAACCGAGGAATCTGCCCGGAGTTGATCGCCTCAAGCAACGCGCCATACTTCTTTGTCGCCGCTGCATTGACGACAAACTCGCCATTCGAGACCATCGCCATGATCCGGTCATCCCTGGGGCCACCGGGACCGCTGATCATGCCGCCATCGGCATACAAGCCAGCCGTGCCGACAGAGACCGCGCCACCGCCACCAAAGCCACTAAACAGTGCGCCCAAGATGCCGCCGCCACCTCCAAACATGCCGCCGAACGGTCCCTTGCCGAGCAACGCGGCCTGAATTGCCGCCTCTGCGAAAGCGGCGGCGAGGCGCTGCAACGCCTGGGAAGCGCTCATGGAGCCGGTGACGATGCCCGAAAACACGCTCGTCAACTCGCCGCCAAGCCAATCCTTCATTTCGGCGGTCTGCTGAAGGCTCTTCTTCTGGCTTTCCTGGGCGGTCGTGGCGCGGGCGTAAGCCGCTGCCTCCTGATCGATAGCGGCGCGAAGCTGCGGGGTGATCTCGACGCCTTCGCGCTTTGCCTGATTCAACAATTCCGCCTGCTTGGCGCTGTAGGCCTGGGCGTAGCTGTTCCTGCCGAGCGTCGAGGTGTTGCGCTCGATCTCTGCCGTGTCCTGCTTCGAAGCGTCGATAAGATCCTTGATCGTCTTGGCGCGGCGCTCTGCCGGGTTGAGGTCGCCGGCAGCTACGCGGGCGTTGTTCGCCCGCTTGTTGGCATAAGCGATTGCATCGTCGGTCGTGCGACCGCCGCCCAAGATCGTGGGATTTGCCCGGATGCTAGCGCCGCTGATCAGACCGGCGAGGGGCGTGCCCGGCGCGGCCTTCAAAACCTTGATCGCATCGCCCACGCCGAGGAAGTGCGACAGGTGAAGCGCGGCCTCATTCACGGCAACGCCAGCCTTCTGCAAGGCGTCGGCGTTCTCCTTGGCGTAGTTCTCAATTAGCGCCCGGTTGATGCCCATATCGCTGCGAAGGGCAAGAATGCCTTCCCGGGACATGGTTTCCGCCTGCTGCGGAAACACCTTCTTGAACTGATCAACCCACGTCGAGGCGATGAACTGCCCGAAGCCTACTGCCGAGCTATTGGGGTTCGCCGCATTGGCCTTGCCGCCGCTCTCTGCCCGGATGACGCGATCGGTGTAGCTCTTGAGGATCGAAGCAACGCCTTCCGACGACACGCCGGCATCATATTCCCGCGTCGCCTGGGTGCGGGCGAGATCCTGCATTGCCGCATCGGAGAGCTTGCTACCCGACTTCTTCAGGGCCTCGATAATCTTGTCGGTCGCGGCGGCGATCTTCTGTTCGCGATCGTTCATGCCGATGCCAGCGGCCTTGTCGCGGTCGCTGAGCACCTTCTTATCGGCGGCGCTAGGTTCGGTCTTGTCGCGCTCACGCTGCTGCTGAGCGGCAATGCGCTCCTGTTCGTTGACGGTGCTCTGTGCCGCTGCGGCCTGTTCCAGCGCGCTTGCAATGCTCTTCCACAAAGCGAGTTTATCGCGCAGGTGAGCAAGCCGGGGATCATCGATGCTGTACCCCTGCCTCACGGCGGCATCGAGGTCGCTCTGCGCCTGGGCCATCTGCTGAGCGGCGGCGGAAATCGAGCCAAGCAAATCACCCTGCTTGGGGTTGGTCTTGCTCTGCCACCGATCATAGGCGGTAGCGGCATCGCTGATCGCCTGGGCGAGGCCGTCGAAGGATCGGGCGAGGAAACCCGCTGCGCTGCTTCCCTGCGCGATCGTGGCGGCGGCGCGGGTCGTTGCCGTGTCGAGGTTCTGCCAAGCCTGGGCGAGCGACGGAATGGAATCACGCGCCAGCCTGTCCACTTCGGGCTTTGCCGCGACCAGGGCCTTAAAGACACGATCGGAGGTCAAGCCACCTTCGGCAGCGAAGGCGCGAAGCTGCGACGTCGCAATGCCGAATTCCCGCGCAATGGACTTGATCAGCGGTGAAGAGGTGCCGAGCGCCTCCATCAGACTGTTGAATTCATCGCCACGCAGCACGCCGGAACCAAGCGCCTGGCCAAGCTGTCGGATAGCGCCGTTTGCGGTACCAGCGTCAACACCGGCAAGGGAGAGGGCCTTAGCAACGGCCTCCGTCGCCTTGGCGGCATCTTCGTTGCTCTTGCCAAACTCCTTCGAGACGCCAAGCATCTTCGAATAGACGTCTGCGACACTCTCAAGGCTCGAATGAGAGGCGAGCGCCATGTCGGCAATGCGGTTCTGTTCGAAGGCGAGATCGCCAGCCGCAACACCGGCAGTCTTGAGGCGGTTTCCAAGCTGATTCCAAGTGTCGCCGGCTGCGACGGCCTTCCCTGCCGCTGCCACAACGGCAGCGCCAGCGGCGGCAAACCCGACAGTCACGCCAGAAAGGCCGGGAATAGCCTTGCCGATACCGCCGCTGAAGAGATCACCGATACCGCCCTTGCCGAGGCCAGAGAGGGCATTGCCGATCTTGCTACCAGCGCCTTCGAAATCCTTCGCCATGTTATCGGCTGCCTGCTTGGAGGCCTTGCGCATCTGGGCGAAAGAATTCGTGGTGATGCGGTTCGCCCGCGCCATATCCTTCTCAAGCTGATTAACGCGGGCCTCTAAGAGGATCGAAAGCCGTTCGGTATCGTCTGCCATGTTACGCAAGCACCATCATAGAGGGGTCGAAGTCAGGGGATTCATAAATACTGCGGCGAACCTCGCCCAAGCTGGCAAGGCCTACAGCCATAACGGTAGCCGTCGCGCCATCGATCGAAAGCCATTCTTCCGACTTCGTCAGCTTCGACTTGTCGCCGTAACCGGTCTTCTCAACTTCGACGTTTGCGAAGTTGGAACGCAAAAGCTTGTGACCGCCATGCCGGAACCTACCGCCCACAATGATATGTTCGGTCGCGGAGATAGCAGGCATCATGAGGCCGGGAATCTGCCGGTGCTGAACAACCGGCAATCCATCGTCTACAAGATGATTCATCACGTCGCGCCCATGCGCGGGATCGAAGGCAATCTGCTGAACGTCGAAGTCTTCACAAAGCTGCCGGATGCGCTTTTCAACCAAGCCGTGATCGATATCGCGGCCTTCGTGAATCTCGATAAGGCCGTCCTTCTCCCACTGCTTATAGGGGAGCTTAGACATACGCTCGCGCTCGTCGAGATTGCCGCGCGGAGCAAAGAACCAGGGATGCACGAAATAGGTGTCATCCTCTGCGCGCCAGCAAGCAACCAGGGCGGTAAGGTCGCCGTGCCATGACAAATCGACGCCGAGCCAGCACGGAAGCCCCTTCATATCCTGCAGGTCGAAGGGTGCCGCGCCTTCGTCGTAAACGGACATGTTCACGAAAGGCGACTTGCTCGCGTCCTGCCACACATTGAGCTTCAATTGCAGGAAGTCGCGAAGCTCGCTCATGCTGCGTTCTGCACGCCGGGCATGGCGGCGCACGCCACCGATCGGCGGGAGGCCGTGGGCGAGACCGGGCATAACCTTGTGCCAAAGCTCTTCGTTGCGCCAATCGCAATCCGGGTCTGCCTCAAAGAGCACTGGCAGGATCGACGGATCGACAATTTCACCACGGGCGATCTTGCGAGCTTCTTCGATCTTCTCATAAGCGACGGAGGTCTGCCCGGTGCCTGCGGTCGTGGCGATCACAAGCAAGCTGTCATCCACCTTATCGACGCCGGTCTGGATCGCCTGCCAGAGGTCGCGGCCCTTCCAAACGTGCAATTCGTCGCACAAGGCAAAGCTGATCGTACGCCCATGCTGCTTACCGCCATCGGCGGAAATCACCTCGAGCGATGATCCGATCTTGCGATAGTCGAGCTTCTTCCGGCTGTTATGCGCGTCATAGATCTTCGTAGCGCTGAAGAGCCGCTTGTCGCACTCGACAATGCCGCGTGCCTCCATGAAGGCGATACCAGCCTGCGACCGATCGGAGGCGGCTAGGATCGACTGTCCGAAGGGGCGGCGTTCGGGGCCAAGCAGATGCAAGAGAGACTGCGCAGAGGCAAACGTGGTCTTGCCGGAGCCGCGAGGGAGCAAAAGCACCACCGTCTTGACGATGCGCGTGCCGTCGGGGTGTCGTGGCCCATAGACGCGCATAAGGTAGCGCTCAACCCACATAGGGATAATGAGCGGCTTACCCGGAAGCTTGCTCTGCGGATGCTTCAGGCTGCGGACGAAATCGACGGCCCTTTGACCGTAACCAAAGGGGTCTTCGATCGGGGAGCCGTCATAGATCCAATGCGGGAAGCTTTCAGATGTCGAAGGGGTTTTCGTCATCTTCGCTATCATTACGAATTGCGGGCCGGCTGCGGCTGACGGGCGTTAAGCCCAATTCCGCCGCATAGAGGCGCAAGGTCTTGCTCGCCGCGTCCATGGTGCCGGCTGCGGGGTGGCGCTTCACCTCGCCCCTGGCATTGGTGACAAACATGCCATCGGCGGCGAGGGCGCGCTGACATTCGCGCACGGTCGCCACGGCAACGCAAAAGGCCTCAAGGGCGGCAAGGTCGCCTTCGGTGAGGGTCTTGCGCTCGACCATGATCTGCGCCGTGCGCTTCCATTCCTTCCTGGCGTCGGCGCTAAGCCAAGCCGGGGCCTTGGGAACGGAAACCACCGGGGAGGATCCTGCGACGATAGCGGCGGGCTTGCGGCCTCTCATTTGCCGATCCTCTCGCATCGAAGCTCAAGGCCGCGCCGCCTGCCGATCTCCTTGATTTCGAGGATCTTAAAGAGATTTTCTCCGTAGGAAACACGATCATTAAGGGTGATACCGGGAACGAATCGGGTGCGGAATACGATCGTGTTCCGGCTGGCATGCTCCTCACCGCCGAGAAGGAAATCCTTCATTCCGTTCTGGATCGCTTCGGCGCGCAAAGAGAAGAGGCGTGTCCACGCTTCAACCGGGGCGCGCAACTCGTCATAGGTCACGCTCACGCGCTCGACATAGACAACGCGATCAAGCTTGCCAGCTCTCATGCTGCTGCCTTCTGCATCACGGCGTCAATCGAGATAACGGCGTGGGCGTACTCACCACCGGGATCGCGAAAGAACCTACCGTTGTTCGCGGATAAGCCATGCACGATCCAGCCATCGGCAGACCAGGGCCGGGCACGCAACACTTCGCGGATGATGCCCGCGACCTGCCGGGCGATGTTGGGGTGCGACTCACGGGTGTAGACGTGGATATCCAGCGCGGGGCGGTCATAAAACTGCGTGTAGTCGTCGCCATAGACGGTATGTCCAGAGCCGAGGATGACTACGCGATCAGCTTCGGGCCGTGCATTCGATGCGCGGATTTGATCAGCCGGGACCAGGGCGAGCAAGTCAGCGCTCGCTAGTAGGCGATCGGCAATGAGCTTCTGAAGGGAAAGGCCAGCCTCAACCATTGTTCTTCGTGCTCTTGATGGCGGTGCGAATGCTGCGCTTCACGCGGTTCGTGATGCGCTTGCGAAGCAACCGATAGGCGGGCCAGAAAAAGGCCTGGGCCGGCGCGTCGGCGGTGCCGTACTCAACCAAATGCGGATAGCGCACTTCGCTGTTGCCGACCGTCACCAGCGCGCCGGTTTCGGGCGCGACCTGCTGGCCTCCTGGCTGCGAATAGGGCGGCGTCGTTTCGCCGGGGAGGGTGACGTGAATGCTATCCTTCAGCGCGCCAGTCTCGACCGGGGCAAGGTCGCGCTGAAGGTCAGCAAGCTCTTCCGCGCCCTTCACAACGGCCTGAGCCGCTGCCTCCTTCACCTTCGCCGGGATAGCAGCAAGGCGCTTCTGAATTCGGGACAATCCGCCATCATCGGCCATCGTCAGAAGCTCCAAGCCCGGTTGTTGAGAACGTAGGCCTGCACGCTAAACGGCATGTCATGCATGGTGAGACCGTTGCCGATAATGGAAGTCTCGCGGTTCTCGTAAAACAACGCGGCGAGCTGCCGGCATGCCTCTTTGGCATCGGCAGGAATAGCTTCAGCATCCGCGAAGGGCGCACCAATGTAGGATTCAATCCAAGCCTGGGCCGCTTCGATCTTTGCCGTGATCAATGCATCGTCATCGTCAAAGGTGACGTTGAGATGGGCCTTCATATCTTCGAGCGAAATCATCATGCCACTATGATAGCACGGCATTCCAATAATGGAATATTTATTCTAAAAAATCCTATTTAGGAAAAATCTTGCACGAAGGATGTCCGCCGGTCTTTTCGTTGTGGGCAAATATTCGGCTCTACCCCCCATACCTACCTCTAGACCGGGTCGAGGCGTATAGTTGCCCGTCGGTTTCTGTTTGGGGAATCAATGATGTTGGAAGGTGTTAGGCGTTCGTGGGATGATTCAGACCACCCTCTTAGCCAACCTGATGTAGCACGGCATCACATCGATACCTGCATTCAGCTAATCGCGATCAATGCCAGTCCCTACACAACGCACCTTGTAGTTATGGCAGCGCAAGAGGTGCTGTCTCGCATGTATCAAGATGCGGGTCGTTTCGATGAAATGGATATGAGGAATAGGATTAAGCCGGAATATGTTGGCGATTATAATAAGCTTGTCGGCCAAACCTATAATTACCTGAAACATGTAGGTAGAAAGATTCGCGGTCGAGGAAGTGAATATCCTTGGCCAAGCGAGGAACGCTTAATGCGGGGCGATCGTCTGCGGACGTTTCTTAATATCGCACGCTATTGTAAATTTGGAGAGATCTGGACCGAACCAATGAAGATTTTCTATGCGCTATATATGGCGTATAGGCCAAATCTGATGATGGATGATTTTTGGGAAACGTCTACTCTGACGCTGCAACAAGCTAAAGAGATGGATATTACCGAGAATAATTTTCATCATAAGCTAATGGCTATCTTGGGAATGTCGGGAGAGTGGCCTTACACACTATTTAAGACACAGACCCTTGGGCATTTGATGAGCCGGGACTTCTAGGCCGCTGCCTTGAGAAAATTTTAATGTGTAACGATGTGGTGAGCTATTGCGGGATTCGCCCGCTGACCGTATCTTCGATCCTAACACCGAAATAGCCGAGCGTGCCGAGGGTCGACGAATGGCTAAAATCAAAACCCTCAAGCGATGGCCTGGTGTGGGATGGCGGCTACTATAAGGGCCCTCCCACAAAGATAGAGGAGAACTCCGCATGTCGGTGTTCGTCACTATCGAAGCCAGCCAGCCGGACGGAACGATGCGCCGCGTGGCCTTTGGATGCGATTTGTATCTGGCTTCATGGATCTTCGCTCTTGCGAGGCTGTTCTAAGCAGAGGGGCGCCCCAAAAGGGCGCCCTTTCTGTTAGGCCTTCATCGCATTCCCGGCTGATCGTGGGCGTGGTGAGGATGCGAGGCGATGAGCTTATCAGGTCGCGTCTCTAAGGCCTTCGTAATAGGCCAGATTGTTGGATGACGCGGGCGTTTGCATAATCTTCTCGATGCTCCATCCTTTGCTTAGGCGCTGATGGATTGCCGGGCGCGAGACACCGCAGTGCGCTGCCATTTCGCTGATCGTGATCTTGCGGCCTTCGTAGTCGTAACGCTTGGTGGGCTTGCGGGCCGTGCTGCTACCCCAATTGGTACCGGGCTTGCGCTTGGGCGTCGAAACCGCTTGCTCAACGGTCCATCCGTTATTGAGACGCCAAGTGATCATGCTGTATTTCAGGCCACTGAGCTTCACCAATTCGGCAATCGTGTAGGGCTTGCCTTGATACAAGTGAGTGCGAACCGAGTGACCGGGTACTGGCTTCTCTGGCTTGCGCTGAATCTTCTCGCCTGCGTCACAAGCGGCGATGGCAGCAAGGGCCTTGGTGCGCACGTAGTCGGGCTCAAGGTCGGCAAGAGCACATGCGCGTCGGAAGTCAGGGCCGGCGCGTTCGAACCAGTTGCGGGCCTGCATTACCTCGTATTCCGAGATGCCACCCGAACTCGCTGTGACCGTTGCGGTTGCGTCTACAATGGCCTGATGGATTACAGCAGCCCAAAGCCGCTTGTCGCTAGAGGCGCTCATGGTTTAGTCAATGGTGCCGAGGTATTCGAGCCCGTAGGGTATAACGAGCACGCGGGCTTTATTGCCGCACGCCTTACGCAAGGCGAGGTGAAATTCAAGCGAATGAGCTTCCTGTTCTTTAAACAACAGAAGGGGAACGTTTGCCGGAAGGGCGGCATCGTGCTCTTTAATCTGCTGCTTAAGATTAGCGTCCTGATGGGGAGTGTTGCTCATCGTGATTTCTCCAAAGATTGCTTAAAGCTGTTGTGGCAATGGCTGCAAAGCGGTTGCCAGTTGTTGCGGTCCCAGAACAGCCGCATATCGCCCTTGTGCGGGATCTTGTGATCGACAACGGTCGCCGGCTGATCGCACCTGATGCAACGGCGATGCTTGGCTAGGAATCCTTCGCGTGCCGAGCGCCATTTCGCCCCATAACCTCGATCGTGGGCGGTGGGGCGGCGTCGGTCTGTTTCGGCCTTACGCTGTTGCTGACATACGCAACGAGCGCCGCCAGCAACAATCCTGCCGCAAATGCATAGGCGAGGCGCACGGCTAGGCATTGGTCCAACCGAAGCCGATAGATCCCGAGCTACCCGAGGATTTTGTCGAACCGTTCGGAATCTTGGTGGTGCTCATGCCCGCGCTGATCGGGGTCGGATCGGAGACCATGATCTCGCCATAGATCAGCGGCACAGCCACGCCCTGCTCGCCGGTGTTCATCACGCCGTCGAGGGTGAAGCTGTCGGACTTCTTCTCGTCCTTACCTGCCTTCTGAGTTGGTGAAAGCACCTGAGCGAGGCCACCGGCTGCGATACCAAGGCCCGTAATCATGGCGTGACCGGAGGTCATACCGGCGTTTGCGAGCATGCCACCAGCACTGAAAGCGCCAGCGGGATTCCACCATGCAACGGCGGCGATCAGAAGCCCGGCGATAATCTTGCCGATGCCCGCGCCCTTCTTAGCGCCCTGCACCACGGGAACGACATGAAGGTCGCCCTTGGGGAGATTCATGCCGATCTCGTCTTCGCCAAGGTGCAAGATATCCTTGCCAGCGCGTCGTACGATGACGCGGAAATTCCCGTCATGAACGGTCTTACGAAAGCCGGGAAGCTGAGCGCCAAGGGCGCGCATAGCGTCGGCAAGGGAAACCACGTCGAGCGTGAAACGTCGACCGTAGGTGCTGCCGAGGCGGCCATGAAGAACAACGTCACGCATGAATCACCACACCGCAACAATGCCGGTTGCCGTGGTGCCGGTTGCCCATACCTTGCGCACGCGACCGATAAAATAGCCGTGCACATTCTGGAATGTGGCGGTACTGCCATTCATCATTGTCACCTTGAGATTGCCGGCAGTGCCAATCCAAATGGCGAGCGTGATGAAAGCGAGCTCGTTATCATCAGACGGGACGATTTCGGCGGCGGCATGCGCATTATACGGGCCGCCGCTGAAGCTTTCGAATTCGTCCTTAGCTACTACCATTTTCCCATTCCTTTGAGTGCTTGAAGGCCTTCGCGGTCGAAAACACCGTCATCGCGGGCCGGATCGTAGGTGCGATTGTCGTTGTCTGGTTCGTCGTCGGCGCTGCCAAAGACGGCCTTGAGAATGTCCCCGATTAGTTCGCCGCGCCCTTTAGCTGCCCTCAAGATCTCTGAAGGAGAGGCGTTCCAAATGTCATTTGGAGGCCAGCCGATACCACCGGCGATCTCGTACAAGGCCTCATAGCCTTCGGCGCGGGTTTCGAGCTTCCTGGCGTGCTTCACGGGTTTTTGGGGCTCTTTGGCGGGCTCGTCGTCTTTGATGTCGAGACCATCTGTGAGAAGTGAAGCAACATGCGCGCCAAGCATGCCGGCAAGGGTGCGCAACTGCATTCCACGGTTCGCCGGGGCGAGGTCATCAAAGAGTTGTTCGGGGCTGTAGCGGGTGCCGGAACATTCGCTGATGACCTGGGCCATTGCCGAGGTGTTGCACTCCGCAAGGGCCTGTAGCAGGTCGAGGGGAGCGGGGTAGCAGCGCACCAGACGGAGCGCAGCGCGGAGCGGAAACCCAAGCGCAAAGGTCTTGCGACCTAAGGCGACCGCCAAGGGTTCCGCTCCGAGCATTGGTTAGGCCGTCGCCATCTTCAGCTTGCGGATAGCGGCGGGCCGGATCACCTTCGCGCCGACACGGCGCTGGGCGTGGATACGCACAAGGCCTTCGGTTGCCAGAAGGAACGGGTTCGAGAAGGTTTCAAGAGCAACGCGGTCATAAACGCGATAGCCGCTCTTGAAGTCACCAAACGCGATCGGGAAAGCGTTGGCGGCGATGTCGTCCATATCGACCGCTTCCAACACCGGAGAGCCGAGAATGGTCTCGGGCTGACCAGCCTGATAGGACGGCTGCCAGAGATAGTTGCCCGCGCCATCCTTGAGCGTGCGGAGCACGGCGAGGGTGTTCGCATTCATGATCCACGTGCCGCGATTGCGGTATGCGGCCTGCAAACCATACTTCATCTTGATCAGAGCATCAGCCGACAGGTTCGTGGCGTGGCCGTTGAGCGAAATGCCAACATCGGCATTGCTCATGAAACCTTCGGGCTGACCGGCGGTGCTGCCCTTCAGGAAAGCGAGGCCTTCCTTCTGGCCGAAATCTTCGGCGAGGGCCTCATTCACCAGGGCGATCGGGTTGTTGACGGAATCCCGCAGAAGCTGCGTCGAAAGATCGACGTGCGTCTTCAGCGTGAACATTTCGATCTCGTCGGTGCCGAACGTCGGTTCGGAGCCTTCGGAAGCGACGGTTTCGCCCTTCCACTTGGCGTTCGTGATCGAAAGGCGCTTCGGCAGCACAACGGTGTGCGAGCCGGTGCTGCGCACATCAGCAACGGTGCGGATCGGGGAGAACTCGACAAGATTCTTGATGAATTCCTTGCTGATTTCTTCCGGTGCCAGCACATAACCCGCCGTGGCATCCGTGGCGACGGTGAGGGCGCGAATTTCTTCGGGCTCCAGGGCGGCGCGGCCATGGGCGAGGAAACGGCCATAGGCGCGCTGTTCGATCGGGGTTTCGTCCTGGCGCTGCTCCTGATGGCCGGGACGGTTCAAGCGAACCTCCAGGGCGGACATGCGCTTATCGAGCGTGTCGGCAAGCTTCTTCTGCTCGTCGGTGTGGCGCGTCTGGAAGGCCTCTGCCGAGGTGCGGAATTCTTCGACGGCGCGCGTCACGGCGGCGAGGTCGGCATTGCCATCGTCCGAGCGAGTTTCCAGAGGGGCGGCGCGCTCCTCAATGAAGCGAGCAAGGGCCGCCGAATCTTCCTTGGTGAAGCCTTCGACGGCGCGTGAGAGAGCTTCCCAGCTTGCGGCGAGGGCGTCGCTACCGACTTCGGAGCGGATCTCCAAACCGGCGGGGTCTACGTGCTTCGACATTGGATCTCCTTAGCGGCGAAGCGTTGCAATTGCGCCGGTAAGGGCGCGGTGAAATTCGGTGAGGTCAGGGCCGATCGTACGCACGGTCGAGACAGTCGAGCCGGGAACGGCTGGAAAGGTCACAATCGAGATTTCGCGGAGATCAGCCTGAAGAATGCGGCGGACGCCATTGGCGAGACGGGTATCCTTGAGGGTGCGGAAGCCGATCGACATGCCGTTAATATCGCCAGCCTGAAGCAGGGCGCGCACTTCCAAGGCCTTGGCGACAGCGAGGTTGAGCTTCCCCGTAACGTGCAAGCCGTCTGCACGCTGTTCGAAGCGGGACCAACTGCCAATCGGAAGGGTGCTGTCGTGCGCCCAGAGCATGGGGAGTTTGCCCTTGGGATTGAAGGCCTCGGGGGCAAACTCGCTGCGGTAGGAATCGACCACATTGTAGGCAACGCCAACGCCTTCAATGGTTCCGTCATCCAAGACGGAGGTAAAGCGGGTTTCAAGGTCGAGATGATCAGCCATTGTTGAAACTCGCATTGATGGCGTCGGCATAGGTCGCGTTTGAAATGTCAGGGGAGATAGCGGGCTCATCATCCGGCGCGGCTTCTGCCTGGGGGCCGGAGAATGCGGCGCTCAGCACTTCCACGACGAGCGTGTAAGAGGGCGTGAGCGGGAGGGTGTAGGCCGCGACCAACTCGGAAGCGCGCTTGTGATCCATGCCGCCGCCGATCAGGGCGATGCGCAGCGTTTCCGCAACTTCGGCATAGGCAAAGCGCATTGCGAGAGCGTCGGAATAGATCGCGCCGATACCCTTCCCGGTGAGGCGCTCAAGCTCCACAATCTGCACGCCGGTGAGCTTGAGGGGATATTCAGCGTCACCGAAAAACCGGGTGATTGAGGTGTCAGCCATTGGCTGCGGGCTCCTTCGTCTGGGCCGCGCCCTGGGTCGAGGTGTTGGGGTTTTCGAAGGCGTTGCCACCCTCGTAAGCCGGGCGGTTTTCCATGGCGCGGCATTCGTTCGGGTTGAGCACGCGGGCCGCGATCAGCTTGGAATAGGATTCAGCGCGGGCCGCGAAGTCGGCGCGCAACAGGTCATCCACCAGATATTCGGCAAAGTGCTCGTCATCGCCGGCAAAGAGCTTCAGGGCGATTTCACCCTCAATGCGCTTGATCCAAGGGAGAAGCGTGAAGGTGAGGAACTGCTGGCCGAGCGCTTCGGAGTTGTTGAAGGTGGCGCGGCCAAGATCCTGCAACAGGATCGGCGGGACGCGGAAGGCGCGGGCGATCTCAGCGACGGCGAAGGCGCGCATTTCCTGAAACTGCGCGTCAACGCTCGACATGGTGAGCTGCTGATATTCGGTGTCAGCGTCGAGCACGGCGGTGTTGCCGCTCTTACCAGCGCCGTGCGCTGCTACCCAAGCTGCACGGATATTGGCGAGCGCACCATCCTTCAGCGTATTCTTGACGCTGAGAATGCCGGAAGGCTTTGCGCCGTTACCAAAGAGCCGGGCCGCATGCTGTTCGAGCACCAGGGCGAGGCCGATCGCCTCCTTGCAGCTCGACACGATCGAAAGGCCGGAATAGCCGTCGAGCGACGGGGCCTTGATATGGATAACGTCAGAGGCGGCAAACACGCGCTGGCTGCCGGTCGTGGCCTTATAGCTGGGCTCGCCGGTTAGATCGTCCTGGCTGATCTGGATTGCATCGGAGGTGAGGCGTAGAAGCTCGACGGGCTGGCCGGAGCTATCGCGGTTGATGAATGCGAGGCCGTCACCGTGAAGCAGGGCGTCGCGGGCAAGCTGTTCGCGGAAATCGGTTGCGGAGGTCCAAGGGTTCGCCCTGTCGTGCAAGAGGCGATAGACGGGATGATCGGAGGCGCGTTCCTTGCCGTCGCCGGTACGCTTGTAGACGATGACGGGGAGGGAGCCGAGCGGTTCCGCGATTGCTTGCACAGCGGCGCGGACTGGCGTGCATCCCATTGCAGTGCGCGGATTGACGGTAACGCCAGATAGTGCGGGCTGCGCGCCCATGATTTCGAGAAGCCAAGCTTCGGGCGTGGAAAGTGAAGACGCCTGCCTCTGCTCGTTTTCGGAGGGCGTCTTCACTTCCGCTTCATCAGACAGACTAGCTACTGCCTGCTGACTAACTACCCGGTTCTTTTTAGAAAACCAACGCAACGCTACGCAACACCTATGAACCCCATAAGTGTACCGCGCTTTTCATGGATTACCAAACGGAATTTTTAATAAATATTTAAGTGACTATTTGATTTTAGCCAGTTGAAAGGAATTATTGAGCGTATAGGTGCTTCAGGTCCAAGCCAGTGTAAGATACCGCGTCAACGATTTCACATGCACGATTGATCGTTCCTTCGCTGATGCTGCCATATCCGCGTGTCGTCTTCGTTCCTGACCGAGCATGACCTACGGCAAAAGCAAACTCACTATCGAGGAAATCGGCGCTCCTGCACGCATCAATGAATGAGTGCCGGAAGCTATGGAAATTCACGGTTCGGTCGCTCTTGAGACCGATCGCTGTAGCGTAGCGCCCATACCAGCGAGAAAAGCCGCCGCCGATGCGGTTTTGGTCGTTGCGCTCGATATCTGGAAATAGGCGAGTTTCACCCTTGTCTTTCATGCTTTGCCAATGGGCGATGAATCCAAGGCGCTCTAGCTCGCGATGCACTGGAACGATGCGGGCTGACTGCTTCGTCTTGAGAGTTTTCGACGCGTCGCCTTCGGGCGTAATGAAAAACACGTGCCGCCCATGCTCGATGCGAACGTCATCGATTAGCAGTTGCGCCAGCTCGCCAAGGCGAGCGCCAGAGAACAAGCTCACCAACGGCAACCAAAATCTCTCGTCGCGGATCTTGAGATCACCGGGTTTTATGTTCTGGCTGAGTTTGTCGTCTCCCAAGCATCCGATGAAAGCCGGCGAGGAAAAGAGACTGGTTAGTTCGGCGCTCGAATAAGCGCGTACGGTCGATTCTGGCTTCGCGTGATAGAAGCCTTCGACCGGATTCGCTGTGTCGATCGTTCCGCGTTTGATCAGCCACACACAGAATGAGCCAAGAGCCGATAGGCTCTTGTTGACAGTCTTTGTGCTGATCGCGGGCTTTGGGGCCTCCATCACCTTGTTGCGCGCCACTGTCTGCGACGGCGTGAGGCCTTTGAACTCCTTCGTTTCGCTAGCCTTGACCGGCATTTCAACGAGAATGTCGTGCCAGCGGCGGACCGCCGCCTTGTCTATCTGCTGGGCGATGAATCCCTTCGGCTGACATTGTGCAAACTGCTCGATGGCGCGCCGGCTGTAGGTCAGCGTGTCGGTCGCGACCTTGTTCGGATTCTGGCGCTCGTAAATCGCCCATAGGCTCATCACGTCATCGCCCTTGATCTTGGGGGCGGCGGGAGGCGGTATCACGATCTCGTCGGCGGGTTGATGTCCGAAGTTGCCAGCATCCCGCTCGATCGCTGTTTCTAGGCTGGCAATCCATGCACGGCGGATCGTGTCTCGGGCCTCGCGGAACTCGGGCGCGTTGTCGGTGACGGCAAGCTTCGCATCGGCCAGCGAGCGTCGCGTCTCGACTGAGAGCTTAGCTGATAGCTGGCTGAGAAGGGCAGGACGCCCGGTGCGGAGGCCGCTTCGGAGTGCCGCAAGGGTTTCCTGCCTGTCGTCGGCGTCTTGTTCAGGCTGAATCAGCGCGTCGAGGAATGCCAGCGCGTCGTCATCTAGCGCTTCGTCGCTATCAGTTTGCGCCGGGGGCAGCTTGATAGCATCGATCTCAACCGCGTCGGCATAGGTTGCCCGGCGCTTTCGATCCTGTTCGATCTCGCGGGTATAGAAGGCCGCGCCGATTCGCCGGAAGTCATCGGGCGTGAGTTGGTGCTCACGGTATGCTTTCCACTCATCACGAAGCTGGGCAAGCCGGTGGGCCGCGAGCCTCGCCGCTTCCTTCGGGTCGCTTGTGCCAAGTGCCTCTTGGATGAACTGCTTACCGGCTGCTGCCGCAACATCGGTCGGAACTCTGACCTTTAGGAACGCTCGCTTAGGGCCGTTGTCGCGCTTGCCGCGCCACGTAATGCCGTTCCTCGAATTCGCCATCTGTTCCTCTGTCGCGTGCGATGGACACACTAAATTGTGTCCACCCTTGATATGAGGTTTTGGGGTATTCGCAAGAGAAATGAGGCAATAATGGCCGAAAATTAGCGTTTTCAATGCCTTATTGCACTGCAAGCGAAAATGGCTCGGGGTCCAGGTCCCCGAGCCACTTTCTCCAGGAAATCGCCGAAGATACAGAGCCGGGTCGGCTGGCCATTGGTCATTCTGTTCCCAAAGACGGCGCAGTGTCGCCATTCGGAATCGGTGATTGGCAAGGCGCTCGTTGAAAGAATCAATCTCTGACGGGCAACCGGGACCCGGGCACAGAGATGAGCTTCCGACATGACGTGTGATCGAGAGACACCGCCCGCAAGGGCCGGTAGTATCGTCTTCCAGCCGGTCGGGCCGTTAGCTCGGCGAACGTATTGTTGAGCCGGTCAATCTCCGGAAAGGATATGACTGGAGGCGCGCTGGGAAAACCATGTTGCGCCCTCACTGCCATCCAACGTCGCGTTTCCGCCCGCTGTCTGTCCTGCCGGCGTCAGGCATCCAGCATGGTGAGGTCCGCCGGGGCATGCGGTGCACCGTGTAGTAACGCACCTGCGACGGCGCCGTTGCCAGAATGAAACTGTCCTTCCGGCGCGCTGCGGAAAGTGTTCCTCTGCGGCGGCAAGTGGAGGCCACCTCAGGTGGCAAGAGGGGCAGGGCGTTTCGCAGGTTACAGATCGCGCTCTCGTGCAATTTTAACAGTTGCCAATACGGTGAAGCAGGCGGATTATTCAATGTTGGCCTCGTGGACGTCTGCAAGCACTTTCATCGTGCGTGAGCCGCGTCAAAGGCGTTGTTGGCGAGTACACGAATGGAGTCCGAGTCTTCTCCCCAGTCCCGTACCAAGCTTCTGGTTACCTGGGGTTTGCGTATTCTTGTGGCATTGATTTTCCTCGCGCCCGCATTGCTCACCCTGTGGGGGCATCGGATCATGGTTCGCCAGTTCGACGCGCTCGGCTTTGCGCCCTGGATGCGCATCGCCTTATCGTCGACGCAGGTGCTCGCGGCACTGCTGGTGCTCGTGCCCGTGGCAAGCCTGGCGGCGGCCGTGCTTTTGCTCTTGATCGATGCGGGCACGCTGATTGCGCAATTTCTGCTGGTTCGCGGCGGCTATGTGCATCTGGCGCTGTTCGCGCTGCCGCTGCTCGCTTTGATCAGCCTGCAG
This sequence comes from Labrys sp. 22185, assembly GCF_052045555.1. NCBI lineage: Bacteria > Pseudomonadati > Pseudomonadota > Alphaproteobacteria > Hyphomicrobiales > Xanthobacteraceae > Labrys > Labrys sp. 22185. The sequence continues at coordinate 6,128 of NZ_JBQEPH010000015.1, read as the reverse complement.
AGTGGGCGTTTCGACAGGAAGTTGGCTGAACTGGAGAAGTAGCGGCATCGGTGACAATGCCGCTCTTCAGGGATGAGATACCGGACGGGATGGCGATCAGGCCATTTCGTGATTCCAGGGCGGATCGGCGCCCTCGCGCGAGACCGTGATTGCCGCCGTCCGTGCGGCGTAGTCCATGGCCTCTTGGGCAATGGCCTCATCGAGATTCTTCACGGTATCGATGGAAACCACGTTGCGCCGCTGCAGGATGGTGAGCAGGCCCGAGGAATAGCTGTCGCCGGCGCCGACCGTATCGGCGACCTTCTCGACCTTGACCACGGGGCTCTTCACGGCAAAACCCTTGCCATAGCCTTCCGCGCCATTGCCGCCATCCGTCAGCACCACGAAATGAGCACCCTTGGCCACCAGATCCTGCGCCCAGGCCGCGGGATCGATGCCGGGATAGAGCCAGTTGAGGTCTGCCTTGGAGATCTTGATGATCTCGGCGGCTTCCGTCATGCGCTTCATGCGGGAGCGGTATTCGACGGCATCGCCCACCACGGTCGGCCGCACATTCGGATCCATGCCGAGCACGCGCTTGCCTTTGTTGGCAAAATACAGCGTCTCATAGGCCGAAGCGATCGGGTCGTTGATGAGGGCGACCGAGCCCGTCCAGATCATCGAAACTTCCGGCCCGACCGGTGGAACGTCGCGTTCGGGCGAAAACAGGCGATTGGAGGAGGCTTCGTCGATGAAGGCATATTCGGGTTCGCCTTCACCGACGGAGACGAAGGCGAGCATCGAGGAGTGCTTCGAGCGGGCGACGTAGTGCTGCTTGACCTTCGACCGGGTCAGGGCAGCGGCAAGGTCCTCGCCGAAGAAGTCGGTGGACAGCGCGGCACAGAACCCGACATCACCTTCGAGCCGGCCGATGCCGACGGCCGTGTTGAACGGGCTGCCGCCGACAGCCGGCCGATAGGCGTTCCGGCCATCGGCGCTTTTGACCGGCAGAAAGTCGATCAGGGCTTCGCCGCACACAAGAATCATGGGGTCTCCTCACTCCAGGCCGCCGACTGCCGTTTCGACGGCCGCCAGGATGCGGCCGCTACGGGCAAGTTCGAGTATGGATTGCATTTCGTGGTGGTACCAGCGGTCCCCGTCAAGGGCCGGCGCGATTTCGGCGCGGATGGCCTCCAGGGCCGCCTGCGAGCCCTTGCCGATCGGGTAGTCCTTGCTGCGATCGGCAACCAGCGAAAGCGCCTGGGCCGCCATCAGCATCTCGACGGCGACGATCTGCTCGACATTCTCCACCACGGTGCGGGCCTTGCGCGCGCACCAGGTGGAGTTGGAGACATGATCCTCCGCATTGCTCTTGCCGGGGATGGAGTCGACCGAGCCGGGCGTGGCGAGGCCGCGGTTTTCCATGACCAGCGCGGACATCGAGCATTGCACCGTGGCAAAGCCGGTGTTGAGGCCACGCTCGCCGGCGAGCAGGTTTCGCGGCAGCCCATAGCTCATCACAGGGTCGATCAGGCGGGCAAGGCGCCGTTCGGAAATGGCACCGAGATCGGTCATGGCGATGGCGAGAAGGTCCATGGCCTGGGCGACATAGGCGCCGTGGAAATGGCCACCCGAGATCGAGACGTAGCTGGCGTCGTCATTGGCGAACATCAGCGGATTGTCGGTGGCGGAATTCATCTCCACCCCGAGTATGCCGTCGGTATAGGCGAGGGCCTCGAAGACCGGGCCATGGACCTGAGGCGCACAGCGCAGCGAATAGACGTCCTGTACGCGCGGCGGCACGGGCTTGGAGGGATCGCGCGCCTCGTCGGGATAGAGGATGGCGCGAGCGCCTTCCGAGCAGCGCTTGGAATCGCCGGCGATGCGCAGCAGGTTGCGGGCGGTGCGCGCCTGGCCGCGATGCGGCCGCGCCGCATGCACGCGCGGGTCGAAAGCGGCCAGTTCTCCGCGCAGGGCCTCCAGCGTCAGAGCGAGCGCGATGTCGGCATGTTTGAGGATGCGTCTGGCATCCTCCTGGGCAAGGGCTGCGATGGCCAGCGATACGGTGGAACCGTTGACGATGGCCGAGGCTTCCTTGGCCCCCATCTTGTATTCGGGCTCGAAGCCGGCCCGGCGCGCGGCTTCGGGCGCCGGATAGACCTTGCCCTTATACTCGACCTGGACGTCCTCGAACCCTCGGATGGCGCCGGCGAGATAGGCGAGGGGAGCGAGGTCGCCGGAAGCGCCGACCGAGCCCTTGGAAGGAATCACGGGGTGCAGGCCGGCATTGAGGAAGCCGACGAGACGGTCCATCAGCGGCAGTGTCGCGCCTGAATAGGCGGAAGCAAAGGCATTGGCGCGTAGCAGCATGGTCGCCCGCACGATCTCACGCGCGAAGGGTTCTCCGATGCCGGTGGCATGGGCGCGAATGGTCTGGTCCTGGTAATGCGCCATATTCGCGATGGGGATGCGTACTTCCTTGAACAGGCCGACGCCGGTGTTGAAGGCGTACATCAGCGGAGCCTGATCGTTCAGCCAGTTGGCATCGATGTAGTCGCGTGCGGTCGCCACTGCGGCGCGGGCCTTGGCCTCGATGCCTGCCTTCTCGAACCGGCCTGCCTTCTCAGAGCGCGCGACGCGGACGACCTTGGCACTGGTCATACGTCGCCCGTCTATGGTGACAGTCATGGCCCCTCCCGCGTCACGCTCGATATCCTTGACCTAAGCGTTTTGCGATTTGGGGGGTACGCCAAGAATCGCAAAGACGCGTCGAACCAAAGAGTGAGAGCAAACAAGCGTTTCCGTCAAAACGCGCTTTGCTCTAGCAGAAGCGGATCGAAACGCAACCGGCCATCAGCCGCTGGCGGCAAGGCCTGCGGCAAGTGGCGCTGCGGTCCTGTCGGCAAGCCAGGAAACCACCGCGCGGATAGCCTCTTCGGCTGTGGCGCCGGCGGCAATGCGCTCCTCATAGACTGCCAATTGTCCATCGGCGCTGGTGCCGGTGCGCAGGATCATCTGGGCCGTCGCCAATTCCTCGCTGCAGCCGAGCAGTTCGGCGTCTTCCCAAACGAGATCGAGCAGTTCGGTCAGCATATTGGCGGCGCTTCGCGCCTGCCCGCTATGAAGGTCGATGAGCGAGCCGTGGATGCCGTAGCGCTGCGCCCGCCATTTGTTTTCCTCGACGATCGCACGCCCCGGCGACGTCAGGCCACGGTTGAGATCCGGCTTGCGGGAGAGATACCGCACGAGGCTGCGATAAAGCGCAGCAATGGCAAGGGCGTCCTCCACATTCGTGCAGACATCGGTGATCCGCAGCTCCAGCGTGGGCAGATGGCTGGAGGGTCTTATCGCCCACCACAGGAAGCTGGCGTCGTCGATGATGCGGTTGCTCACCAGCGTGTCGACATAGGTCCGATAGTCCTCCTCGCTCCGGAAGAGGTCGGGCAGGCCCGAGCGGGGCAATTCGGCATAGATGTTCTGGCGGTAACCCATCAGGCCGGTCGGGCGTGCCTGCCAGAAGGGCGAGGACGTGGAAAGCGCCAGCAGCAGCGGCAGATAAGGCAGCATGCGGGTCATCAAGTCCACCCGCGACCGTTCCTGGGGAATCTCGACATGGACGTGCATGCCGCAGATCATCTTGCGGCGGGCGAGCATCTGCAGGTCACGCGTGACCTTGCCATAGCGCGAGGCTTGGGTGGGATGCTGCTCGGACCATTCGGCGGAAGGATGGGTTCCCGCGGCCAGGATGCCGAGATCGTGCTTGAAGGCCAGGTCCTGCAAGGCCTGGCGGCAGCCCACCAGTTGCAGCCTCGCATCCCTCATGTTGCGGCAGGGCGTCGTCGCGATCTCGATCTGCGATTGCAGCAATTCGCGTGTGACGTGCTTGCCCAGCATCTGCCGGGCCTCGTCGAAGAACTGGGCCGACATGGTTTCCTGCACGGCGCCGGTCCGGCGCTGGAACACGAAATACTCCTCCTCGATACCGAAGGTGTAGGGATGCTCCATGCTGTCCTCCGATCGGTGTCGGGCAGTGATCCGGGCCTCGATCCAGCTCTCTAACGCAGGTCGCCCGCAGAAGGTCCCGGGCAGATACAATTCCCCCATATCGGCGAAGGCGGAGTGCTTCTCGTGCAGCTGTCCGCGATGCCGGTGGCAAGGGAAAGGCCGGTGCATTGCTGCACCGGCCCCCCCCGCTCGGCTCTCTCTGGATGGTTTTTGAGTTCTTAGACCGAGTAGTACATCTCGAATTCGACCGGATGCGGGGTCATTTCGAAGCGCATCACTTCCTGCATCTTCAGCTCGATGAAGCTGTTGATGAAGTCATCGGTAAACACGCCGCCCTTCTTGAGATATTCGCGGTCCTTGTCGAGGGCCGCGAGGGCCTCGCGCAGCGAGCCGCAGACGGTCGGGATCTTCTTGAGTTCCTTGGGCGGCAGGTCGTAGAGATCCTTGTCCATCGCCGGGCCGGGATCGATCTTGTTGAGGATGCCGTCCATGCCGGCCATGAACAGGGCGGCAAAGGCGAGATAGGGGTTCGCCGCCGGATCGGGGAAGCGAACCTCGACGCGCTTGGCCTTCGGGCTTGTGGTGTAGGGAATACGGCAGGAGGCCGAGCGGTTGCGGGCCGAATAGGCCAGCAGCACCGGGGCCTCGTAGCCGGGGACCAGGCGCTTATAGGAATTGGTCGCCGGGTTGGTGAAGGCGTTCAGCGACTTGGCATGCTTGATGATGCCGCCGATGTAGTGAAGGCAGGTCTCCGAGAGGTCGGCATATTTGTTGCCGGCGAACACCGGCTTGCCGTCCTTCCAGATCGACTGGTGCACATGCATGCCCGAGCCGTTGTCGCCGAACACGGGCTTGGGCATGAAGGTTGCCGTCTTGCCGTAGGTGTGGGCGACGTTGTGGATGGCGTATTTGTAGATCTGCAGGTGGTCGGCCATCGTCACCAGCGTGCCGAACTTCATGCCGAGCTCATGCTGGGCGGAAGCGACTTCGTGGTGATGCTTCTCGACCACCACGCCCATCTGCTGCATGGCGGCGAGCATTTCCGACCGCATGTCCTGCGCCGAATCCAGCGGGGGAACCGGGAAGTAGCCACCCTTGGTGTTGATGCGGTGGCCGAGATTGCCGCCCTCATATTCGGTGTCGAAATTGGTGGGCAGCTCGGTCGAATCGAGCTTGAAGCCGGTGTTGTAGGGGTCGGCCTTGAAGCGAACGTCATCGAACACGAAGAACTCGGCTTCCGGGCCGAAATAGGCGACGTCACCGATACCGGTCGACTTCAGATAGGCCTCGGCGCGCTTGGCGATGCCGCGCGGGTCGCGGCTGTAGCCTTCGCCCGTGGAGGGCTCGACCACGTCGCAGGTGATCGACATCGTGGCCGCCGAGAAGAAGGGGTCCATGGTGGCGGTGGTGGGGTCGGGCATCAGGCACATGTCGGATTCGTTGATCGCCTTCCAGCCGGCGATCGAGGAACCGTCGAACATCGTGCCCTCGGTGAAGATCTCCTCGTCCACCAGGGAGACGTCGAAGGTCACGTGCTGCCACTTGCCACGCGGATCGGTGAAGCGGAAATCGACATATTTGACGTCGTTGTCCTTGATCGCCTTCAGGACATCCTTGGCGGTCTTCATCTTGTGTAAACCTTTCGTTCGTTTCGGCACGATCTTTTTACGGTGCGGGCTAAAGCCCGCCGATTGCCAGAGCGTTTTGCGATTGGACGGGATCACCTGGAATCACAAAGACGCGTCTAAACAGAAGGCTAGGGCAAATAAGCGTTCGGTCAGGAACGCGCTTTGCTCTAGATGGCGTCGAGGCCGCTCTCGCCGGTGCGGATGCGGATGGCTTCCTCGATGTTGAGGACGAAGATCTTGCCATCGCCGATCCGGCCCGTCTGGGCGGCCTTGCGGATGGCGTCGATGGCGCGCTCGACGCGCTCGTCCGGCACCACGACCTCGATCTTCACCTTGGGAAGAAAATCGACGACATATTCGGCACCGCGATACAGTTCCGTGTGGCCTTTCTGCCGCCCGAAGCCCTTCGCTTCCGTCACCGTAATGCCCTGCAGGCCGACCTCCTGCAGCGCTTCCTTCACCTCGTCCAACTTGAAGGGCTTGATGATGGCTTCAATTTTCTTCATGGGGTCTCCT
>NZ_JBQEPH010000014.1:102032-161799 GCF_052045555.1 Labrys sp. 22185 | reverse complement strand
GTACCAGCCAATACCTCAATAATCAGATCGAACAGGATCATCGGCGCGTTAAACGCCGCATCCGATCCATGCTCGGTTTCAAGTCGATGGAGAGTGCCGAGGTCATCCTCTCCGGCATCGAATTGGTCCACATGATGCGCAAACAACAGGCGAGGTTTGCCTATAATCCACGTCCGTCACTGAAAGCGCAGTTCGAACTCCTGGCTGCGTGAGCCGCGGCGCCAACACCTCTCTTCACGAACCCCGTTTGAGTTTGCGACAAAACCATTTCAGTTCCAGGCGATATTGGACAAGCTCCAATCCGATCGAAAGCAGCCAGTAGATTGCTGCCGCCGCCGTCAGCATCTCCATATAGTGGAAGGTCGAGCGCCCATAGGATTGGGCCAGGAAGTTCAACTCCCACAGGCCCATGAGTGAGACCAGCGAGGAATCCTTCAGCATGGAGACGAACTGCGTTCCTGCCGGTGGGATGATGATGCGCATGGCCTGTGGCGCGACGATCTTGATGCCGATTTGCCAACGCCGCAGGCCCAGTGCCATGGCCGCTTCCGTCTGTCCGCGCGGGATGGCCGCGATCCCCGAACGGATGATCTCGGCAAGATAGGCACCATAGTTCAGCGCCAGGGCCATGACGCCCGAGGTCAGCGCCGACAGCACGATGCCGAGTTGCGGCAGCGCCAGATAGATGATCAGGACCTGCACGAGCAGGGGCGTGCCACGAAAAAGCGAGGCGTAGAAAGTTGCTGCCGCGAAGGCGAGGGGATTGGTGGAGAGGCGGCCCAGCGCTGCCAGGATGGCGACGATCAGCGCCAGCACCATCGAGATGGCGGTGATGAAGACGGTGAGGGCGGCACCTTGAAGAAAGCCGTCCGTTGTCAATCTGAGGCCGAGGAGGAAGGGCAGCTTCTGCCGGATCAGCGCAAGATCCAATCCCAGCGCGAAAAAACCGCACGCCAGGATGGCCAGCATGCCCGCCCAGACCAGCCAGACCTTTTGCCTGAAACCAAGGCGGCCTATCCCGGGAACGGGCAGGGGCCGAGTGCGCCGGCCGGCTTCGGCCGCCGCTTCTTCAATCGACATCTTTGGTTATGTCCGTGCCGAACCATTTGTTGGAAATCCTGGCTAGCGTGCCATCCGCCTTCAGTTCGCCGAACACGCGCTTGATCTCGGCGTTCCATTCCGGGTCGTCCTTGTCGGTGACGACCGCGTTGGGCTCGGCGAACAGGGGATCGCCGACGATTTTCAATTTCTTCGTGGTTTCAATGCCGCCCCGGGCCGTTGCCAGCGAGGCGACGATGGCATCGAGGCGAACCCCCGGGCCGAGGGCCAGGTTCTGGAAGTTCACGGTTTCATCGCCTGGTACAGCGAGAGCATCCTTGAAAGGAAAGGCGATCGCCTTGTGTCCGGGAATGGCGAAGTTGCGGTTGACATAGGCTTCATAGGACGAGCCGGTGCCAACACCGACCTTCTTGCCGGAGATATCGGCGGCGGATCGGATGGCCTTCTCGTCCTGGTGCACCACCAGCACGGCTGGCGCATTATAGTAGGTGACGGGGAAGTCGACGACCTTGGCTCTTTCCTCGGTCGGCGTGGCCGATGAGATCGCCACATCCCAACGTCCCGACCACTTGCCGCTGATGATCGCCTCCCAGCCCGGCGTCTCCAGCTTGAGCTTGGCGCCGAGCTTGTCGGCAAAGGCGCGGGCGACGTCGACATCGAAGCCATCGAGCTCGTTCTGGGCATTGATGAATCCGAAAGGCGGATAATCATTGACGAGAACGTCGACGACCTGTCCGGATTTCTTGACGCGATCCAGGGTCTCCCCGGCCCAGGAGGGCAGGGCCAAGCCGGTGGCCAGGGCCAGGGCGATTGCCGGCAGGCCCAGACGGGTCTTGCCATGGTTTTCGAGAAGCAATGTCATTGTCCTTCGGCTCTCTTGCCCGAGCACTGCATGGCGATCGGGCTTGTGATTGAGGCCTTCTCTTCCCATGAAGGATTTTATTTGTCTATTAATTTAATAGATTTTATATACAAAAGATCAATGCACCTCGATTCGACGGCCGCTTCCTCCGGGAAGGCGTTCATTCGCAGTCCGGCGCATGTCACTTCACGCCATCACGCTTGCCTGTCTCGATGTTCATTCGCCACGTCACATTCCGGACCTTCCGCGCGACCTTGACAGTCTCTGATCGGCTCTGCGCCCGAGCGTCGGCATCGACGGCGTGCGTGCCCCCGACAGGTCCCCGTATCGCTTCGATGGCAGCAAACCCCTCGCACTCCTTCGGGGCTGCAGAAGTTGAAATCGCTCGTTTCCAGTAAACCTGACCAGCAAAAGGAATGGTCTTCAATGCTCCGTATCTTGACGACGCGCCTTGCAAGGATCGCAGCGATCGCGATCATGCCCGTGGCGCTAAGCCTGTCCGCCTTCGCCGCCGACGCCCCCCTCCGCATTGCGGCTGATCCTGTCCCCCATACGGAGATATTGGCGTTCGTCCAGAAGCTGGCGCCCGATTTCCAGTTCAAGATCGTCGAGTTGAGCCAAGGCGTGAACCCGAACGAATTGCTTGCCAGTGGCGACGTCGATGCCAACTATTTTCAGCACGTTCCCTATCTGCGGTCGCAGGAACAGGCGCTGGGCCAGAAATTCGCAGTTGCCGCGACGGTTCACATCGAGCCGCTCGGGGTTTATTCCCGCAAGCACAAGAGCTTCGATGCGGTACCGGACGGTGCATCCGTGGCCGTGCCCAACAACGCCACCAATCTCAGCCGGGCGCTCTATCTGCTGCAGGCGCAGGGGCTAATCAAGCTGAAAGCAGGCTTCGATGCGCCGGACAAGCAGGCCGCCACGCCGCAGGACATCGCCGACAATCCAAAGCATCTCAAGATTCTCGAAATCGAGGCGGCGCAGTTGCCCCGCTCGCTTGACGACGTCGATCTTGCGGTCATCAACGGCAACTATGCCCTGGAGGCTGGCCTCAGTCCGGCCAAAGACTCTCTCGGGCTGGAAAAGGCAGATGGCAATCCCTACGCCAACGTCCTGGTCACCACCCCAAAGCTTGCCGATGATCCCAGGATCGCTCGCTTGTCCAAGCTGCTGACCTCACCGGAAGTCGCCAAATTCATCCGCGAGCACTATCAGGGCTCCGTCATTCCCGTGAACAATTGACACGGTCTGGCCCTGGTGGGCCGAGGCCCCGCCGGATTGCGGCGGGGCTTTGCCGTGGCGATCGGAAACCGTCATGATCCGTATTGAGAAGCTGCGTAAAGTCTACACGCAGGGCAGCCGCGAATTCGTCGCGCTGGACGACGTCACGCTCGATATTCCGAAGGGGGCAGTCTTCGGGGTGCTCGGACGCAGCGGGGCCGGCAAGAGCACGCTGATCCGGTGCCTCAATCTGCTCGAGCGGCCGACCGTTGGCCGCATCATCGTCGGTGGCCGCGACCTGACGGCCTTGCCGCCCAGCGAGTTGCGGCGCCAACGCCGGCGCATCGGCACGATCTTCCAGCACTTTCATTTGCTGCACTCGCGCAACGTTGCCGACAATGTCGCGGTGCCGCTGGAAATTCTTGGCGTCAAGCGCGAGGCTCGTCGACGCAGGGTCGAGGAACTTCTCGATCTGGTCGGTTTGGCGGAGAAGGCCCGGGCATTCCCGTCCCAGCTTTCCGGAGGGCAGAAGCAACGCGTCGGGATCGCGCGGGCCTTGGCCGCCGAGCCGGATGTCCTGCTGTCGGACGAGGCGACCAGCGCGCTCGATACCGAGACCACAGGCTCCATCCTGAACCTGCTGCGAGACGTCAACGCAAGACTTGGCGTCACCATCGTGCTGATTACCCATGAGCTCGGTGTCGTGAAGGCCATCTGCGATTCCGCTGCGCTGCTGAATGCGGGGCGGGTCGTCGAGGCAGGCCCGCTCACCACGCTCGTCGCCGATCCCACGTCGTTGCTGGGCCGCGCCCTGCTGCCCGACTGCGCGCTGACCGACAGGAGCGACGAAGCCATTGCGGAACTGACCTTCATCGATGCAGTCGAGGCCTCGCCGGTGCTCAGTACCTTGGCTCAGCAGCATTCCATCGGCGTGACATTGCTGGGTGGCGGGGTCGAAACCATCGCGGGACAGCGGGTGGGCCGCCTTCGGGTTGGCTTCCGTCGCCCCGAAGGAGGGCTCGATCTTGCGGGGGTCCTCGACTTCCTGAATGACCGCGGCGTTCGGGCGGAGCTGATATGACACCCCAGAGTTGGACCGAACTGTTGATGCTGGTGGCGAACGCGACCGGCGAAACCCTCTACATGGTCGCACTGTCCGCTCTGGTAACCATAGCGGTCGGACTGCCGCTCGGCGTGTTGTTGTTCGTGACCCGGCAGGGCGGGCTTGTGATTGCACCGTGGCTCAGCAGCTTGATCGGCCTTGTGGTCAATGTCGGGCGCTCGCTGCCTTTCGTCATTCTGCTGATCGCCCTGATACCGCTGACCCGATTGATCGTCGGCACCAGCCTGGGCAGCACGGCGGCGGTCGTGCCGCTGACCATTGGCGCCGTGCCGTTCTTCGCCCGCATCGTCGAGGCGGCGCTGGCGGAGGTGGAGAAAGGCAGGATCGAGGCGGTGCTCGCAATGGGGGGCACCTTGCGGCACGTGATCGAGAAGGTCCTCCTGCCGGAAGCATTGCCGGCGATCCTGGCAGGGGTGACCTTGACCGTGGTCATGCTGGTCGGTTTTTCGGCCATGGCCGGCGTCGTCGGCGGAGGCGGCCTTGGTGACCTCGCCATCCGTTACGGCTACCAGCGTTTCAACAATCAGGTGATGTTTGCCACCATCGTCGTGCTCGTCGTTCTGGTGCAGCTGCTCCAGACGCTCGGCGACCGTCTGGTCCGGGCTCTCGAACATCGCCGATGACCGCCTCGTCGAAACCGATCCGGACGAGAGCGGCATAAGGCCGCTGTCGTTCCCGGATCGTCATTCTTGTTCCCCTTATCGTTCAATCCCGCACATCGCCGACATGACGATCCGTCCAACGACGGCTATCGTATAGGCCATTGCCACTACGTCCATTACTGCCTCCAGGAGTTATGACATGACGACCCGCGTCCATGGGGCCCATTTGCCGACAGTCGATTTCTCGCGCTTCTATGGTGCTCCGCCCGAACGAGAGGCCTTCATCAAGGAATTGACCGGCGTTCTGCATGACCATGGCTTCTTCTACATGACCGGTCATGGCGTGCCCCAGAGCCTGATCGACGACGTGCTCGCTGCCTCGAAGCGTTTCTTTGCACTGCCCGAAGACGAGAAGCTGAAAATCGAGATGGTGAGATCGCCGCATTTCCGCGGCTATAACCGGGCCGGCTACGAGCGCACGCGAGGCGAACAGGATTGGCGCGAGCAGCTCGACATCAACACCGAAGGCGAGCCTGTCGAGGCGGGGCCGGATACGCCCTGGAACAGGCTGTACGGCCCGAACCAATGGCCGGAAGCCCTGCCGGAGCTGAGGCCGCTGCTCTTGCGCTATCAGGCGGAAGTCACGCGCATCGGCATCGACGTGCTGAGGGCCATTGCGCTTGCGCTCGGCCAGCCTGAGAATGCCTTTGCCGAGATCTACGAGCCCTCGCCCTCGCAGCTTCTCAAGATCATCCGCTACCCCGGCCGCGATGCCGCCGGCAGCGACCAGGGGGTCGGTGCGCACAAGGATGGCGGCTTCGTCACCGTCCTGCTGCAGGATACGACGCCGGGCCTGCGTATTCGCACCGAAGAAGGCGTCTGGATCGATGCGCCGCCCGTACCCGGCACCTTCGTCATCAACAGCGGCGAGCTCCTGGAAATGGCGACGAACGGCTTCGTGCGCGCCGACGTTCACGACGTCGTCACGCCGCCGCGCGGCACGGAACGCTTTTCGGTCGCCTTCTTCCTCGGTGCCCGCTATCACGCCAGGATACCGGTTATCCCGTTGCCGGACCAGCTTCGGGGCAGCGAGCGGGGCGTAACGGTCGATCCACTCAACCCGATCTTCCGGGAGGTGGGCATCAACCATCTCAAGAGCCGCCTGCGTTCCCATCCGGATGTTGCCGCCAAACATCATCCGGACCTGCTTCACCTCCTGGAAAAGGCGGGAACTGCGTAGCCCGCCGGCCTTTCGTGTGAGACTCCCCTCGGCTCTCCTGCACGGTACCCATGATCGGCAGGAGCCTGAGGCCGATAACAAGGGCCGCCTGGCCAACTCATCGCCGGTGGGGTGCCGCCGGCTTACAGTGACGCGGCCGGGCGGATGGCCTTCATCGCGACAAGTGGCGTGGCGACTATCGCACCGCTACGCTGCGTGAGAAATTGGGTGGTCGCCCGCGTCTGCACGCCAGCCATCCCGCGGCACGCTTTCGTCAGGGGAATTGATCCGCCAAATCTTCTGTTGCCAAAGCGGCGTCTCCTTCAAAGGCGTTTTAAAGTACGGATATCCGCCAGCGGAGTGCCGTCATTGCTTCGATTGATGCGGCAGCAAAGAAGTCGCAGGTCACGCCGGACATGCAAGGTGCCGAGGTGGACCGTGATCGCCTCGCCCGGATCGAGGTTCGCGAAGTAGGTGATGTCGCGTCGCGCAACGTTGCAGATCCGTGTTGGCGGCGGCGTGAGGGCCCACTCCGTCCTGTCGGCGAAGGCCAGAAAGCTCGTGAAATACAGAAAGCCGGCTCCGTTGAAATCTTGGCTCGGGCACGGCGTGAACTCCAAGCGCTCGAAGGTTATCCGAGGGTCATGGTCGGGGATGCGCGGCGCAAGTTGGGGCGGCGTCACGGCAGCAAATGGGGGCAGGCCTGCAACCTCAATGCGGGCAATCGAATGGTTGGAGGTCCCCGCCTTTCGATGCACGAAGACCGAGGTCAGGATGACCGAGCCGATGGAAGCGCCATCGATCGCCAGTTCATGGCAGCTGCGCATCTGCGTGCGCGAGATCCGCGACAGCGCGCTGCGGATATGCAGGACATCATTCTCCCGAGCCTTTTCGAAGGCCGCCTCGCAGACTTCCACCGAACGAAAGGCGGCATAGACGGGTGCACCGGCTGCGTCCCTGAAGTCGGGTACCGGCCGGCCGGCCATCTGCGCCAGCATCAGCCAGTGCCGATGCCCCAGTTCCTTGAGCAGCCAGGTCTCCGACAGGCCGTTCAAGGCCAGATGCGGCATGCCGAGGAGCACCGGGCCAAGGCCGGCCTGCGCCTTTTGCGGTTCGTGTGCGAGCGGTCGGTCGATCAGAATCGGAGCGTTCATGGGGAAGTGCCTTCAGACGGCCATTCGGGCAGGCGTCGAGCCCATCTCGTTCGCCCGTAGCGCCGCGAGATGATCGACTACGAAGCCGGCGTCCCGGCCGACGCTCAGGAAGCGCCCCGAACCCCAGGTCCAGAGCCAGGGCATGCCGACCACGTAAAGGCCTTGCACATCCGTCACGCCGCGCCGGTGGGCGGGATAGCCGGTCTCGTCGAGGAAGGGCAGGTCCACCCACGACCAATCCGAACGGAAGCCGGTGCTCCATATGATGCCGGTAATGCCGGCGGCTTCCAGGTCGAGGCTGCGTACCGGCTCGCCGGGTTGCCAGACGGGGCTGTAATGCGCCCCTTCCGGCGCGATGATGGCCTTCTCGGCGATGTGTCGGTCGATCAGCGCGCAGATGCCGTTATAAACCGCATCGGCGGCATCGAGGTTGCGGGCGAGGTCGTCGGCGAGTGTCAACCGCCCGTTCTCGATGCCGGTGAGACGGCCATGCAGGACCATGCCTTCGTTCGCAAAGCGGCGCAGGTCGATGTCGCGGCCGCCGCCTCGTCCGGTGAGGTAATGGTTGGCATTGCCTCGGACTTTCTCTCCGAGCGGATGGTCTTCGACCGTCATCTCGTACTGGCCGAGGTCATCGAGCCAGTCCACCGCATCGCGCCCGCGATAGAAGCGAGGGCAGCGCGGTGCACTGCCGACGACGAGATGCACGGTGCGGCCCGCCAGATGGAGATCCTCCGCGATCTGACAACCTGATTGGCCGGAACCGATGACCAGGATCTTGCCGGACGGCAACTGGTCGGGGTTCTTGTAGGCAGAGGAATGAATCTGGACGATACCCTTGGGGGCGCCGGCGGCCATGGCCGGGATTTTGGGAATGTGGTAGGCGCTGACGGCGAGGATGACGGCGTCCGCGGTGACATGGCCCTCGCTCGTCTCGACCAGGAACCCTTCGTCTCTCCGGGCCACGCGCGTGACGGCGACGCCCTCCCGGACCGGCACACCGGTCCGCCGTGCAAAGGCCTCGACATAGGCGACGATCTCTTCGCGCGGCATGAAACCGTGCGGCTCGGGGCCAGCATAGGGAAAGTCGGGCAGCTGGCATTGCCAGTTCGGGGTCACCAGACAGAAGGCATCCCAGCGCTGGCTGCGCCAGGTGTGGGCAATGCGGTTCTTCTCGAAGACGACATGGTCGATGCCATGCCGCTTGAGATGATAGCTCGCAGACAGGCCAGCCTGTCCGCCGCCGATCACGACGACGCTGTGATGGATGGGAAGAGGGGCACGCATGGGCAGCTCCTTCATTCGATAAAGGTGATGCAGGTGACGAAGGGGGCGCGGTTGTCGGCGAAGCGGCGGGCGCGGACCTCGATGTCGTGCAACTGCCCGAGCGCCCGCGCGCAGGGCACGCCGTATCGGGCTTCCACACGGCCGCTGGCGATGTTGAGGGCGGTGCGGCTGCGTTCGAGAAAGTCGGTGAGCGGATAGGAGCCACCTGGCGCGAAATAGTCCTTGATGACGAGGGAGGGGGAGTAGCAACTCACCTCCTCGCCATCAGGCCAGCGTATGACAAAGCGCATCTCAGGCATGCTGGCGGGCTCCAAGGGTTCGATAGACGGGTAGGTGGGCGCGTGCGGTATCGGCCCAGTTGTGCCGCGCGGCGATCGCCAGGCCACGCTGGACCAGCCTTTCGCGTTGAGGAGAACGCATGGCCGCGACCATCGCGTCCGCGATCGAGCCCGTTGACAGGGGATCGCACCAGATCACGTCGTCATCGGCGAGGTAGTCGGTGAAGGGCGCGATGTGCGAGGCGATGACCGGGATCCCGCATGCCATGGCCTCGATGACGGCAAGGCCGAATCCTTCCTTGAGGGAGGGAAAAGCCAGGGCCGAGGAGATCCTGTAGAGAGCAGCCATCTCCGCCTGGGGTATCGGTCCCGCCAGCACGACGGAGCCTGGCAGCAGGCGGGACTGGCCGAGGGCCAACCTGAATTCGGCCTGATAGGCGGCATGGTCGAGAACCGAGGCACCGCCCGCCAGCACGAGCTGGGAACCCGGCAAGACGGTCTGTGCCTGGCTGAATGCCTGCAGGATGCGGAGTGTGTTCTTGCGTTCCTCCACCCCGCCGACGCTCAGGAAGACGGGGCCTCGTCCAAGTCCGAGGCGACGCACCAGGCCTGATTCCGAGCCGTCCCTCTCAGGCTGGAAGAAGGCGGCATTGACGCCATTGCCGACCATTGTCGCGGCGATCCCCATGTCGCGGTCGAGCTTGCGGCGCCAATGCTCGCTGACGACGAAATGGCGGTCTGCGCCATGGATGGAGCGGGCCTGCAGCGCTGCGACGCGGGGATCCTCGAACCTGTCGACATGGTGCACGGTGCGGGCGAAAGAGTTAATCAGACGTTCCTTGCGCAGCGTCGCCAAGGCGTTGCCCGAAATGCCGTCATGCGCATGGAACACATCGAAGCGTCGGTGGGCATGGTCGCTGAAATAACGCAGATAGTCGGCAATGCGTGTTTCCACCATTCCGAAGGTATCCCCCTCGAAGGGGGAGGCGGGGACACAGGCGGTTTCGCACTGCGCCTTCCGGAAGAAGCCCGCTGCCCTCGCGTCCGGCGCATGTACGACCGCCTCATGACCGAGGGCCGCCAGGGCTTCTCCCAGAGCCAGGGCGTGCACGACTCCTCCGCGCGGATTGGTCGAGTGGGTGAGGATCGCGATGCGGAGCGGACCAGGGATGCTCACGCCGCAGCCTCCTGTCGTGGCAGGCCGAGCAGCGGATGGGCTGCATGGTTGCGGATGACTTCGCGGCGACCCTCCAGCGAGATAGCAACTTCGCGAGAGCCGTCGAAACATCCGACTGCAGCTGCAGCAATGTCGTGCTCGGCGAAGCGGTCGACGACGGCCTGCGCATCCGCCGGCCTGGTGGCGATCAGATAGCCGAAGCTCGGAAAGGTGGTAAGCCAACGTTCCATCGGGACATCGGGCGGCATGGGGACCGCGCCGAGATCGATATCGATGCCCACACCCGAACATTCGGCCAGCATGATCGTGGTACCCACGATGCCGCCCTGGCTGATGTCCTTGGCCGCATGGGCAAGACCGGCTTCGGCGAGGGCTGGCAGGATTTCAAGGTCAGTTCGTAGCCGAGCGGGCGGCGCATCCGTCGCTGCTTCCCAGTTGGAGAAGGGCTCGCGATAGCGTCCCCTCAAGTCGATGGCGACAATGAGCATGTCGCCCAGCCGCGCGCCGAAGCTCGTCAGGAGCTTGTCGGCGCGTCCGAGTATGGCGACGGAAAGTTGCCCACGGTCCGTCCTCACATTGGTATGGCCGCCGACGATCGGCACGCCATAGGCCCGCGCCGCTGCCCTCAGACCAGCCAGGACCGGAGCCGCGCCTTCCTCTCCGTCGGCCCACACGGCATCGACCACGGCGATAGGGCGTCCCCCCATTGCAGCCACGTCGGAGACGTTGACCATCACCCCACACCAGCCGGCGAACCAGGGGTCGTGCGCGACGAATTCGTTCATGAAACCTTCTATGGCGAAGAGGAGATGGCCGTCTTCGGCAGCTATGGCGGCACAATCGTCGCCGACGGGGACGGGCATGTCGGCAGAGAGGCCAAGGCTGGCCGCCACCGCGGCGATATCCTGCTTGCCGTTGATCCCCTTGTTGTCGCGAAGGGATGCTGCAAGCTCGGCGAGATCGATCGTCATCGCTACCTCCTCAAGCAGCCTTGCGGGCAAGGGCGCGAAAGCCCTGCTCGGCGTTTTCGAAGGGGCGATAGTGATCGAGGTCGGCCATCATCAGATGATGCCGGCGACCCAGGAGTTCGATCTCCTCGATGCTGCGCCAATGCAGCCGGCGAAAGAACAGCACATTCTGCTCCTGCACACGGGCAAGAAAGCGCCGGCACCCTCTCGCATGGGCTGATGAGACCGCGAGGCGGATGAGAGAGGCACCAAGGGCACCGACCTTGCGATAGTCGGCAGCGACGGCAAGGCGTGAGCCCCACCAGACACCGTCCGTCTCCTCGTGGATGCGGACCGTGCCGACGACCCGGTCGGCGGTGACTGCCAGCATCGAGAGTGCCACGATGGGAATGGCACATGCGTCGACGGCGTCGGTGTCATCCTCCCCGAACAGGCCCTGTTCCTCGCAAAAGACGGCGCGCCGCAGCGCCTTGGCCCCTACACGTTCCCAGCCCTGCGTGGCGAACTTGACCTGGAACTCGCTGGCGACGAACGGCTTGAATGGCTCGAAGATCATTTCGCCAGTCCCTTCTCATAGGCGGAAAGCGCCGAGCAGGCGCCACAGCGCCCGCAGCCGGCCTTGATGTCGGCGGCCTTCAGGCCGGCCTTCACGAGCATCGCCGACAGGGGGGCGAGGATGGCGTGCATGAAGGCGGGCGGCGGCGTGGGGTGGCTTTCGAGCGGGGTGCCGGAAATCGGCACGAAGGGCACCACGAAAGGATAGACGCCGATCGCCACCAGCTTCTCGCAGGTCGAGAGGACAGCCTCCGGCGTGTCGCCGAGCCCGGCCAGGATATAGGTCGAGACCTGGCCACGGCCGAAGACCGGCACGGCGGCGGCGAAGGACGACATGTATTTATCGATCGATACCTGCGCCTTGCCGGGCATGATGCGTGCGCGGACTTCCGGGGTGACCGCTTCAAGATGCATGCCGAGCGCGTCGACACCCGCTTCGCGCAGCCTGGCGAGCCAGGCGTCGTCCTCCGGTGGTTCGCACTGGGCCTGTATCGCGAGGTCGACGGCAGCCTTGATCGCTCGCGCGCTGTCGGCGAGGACTGCAGCACCGCGGTCCTCACCGCGCGGAGTGCCCGTCGTCATTACCATATGCCTGACACCGTCGAGTTCGACGGCTGCCTTCGCCACTTCCGCCAGCTGGGCCGGCGTCTTATGCGCGATGGTGCGACCGGCGGCGAGGGACTGGCCGATGGCGCAGAATTGGCAGGTCTTGGTGCGGCTCTGATAGCGAATGCAGGTCTGCAGCACGGTCGTAGCCAGCACATCTCGGCCGTGGAGTACCGCGATCTTGGAATAGGGGATACCGTCGGCCGTGGTCAGGTCATAGAAGCGCGGCCGCAGCGGGAAAGTGACCTGCCCGACAGGCCGACCCTCCCGGCTGATGCGGCTTCGGCCCAAGGCATCGGGCTTTTCCACGAGATAAGGGCTTTCGAAGGCCGGAGCGGTGTGGACGGGTACCATCACGGTCATGCCGTCGATGGTCATGGCCTTGTGGTCGGATGGTCCGGCGCCGCCCCTGCGGCTTTCATGTCCGGCCTTCGGATCAACCAGCCGCGCTCCGAAGGACTGCAATTCGTTGATCAGCTGCGTCGCCGGCAGGGTTGCTCGGTTCTCCATCGGACAGGCTCCTCGGATCGGGTTGTTCGGCAAGGGGGGCGGCGAATTCGAGGGGGCTGGCGGCGCGGCCGTCGAGCACAAGGTGCAGGAGCTCGGGGCGCGCATAGTGGCCGACCGAGTCCATCATTCGCTTGCGCTTGAGGATCAGGCTCATGTCGAGGTCGGCCAGGAGAATGCCCTCGCCCTCGGTAAGGGGCGGCACGACATGCCGGCCCTCGGGCGAGACGATTGCCGTCATGCAGCCGCCAGTGAGGCCGCGCTGCAGGCCCTCGTCCGGCGTGATCGAGGCGATCTGGGCCTGCGTCAGCCAGCCGGTGGCATTGACGACGAAGCAGCCGCTTTCAAGCGCGTGGTGGCGGATGGTGACTTCGATCTGCTCGGCGAAGATCGGTCCCACCAGCGAGCCGGGAAACTGCGCGATATGGATTTCCTCATGCTGGGCCATCAGGGCGTAGCGGGCGAGGGGATTGTAATGTTCCCAGCAGGCGAGGGCGCCGATGCGCCCGGCAGCAGTGTCGACCACCGCCAGGCCCGATCCGTCGCCCTGGCCCCAGATCATGCGCTCGTGGAAGGTTGGCGTGATCTTGCGCCGCTTGAGGCGCAGGGTGCCGTCGGCATCGAAGACGAGCTGGGTGTTGTAGAGCGAGCCGCGATCGCGCTCGTTGATGCCGAGGACCACGACGACGCCGTGCTGCCGGGCAGAGGCCGCCACGGCGTCGGTGGCCGGGCTAGGGACGGTGACGGCGTGCTCATAGAGGCGCAAATGCTCCTTGCCGGTGAGCACAGGGGGGAGCACGAAGGAGAAATAGGGATACCAGGGCACGAAGGTCTCGGGAAATACCACGAGTTCCGCGCCCTTGCCGGCCGCCTCCGCGATGGCGTTCAGTACCTTCGCGATGGTGCCTTCTCGCGAGGCGAGGTCAGGCGCGATCTGCACGGCAGCTGCCCTTATCGATGTCTTTGCGGTCATTCCTGATCCTCCGCTCGATTGGTCGGGCGGCGGGGCGGGCCCGCCGGCGCGGTGCCTCACAACGTCCAGGTGTCGAGGATGAAGGCGTTGTCCTTGCGGTGGAGCAGGATGAGGTCGAGCACGTCGAGCGGGCTGATCGGCTGGATGCCGGGAATGAGGGAGGGTTCGCCATGGCCATAGAGGGCCTGCAGGGCAAAGCGGCAGGCATAGGCCTTGCCGCCCTCGGCCAGGAACTTCTCGATCTGGTTGTTGAAGTTGAGATGCCCCGGAAAAGCCTCGTCCCCGAGCTTGGGAAAGCCACGCTGGACGCCCAGCGTCACGCCGGGCCCATAGAGGAGGACGGAGGTATCGAAGCCCTTGCGCTTGAGGCGCGTGGCCTGCAGCAGGTTGACGAAGCCGATGGAGCCTTCGAAGGCCACGGTGTGGAAGGTCACGAGGGCCTTCTCGCCCGGTCCGGCTTTGACGTCTTCGAAAAGCTTCTGCTCGTAGTCGACGAAATAATCGCCCTTCTGGTGCGCGGGCTTGGTGACGGCTGGCATGCTGAACTCCTCTATGGGCAGGACGCGCCCCTCGGCGGTCGCTCTCCCTGCAAGGCAATCATCGTGCCAACATTGAAACAGTCAATTATTTGCAGAAAGGCAATAAAATGCATTCAATTTTACTATCAATTTTCTCTTGATATGCCTGAATGAAACTGAAATCTGTGCGTATATTCGGTTCAAAATGCCTCGGATTCCAACAGGAGCCTTTCCTGCTAAGATGCAGTCAATTTTTTCTAAATTGACAGATGACAAGTAAGGAGGCATTCAATATACAGTCAATTTGTCAGGCGACTGGAGACTTGCATGAAGGATTGGCGACCCGACCTGGTTCGCGGCGACGGCCCGCTCTATCTTGCGATTGCCGACGCCATCGCGCAGGACATCGCACAGGGAATCCTCGCGGTGGGCGCGCGGCTCCCGCCTCAGCGCAAGCTCGCCGCAGCATTGGATATTGACTTTACCACCGTAGCGCGCGGCTATGTCGAGGCAGGCAAACGCGGGCTGATCGAGTCGATCGTCGGGCGCGGAAGCTTCGTGCGCAGCAATGCCACCCTGCGGGACGATGGCGACCCGCGGCGCCAGCAGCTTGCCGATTTCTCGATGAACATGCCGCCCGAGCCCGACGATCCCGAACTCGTCGCCCGCATGCAGGATGGTTTCGTCAGCGTCGCCCGGGATCTGTTGCCGCTGCTGCGCTATCAGGGGTTCGGGGGCGCGCCGATGGACAAGGATGCGGCGTCCGCCTGGCTCGGCCGTCGTGCCCTGGTACCTGCCCAAGAGCGAATCTTCGTCACGCCAGGTGCACATGCCGCCCTCGTCGGCATCTTCAGCCTGCTCGCGAGAACGGGAGATACGGTACTGTCCGAGGCGATCACCTATCCTGGCGTGCGCTCCATCACCGCACAGCTTGGCCTCAATCTCGTCGGCCTCGAAACCGATGGAGACGGCATCCTGCCCGAGGCTCTCGAGGAGGCCGTACAGCGTCATCGCCCCAAGGCGCTCTATCTCAATCCGACATTGCAGAATCCCACGACGATTACGATTCCCGAAAGGCGGCGTTCCGAGATTTGCGCCGTGGCGCGCCGGCATCGGCTGCCGATCATCGAAGACGATGCCTATGGCTTCATTCCAACCCACGGGCCGCCGCCCTTGGCCGCGATTGCGCCGGACATCTGCTGGCACATAGCGGGACTGGCCAAATGCATCGGTGCAGGTCTGCGCCTTGCTTATGTGGTGGCGCCCGATGCGCGCGCCGGCTGGTCCTTCAGCGCGGCGCTGCGAGCCCTCTCCGTCATGGCCTCGCCGGTGACGGTCGCCGTGGCTACGCGCTGGATCGAGGATGGCACGGCCGACACTATCCTGCGCTTCATCCGCGCGGAAGCCGCCGCTCGCGAGAGGCTGGCATCGCAATTCTTCGAACCGGGCACTTATCTCTCCGATCCCCTGAGCTTCAACATCTGGTTGCCGCTGGGCAATGGCTGGACGCGATCGGCTTTTGCCAGCTATGTCCGCCGCACCGGTATCGGCGTGGTCGTGAGCGATGTCTTCACCGTCGCAGGTGAGCCAAGCGAGATCGTGCGCGTCGGTCTGGGCGGACCGATAGGCCGCGAGCGGCTGCGTGCTGGATTGGAGTTCATGGCTCACGCGCTCGAGGGATCGCCGCAAACTGCCGCAGCTTTCTTCTAGCATTCCATCCAATGGAGAAATGCCGTCGATTTGGCTGACCGATTGGCTTTCGGCTGCGACAGTTGCAGTTTTGGGGCACGCTGCGAATAGCGCCGTCTACATTCCGGTGTACGTCCTGGGAATTGTCCAGGCGCTATACGAGATCGAGATAATGATGGGGGAGGCGCATTGCCATCATATCCTTACGTCGTACCACATTGGTCGGGTAACGGCTGTCCAGATTGCTGGTGTCGATATCTGCGCAGACGAGCGAAGTGCCCGGCCCCGCATTCGCTTCGCGTCGGGGGAATTCGAATGTGTCGGGACCAAATACGCCACTTCTGCCGGGGAAGCCGTTGAGTTCATCGGCAATGTTGGCAAAGGCGAAGAAGACATTGTTCTCACCGGCCCGCACCCGGAAATGATGCCAGTGGCTGGGGTCTGCCCCTGTCGGGATCGGATAGCTCTGACGTATCGCCGAACCAGGGTGACCGGCGTAGAAGCGCTCCCGCATTGCAGCTGGACATGCGATCAGATCACAGCCGCGCAGTGACAGAATGCGCGCTGCCTCGGGGAACATCGCGTCATGGCCGATCAGGAGGCCCAGCCGTCCCAGCCGCGTGTCGAAGACCCGCCAGTCCTCCCCTGGCGTTGCCCAGCCATGGTCCTCGGATGTCAGATGGATCTGGCGATAGCTGCCGATGAGCCCTTCGGGACCGGCGAGCACCGCCGCATTGTGGATGCGCCCGCCTGCCCTCTCTGCCATACCCGCTACGATGTAGATGTTCTCCCGTGCCGCTATCGAGAGCAGACGCTCCACGGCAGGCCCGGAGACGCTCTCGGCGAGGCCGTGCCCCAGTCCGGTGATCGAGCGCTCGGGAAAAACGATGAGGTCTGCATCGCGATCGTGCCTGGCGGCGACGACCATCGCCTCGATGCGTGCCAGATTATCTCCCACATCGTCGGAGGGAGCGAATTGCGCGACTGCAACACGGGATTTGCGGCCAGGCGGGAGAGGACGATGGCCATAGAGGCCGAAGAAATCCAGCGGGTTCCAGGCATAGGTGGTTGTTGGCAGTTCCTTGTAGAATTCGGGTCGGCGCTGTTCGAGCACTTTCCGCCCCAGCACGTCGTGGTCGCGCGCCAGTTCGAGGTCGATCGTTGTGTAGGCAATGCCGTCGCCCGCATCGATGATTGCGGCTATCGAGCCGTCAGGCCCGATCACGCAACTCCCTCCGCTGAACTGGACGGTGCGCTCCAGTCCCCAGCGGTTCGACTCGATCAGATAGCATCCGTTCTCGAAGGCGCGGCTGATCCAGTAAGGTGCCGGTGTGCGCTCGGCCAGCCAGTTGGAGACGTGACAGATGACGTCGGCTCCTTTCAGTGCGACGATGCGCGCGGTCTCGATGAAATGGATATCCATGCAGATCAGGAGTGCGATGCGTCCGATCGGCGTTTCGAAGACCTGGTGCCCGAGATCGCCGGGCGCGGACCATTTGGGTTCCGCGATGTAGGGATGCGTCTTGCGGTGCTTGCCGATCACACCGTCCGGTCCGATCAGCACCGCAGCGTTGTAGTAGAGCCTGTTCGAAGGCTCGATTTCTGGCATGCCGATCACGATGTAGCAGTCATGGGCCTGGGCGATGGCCTCGAAACGCGCGGTGGTGGCGCCGGGAATGGTTTCGACGAAGGGGGCGACCTCGGCCCGGTCGAACCAGCAATATCCGGTAGTCCCCATTTCCGGCGTGACGATCAGGCGGGCCCCTGCCTCGGCCGCCTCGGTCACGAGGGCAATCAGGCCAGCGATATTGCGCTCCTTCTCGAACATCGTCGGCTCGAACTGGACGGTGGCAACCTTGTGGAGGATGGGCATCTGGCACCTTCGGGCAGGACTATGGCGTCCGGCGCGCGGATACGCGCCGCGCAACCGGTTGGGATCTGGCAGGATGGGGAGGGCGTCAGCCCAGGAAGGACTTCTTGATGGAAGCGCCCAGCGTATATTTGGGATCGACCATGTTGCCGAGACGAACGCGCCCAGCCTGGGTCAGCAGCATATAGGCATCGATGTCTTCGAAGCCGTAGTCGGTCGCCATCCAGCGAACCAACTCGCGATAGGCGATGCGCGCGGCATCTTCCATTGGCCGGGAGGAGCCGATGGTCATGATGAAATCCCTGGTCTCGAGGCGCGGCCACTTGATGGTCCAGTTCTTGATCAGGTCGACCTGCACGGTGGTGACGGTCGGATGCTCGATCGCGACACCGCAGAGCTCGCCATCACCTTGCGCGGCGTGGCAGTCGCCGAGATAGAGAAGGGCGCCCTTTGTGTTGACGGGCAGATAGATCACCGCATCTACGCCGACATCGGGCAGATCCATGTTGCCACCGTAATAATCGGGTTGCAGGGCCGATATCGCCTCGATCTCCGGTGAAGTGCCGATCGTGCCGATGAAAGGTTCATAGGGCAGGGTGATCTTGTCGTTCCACTTCGTGCCCGTCTCGGCATCGATGTGGAGTTTCTTGACGCGCTCGGGCAGGGGCGGGTTGAGTAGCGCGGTGTCGGCCGTCCCCACCAGCCCGCCGAATTCGGGCATGATCAGCGTCGTACCGCATGGCTGGGGACCTCGCGGCACGATGCTCTTGATGTAGACGGCGAGCGTATCGCCCTTTTCCGCGCCATTCACGAAGATCGGCCCATTCTGCGGATTCAGATAGGGAAAATTGAGGATCTGCGTGGGTTTGTCGGTCTCATGCCGGATACGTCCCTCGAAGGCGTCGTGTGTCTCCGCGGAAATGACGGCGCCGGGATCAACCGAGAGCACGGGATCGACATAGGGACCGTAGACGTAATGGTATTTGCCCTGGTCGGTTTCGGTGATGGTGTGGGACGCTCCCGTCTTGCCTTTGGCGACGCCCTTGCGCGCCATGATGGATTGGTCGAGCCACGGCGTCTGGGTCGATGACATAGTCTTCTCCTTTTCGAGGTGTGGATCACACGGCGAGATGGCGGCGCATGGCCTCGCCGTCCGCGAGGGATTCCCGATCGAGCGCCGCGACGATGCGGCCCTTGTCCATGACGTAGCAGCGCTGTGCCATGGCCCGGATCATGTCGATGTTCTGCTCGACCAGGACGATGGTGACGCCGGTCGCCCGGTTGAGTTCGACCATGATGCTGGCGATGTCCTGGACGATGTTGGGCTGGATGCCCTCGGAGGGTTCGTCCAGGAGGATCAGGGAAGGTTCCGCTATCAGCACGCGGCCGATGGCCAATTGCTGTTGCTGCCCTCCCGACATGGTCCCTGCACGCTGGCTCCAGCGCTCGCGCAGGATCGGGAAATAGTCGAGTACGCGCCCGCTGCCGGCGTTGGCTGGTTTGCGCATCGCACCCACTGCCATGTTCTCGGCGACCGTCAGGCGGGGAAAGACATCCCGCCCTTGGGGCACATAGCCGATGCCCAGTCGCGCTCTTTTGTGGGCAGGCAGATCGTTGATGGGCGTACCGCGATAGATGATCGAGCCGTCCATGACGGGGACCAGGCCGATCAGGCTCTTCATCAGCGTGGACTTGCCCACGCCGTTGCGGCCGATGACGGCGACGATCTCGCCCTCGTGCACTTCGAGATCGAGGCCCTGCAGGACGGGCTTGCCGCCATAGCCGGCACGAAGTCCGAGAGTGGAGAGCAGGACTTCCTTACGCATGAGCTTGTCCCAGATAGATGGCCGCCACTCGCTCGTCTGCGACAATCGCGTCGATCGAGCCCTGGGCAAAGACCTGCCCCAGATGGAGAACGGTGACCTTGTGGGCGACCTGGCGGACGAAAGCCATGTCGTGTTCGACTGCCAGAACGGTCATGCCGTCGGCATTCAGGCGCTTGACCATCTCGCCGGTGGCGTGGGTCTCCTCCGGCGACATGCCTGCCGTCGGTTCGTCCAGGAGCAGGAGCCGGGGCTTGAGACTGATGGCCATGCCGATCTCCAGCCATTGCTTCTGGCCGTGGCTGAGATTGCCGGCGGCCTGGGCCGCCTCCGAGCCGAGATTAAGGAATTCCAGGAGGCGGTCGATCTCACCGGCCAGGGCGGACGGATCGAAATGATGCTGCATGGCGATCTGGAGATTCTGGCGGACACTCAGTGCCTTGAAGATGCCGGGCACCTGGAATTTCACGCTCATGCCGCGGCGGATCCGCTGGAACGGCTTGAGGGTCGTGATGTCCTCTCCCGCCAGCAATATGTGTCCATCGCTCGGAACATGCTCGCCGAGGATCAAGCGGAACAATGTGCTCTTGCCGGCACCGTTCGGGCCGATCAGGCAATGCACCTCGCCGGTTTCCAGGCGAAGATCGACATTGTTGGTGACGTGCAGGCCACCGAAATGTTTGTTGAGGGCCCGCGTTTCGAGCATCGGCATCAGGCTCCTCCTTCCTTGCGTCCGCGCAGGAGGCGCCCCAGCAGATCGGCGCCGGACAGGACGAGACCTCGCGGTGCGATCAGGACAGTGAGAACGAGCAGCAAGCCCATGACGACCAGGGCATACTGGCTGCCGTAGATCGTGAGAGTCTGGAATGCCGACAGCACGACCAGGGTGCCCACGAGAGTGGCGGTCAGATCGGAGCGTCCGCCGACGGCTACCCAGATCACGGGCAGTGCAGCCGCCGTCATGCCCATGCTGGATGGCGTGATGTACTGGCCCCAACTGGTATAGAGGACGCCGGAGAGCCCTGCGAGACCCGCCCCTATCACAAAGGCGCCCAGCTGATACTTGCGGATGTCGTAGCCGAGCATTTCCGCCCGTTCGGGGTTCTCCCGGATCGCGACGAGCACGTTGCCAAAGCGCGAATTCACCAGGATGCGCAGGCCCAGATAGGTCACGACGAGCAGGCCAAGCACGACATAATAGAGGCCGATGTCGGGAAACAGCACGATATTGCCGCCAGGCCAGGGAATGGTCAGAGCAGGCATGTTGCTCATGCCGTTGAAGCCGTTGAGGCGAGCCTTGCCGATGTGCCATTCCGGGCCGGCCGTCTGTGCCATGAAGCGCTCGAGCACCAACGTTACCGAAAGCGTGACGATGCCCAGGAAGACCCCTGTAATGCGGCCGAAATAGAGGAAATAGCCAAGCAAGGCAGCAAAGAAGGCCGCGAGGGCGACTGCCAGTACGACCGCAATCAGGGTAAAGCCGTAGTTCGCTCCGAAATTGATGGTGAGAATGCCATAGCTGTAGCCGGCTATGCCGAAGAAGGCCGTCTGTCCGAAGCTCAAGGCACCGCCATAGCCCCAGATGAGGCTGAGGCCGAGGGCCATGAAGGCCCAGGTGAAGAAATAGACCGTGTTACCGACCGTGTAGCCATCGCTGAAGGCCGGGTAGGCGCATGCCGCGGCCAACACCATGAGGAAGCCGATCCAGAATGACGGACCCCTTCCCATCGTCTGTGGACCTTCGAGGCAGCCCAGGAAACGCAGGAGACTGTTCATATGCCCGTCTCCCGGTCTCAGGCTCGTTCGCGCAGGATGAAGCCGGAAATGCCCTTGGGCAGAACCCGGATCACGATGATGACGGCGATCAGCAGCCCGATTTGCCCGAAGAGCTGGCCCTGCCAGGAGGTCATGCCCGACTTGACGATGGCAAGGATGGCCGCGGCCGGAGCCGTTCCAAGAAAGACGTCAGCGCCGCCGGCGACCACCGTGACGAAGGCCTCCATGATGAAGGTCGTGCCCATGGTCGGCACCAGCGTCATCGTCGGCGCATAGAGCCCGCCGGCCAGTCCGGCCAGGCCTGCTCCCAAAGCGAACGTCAGGCTGTAGACCAGACGCGTATCGATACCGAGAGCGGCCGCCATGTGCGGTACCTGGATCGTGGCCCGGGCCATCACCCCGAAACGTGTCCAGTTGAACAGGGCATAGAGGCCGACAAGCACCCCGATCGCCATGAAGAAGAGCACGACGCGATAGAGGGAATAGGAATAGCTCGCCATCTGAAAGCTGCCGAGAGGCGTCCCGACTCCCATCATCGTCGACCCAAGCACGATCAGCGTGCCTTGCGTGGCGATCAGGCTCAGGCCCCACGTCGCGACGATGGTGTCGAGCGGCCGGTGGTAGAGATGGCGGATGATGACGATTTCCACCAAGGCCCCCACGGCCGCCGACACCAGGGTACCCACGCAGATGGCCAAGGGAAGGGGAAGCCCCGCATGAGCCGCGGAAACCGTGACATAGGCGCCGCACATGATGAATTCGCCGTGGGCGAGATTGATCACGCCCATCATGCCGAAGATGACGGCGAGGCCGCAGGCGGAGAGAACCAGGAAGGCGAATGCGTCGCCGAACTGGTAGAGCGAGGAAAAGACAAATGTGCCGACATCCATCGGGAGGAACAACCCTGATTTCGAGATCCAGGCCGCCTGCAAGGCGGACGAGGGACCTGGAATGGGCGCCGCTACGGGAGCGGCGCTTCTTCCAGGCCAGACAGTTGCTGCCTAGCTTCAAGATTTCGGAGGGGGATTGGACGGGGTGTACTGCGCCTGCGGATCGTTCTTGGTGAGATCGCAGCCGGCATCGCCCAGCCAGTAGGGCTTGATGTCCTGCCAAACCTTGGGGAAGGTGATGGAATGGTCCGCCCCGACCTTCGCCAGATAGATCGTGTGGGACATGTGCTGGCTCTTGGGGTCGAGGCACACCTTGCCCTCCGGCGCATCCATGCACACGTCCCCCTGCGCAATGATCTTGCGCAAGTCGTCACGCTTGGTGGAGCCGTTGGCCCGTTCAACCATCTGCTTGTAGAGATAGACCGCCAGGTAGGAGTTTTCGGCCTCCTGGTTCACATAGGGCTCGCTCGGGAACTTCGCCTTGAACTTGGCGACGAAATCCTTGCTCGAAGGCGAGTCGATCTCCTCGATGTAGTTGGTGGTGACATACATGTCCTTCAGGCTCGGCGGCTTGAAGCGCTTGTGCTCATAGCCTTGGCCTACATTCACCGAGGACGCCATCGGCAAGCCGACATTCGCTGCCGCAGCCTGCTCGTAGTAGGAGGCCTGGGCCGTGCCGACCAGGAGTGTCACCACGAAATCGGGCTTGACCTTCTGGATGTTCTGGATCGACTGCGAGAACTGCGAGACGCCGAGCGGAATGAACTCCTCGCCGACCATCTCGCCGCCATTCTCCTTGACGATGTTGCGCACCCATTCGGCGGAGATCTGACCGAAATTGTAGTCGGCGGCGAGGGTGTAGACCTTCTTGCCGTACTTCTCCATCATCCAGGGGATGAGTGTGGAGAACTGCTGCTCGGGGACCGCCCCGGTAACGATCATATGGGCGTCGCAAACCCCGCCTTCATACTGGTTGTTGTAGAAGGCGAATCCGTCCAGTTGGTCGACGATCGGCCGATAGGCTTCGCGGGAAGCCGACGAGAAGCCGGCAAAGACAGCGTCGACTTTGTCTCGCTGCAGCACCCGGCGCATGAATTCCTGGTAGCGGGTGTTGTCGGACTGCGTATCGTAGACGACCAGTTCCAGCGGGCGCCCCGCGATGCCGCCCTTGGCGTTGATCTCGTCGGTGGCCAGTTGGATCGCGTGAACCTTGCCGATGGTGGCGACGGCGAAGTCGCCTGATTGATCTTCCAGTACGCCGAGCTTTATCGGGTCGGCTGCGAGCGCTTGGGACATGCCGAGCAAAAGTGTCCCTGTGAGGGTTGCGGCTCGCAGCCCCCTTTTGGTCTTCCCAGTCATGTGAGTTCTCCTCTGTCGACGCTTATTTTGTCTCGGCCCGCCGGCCGGAGGGCCCTTCGCGCACCGTTATTTTGGGCGTTGTCGCCCATCTGCCGAGGAACTCCTCGCAGTATTCTTCCAGGCTGATCCGCAAACGCATGCTTTCGCGCCGCAGCCGGTTGTAGGCTTCATCGTCATCGATGCCGGTCTGTGTCGTTAGCGTCAGCACGGCCTTGATCACCGAGCGGCGGCCACGCCGTCGTCGCTCCATGTCGTCGAGGCGGTTCTGCATATCATTGCGCAGCAGGAACTGATTCACGCCCAGGAACAGTGCGGTGTAGATGGCTGCGCTGTGCACCGGCTTGCGCAGGAAGGCCGTCGCACCGAGATTGACAAGACGCTTGAGCCGGCTCGGTGCCTCCACGCCCACCAGCCCGATGACTGGCACCGGTGGCAGGCGTGGATCACCCTCGGTCTCCAGGGGAAGAGTGCCGTCCAGATCGCCGTCCACGAAGAGGATATCCCGCTCCTGCTTCAAGCTTGTCATGTCGAAGTCGACGCGGCCATCGGCGACGATGAGGAACTCGCTGGTCACTCCCAATTTCGCGAGCGTTGTTTCGAGAGCTTCGACCGCGGTGCGGTTGGCGGTAACGATCAGGGCCCTGCTGCCGTTGAAGTTCTGGAGGAGGCGAGCAACCATCACTTTGCGATCCTCAAATTTGGCGTGTGGGAGACAACGGCATATCGTGGCGAGGACTGAACGAGGTAGGGGTCGGGCTGAATGGGGCCGGCCTCCTCGACGATCACATCAAGGCGCGCCTTTCGGTTCGAGCGGCCGATGCGTGGCGTGAGCCAGGCATGGAATGTCTGAGGATCGATCCAGACTTCGCCTTGCGGTGCTGTAAACCTCTGGCGAGCGACGGCGTTCTTGACGGCGAACACCTCGTCCGTACCTGCCGCCGACAATGCGCGTGCCAGCAACTGCACGGCGATATAGGAGGCCTCGGCATCGGCCGATGTGGCCGGGCCATTTGGGAAGGACCGGTCATAGGCCTTGGTGAATGCCTTGTTCGCTTGAGTCTCCAGTGAGGAGAAATAGACAGACGAACTCAGATGACCATCGACCATTTCTTGGCCGATCTCCTCCAGTTCCGGTTCGGAGAGCGTGCAGCTGGCGATGGGGATCTGCGCGGCCTGATCGATGCCGCGGGCTTGGCAAGCTGATCGAAACGCACGGAAGAAAGCATAGGCGCTCTCACCGATGAGGTTGTTGAACACGAAATCGGGACGGGCCGAGAGGATCGCGTCGACGACCTGGCCGAATTCGGTGTCGCCGATGGCGACATAGCGTTCCGCCAGAACTCTGCCGCCCTGTGCCGTCATGGCCTCGCGAAAGATGCGGTTGTTTTCCCAGGCCCAGATGTAGTTCGATCCGACGCAGAAGGCGTTCGAGCCGATATTGGCCAGCATGTAGCGTACGAGCGGAAGCACGTGCTGGTTGGGTGAAGCGCCCGTGTAGATGACATTGTTCGAGGTCTCGAACCCCTCATAGTGTGAGGGATACCACAGCAGGGCATCGTATTTTTCAAAACAGGGGATCACTTCCTTGCGGCTCGATGACGTATAGCACCCGATCACATGACGTATGCCGTCGCTGGTCATTTGCCGGCTATGCTCGGCATAGCGTGCCAGGTCACCTCCGGGGTTCACCACGACAGGCTCGAGCCGGAGATCCGGAAAGGACCGGGAGATTTCCTCGAAGGCCAGCAAGGCGCCGTTCAGCATGGAGCGCGCGACCACGCTATAGGAGCCGGTCGTCGAGAACATTACTCCGATGCGATGCCTTGTTGCCGACATAAGCCCATTCCAAAACAAAAAACGCCCAGCGGCTGGTCTGCCGTGGGCGTCCGTGCCACCAACCATACGCGTGCAGAGCGCACTCGCCTGTTGGAAATGTAATCAGATGTGGCGCGTAAATAGGCAGCTCTGCCCAGCGCTCTAAAATTAGGCTCCTCTAGATTTGATCATTTGTCAAGTCGTTAAATGTCGGCGCGGCTTCTTATCTGCCGGATTGGTTCCGGCACTTGCCGCCCGATCTGCCGGCGGCGATGAGCCGCTCGGGATCGGAACGCCAGACAAAGGGCTGGGACGGCTGACTATGCTCGCTGATGAAGTGCTTGATGGCGACGTGGGGAGAGGCGGCGGATTGGAAGGCGTCGTTCTTCAGGCGGTAGCGGCGCGGCTTGGTGACGAGGTCATCGACCTTGTTCGGTCGCGAATATACAGTAATTGCCACGGATTTTTATGAATAAAACCG
This sequence comes from Labrys sp. 22185, assembly GCF_052045555.1. Lineage (NCBI taxonomy): Bacteria > Pseudomonadati > Pseudomonadota > Alphaproteobacteria > Hyphomicrobiales > Xanthobacteraceae > Labrys > Labrys sp. 22185. The sequence continues at coordinate 135,984 of NZ_JBQEPH010000014.1, read as the reverse complement.
CTGTGCGACTTTATGCGTTGCAGGAACCGGGCCTGAAAATAATATATTATATCGGCGTTTAGGAAGTTTTGATGAGTTCTTCGATTAAGAAAGCATGTAAAAACAAATAATTAAAGAAAAATGGCGATTCGGGGAAAGGTCATTTTTCTCTAATGTGCAAGAAAAAGGAAGCGCTTGCGATCATAGGTTCAAATCCGAGTACCCATGCCGCGCAACCAATTGCGGAAGTCAACTTCCTGTGCGGCATATGACGGAGCGGACTTCTTCACACCTCAAACAACCGTCCCGGACTCATGATGCCCTTGGGGTCAAAGAGACGCTTAACGCCTTCCGTCAGGGCTTTCTCCTCAGGTGCCAGGCCTTTGAGGTAGGAGCCAAGCTTGGCGCGGCCAATCCCGTGCTCGGCGCTGATCGAGCCTGCGAATTCAGGCAGGGCGGCGTAGACCACCTGCTCGCACCGCTTGAGAAAAGCTGGCTTGTCGCCCTCTGCCATGTGAGGCGGCGGGAGCACATTGTAGTGGAGGTTGCCATCGCCGACATGTCCATAGGCTACGGGAATGGCGTTGGGCTCGACCTGCGCCAGCGCAGCATCCGTTTTGGCGAGGAAGGCGGCGATGTCCGAAATCGGCACCGAGACATCTGTGCGCAGATGACGGCCGCGGCGGGCCTGCCCCTCCACCAGGTCCTCGCGGATGCGCCAGAGCGCACCGGCCTGCGCGCTGTTGGCAGCAACCGTGCCGTCGAGGACATGGCCTGCTTCCATCGCGCTCTCAAGAAAGCGTTGCATCAGGGCAGAGAGGTCGACCAGGCCGCTGGCCGAGGCCTCCATCAGCACATAGTGCGAGGATCTGGTTTCCAGGGGATGGCGCAAATCCGGCGTTGCCTCCTGCGCGAGTTCCACGCCGACATGGCCGATGAGCTCGAACGCCGAGAGCAGGTCGCTGAGATCTCGCCGGGCAAGTCCGTAGAGCGCGACGGCAGCTGCGGGGTTCTCTACCGCGAGGAAGGCCGTCTCCACTTGCGTCGGTTTGGGGAAGAGGCGCAGGCTCACCGCCGTGACGATGCCGAGTGTGCCTTCCGAACCGATGAGAAGCTGCTTGAGGTCGTAGCCGGTGTTGTTCTTGTGCAGCTTCCTCAGGCCGTTCCAGATCTGCCCGTCCGGCAGCACGGCCTCGATGCCGAGCACGAGATTGCGCGTCATGCCATAGCGCAGCACATTGAGGCCGCCGGCATTGGTGGCGACGTTGCCGCCGATCTGACAACTTCCCTGGGCGCCGAGCGCCAGGGGGAAGAGGCGCTCATGCTCGGAGGCGACGGCATGGAGATTGGCGAGGATGCAGCCTGCCTCCACCGTCATCGAGAAGTTGGCCGGGTCGATTTCGCGGATATGGTTCAGCCGTTCCAGGCTGACGACCACTTCTGTGCCGTCAGCCGAAGGCACCCCACCTGCGACAAGCCCGGTATGGCCGCCCTGGGGTACGACAGGAATGGCGGCGGCAGCGCATAGACGCACAATCTGCGCAACCTCCTCGACGGTGCGTGGGCGCAGGATAGCGCGAGCCCGTCCCTTCGCATCGCGCGGCCAGTCGGTGAGATAGCGCTCGGCCTGGTCGGGATCGGTGACAGGATCGAAAATGGCCAGATGGTCATCGATGGGGGGCATGGCTGGTTCGCCTGGGAGAGGGGGTGTCAGGTGGTCTACGTCGCGCTGCGCATAGTCGCCATCGCGTTTGGGATTTCCGGTGGTTCCACGGCGTTGCGGTTCGACCGATGCCGGCAGGGCGGCAGGCAGGACAAGGGTATCGAGCTGCGTGAGGAAGGTTCATCCGGGCCAGCGCCAAGGCAACGAGTTCTCAAATGCATGTATAGCCCCCATCGGCGTTGATGATTGAGCCCGTCAGCAAGCTCGATGCATCCGAGGCCAGGAACTGAACGACGGAGGCTATTTCACAAGGTTGCCCCAATCGCCCGGCAGGCGTCATGTCGAGCCAGCGCGACACCAAGCCAGGCTGGTTCTCGAGACCATGCAGGAGCGGCGTCTCGATATAGGTGGGTGCGACCGCATTCACCCGCACGCTGCGCTTGGCCCATTCGACCGCCAATGATTTTGTCAGGTGGTGCACGCCTGCCTTCGAGGCATTGTAGTGACATTGCGGCTGCGGGATGTTGACGATCTGGGCGGACATCGAGCCGATATTGATGATTGAGCCCGTCCCGGCCTCCAGCATCCGCCGGCCGAACCCGCGGCAGGTGCGAAACACGCCTGTCAGGTTGACGGCAATGACCTGGTCCCATTCCGCGTCGGTCATGTCCTCGGCGGGCGTGTTGGTCACGATCCCCGCGTTGCAGACCAATATGTCAAGCGGGGGCAAGGCGCTCGCCAATGCGTCGATCGACGCGCTGTCGGTGACATCCAGAACCTCCGCCCGTGCTTTGTGGCCCCTGGAACTCAGATCGAGTGCGGTGGCTTGTGCCCGCTCGCGCTTGATGTCGGTGCAGATCACTTCGGCTCCGGTCGCCGCGAGCGCCTCGGCGATAGCGGCTCCGATCCCTTGTCCTGCGCCGGTGACCAGCGCAAGCTTGCCCATCAGATCGTACTTCGCCCTATAGTCCATTCGTTCCTCCATCGGCTTGGCAGACAGGGTGACGGCTTGCTGCCATCAGCGTGCGAGGCAGCAGGGCAGCGCGGTTCGGCATGGCTATAACCCGCAGACTCGCAGCGCGGGTTTCCTCCGAACGGCAGCCCTGACATTCAGCAAAGAGGGCGTGACGGCCCTCGTTCACGCTGGGAGTTTCCAAGGGCCCGGGGTGTCGGACAGTCTGGCTCGCCCGCGGCTCAAAGCAGTCCTCGCCCTGCCAGATTGCGCATGAGCGAACGCGTGCCGAAGGTCCATGGTGCTGCTTCGTCGGAGTAGACGACAGTGTTTTGCAGCGTGCCCAGAAGCGGCGTCGAGATTGCCACGACATCGCCCTTTGCGTGCGTGAAGCCCGAACCCTTTTCTGCGCGATCCTGCGTGGGCGCGAACATGGTCCCCAGAAACAGCATGAAGCCGTCCGGATATTGGTGGGACTTGTTCAATGTCTGCGAGACCAGACTGGCGGGCTTGCGGCTGATTTCCGCCATGTTGGAATGTGCCGACATGCGGAAGCCGTCTGTTCCCGCAACCGACATGGTCAGGGTCGCAGTCTCGATATCGGCGAGCGTAAAGTTGTCGTCGAACAGCCGGATGAATGGACCGATGGCGCAGGAGGCGTTGTTGTCCTTGGCTTTGCCGAGAAGGAGGGCAGACCGTCCCTCGACGTCGCGCAGGTTCACGTCATTGCCGAGCGTCGCGCCGCGGATAGTGCCCTTGCTGTCGACGGCCAGCACTATTTCGGGTTCGGGGTTGTTCCAGTTCGAGATCCGGTTCACCCCGATCTGTGCGCCCGGGCCCACGGCCGACATTGACTGTGACTTGGTGAAGACTTCGGCGTCCGGGCCTATGCCCACCTCGAGATATTGCGACCACAGCCCTTCGGCGATCAGCGCGGCCTTTACCTCCGCGGCCTTCGCCGAACCCGCCTCGATGTTCGACAGGCTCCCGCCGATTGCCGCTCCTATCCGCCGGCGCAGTTCGTCCGCGCGGCCCGGATCGCCGGACGTACGCTCATCGATCACGCGCTCCACCATGCTTTGCGCGAAGGTCACCCCGCAGGCCTTCAGGGCCTGGAAGTCGGCCGGGGCGAGGAGGCAAGGGCGGTTCGAATGATAGCCCATCTCGGCCGGATCGAGGAGCAGGTCCTGCGGCACTCCGATCGCCTCGCCGGTGAGAGCATCGAAGCGACCCGCAGGATCGGTATCAAGAAAATCGGCCATGGAGACCACGCTCTCGGTCACATCGATGAGGGTACCGTCGCGCAGTATGACGATCGAAGGGCCCTTGCCTGGCCGCCATACGCGGCCAACGAGTTTCCCGGCTTCGGGCGAAGTGGGCAGCATTGAACGTTTCCTCGTTATATCTAGCAAAACTACATATAGCGGAAGACATTGGTCAAGCGCTTTGAGAGAGGTGCCCGGCGTTCTCCCCTTCCTTCGGCTATACGGGTAAATGAATTTAATCTAATATAATCAATTATTTGTATAAAATATCTGTTTCTGCTCTTCGCCATTTTGTCAGCCCCTCCTCCAAGATTTCTCTTGCCAATATGTAGTGATGCTATATCACTCTGGGCACGGGCAGCGATAGCTCACAGCGGGAGGTGGCGAAGATACGTCATGACAAACCAGAGCCCCTACGACCTGATTTCCCAGATGGATGGCATGCTCTTCATTGAAGGTGCGTTCCGAAAAGGCGGGGGCGGGCGTCTTCCCGTCGAGAACCCGGCGACAGGCGAGATCATCGGCCAGATCGCCGCGGCAACGAAGGCCGAGGTCGAGGAAGCCGTCCTCGCCGCACGCCGTGCTTTCCGTCCCTGGGCGAGGCAGCTGCCCAAGGTGCGCGCGGCCGCGCTTCATCGGCTTGGGGATGCGATCGCAGCCGATGCTCTGGCGATGGCAAGGATCATGACGGCCGAGCAGGGAAAGCCCGTCAACGAGGCAAAAGGCGAGATCCTCAAGCTCGCCGAGGCCTGTCATTTCTATGCCGAGGAAGCCACTCGCGTTCATGGCGAGATCATCCCGAACGACCAGCCTGGATTCCAGAGCCTCGTCGTACGCGAGCCGATCGGCGTGGTTGGCGCCATCACTCCGTGGAACTATCCGGCCGAGCTCGTGGGCTGGAAGCTTTGCGCGAGCCTGGCGTCGGGCTGTACGATCGTCATCAAGCCCGCCGAGATTACGCCGTTCACCGCGCTCGCCATTGCCGCCAAATGCGCCGAGGCGGGAATCCCGGCAGGGGTGGTCAATGTGCTGACGGGCAAGGGGTCGCAGGTCGGACAGGCGCTGGTGGAGCACCCTCAGGTCGACAAGATCGCCTTCACCGGATCGAGTGCGGTTGGCCTGCATATCCAGCAAAGCTGCCCGCAGGTGAAGCGCCTGTCCCTGGAACTCGGCGGCAACTGTCCGATGGTCGTGACGGCAAGCGCCGATGTCGCGGCAGCGGTCAAGGGCGCGGCGCGGCGCAGCTTCCGAAACTGCGGCCAGATCTGCATCGCGATCAACCGCATCTATGTCCACCGCTCCGTCTATGAGGACTTCCTCACGGGACTGGGCAGGGCGGCCGAGGCGCTCAGCGTCCACAATGGGCTCGAACGGCCCGACGCCGATCTGGGGGCGATGGCTTCGGGCGAGCCGCTGGCCAAGACGCGGGCACATCTGGACGACGCACTGGCCAGGGGCGCACGACTGGTCGCGGGCGGCAAGGCGCCCGAGGGCGCCGACTATGCCAAGGGGCATTTCTTCCGTCCGTCCGTGGTGGCCGACTGCACGCACCAGATGCTGGTGATGACCGAGGAGACCTTCGGCCCGCTGGTCGGTGTTGCCGTTTACGACGAGCTGTCCGAGGCGATCGCCTTGGCCAATGACACGCCCTACGGATTGGCTTCCTATGTCTATGCACGCGACCTGACCGAGATCCAGACCCTGTCTGCGGGCCTGGATTACGGCAATGTAGCGATCAACAATGTCGATGCCGGGATCATGAACGCTCCCTATGGGGGACGTAAGCAGAGCGGTGTCGGTTATGAACATGGTCGCGAGGGGCTGCTTGAATACTTCAATTTCAAGCATGTCCGGCTGCATCACGGTGTGGGGGCTTGAGCGATGCAGGCGCTGTTGGGAATCGACATCGGCACCTCCGGGTGCAAGGCGTTGTTGATTGCGGCCGATGGCGCCGTCATCGCGGCGCAAACCGAGACTTATCCGCTATCGCAACCGCATCCGGGATGGTCGGAACAGGATCCTGAACTCTGGGTCGAAGGTGCGCGCAAGGCGGTTGCCGGCGCGCTGGCCAAGGCGCCAGAGATCGAGATCTCGTGCATCGGCCTTTCCGGCCAGATGCACGGGCTCACGCCGCTGGACGAGGGACATCGGGTGCTGCGGCCGGCAATCCTCTGGAATGACCAGCGCAACGGCGCCGAATGCGCCGCGATCACCGAGGCGGCTGGGGGGCTCGAAGGGGTACTGGCCGCCACGAACAACCGGATGCTGGTCGGCTATACCGGGGGCAAGATCCTGTGGATGCGCAATCACGAGCCGGAGCTGTTCGCGCGCATGAAGGTGATGCTCAATCCCAAGGATTATCTGCGTCTGCGGCTGACGGGGGAGGTCGCGTCGGAGGTCTCGGATGCTTCCGGCACGGGGCTCTTCGATGTGCGGCGGCGCCAGTGGGCCAAGGGCTTGATCGAAGTGGCAGGGATCGATCCGGCCCTGCTGCCGCCGGTCTTTGAATCGCAGGTGATCACCGGGCGGGTCTCGGCCGTCGGTGCCGATCTGTTCGGGTTGCCCGAAGGCATACCGGTCGCCGGTGGCGGGGGCGATGCCGTCATTCAGACGATCGGATCCGGCGTGATTGCCCCCGGCGAATTGCAGTCGACGATCGGAACGGCCGGCATTCTTGCCGCGGCACTCGACTCGCCGCAGGACAACCCGGACGGCAGGTTGCAGGTATTCTGCAATGTTGCGCCGGACAAATGGCATTGCATGGGCGTTTCGCTGAACGCCGGCGGGGCGATGGGCTGGTTTCGCGAGACGCTGTGGGCTGGGGCAGACCGTGCGCTGACCTCGTTTGATCAGATCGTGGCGGAGGCGGCACAGAGTCCCGCCGGCGGGCGCGGCCTGCTATTCCTGCCTTATCTCAACGGGGAACGCTGCCCGCACCCCGATCCGGGGGCAAGAGGTGCCTTTGTCGGGCTGACCGCTCGGCATAGGCGTGGCGATCTTGCGCGTGCTGTGATGGAAGGCGTTGTCCACGCTTTTGCCGATATGCACGCGCTGATGAAGCCGATGGGCATCGACGGGCAAATTGTGAAGGCATCGGGAGGCGGTGCGCGCTCGCCACTCTGGCGTCAGATTCAGGCCGACATGTTCGGCTGCGATGTGGTGACGACCGACGGCGCAGCCGAGGGGGCCGCCTTCGGAGCGGCGCTTGTCGCGGGCCTGGCGATTGGCGTGTGGTCCGATGCGGCAAGTGCGGCGCGCAGTTGCCGCGACCTGACGCGGGAACGGCCAGATCCGGGCACTGCCCAGGTCTATGCCCGCGCCCACCGCGCCTATCGCAACCTGTATCCAGCATTGAGCGAAACCTTCGGTGCGCTCGGCGAAGCCATTTTTGACCAGTAGCCGTAGGAACTCGCGACATGCCGATTTACGCCGCATTCATTTTCGATCTCGATGGCACTTTGATCGACAGTGCGCCCGACATAGCCGCGGCCCTCAGCAAAGGCTTTGCCGCCAATGGCTGGCCGGAACTCGATCCGCGCTATGTGGAGCAATTCATCGGCAACGGACCGAGGCGCCTGATCCTCGATATCCTTGAGGACAAGGGCATCGCCTATGACGGGGAGGCGGTCGAGCGGGCGTTCGAAGGATATCTGCAGGCCTATCTTGACGATCCCGCAGGCAGGACGCAGTTTTTCTCACATGTCCCGGAGGATCTGGCGGCCTTGCGCCAGGCGGGCGCGCGGCTTGGCATCTGCACCAACAAGAACCACGCAGTGACCGGCAAGGTCCTGGAGCAGCTTGGCTTGGCGGACCTCTTCGATGCGGCGATTGGTGCGGATGCGGTGCCTGCTTCCAAGCCGGATCCGGGCCATCTCATGGCTGTCGCCGAAGCGATGGCGCTCAAGCCCGGTAGCTGGGCCTATGTCGGCGACACGAATGTCGATCGCGCGACGGCTGAGGCGGCGGGTGTGCCATTCTACGTTGTTCCGTGGGGAGCTGGCGCCTCGGTCGACGTTCCCACCGGTCATCGGTTGACCCGCCTGGCCGATCTGTTGCAGCACGATCCAAGACCCACCGCCGCCGAATAGCGGCAAGGAGAGTGCCAGATGACCGTCAGCCTGCTGCAACGTATCCTACAAGAACGCGAGGAGATGCATCCGGCTGAGCGGCGGGTCGCCGCCTTCGTCAGCGCCTCACCCTCGGAGGTGCTGCACATGAGCATGGCGCGCTTGTCCGAGACCTGCTCGGTGAGCGACCCGACGATCATGCGGTTTTGCCGCCGCTTCGGCTTCGAAGGCTATCAGGAATTCAAGCTGCATTTGGCGCAGAGCCTCGTGCCTTCGGCACCCTTCGCCTACGAACAGATCATTCCTGATGACAGCATCGACAACATCGTGCGCAAGACCTGCCGGAACTCGCTGAACGCGATCCAGAGACTGGCCGAGGATCTGGTGCCCGAACAGGTGGCGGAAGCCGCGCGTGTGCTTCAGGCAGCAAACTGGACCGGAATCTATGCAGCCGGAATTTCCGAGGTGAACGCGCTCGACGCCGAGCACAAGTTCCAACGCCTCGGCATGCGGTGCCAGGCCCTCCTGGGCAGGCAACGCCAATGGATGCATGCCGAAAGGGCCAGGCCCGGCGAAGTCGCGCTGATCTTCTCGCAATCGGGACATACCAAGCAGATGGTCGAAGTCGCCATCGCTGCGCGGGCACGCGGCGCACGCGTGGTCTCGATCGCCGCCGGCGAGAGCCCGCTGGCACGGGTCACGGATGCCATGGTCGCCGTCCTGCCCTACGACCGGACGGAACTGATGACGCCGCTGGCATCGCGTCTCAACCACCATCTGGTCACCAACATGCTGGTGACCGCCATTGCCATTTCGAGCGGCAGCCAGTTCCCCGACCAGCTGCCTGCACTCGACAATTGGCTGACAGACAAGATTTGAAACCCTGAAGAGGCGCGGCGAAACCTTGCGCCAGAGGAGGAAGAATGAGCGCGCAGGACGAAGCCAAGAAGGTCGCGGGCCGACGCGTGATCCAGGAATTCGTGCGCGACGGCATGAAGCTGGGCCTGGGATCGGGCACGACGTCGCATTTCTTCGTGCGCGAGCTTGGCAAGCATGTTGCCGCAGGAATGAAACTGACCTGCACAACGACGTCCCGTTCGACGATCGACGTCGCGCGTGGGGTGGGTATCGAGATCACCGATCCCAACGATATCGGCGAACTCGATCTGACCATCGATGGGCCGGACGAAATCGATCACAAGTTCAATATGATCAAAGGCGGTGGGGCCTGCCTCCTGTGGGAAAAAATCGTCGCCCACGCCTCCAGGCGAATGATCTGCATCTGCGACGAGACCAAGATCGTCGATTGCCTGGGAGGGTTTCCCCTGCCGGTGGAAGTGGTGCAGTTCGCCTGGAAGCAGACCGAGCGCATGGTGGGGCGTATGCTCGCCGATCACGGGATTAAAGATGTCAGGATTGAGCGCCGCGTACGGGACGGGCAGCCCGTCGTGACGGACAGCGGCAACTTCATTCTCGATTGCCATTGCGGTCCGATCATAGCCGATCCCGCACCATTGGAGCTCGAGTTGAACCGCATACCCGGCGTGGTCGAGAACGGTCTTTTCACCCGCGAGGCAGTAGGAATGGTCGTGGGCTGTTTCGATGGAACATCCTACGTGAAGATGCGGTGATCTAGTAAAACTCCGCATAGGAAAGGGATCGGTGTTATCCGCTCTTTTTCGAAGCGAAACCAAAAACCCTTACATCCTATTGTAATAAAATAGGAAAATCTAAAAACTTCAAAATTTCATGGCACAAGTTGCGCGGCAGCTATCACGGCGCGTCGCGCGACCAGTTGACAGTTGAACTCAATATCTAGTAATACTACATGCGCCAAAAAACAGCATCAGGGAGAGCAAAATGGAGATCCGAGGGGGAATTAGCCGGCGTAACGTGCTTGCGGGCGGAGCGGCGATCGGGCTGGGGATGATGACGGGGCAGGGCGCATTCGCCGCGCAAAGCCGCCTGTCGATCCCCTATTCGAACAAGAGCCTCGACTACTACTTCTTCGTGATCCAGGAAGAAGCGGTGAAGCGCGCCGTCAAGGAAAGCTCCGGCGAGTTCCAGGCGACCAACGCGAATTTCGACAACACCCGGCAGCTCGAGCAATGGCAGAGCCTGCTGCTTTCACGCCCGTCGGCGATCATCTCCGATCCGATCGACAGCCAGGCCATCGTCTCCGCCATCCGGCGCTACAACCAGCAATCGATCCCGGTCGGCATCATCGATACGCCGGCGGATGGCGGGAAAGTTGCCATCACCGTGAGCTTCGACAATTTCCAGGGTGGCGTCATGGCCGCCGAGGAGATCGTCAAGCGCCTGGTCAAGAAACACGGAAGCCCCAAGGGCACGGTGCTGAACTGCTATGGCGCGCTCGCTTCGGTCGCCTGGCGCCTGCGCAAGGAAGGCATGGACTCGGTCTTTGCGAAATATCCTGACATCAAATATCTGGCGCGCCCCACCGAGGGGCAGCTCGAGCAGATGCTGTCCGTGACGCTCTCCACGCTTTCCGAGCATCCCGACCTCGACGCCGTGCATGCGCCCTCCGACTCGCCTTCCCGTGGCATCGTCACCGCGCTGCAGCAGAAGGGACGCTGGAAGAAGGTGGGCGAGGACGGCCATGTCATCTTCATCAATATCGACGGCGAGCCGGTCGCGCTCAAATGGATCCAGGAAGGCTATATGGATGCCTGCGTGTCGCAGGATCCGATCGCCTATGGCGAAATCGCGGTCGAGATGATCGTGAAGCATGCCCTGAAGGGCGAGGATGTGCCGCTCGGCACTTATGAGAACAAGAAATATTTCTGGGAGAAGGGCGATCTCGTCGCCGGCAAGACCGGCCCCACCTTGATCATCCCGGCTTTCGTCATCAATGGCGACAACGCCAACGACCGGCGCCACTGGGGAGCGGTTGCCGAAAAGGACTGGGGTATCGCCTACCGATAGTTCCCGAATCTGGTTTTCCGGGGCGCAAATAGCCGCCCCGGCTCACACAATGATCTGGGAGGGGCGATATGACGGCGCATGATTTGCGTGGGTCCACAACTGCGCAAGACGAGATCCTGCGGATCGACAACGTCACGAAGAGCTATGGACCGGTCAGGGCACTGCGCGGAGTGTCGCTCAGCATCCGCCGCGGTACGATCCATGGCCTTCTTGGCGAGAACGGTGCCGGCAAGTCCACGCTGGTCGGGATCATTTCCGGCCAGCGCTCGCCAACCTCCGGACAAATCGTCATGGACGGCCGGCCGCTCCACCATGTCGACGTCAAGACGATGGAGCAGGCCGGTGTTTTCCTGGTGACCCAGGAGCCCATGATCATCGACAACCTGACCGCCGCCGAGAATCTGATGCTGGGCATCTGGCCGGTGAAGAACGGCTTTGTCGACTGGAAGGCCCTGCGTCAGGACGCGTTACGAATACTCGAAGGCTCCGGCATCGACGCCAATGCGCCGGCCGGCCGCCTGGATGCCGTCGCAAGGCGCAAGCTCAATATCCTGCGGGCGATGTTTTCGGGCGGCAAGGTCATCATCCTTGACGAACCGACGGCTGCGCTGACCGTCGCCGACAGGCGCGTGCTTTTCGACTTCATGCGTCGTTTGAAGAGCGATGGCGTCACCTTCATCTTCATCTCCCACTACAATGACGAGATCCTGGAGATCTGCGATGCGGTGTCGGTGCTTCGGGACGGTGGTCTTGCCGGCGGTTCCGAGGACGTCGCCTCCCTCTCCTCCGAGCAACTGACCGAGCTCGTGCTGGGCCGTGGACTGACCCTGTTCCAGCGGGACCGACGCGATCATGCCGGCAAGGCGCCTCACGTGTCGCTGCGCGACGTCAAGGGCCGGTACCTGTCCCTCAAGGCAATGGATATCGCGGCGGGCGAGGTCGTGGGCTTGACCGGCCTGCCGGGGGCGGGGGCGAAAGAACTGGCCCGGGCGATATTCGGTTTGCACCCGGCCAGTGGCACGATCGCCATCGATGGCACACAGCGCAGGCTGCCCCGAACCCCTCGCGCCGCTCTCGATGCGGGGATCGCCTTTCTGTCGGATGACCGCCGCAGGGACGGTGCCGTCGGAAAAATGTCGATCGGACAGAATATTGCCTTGTCCTCGCTGCCGGCGCGCGCGCGCATGGGCTACATCGATCGCGCCGCCGAAGCCGAGATCATCGACCGCTATTTCAAGGCAATGGATGTCAAGGCACCCAATCCGGACTATGCGGTCGATACACTCAGCGGCGGCAACCAGCAAAAGGTCTGCCTTGGCCGCGTGCTTGCCACCGAGCCGCGTCTGTTGATCGTCGACGAACCCACCCGAGGCATCGATGTGGGCGTCAAGCAGGACGTGCTGCGGATCATCGACGAACTCAGTGCCGCCGGTGTTTCGGTCATCATCGTCTCGACCGACACCGACGAATTGGTACGTGCCGTCGACCGCGTCTGCATCTTCGAGCACGGCCAGATCAAGGAAACCCTCACGGGAGAAGCCATCACCGTCGAACGCCTGCGTTCTTCGGTGCAGGCCTGACGCGTCCGGAGAACAGGAGAGTTTGGTATGAGCAAGGCAACTGTCAATGGTACGGTCACCCCGCCTGCCGCCAAGTTGAACCGTGACGCAATTCTGGGGTGGGTCCTCCACAATATCGTCTGGATCTGGCTCATCGCGCTGGTCGCCATTTTCGGTGCGTTCAACGACTACTTCCTGACCGTCATGAATCTTCAGAACGTGATGGTGCAGGCAACCGTCCTGGGAATGCTCGGGCTTGCGGTGGCCCTGCCGCTTCTGGTGGCGGAGATCGACCTGTCCATTCCCGCCAATGCAGGCTTTTCGGCGGCCGTGGGGGCTCTTGCCTATTCCGATCTCGGGATGCCATGGCTGATCGCCGCGCTGATGGGCCTGGCGGTCGCCACCCTGATCGGTTTTTTCAATGGCATCTGCATCACGCGCCTGAAAATGGTGTCGCTGATCGAGACCTTGTCGATGATGATCATCCTGCAAGGGGCCCTGCTCGCGCTGACACAAGGCAAGACGCTGACCAACATGTCGGACGGGTATGTCTGGATCGGGCAGGCCATGGTGGGCGGCTGGCCAATCATGCCGGTCGTGTTCGTAATGGCGCTGGTCATGATCGCCGTCGTCCTGCACCGCACGGTGCTGGGGCGTTCGATCTATGCGGTTGGCGGCAATCCTGTCGCGTCGAATTCGGCGGGAATTCGGGTCGGCCGTGTCAAGGTCATCACCTACACGATGTCGGGGTTCCTTGCCGGTCTGGCTGGGTTCTTGCTGGCATCATGGCAGATGGCGATCACCTCGAACCAGGGATCGAGCTATCTGCTCTATGCCATCGCGGCGCCGATCATCGGCGGCGTCAGCGTCTTCGGTGGACGCGGCAATGTGCGTGGTGTTCTGGGCGGCGTCCTGCTGTTGACCGTCATCCAAGTGGGCCTCGCCATCATCAACGTTCCCTCCTTCTATGTGGGCATGATCGGAGGCGTGATGATCTTCATCGCCGTGGCTATCGATGCCTTCCGCGTTCGTTATTTTGGCTGACATTGCGCGATCACGAGCGAGCACCATGATCTTTGTCCCACATGGCAGGCACCTGATCGCAGGCGAAGGGATAGCCGCGGAGGCCATCTTCGAAAACGAGCCTCTTGCCGACGCTGGAACGCCAGGCAGGCCGCTTGTTGATGAACGGCTATCCGACCGGGGTCGACGCTACGGACGCGATGATGCATGGCCGGCCTTATCCGGCCAGCACGAATTTCGGGACCATCTCGGTTGGCGCGATGTCGATCCGCCGCTTTCTCGGACCGGTCTGCCATCAGAATGTCTGGCGCGACATCATGCCGTTGGACCTCGTCTGGAGATCTCGTTCAACAGTTCAACCTTCCTTTGAAGAAACGATACGAGGAAACGCAATGCCTGATCGCGAGCATTCAGATTCGGTGGCTGAAGTGACCCACGGCTCCCAAGGTTCTCTTGATGCCGTCGACAAACAGATCGGTAAAGACGAGTCCCTGGCGATCCTGGAACGCCTGGATCGCATCGAGCGCCATCTTGCGTTTCTTGTGGCCCGTCAGCCCGGCAGTTTTGGCGACACGGATCGCGGTGAGCGAAAATGACTTCCGGTTCGGGAAGCTGACGGCGATAGAGAATGTAGTGGTGGCGGGCCTGGTGCGGGACATACCCGTAAGGCAGCGGCGGCGCTCGAGGCCTTGAAACGGATGGGCCTGGAGCCGGTGGCCAGCGGAGCGGCCGTCGGGAGGCCAGCACAAGCGGATCGATTTTGCCCGCCCCATCGCGGCGTGCCCGCAAGTGGCTTTGCTTTAGGCTGACTGCCTAGGAGGCCTTCTCTCATCAGAATTCCTATTCATATGAATTCGAATGCCCCGGCAATGGCTTGCGAGGTGGGATTCAGGGTCGCGCTCTTCGCGCCGTCGAGGCGAAAGGTGAGGGGGGCTGCCGATACAGGGTGGAAAGATCGATATGGAAGCTCGTGCGATCATCCCCCTTTTCCAGATCGCGAAGGCTCGGATTGCAGGCCGGGTTCAGGCGCACACAGAGCGGGATCGCCGAACGATCGAATGCCGGTGCGAAAACATCAACACCCCTTGATGGAAGTGGGGGGACTTCTGGGCCTCAGTTCGGTTTGACAGTATATTCTCATAAAAATCAGAATAATTTCCAGAAATGCTTCATAATTTATTGTAATTCTTCGATTTTTCGAGTCTCAAAAATGATGTGCCAAATTTGCAACATGAAGTTGTTAAAATTCGCCATAGTGACGATAAATTGCCATATTTTGTTGTCTCGAGACCCAAAGTGCGATCACCTTAAGGAATGGTTCTTTGGAATCTTTTCGGGGGCGCAAAAACGCGCTCACGGTCTCGCAATCGATTGAAGTGCTGCAAAGCGCTTCTAATCAGAAATCGCACTATCTCGGAGGTCATCAAATGACCATAAGGTCTCTTCTCCTCGGCGCATCTGCCGGACTCGCTATAATCGGTGCCGCTCAGGCCGCTGATTTGCCCATGACCAAGGGTGAAGCCGTCGAATATGTGAAGGTCTGCACGGCCTTCGGTCCGGGCTTTTTCTATATTCCCGGCACCGATACCTGCCTGAAGATCGGCGGCGAAATTCGCGCCGATTATCGCGCTTTTGCCGGTAATGGTTTCAGCCGCAACGACGATCGTTCGGCCTTCAACACCCAGGCCCGCATCTGGTTCGATGCCCGTACGGAGACCGACTGGGGTCTGCTGCGTTCCTATTTTCAGATCAATGCCGACTCGCATCCGATCAGCAATCAGGGCCGCGGCGGCATCTATAACGACAACCGTTTCACCATCGACAAGGCCTTCATCCAGTTCGGTGGTCTGACCGCTGGTTACGCCCATTCCTTCTTCGGCTTCTACGACAACGAGTATGGCGACACCATCTGGGCGCCGTATTATGCAGAGCAGAACACAGTCAACTTGATCGCCTACACCGCTCAGTTCGGCGGTGGCTTCAGCGCCACGCTGTCGATCGAAGACGGCCGCGATCATCGCGTCGGCGGGACGAGTACGCCGGTTGATATCAACGGGACGCTCTATGGTTACCGTGAAGGTGGTCAGCAGGTTCCCGATGTCGTCGCCCAGTTGCGTTGGGATCAATCCTGGGGCTCCATCGCCGTTCAGGCGGCTGGTCATCAGTCTCGTTCGGGAACGAACTACGAGGACGATGACGGCAATGAGGTGATCGTTCGTCGCAGCAACAAGTACGGCTATGCCGTCGGTGCCACCGGCTTGATCAAGATCCCTGCGATCGACAACGGTCACTTCATCGTTGAAGGTCAGTATGCGGATGGTGCGCTCGACTATCTGGGCGCAGGCGCCACTTGGATTGCAAACTCCGATTCCTTCGTGAACAGCCGTGGTCGAATTGACCGTGGCAAGGGCTGGTCGATCACGGCGGAACTCGGCGGCAATATCACCCCGGTTCTGGGTGCCAACCTCGTCGGTTCTTACATCGATACGCAGTATGACCGCTATCTGGGCAACGGCCAATACGGCCTGAAGGAATACACGATCGCAGGTAACCTGACCTACACGATCGTCAAGGGCCTGACCGTTGCCGGTGAAGTGGCCTGGACCCACGGCAAGTTGGACAATGGCGTCATCGACGATGGCGAATTGAGCGGCCGCAGCAAGTACAATGTCTTGCAGGGCGGTGTTCGCCTCAAGCGGACTTTCTGAGTCTAGTTAGCTAGGTTCTGATTGAAGGCCCAATGTAAATTGGGCCTTCTTTGCATCTATACTAGATAATTCTCCGTGGTGAATGGTCATGTTCATTCGTGACGCTAGGAGCTATGTGAGCCATTTAATGATCTAAACGTTGATTGAGTTCTGGCGTAACGGAACAATTTGTGTATCAATGGGGTTCTGGTTCGCGAGACCAGAAAACCATATCTGACTTCCAAACTTTCCTTTCGAAATGGCCCGGCTTTGTCCGGGCCATTTTTTGTTATGGGAACGCGCAACCGTGAAACATGCGGACTATTGCTCAGTACCGAAATGTGATGGCGCATGTTTGTCATCGTCGATCGGCCTTGGATGTTTGATCCCAGGTTTTGATGGAG
Source organism: Labrys sp. 22185 (assembly GCF_052045555.1). NCBI lineage: Bacteria > Pseudomonadati > Pseudomonadota > Alphaproteobacteria > Hyphomicrobiales > Xanthobacteraceae > Labrys > Labrys sp. 22185. Next base: position 119,439 of record NZ_JBQEPH010000014.1, on the reverse strand, counting down.
CATCCTTTCGCTCGAAACGAGACGGTCCGTCGAGCGATATGGACTGGTCAAGCGAGCTCAAGGGCACTGGCCAAGCGCTAGGGACCGACCAAAAGACCATCGCAAGTGGAAAAAGAGATCCTTGTCGCTGGCCTGCCAGCGGGTCCGAAGGCGTCTGAATTGACGGTATTGTCGGCCTTATCAAGTGCAGTACGGACATACTGCGTCGTCCGCGAAGCGGTGGCCATTTCGCGTCGCGATATAGGTCGTCGATATGTTCAGCTGGGGCGGGAAGGGGGCGATGAAAGGTGCAGCACTCCGGCACTGTTCGCCATAAGGCGCCTGCGTTTTCACCCGATCTGCGAAGCTTATTGCCTAGCCGGGACGATCACAACGCGCCCGAGAATGGAATTGCCTTCGGCATAGGCGTGGGCCTCAGGGGCGGCTGCAAGTGGAAACGTCCTGTCCACGATCACCTTGAGATCCCCCGTTGTTGCCAACTCCAGCATCCTGGAAACTGTGAGGTAGACATCCGGCTTTTCCAATTGCGTTCCCATGAAGACGCCGAAAAGCGATTGGTTCGCCTGTAGTGCTGACCACAGATCAATACTGAGTTGCGAACCGCCGGCGTTACCCACGAATATCAGACGCCCTTCGGGCCGGAGCGCCGCCAGGGAACCTTGCAGGGTGGCTCCCACCGGGTCCAGGACGAGATCCACGCCACGACCTTGTGTCAGACGCATGACCGTATCGACGACGTCGGCCGAGCGATGATCGATCGCATGATCGAGACCGAGCTCGACAAGGCGTTCGGCCCTCTCGAGCCCGGAGACCGTTGCAAGCACGGTCGCGCCTGCCAGATGGGCGAGCTGGATGGCGGCAAGCCCGACGCCGCCGGCGCCTGCCTGGACGAGGACAGTTTCGCCACGCTTCAAACCGCCCCGCGCGAAGAGGCAGTGATGAGCGGTCCCGAATGCGATAGGCAGGGCTGCGGCAGCGGCCACATCGAGTCCCTCCGGCACAGGCCAGGTCCGGCTGGCGACAACGGCACGCAGCTCCGCATGCGATCCGGCGAGGTCGAAGCTCGTCACCTTTTGGCCCACCTTGCGATTCTTCACGTCTTCCCCGATCGCGATAATTTCGCCGGCGGCGGCGTAGCCGACGACGAAGGCCGGGTGGGGTGGAGGCGTGGATGCGCGATTGATCAGGTCGCCGCCCTCGATAGCGGCGGCTTCGACGCGGATCAGGACGCCATCGTTTGGACAAACCGGATCGGGCACATCCGCATAGCGAAGGACGTCGGGCGGGCCGGGGTGGTCATAGATGGCTGCTTTCATGGTTCCCTCGCTGCTCCGCAGCCCGCTTGGCGGGTGGTTGGCGCATAAGCCGCATCGATCCATGCCTCCGCTCGCCGGAACGAGCATCCGGGCATAGCATTCATCGCTGACGTCACAAGGCTTCCCTGTGAGGTGGAGGTGGCGAGATTCCAGATACGGATCGCTCTGGATTCGAAGCGAAACTCGCCATCCCGGCTCCGGATCAGCCTTTGCTCGGCACAGGCGTTTTGAGCAGTTGCTGCTCCCAGAGGAAGGCAATGCCGCTGCCGGCAGCATGCTGTACCAGCACCTCCGAAAGCTCCGCGGCATGCTCTGTACGGGCCCAGTCGCGCTGCCATTCCGAAGCCACTGCCAGCCAGGTCATCATATTCGCACCGGCCATGATCATGCGCTGGATAGCGACCTCGTGGGCCTCGACCGAAGTGCCGCCGGACGCATCAGTGACAACCGTCACGTCCCAGCCTTCGCCGAGCGCCTGGATCGTCGGCATCGCAACGCAGATCTCGGTCCACAAGCCCGCGATGATCAACTGCTTGCGGCCGGTGGCCTTGACGGCGTCGACTACCTTCCGGTCTTCCCAGGTGTTGATGAACGTCCTGTCGATCACTTCCTGGCCGGGGAAGACGTCGGTGATCTGGGGGAAGATGACACCGCCCCGGTCTGCGATCACACTCGTTAGGATGGTAGGAACGCCAAAGGCCTTGGCTGCCTTGGCCAGAGCCGTCGAATTGTTGACCACCATGTGAGGATCGTGGCTGTTCAGGTTCGCGAGCTGGTACGGCTGATGGTCGATCAGAACGAGGACTGAATCTTCGGGCCGAAGAAGCGAGTCAAGGCCGTTACGAAAGGTCATTATTGCGTCCTTTGCTGCCGCTTTGTGCGGCATTGGTTTTGCGGGAGACACGCGCCGGCGGGCGATATTTGCCGGCCGCAATTTGCCGTTCCTCTTCGTGATGCGGTAGTGCCATAGTCCGCCACGCCGTGTCGCGAAATGAGGAACGCCGAGTTGGACATCGAAGATCTACGGACATTCGTCGCAGTGGCCGATGCAGGGGGCGTATCGGCGGCCGCGCGCCGGCTCGGCGTCTCCAAGTCGATCGTCAGCCGGCGTCTCTTCCGGATTGAAGCGGAGCTTGGCGTCCAGCTTCTTTCACGAACGACCCGCGGCGCGGCACTCACGGAAGCGGGAACCACGTTCAGAGACCATGCGGCCAGAGCCAGCGCTGAAATCGATACGGCCAGGGAGGCGATCCTCCCCACCGGTGAGTTGCGCGGCGGCCTGAGGGTTGCCATGCCGCTTACTTTCGGCGCCACCCATTTCGCTCCTGTGCTCGCGGAAATGGCGCGCCTGCACCCGAAGCTTCAGATCCATACTTCCTACAGCGATCGCTTCGTCGATCTCATCGCAGAGGGTTTCGATTGCGCGATCCGGGGCGCCTACCTTCAGGACTCCAACCTGGTCGCGAAGCGTGTCGGGCCGATCCATGGCAAGCTTGTCGCAAGCCCGGATTATATCGAGTTGCATGGATCACCCGAGACTCCGGGCGAGCTCGTCGCCCATCAGGCCCTCATGCAGGGAACTGAGGCCTGGCAGTTCATGGATGGCGACAAGATCGTCACGGTTCAGCCGCAAGGCAGGTTCAAGGCCGACAGCGCCATAGCACTTGCCGCCGCGGCAGCAGCAGGTCTCGGCATCGCCTGGCTCCCCGATTGCATCACATATGAATATGTGGCGTCCGGCGCTCTGGTTCCGATCATGACACGCTATCCGGTACCGCCGGGCGCCGCCTATGTCGTCCGCCCGCCGGGGCAGTATCCCACGCGGAAAGTACGGGTGCTCACGCAGATGCTGATCGAGTATTTCAAACGCAACCCCGATCTTTGGGGCCTTGACGGTTAGGTCTCGATGGTTCGGCCAACCGCTCCTATCGTACCATGTCGAGGGACGTCGCGGTTTCGGTCATTGTCGTGCGCCACGGCATGAGACCTGGCTGCGGATCCCTACTCAATAGAATCAGGATTTTACGAGCGCAGGTTCAAATCGGGGAGCCCCCTGCAACCGGTTGCAATTCGTGAAACCGACTCCGATCGCCGCCTCAACTTCATCAAAAGTGAGTCGGAAACCCTATTCACATCGTCCGGTACCTGCGGATAGCTTCTGACGAAATTGCACGACAATCCCAACCCACGTAGTCTGACAAGGTTGCGATGCGTCGTCTCACACATGGGGACATCTGTGGAATTGCGTCATTTGCGTTACTTTGTGGCAGTCGCCGAAGAGCTCAGCTTCACAGCAGCAGCCACGCGCCTAGGTGTCTCCCAACCGCCTCTGAGCACACAGATCCAGGACCTGGAATATGAACTGAAGACGCAACTCTTCGTCCGCAACAAGCGACGCGTGGAACTGACGGCGGCCGGCGTGGCTTTTCGCAACTATGCTGGGGCCATTCTCGCGCAGGTCGACGAGGCCGTGGAGAAAACCTATGCCATTGGCCGTGGCCAGGTCGGAGAGCTTGACCTTGCTACGACAGGTTCCGTGCTTCTCGGGCCTCTTGCGGGATTGATTGCTCGGTTCCAGGCGGGCATGCCCCATGTCCTCGTGCGTATCCAGGAAATGCCGCCGCTCGAGCAGGAGCTCGCGCTCCATGCCCGCAAGATCGATATCAGCTTTCTGCGCGGACCAACGGGCGATCCCGCCCTTGTGACGGAGCTTGCCTGGCCCGAAAAGGTTGGCCTTGCCTTGCCCCAATCGCATCCACTGGCGGGCAATGGCGAAATTGCACTTGCCGACTTGCGGGACGAAAAATTCGTGTTCCTGCGCCTGAAAGATTCCCGATTTGCGCGATATCTCAGGGATTGCTGTGTCGAAGCGGGCTTTGCTCCCAATATTTCCCAGCAAGTGGTCGAGTCCCATTCCTTGCTGAGCTTGGTCGCAGCGGGCCTTGGCATTGCGCTTGTGCCGGAGGCGGTACGGGAATTGGCGCGCCCGGGTATCATCTACAGGCGCCTCGTCGAGCCTGCGCCGGTTGCCGATGTCATGATGCTCTATCGTGACGACCGCAGTGCCGCTGTCGATCGCTTCCTGAACGAAACGCGCGACTATTTCCGGCAGTGACGACAGGCCATTACCCGGGTCGGTTCGGCTCCTTGTTCGGCCCTCCGTCCGGCGTGCAAGAGCGGCATCGGGATTCCAGATAACATGCCGATAAATATGTTCGGAGTATAATTCTATCCGAAGGATATATTGGACGTATAAATATTCTCTCGACATAACGCGCCTGCATCTCGGGAAATCAGGGAGGTCGCAGTGGACTCGATCGCTGGGACGGCGCAGCGCCTGTGGGAACTCGGCGGTCACGAAAACGGTGACGCGGGGCGGGGAACGCCTGCGCTCTTGAACGGCGGCTATGAGATCTCAGCTGGCCATGGTTGCGTGCAGGCGGTCCTCCGAGCCGTGTCGATCCTCAAATGCATCGCGCAGGATCCCCATGGCATGACGCTGCGCGAAATTGTTCGAGGCACGAATTTGGCGCCCTCGACCGCCCATCGTCTGCTGACGACGCTGCAAAGTGAGGGTTTCGTGCAGTTCAAGCCGGAAGCATCGCGCTGGCTGGTCGGTCATGGTGCTCATCTGGTCGGCGTCGCCTTTCTTGCGCAATGATGCTGGCCGCCTGCCTGACGTCGCGCGCTGATATGATCGAGGGTTGCGCGGAGCGATACTTCTGCATTCCACGATGTGAAAACACCCGGCCAATCATTGGCTTTTGTGCTCTAACTTGCTGGCAAGCAGTCGCTTCCTTGCACGATGGTGCTCCTGATGCGGTTCGCTCGCGCAAGTTCGGCAAGGCCATTCACAGGCCTTCTGCCCCGAACGGTTGAGGCGGGGCGGGTTTGATCGGGGGAATCCCGCGGGCCGAAGCAAGGGAGGCGGTGTCATGAAGCTGGACGTCATTGGACTGGGATCATGGGAGCGCCCATGGCGGGCCATCTGATCGAGGGCGGGCACGAGCTTCATCGGGGTACCGGCAGGAAGGTTCCCCAACGCCTGGTCGAGCTGGGCGCTGCTGGCTGTGAGCTGGCCGAGAAGGCCGGCATCGTTTTCATCGTGGCGTCGAGCCGGATCGCCGGTAAGATCGTTGCCGACATGAGTTCGATTTCATCGCTCGCAATCTCGGAAGATGGTCGACTGGTCACCGAGGCTTTCGTGTCGGCTTGCGTCCGGAAAGAAACGCAGCAGCCGCGCGAAAAAATCGACTCCGATGCCTACCGGAGCGGACAAATCCCGCTGCGATCAGATTGTTCGAACAGCCCTGCCTGCCTTCAGAGTTTCCCGAGTTTCCGACACTTCCCGCCTATCAGCTTATCCAGACAGTAGGGATCGCGCATGAGCGACGAGATTAAGGACACCAATCCGGCCGAAACCCGAGAGTGGCTCGAGTCGCTTGACGGCGTCATCGAGGTCGAGGGCCCGGACCGAGCCCATTTTCTGCTCGACCAGGTCATGGCAGGCGCCCGCCGACGTGGGACGCCGGTGCCCTATTCGGCCAACACGCCCTATCTCAACACCATCCCGGCCGACAAGCAGCCCGCCCATCCCGGTGACCGCGCCATCGAGCACCACATTCGCTCGATCATCCGCTGGAACGCGATGGCGATCGTGCTGCGCGCCAACAAGACCTCGTCCGAGCTCGGCGGCCATATCGCCAGCTTCCAGTCGTCGGCGCTGCTCTACGACACCGGCTACATGCATTTCTGGCACGCGCCGACCAAGGATCACGGCGGCGACCTCATCTATGTGCAGGGCCATGTCTCGCCCGGCATCTATGCCCGCTCCTTCGTGGAGGGGCGCCTCAGCGAGGAGCAGCTGCTTGCCTTCCGCCAGGAGGTCGACGGCAAGGGGCTGTCGTCCTATCCCCACCCCTGGCTGATGCCCGACTACTGGCAGTTCCCCACGGTCTCCATGGGGCTGGGGCCGCTGATGGCGATCTATCAGGCGCGCTTCCTGAAATATCTCCATAATCGCGGCTTTGCCGACACCGCTCCGCGCAAGGTCTGGGCCTTCCTCGGCGACGGCGAGATGGACGAGCCGGAATCGACCGGCGCCATCTCCCTCGCCGCGCGCGAAAAACTCGACAACCTCATCTTCGTCATCAACTGCAACCTGCAGCGCCTCGACGGGCCGGTGCGCGGCAACGGCAAGGTGATCCAGGAGCTGGAAGCCCAGTTCAAGGGCGCCGGCTGGAACGTGATCAAGGTGATCTGGGGCTCGGGCTGGGACGATCTTCTCGCCCGGGATAGCAGCGGCGCGCTGCTCAAGATCATGAGCGAGACGGTCGACGGCGAATATCAGGACTACAAGTCCAAGAACGGCGCCTATGTCCGCGAGCATTTCTTCGGCAAGTCGCCGGAAACCGCCGCCATGGTCAAGGACTGGACGGACGACCAGATCTGGGCGCTGGTGCGCGGCGGCCACGACCCCCTCAAGGTCTATGCCGCCTACAAGGCCGCCAGCGAGCACAAGGGCCAGCCGACGCTGATCCTGGCCAAGACCGTCAAGGGCTATGGCATGGGCGAGGCGGGTGAAGGCCAGAACATCACCCATCAGCAAAAGAAGATGGGCGAGCATTCCCTCAAGGAGTTCCGCGACCGTTTCGGCCTCACCGAGATCACCGACGAGAAGCTCGCCGAGATCCCCTTCATCCGCTTCGAGGAGGGCAGCAAGGAGCTTGCCTATCTCAGCCAGCGCCGCGCCGCGCTCGGCGGTTTGCTGCCCTCGCGCCGGGCAAAATCGACGGCGCTGGAAGTGCCGCCGCTCTCGGCCTTCGATGCACAGCTCAAATCCACCGAAGGCCGCGAGATCTCGACCACCATGGCCTTCGTGCGCGTGCTCAACACGCTGCTGCGCGACAAGCAGATTGGCAAGCGCGTCGTGCCGATCGTGCCCGACGAGAGCCGCACCTTCGGCATGGAGGGCATGTTCCGGCAATTCGGCATCTTCAGCCAGGTCGGCCAGCTCTACCGGCCCGAGGATGCCAATCAGCTGATGTTCTACAAGGAGGACAAATCGGGCCAGCTCCTGCAGGAGGGCATCAACGAGGCCGGTGCGATGTCGTCATGGATCGCGGCCGCGACGTCCTATTCGACCTCGGACGCGCCGATGATCCCCTTCTACATCTATTATTCGATGTTCGGCTTCCAGCGCATCGGGGACTTGGCCTGGGCGGCCGGCGACATGCGGGCCCGCGGCTTCCTGGTGGGCGGCACCGCCGGGCGCACCACGCTGAACGGCGAAGGCCTGCAGCATGAGGACGGCCATTCGCACCTGATCTCAGGCACGATCCCCAACTGCCTCTCCTATGATCCGACCTTCGCCTATGAGGTCGCCGTCATCGTCCAGGACGGCTTGCGGCGCATGTATGCCGAGCAGGAAGACGTCTTCTACTACCTCACCGTGATGAACGAGAACTACGAGCATCCGGCCATGCCTGCCGGCGCCGAGGAGGGCATCGTCAAGGGGATGTACCTGTTCAGGCAGGCTCAGAAGCAGACGACCCTGCGCGTCCAGCTCCTGGGCTCGGGCACGATCCTGCGGGAAGTCATCGCTGCGGCCGAGCTGCTTGCCACCGATTTCGGCGTCGAAGCCGACATCTGGAGCTGCCCGAGCTTCACCGAGCTGCGCCGCGAGGCCGTCGCGGTCGAGCGCTGGAACCTGCTCAATCCCGAGGCGGCGCCGAGGAAGAGCTATGTCGAAACCTGTCTGGGGGGCCGGCAGGGACCGGTAATCGCCGCCACCGACTATATGCGCCTGTACGCCGACCAGATCCGGACCTGGGTGCCCGGCCGCTACCGCGTCCTGGGCACGGACGGCTTCGGCCGCTCGGATTATCGCCGCCGCCTGCGGCATTTCTTCGAGGTCGACCGGCACTGGGTCGCAGTCGCCGCGCTCAAGAGCCTGGCCGAGGAGGGGGCGGTGAAGCCTGCGCTCGTCGCCGAGGCCATCCGCAAATACGGGCTCGATCCGTCCAAGGCCAATCCCGCCACCGTCTGAACCGGTCGCGCCCCGGGACCTGGCAGCCGCACAGGTGGCCGTCAGGTCCCGGCGCACCGCACACCATTTTGCCGATCCATCACGCGCCATCAGCCCAAACGGGCCAACCGTCTTCAGGAGGAACTCCCGTGCCCACCGAGATCAAAGTTCCAGATATCGGCGACTTCAAGGACGTCCCTGTCATCGAAATCCTCGTCAATGTGGGCGACAAGGTGAATGTCGACGACCCGCTGGTGTCGCTCGAATCCGATAAGGCGACCATGGAGGTCCCCTCGACCGCAGCCGGCATCGTCGAGCAGATCCTGGTCAAGCTCGGCGACAAGGTCAGCGAGGGCGCGCCTCTGGTCGTGGTCCAGGCCGGGGAAGGCGGCATGGCCCAGCCGCCGTCCCTCGTCGAACAGCAGGAGCCGGCCCCCGCCGCTGCGCCTGCGCCCGCAGCGGCGGCTCCGGCGTCCGCTCCCGCACCGACCCGCGGCGCCATCGCCGATTTCTCCGGCGTGCATGCCAGCCCGTCGGTGCGCCGCCTGGCGCGCGAGCTCTCGGTGGACCTCAACCAGCTCAAGGGCACCGGCGAGAAAGGGCGCATCACCCTCGAGGATGTGCGCGCCTTCCTCAAGGGACCGGCTCCGGCCGCTTCGGCACCGGCTGCGGCGGGTGCGGGCATTCCCGAAATTCCCGCCGTCGATTTCTCCAAGTTCGGCCCGATCGAGACCAAGCCGCTCTCGCGCATCAAGCGGCTCTCCGGCCCCCATCTGCACCGGGCCTGGCTCAACGTGCCTCACGTCACCCACAATGACGAGGCTGACATCACCGACATCGAGGCCTACCGCAAGGAGCTGGATGCCGCAGCCAAGGAGAAGGGCTTCCGCGTCACCCTGCTCGCCTTCCTGATCAAGGCCTCGGTTTCGGCCCTGCGTGCCTTCCCGGAATTCAACGCCTCGCTCTCGCCGGAAAAGGACGCCCTGATCTACAAGAAGTTCTACAATATCGGCATCGCCGTCGACACGCCCGACGGCCTCGTCGTTCCAGTGATCAAGGATGCCGACCGCAAGGGCATCCACGAGATCAGCAGGGAGATGGGCGACATCTCCAAGAAGGCGCGCGACGGCAAGCTCGGTCCCGCCGACATGAGCGGCGGCACCTTCTCGATCTCCTCGCTGGGCGGGATCGGCGGCACCGCCTTCACCCCGATCGTGAATGCGCCCGAGGTGGCCATCCTGGGCGTGGTGCGCTCGAAGATGGCGCCGGTCTGGGATGGCACCGAGTTCAAGCCGCGCCTGATGCTGCCGGTTTCCCTTTCCTATGATCACCGGGTGATCGACGGGGCGCTCGCGGCCCGCTTCGCCCGGCATTTGTGCACCTCGCTCGAGGATGTTCGGCGGCTGATCCTCTGACCGGCCGGATTTCGCAACACTCGGGAGAGACACAATGAGCAATGGAAACCAAGTCCGCGTCCCCGATATCGGCGACTTCAAGGGCGTGCCCGTTATCGAGATCCATGTGAAGCCGGGCGACCAGGTCCAGGCCGACGATCCCCTGGTCTCGCTGGAATCCGACAAGGCGACGATGGAAGTGCCCGCGCCGGCGGCGGGCACGATCGCCGAGGTCACGGTCAAGATCGGCGACAAGGTCAGCGAAGGCGACGTCATCGTGACGATGGCCGGCGCGGCGGCAGCTGCTGCCCCGGCGGCGGCTCCCAGCGAGGCGCCTAAGGCGGCAGCGCCCGCACCCGCTTCCCAACCCGCCAGCGGCGGCAAGGGCGACATCCATGGCGAAGTCGTGGTGCTGGGCGGTGGTCCCGGCGGCTACACGGCCGCATTCCGGGCCGCTGACCTCGGCAAGCAGGTGGTGCTGATCGAGCGCTGGCCGCAGCTCGGCGGCGTCTGCCTGAATGTCGGCTGCATTCCCTCCAAGGCGCTGCTCCATGCCGCAAAGGTGATTTCCGAAAGCCAGGACATGGGGGCCCACGGTATTACCTTCGCGGCGCCCGAGGTCGACATCGACAAGCTGCGCGGCTGGAAGGACAGCGTGATCAGGAAGCTGACGGGCGGCCTCGGCGGCCTCGCCAAGCAGCGCAAGGTCACCGTCGTCACCGGCACCGGCCGCTTCACCGCGCCCGACCGTATCGAGGTGCAGGGCGAGGACGGTACCAAGTCGGTCAGCTTCGAGCATGCCATCATCGCAGCCGGTTCGGAGCCGGTGGTGCTGCCCTTCATCCCGCAGGACGATCCGCGGGTGATCGATTCCACCGGTGCCCTGGCGCTTGATAACGTTCCCAAGCGCCTGCTCGTCGTCGGCGGCGGCATCATCGGGCTCGAAATGGCCACGGTCTACCAGGCATTGGGATCCAAGGTCACTATCGTCGAACTGATGGACCAGATCATCCCCGGCGCCGACAAGGACATCGTCACGCCGCTGATGAAGCGCGTCTCCAAGCAATTCGAGGCGATCCATCTCAAGGCCAAGGTCACCAAGGTCGAGGCCGGGCCGGACGGGCTGACCGTCTCGTTCGAGGGCGGCAGCGCCCCGGCGACCGATCGCTTCGACAAGATCCTGGTCGCGGTCGGCCGCCGCCCCAACGGGCGCCTGATCGGAGCGGAAAATGCCGGCGTCGCCGTCGACGAACGCGGTTTCATTGCCGTCGACAAGCAGATGCGCACCAACGTCCCGCACATCTTCGCCATCGGCGATGTGGTCGGCCAGCCGATGCTCGCCCACAAGGCCGTGCATGAAGGCAAGGTCGCGGCCGAGAACGCGGCGGGACACAAGGCCTTCTTCGACGCCAAGGTGATCCCCTCGGTGGCCTATACCGACCCCGAGGTCGCCTGGGTCGGCCTGACCGAGAACGAGGCCAAGGCGCGCGGCGTCAAATATGGCAAGGGCGTCTTCCCCTGGGCCGCCTCTGGCCGCGCCCTCTCGCTTGGGCGGGACGAGGGCATGACCAAGGTGCTGTTCGAGGAGGGCTCGGAGCGCATCATCGGCTGCGGCATCGTCGGCACCAATGCGGGCGACCTCATTGCCGAGGCGGCGCTCGCCATCGAGATGGGTGCGGATGCGGTCGATATCGGCGCGACGATCCATCCCCATCCAACCCTGTCGGAAACGATCGGGATGGCCGCCGAGGCCTTCGAAGGCACGATTACCGATCTCTACATGCCTAGGAAGCGTTGAGAGCATCGCCGTTGAAGCATAGCCGGGCGTCCTGACCTTGTCCTGACGGCCCGGCCCCCGCGCAACAGCCTGCCTGCAAGGCGCCCGCTTGGGCGTCGATGGTGGAGTGCGCCCTGAAGACAAGGGCGGGAGCGAGCCGGAAGGCCCTTCCCGCCGAACACATCGAGTTCAATCAATCGGAGGACGTCGTGGACGAGCAACTGGTCAAAGCTGCCCTGGATTACCATCGCTATCCCATTGCTGGAAAAATCACCGTCCTGCCGACCAAGGACATGACGACACAGCGCGATCTCGCTTTGGCTTATTCGCCCGGCGTCGCCGCCGCGTGCCTCGCCATCAAGGACAATCCGCAGGAAGCCTCCAGCCTGACGGCGCGCGCCAATCTGGTGGCCGTCATCTCCAACGGCACGGCCGTGCTCGGCCTCGGCAACATAGGAGCGCTCGCCGGCAAGCCGGTGATGGAGGGCAAGGGCTGCCTGTTCAAGAAGTTCGCCGGTATCGACGTGTTCGACATCGAGATCGACGAAACCGATCCCGACAAGCTGGTCGACATCATTGCCAGCCTCGAACCGACCTTCGGCGGCATCAATCTGGAGGATATCAAGGCGCCCGAATGCTTCATCGTCGAGACGAAGCTGCGCGAGCGCATGGGGATTCCGGTCTTCCATGACGACCAGCATGGCACGGCCATCGTCGCGGCGGCCGCGATCCTCAACGGCCTGGAAGTGGTCGGCAAGAAGATCGAGGAGGCCAGGCTGGTCTGTTCGGGCGCCGGGGCTGCGGCTCTCGCCTGCCTCGATCTGCTCGTCCATCTCGGGCTGCGTAAGGAAAACGTCTTCGTCACCGACAGCAAGGGCGTCGTCTACAAGGGACGCACCGCCTCGATGGATGAGAGCAAGGCCCGCTATGCCCGCGAGACGCAGGCACGCACCCTCGCCGACATCGTGGCAGGCGCCGACATCTTCCTCGGTCTCTCGATGGCCGGCGTCCTCAAGCCGGAAATGGTGGCGGGCATGGCCGAACGGCCGCTCATCCTGGCACTTGCCAATCCCGAGCCCGAAATCCGGCCCGAACTGGCCCGGCAGGTGAGGCCGGACGCCATCGTGGCGACCGGACGGTCGGACTACCCCAACCAGGTCAACAACGTCCTGTGCTTCCCCTTCATTTTCCGGGGCGCGCTGGATGTGGGCGCAAGCACCATCAACGAGGCGATGAAGCTGGCGGCCGTCCGCGCCATCGCCGAACTCGCGCGGGTCGAGCAGTCCGATGTCGTGGCCGCTGCCTATGGCACCCATGATCTCAGCTTCGGTCCGGACTATCTCATTCCCAAGCCGTTCGATCCGCGGCTGATCGTCAAGGTGGCCTCGGCGGTGGCCGAGGCCGCCGTCGCCAGCGGCGTCGCGGCCAGGCCGATCGAGGATTTCGACGCCTATCGGCGTTCCCTCGAGCGTTTCGTCTATACCTCAGGCACGGTGATGCAGCCGGTGTTCGCGGCGGCGGTCGAGGCCGGTGCCAAACGCATCGCCTATGCCGAGGGCGAGGACGATCGGGTGCTGCGCGCAGCCCAGATCGCCCTCGACGAGCGTATCGCCTCGCCCGTCCTGATCGGGCGACCCGATGTCATTGCCCGCCGCGTGCGGGAACTGGGCCTGCGCATCCGGCCCGGCAAGGATGTCGAGGTCGTCGAGGTCGGCGACGATGCAGCCATGGGCGGCACCTCGACGGCAGCGCGGCTGCTGGCCGCAGGCGAGGTCGAGGGCATGCTGTGCGGCATGGCCGGCGCCTATGCCGATCACCTTGGCCCGATCGGCAGGATCGTCGGCCTGCGGGCGGATGCGCATGCCTTCGCCGCCATGGGCCTGCTGCAACTGCCGCGCCACACGGTGTTCGTCTGCGACCCCTTCATTCATCGCGATCCCTCGGCGGACGAAATCGCCGAGATGACGGTGCTCGCGGCTATGGAACTGCGCCGTTTCGGCCAGGTGCCTCGCGCGGCCTTGTTGTCCCATGCCGATGACGACGGCAGCGACGATCCATCGGTGCGCAAGATGCGCGCTGCGCTCGCGCGCATTCTGGAACTCGCGCCGGAGCTGGAGGTGGAGGGCGGATTGCAAGCCGATACGGCTCTCAGCCGTGCCGCCCTGGCCAGGGTCCGGCCCGGCACGAGGCTGACGGACGCTGCCAACCTCCTGGTCATGCCGAACCGGGATGCGGCCAACATCACCTTTAACGCCTTGAAGGTGATTGCGGGGCAGGGCGTCTCGGTCGGCCCCATCCTGCTGGGCGCGGCCAAGCCCGCCCATATCCTCACGCCGGCGACGACGGTGCGCGGCATCGTGAACATGACCACGCTGGCGGCGGCGGCAGGGTAGGGCGCCGCACGGTCATCGCAGTCGTTCACTCTCTTGATTTTTCAGAGTTTGTGCTGCCCCTCGCCCCGCTCCTTGCGGGGAGAGGGGCAAGGGTAAGGGACGACGCACCCCTTCAAAAACGAAGCCTCCCGTCGCGGGTAGCGGCGGGAGGCCTGGAATTCAGCCGATCCACGAAAGACCAATCAGGGCAGGCGGATCTCGTAAGGCTCGGGGAAGTGGAATTCCTCGAGATTGTTGCCGTCCCCCGCCCGGTCGACGACGAGGAAATCCTGCGACTCGCCGAGCGGCGTCAGCACGCCATGCCAGAGATTGGCCGGATAGTTCACGCCCTGGCCCGGGCTGGTCAAGAAGACGCGGGGCGTTCCCGGTCGGCCGCCCTCATCCGGCGCGACCACCACCAGGAAGGGGCGCGGTGACAGGGGGAAGAAGGCCTGGCTGCCGAAAGGATGACGTTCCACCATCGTAAGCTTCAAGGGCAGGGCATAGGGCGTGCCCTTGAAGATGTTGATGATGACATGGCCGCCCGGCCCCTTGGCTTCGGCCCGGGCGAGGGCGTGGTAACGCTCGCAGCGCCCGCCATTGATCGGATAATGAGCGGCACCGTCGGTCTCGATCACCTCGCCGAAAGGCGCGAAGGCCTCGCGCGTGAGGGGCTCGACGAGAAGGATGCTCATCGCCGCAATTCCCCGCCGAGCTTCATGTGGCGGTTGACGTCCTTGTAGAGCAAATAACGGAAATTGCTGGGGCCGCCTGCATAGCAGGCCTGCGGGCAGAAGGCGCGCAGCCACATGAAATCGCCGGCCTCGACCTCGACCCAGTCCTGGTTGAGCCGATAGACTGCCTTGCCTTCCAGGACATAGAGCCCGTGCTCCATGACGTGGGTCTCGGCGAACGGAATGACCGCGCCCGGCGCCAGCGTCACGATGGTCACATGCATGTCATGGCGCATGTCCTCGGGATCGACGAAGCGCGTGGTCGCCCAGCGGCCCTCGGTATCCGGCATCGGGCTGGGCGCAATGTCGCGCTCATTGGCAAAGATCGGCTCGGGCTTTGCTATGCCGGCTACGTGCTCGTAGCTCTTGCGGACCCAATGGAAGCGGACGAGCTTGTCGCTCTGGTTGCGCACGCGCCAATCGCTGCCGCAGGGAATATAGGCGTAGCCGCCCGGCGTCATCGTATGGGCCTTGCCGTCGAGCGTGACCGTCAGCTCGCCCTCGACGACGAACAGCACGCCCTGTGCGCCCTCGTCCAGTTCCGGCTTGTCGCTGCCGCCACCCGGGGCGACTTCCACGATGTATTGGGAAAAGGTTTCGGAGAAGCCGGAGAGCGGGCGAGCGATCACCCAGCAACGAGTCTTGTCCCAAAGCGGCAGATAGCTCGTCACGATGTCGCTATAGACACCTTTGGGGATGACGGCATAGGCCTCCGTGAATACGGCACGGCCTGTCAGGAGTTGAGTTTGAGGAGGCAGCCCGCCAGTCGGGGAAAAATACGATCGGACTGTCATTATTCTATCCTTAGACCCGTTAGTTGATATTTCTTATACTTCAGAATTTGCGTTACTTGGGAACGATATCTGCCGATGATGCTTTGAACTACGTTCGAAGCATCTTGATCGCGGACGCGTAAACAAGCGCATACCAATGGTTCGTAATCCGAATATCGGGCAAATGCGAGTCGTCCGTTGCAAAATCCCGACGAATTTCACGATATGGAATCTGCAAGATCATGCGAAGTCGAACCCTTTCCCAATGAAGCATTCTGAGTAACCATAATAGAAATCAACAGGCTCGACCCACAGCATCGAGCGTATTCCGGTGTTGGGAGGCTGGGTCGTCGCAGCCGATCGTCTGTCTGCCGGCATATGGGCGTCCATGAAGAGACGCGACACACCGGCATCTCTTGCCCACGCAGGGCCGGCACTGGACAGCCGGCTCTGCGGGCCCCGGTCCTGACCCGCCTCGGGTCGGTGACGGACCGATAAACAAGAACGCGTGAAGGAGGAAACCGGCTTGAGTTCCACATCGATCGGCACGGCTGCCCCAGCTTTGCAGCGCCCTGAAGACGAGAATCTGGGCATCGGCGCCAACCTGGCCTATGGCCTGCAGCACGTCCTGACCATGTATGGCGGCATCGTTGCCGTGCCGCTGATCGTCGGCCAGGCGGCCGGCCTGGCGCCCGAGGAGGTCGGCATGCTGATCACCGCCTCGCTGTTCGCGGGCGGCCTTGCCACCATCCTGCAGACCCTGGGCCTGCCCCTGTTCGGCTGCCGCCTGCCTTTGGTGCAGGGCGTCTCCTTTGCCGGCGTCGCCACCATGGTGGCCATCGTCGTCAGCCCCACCGGCGGCGGCCTGCCGGCCGTGCTCGGCGCGGTCATGGCCGCCTCCCTGCTCGGGCTTCTGATCACCCCGGTCTTCTCCAAGATCACCCAGTTCTTCCCGCCCCTGGTCACCGGCATCGTCATCACCACCATCGGCCTCACCCTGATGCCGGTGGCGGCACGCTGGGCCATGGGCGGCAATCCCAAGGCCCCCGATTTCGGCAGCATGCCCAATATCGCGCTCGCCGGTGCCACGCTCGGCATCGTGCTGCTCCTGAGCAAGCTCGGCAACGCTGCGATCTCCCGCCTGTCGATCCTGCTCGCCATGGTGATCGGCACCGCCATCGCCATGGCCTTCGGCATGACCGATTTCTCCAAGGTCGCCAGCGGCCCCACCGCGGCCCTGCCCAGCCTGTTCCATTTCGGCTGGCCGACCTTCCAGATCGCCGCCGTCGTCTCGATGTTCATCGTCATCATCGTCACCCTGGTGGAAACCTCGGCCGACATCCTGGCCGTCGGCGAGATCATCGGCACCAAGGTCGACTCGCGCCGCCTCGGCGACGGCCTGCGCGCCGACATGCTCTCCTCGACCCTGGCGCCGATCTTCGGCTCCTTCACCCAGAGCGCCTTTGCCCAGAATGTCGGCCTGATCGCCGTCACCGGCATCAAGAGCCGCTTCGTGGTCGCAACCGCCGGCCTCATCCTGGTGACGCTCGGCCTGCTGCCGGTGATGGGGCGGGTGATCGCCGCCGTGCCGCCCGCGGTGCTGGGCGGGGCCGGCATCGTGCTGTTCGGCACCGTGGCGGCCAGCGGCATCCGCTCGCTCTCCAAGGTCGACTACACCAACAACATGAACCTCATCATCGTGGCGACCTCGATCGGCTTCGGCATGATCCCGATCGCCGCACCCCAGTTCTACGAGCACTTCCCGTCCTGGTTCGTCACCATCTTCCATTCCGGCATCAGCTCGGCCGCGCTGATGGCGATCACGCTGAACCTGGTGTTCAACCATTTCAGGGCCGGCAATTCCGACCAGCAATCGGTGTTCGTCGCCGGCATGGAGCGCACTCTGCGCTACCAGGACATCTCGATGCTGCATGAGGGCGACTATTTCCTCAACGGCAAGCTCTATGATGCAAATGGCAGCGAGGTGAAGGTCGAGGAACAGGGCCACCATTGA
>NZ_JBQEPH010000014.1:0-101982 GCF_052045555.1 Labrys sp. 22185 | reverse complement strand
TCACTGAAAGCGCAGTTCGAACTCCTGGCTGCGTGAGCCGCGGCGCCAACACCTCTCTTCACGAACCCCGTTTGAGTTTGCGACAAAACCGTGAGAAGTTGTATCCTACGGCGGCGAGAATAGCGTTGTTGGCATCTCTGGAGGCATGGGTGAGGTAGTTTCGGCCCATGCGGTGCTCGTTCTTGGTGTGGTCAAATGACAGGCTCGACGGCTGCCCTTCGTCTGAAGAAGCGCTTGATGGTCTTGGTCAGGCCGCGCTTCATGCCGGCGACATAGACCTTGAAGTGGCTGTCCTTTGGGGCGTTGTGCCCGAGATAGCCGGCATCGGTGACGATCTTGTCGAGGGGAGCCCCCAGCTCTGCTCGATCTGGGGGATCACGGTGGCCAGGGTATGGCCGTCATAGGGATTACCGGGCATGGCCTTGGCATGCAGGACGAACTGCCCGCCCTTGCAGCGGTTGAGCGGGGTGGCGATGGAGACCTTGACGCCGAATTCATAGGGCTTGTGGGGTTTGCCCTTGCTAATGCATTCGACCTCGGGGGCGTGCAGAGAATAAACCTTCGGGGCCCGATCACCCCGGCGCTGCTCCATCACCCGCCGGGCCAGGGAGAGCGGATGGGCGAAGGCAGCGCGCAGGGCCTGCCGGACATCGCCCTCGCCGGCGATCTTGCGGAGGATGTCGCGCCGAACCCGGCCCAGCATGGTGCGCGCCGCATCCTTTCGTCTCCGAGTTCGAGCGAATTTTCGTGGTATTTCAGCAGGAACTTAAGACCCCATTTCTGATCGCCCATCCAGGCCCAGAACGGGTAGCCCGGGATGAACACCTCCGGGAATGCAATGAGCTGGGCGCCATTGCTCGCCGCTTCGTCCATAATCTTGATAGCTTTTTCGATCGTGGCATCCGCGTCCAGCCAAACTGGTTCTGCCTGCACGGCCGCTGCTTTGAAAGTCGAAGTATAAGAGACCATCTCCGTGTTCCCAATTTTGTTTCCGATAACGATGTCACCTGCGACCCTCGCGACTGCTTTCGCGCCTGGCGCTTGGCCATGCCTCCGGCGGCCGGCGGAAGCGCCGGCTTGAAAATTCTTCGGTGTTTCCTGCTAGCGTTCGTGCGCTGACGAATCTCGTTGCCGACGATGTCACTGTTTGCCCGCCTCGCGGGAACTGTGGCTCATCAATCAGATTGGTTTAAGCGAAACCTGGCTTAAAGTGCAGGTCCAGTTGACGCCAAACCGAGTGGGCCAGCTTCCCCAGCAAGCCAGTCGTTCATCGGGCTGCGCAGATTGAGGCGGTCAAGCATGAATCGGTGCATGCGCCTACAGACCGCGCTTTGCCAAGCTGTCAGCCGCCACCGGCCGGCCGATACCATTGATAGATATTTGGCCACGCATTCTTCGTCGCGAAGACGGTGGGCGGATCCGAGCGGAGCCTCCTGTCGCCCTGGCATATGTAGTCCGATCACGGTCTATCGGTAGATAGACGTTGACATTCCCGACTACCGAACTTAGTTTAACTCAAACGATCTATCGATAGATAGATTTAGTAATGAGGAATCCAGTTTCAAAGCGCGCAACACGCGTTTGGCTGCTAGTTCCGACAGGTTGAGATAGGAGACGACCAATGAGCCAAGCCGACAAAGCCAAGGCGTTCGCAGCCCTTCACGTCAAGGGCGCCCCGCTGATTCTGTTCAATGCATGGGACGCCGGTAGCGCGAAGGCGATTGCCGAAGCGGGAGCGAAGGCGATCGCGACGAGCAGCTGGTCTGTCGCGGCGGCGCAAGGATACCAGGATGGCGAGGATCTGCCGATCGCGATCGCTGAGCAGGTCGCGGGCAGGATCGCCGCCACCGTCGACGTCCCGGTCACCGTTGATTTCGAAGGCGGTTACAGCGACGACGATGACCAGCTCGCGTCCAATATCTCCAAGCTCCTCGAGCTCGGCGTGATCGGCATCAACTTCGAGGACCGCGTGGTCAAGGGGAAAGGGCTTTATGATCCCGAGCGGCAGGCAAAGCGTATCGCGACGATCCGCCGCGTCGCTGACCACAAGGGTGTCCCGTTCTTCATCAATGCCCGCAGCGATGTGTTTTTCGGAAACGGCTCCGACCCCGAAGATGCCCTGCGGCGCGAAAAGGCATATTCGGCGGCCGGCGCATCCGGCTTCTTCATTCCCGGCTTGACGGATGCAGGCCTGATCAAGCGGATCGCCAGCGAAGCGACGCTGCCTATCAATGTTATGGTAATGGGCGGGCTGCCTTCCAACGACGAGCTCGTAAAACTCGGCGTTGCCCGCATTAGCTATGGGCCGATCCCGTATATCGAAGCCATGGACGCGCTGAAGAAGAAGGCGGCGAAGCTTTTTTCGTAGGAGCGCCCCATTTGAGCGGCAGTCCTCGGCGGGCACGTCAAGCTCGCCAGGGCTCAATTAAGTGGTCGGAAAATGATTTCATTGCTCGACGCGAAGACGATTCGAGCAATTTATCAGTACGTCTGCCAAACGAACATGTCCGAAAACCGCCAGACGTGAGAGAGGTCTGCCGCCATAGTCGCGCTCATGGATATCGATCAAAATGCTTGTTATGAGGCCATCAGTTCCCGCGACCGCCGCTTTGACGGCCGTTTCTTTACTGCCGTCAAGACGACCGACATCTATTGCCGGCCGATCTGCCCGGCGACGACGCCCAGGCGGCAGAATGTAGTGTTCTATCCAACCGCCGCGGCGGCGGGCGAAGCTGGCTATCGCCCATGCCTGCGTTGTCGGCCGGAAGCGACGCCCGACATCGGCGCCTGGCGGGGATCGTTCAATATGGTCAACCGGGCGCTTGCCCTCATCGAGGATGGCGCCCTCGACGATAAGGGCGACGTGGGCATGCTCGCTGCTCGCCTCGGGGTCGGCGAGCGACACCTGCGCCGGCTGTTCCGCGAGCATCTTGGTGCCTTGCCGATTGCCGTCGCGCAGACCACGCGCGTTCATCTTGCGAAGCAGCTGCTACACGAAACACGCTTGCCGATGAGCGAAGTCGCGCTTGCATCAGGTTTCGGCAGCGTCTGTTTGGTCGCAGCCCAAGCTCGCTGCGCCGGGCAGGGCGAACCGACGTACCGGCGGCGGCAGGCGATGTGACGGTGCGACTACGCTACCGTGCGCCGTATGACTGGCCTGCAATGCTGAGCTTCCTTTCCGCGCGCGCTATCCCCGGAATGGAGCTGGTTGAGGAGGACGCCTACAGTCGCGTCATCGAACTGGGCGGAGCGATCGGCTCGGTCCAAGTCACGCAAGCGCGCAATGAGGACGCGCTGATCGCCCATATCAGGTTTCCGGTGCTTTCGCGGTTGCCTGTGATCATCTCGCGGCTCCGGCGTGTGTTCGACCTCACGGCAGATCCTGTGGCGATCAACGAGCACCTGATGCGAGACGCCAGGCTTGCGCCGATGGTTGCCGCCCGCCCGGGTCTGCGTGCACCTGGCGGATGGGACGGGTTTGAGCTCGCGGTCCGGGCGATTCTCGGCCAGCAGATCACGATCAAGGCCGCCATCGGACTTGCGGGAAAGCTGGTCGAATGCTACGGCGAACCGGCACTACCGTCGGCGACGGGCGACGCGCGTTTAACACACGCATTTCCGCGACCCGAGCGAATGGCGAGTGACGACCTCCAACTCGAAATGCCGCCTTCACGCGTGCGTTCGTTACGCAGTCTCGCATCCGCGGTGGCAGACGACCCCAATCTGCTCGGAATGGGGCGAAGCCTGGAAGAGGCAATTGAACGATTGAGGACTCTGCCCGGCGTCGGCGAGTGGACTGCGCAATACATCGCGCTGCGAGGAATGCGCGAGCCCGATGCCTTTCCTGCTGCGGACGTCGGGCTTATGCGCGCGCTCGCCGACGAGACAGGGCTGCGGCCGACCGCGGCTCAGCTACTGGAGCGCGCCGAGGCGTGGCGACCCTGGCGGGCTTACGCGGCCCAGCATCTCTGGGCTGCTTCTTCGACCGCGACTGGGAAGGCGGCCTGAGGCAGCGAGCCAGGTCGCGACGGCAATAATCACGTCGCGACGACACCGGCAAACTACGCGGCCTCGATTCCAAGGAGGCACTCCTTGGCAGCAAGACAACCGGCAAATCCCGTAAGCGAACCGTCCTTGCCGATTACGCGATGGCACGGCGCCACGATCGAGATCGGATTTTTCCCGTTTGCCGCTCCGACCGCCCGGAAAGCACGAGGCTTGCCGATCGCGTACGCGATGTCACTATAGGTTCGAGTCTGTCCGAACGGAATGTTCAGGAGTTCGGGCCAGACTCGCTTTTGAAACGCGGTCCCGACGAAGTCGAGAGGCAGATCGAATGTCTTGCGCGCGCCGGCGAAATATTCTCCCAGCTGGCGCTCGACGAGCAACAAAATGGGGTGGTCGACATTTTCGACGAGCGGTGCAAGGCGCACGCGCTTGGGGTCATCGTTCTCCCAGAGTATCGCTGCGAGTGCGACATCGGTTGCCACGATCTTGAGCAACCCGACCGGAGTTGCGACCGTCTTGAACGCAAAAGCCATGTACGTCCTCCAAATCGTTGTTCATCTGATAGCCGAGACGCGAAACCCTTTCGCGTCTCGGGGTGCAAAGGTCTCAGCGCCGGGCCTACTGCCGCCCAGCCATAATGCCGCCGTCAACGGACAGAACGACGCCTGTGATCCACTTCGCCTGATCCGAGGCCAGAAACAGCATGGCTTCCGCGGCGTCCTCGGGCTGGCCGTTGCGGCCGAGAGGGTGCATCGCGTTGAAGGTCGGAAGCACCTGCGCGACTTGCTCGTCGCTCAGGAAGGTGTTGAAAACCGGCGTCTCGATAATGCCCGGAGCGATCGCGTTGACCCGGATTTTGTCGGCTGCAAGCTCGATCGCAAGGTTCTTCGTCAATGCATGCACCCCGGCCTTCGCCGCCGAATACGCAGATGACGGCGTCGCACCGATCGCCTGGAGAGCCCACATCGAGCCAGTCTGAACGATTGCGCCGCCCCGGCCGGCAGCCTTCATTGCTTTCGCTGCGGCCTGCGCGGCGAAGAAGCTTCCCTTGAGGATGGCATTGGCGAAACGATCATATTCGGCTTCGTCTACCTCGAGGAACGGCTTAGGGGTGAAAATACCCGCGTTGTTGAAAAGCACGTCCAGCCGTCCAAAGTGGTCGAGAGCAGCCTTGACCGCAGCTTCACCGGTTGCGGGCGACGCGACATCCCCGACCTGGGCGATCGCAAGCTTCCCTGTCGGATCGATGTCCTTGGCCGCGGTCTCGGTCTTCGCCGCGTTTCGGCCATTGACGACAACGCGGCCGCCCTCCGCCACGAAGCGCCGCGCCACTTCCTTCCCCATTCCCGAATTGCCACCGGTGATGATCGCTACCTTATCCTGAAATCGCATAGCCCTTTTCCTTGCGTTAGTACCTATCGATAGATAGACAGTCTCTTGGATAACCGGCGGCGAACGCAGGTCAATACCTATCTATCGATAGACAGTCACCAAGATGGATTGTATGAAGGGGCATCCCCGAAAACTCCGTCATGACCACCAGGGATACGTTCGAACAGAGGGTCCGATGATGTATTATGAAGTTGTCTCGCAATGCACGCAGTCGCTGAAGTTGGTCGATGGCTGGCTCGACAAGGCTGAAGCATTCGCAAGAGCGAAGAATCTCGACATTGATTCATTGTTGAAGGGAAGCCTTGCACCGGACATGAAGCCATTGATCTATCAGGTGCAGAGCGCTTGCGACTATGTGAAGGCCGGAGCGGCTTGGCTGTCGGGGCAAAAGCCGCCGAGACACGAGGATAATGAGAGGACGGTCGAGGAGTTGCGCGTTCGCATACGCAAGACGGTCGATTTTGCGAACAGCGTCACTCAAGAGCAGTACCGAGACGCCGAAGGCCAGCATATCAGCCTGTCGTGGGCGCCCGGGAAAGTCCTCGGCGGCAAGGACTACCTTCTCCAGATGACCATCCCGAATGTCTATTTCCACATTGCGATGGTCTACGCGATCCTTCGCAACCACGGCGTCGACGTCGGTAAGATGGACTTCCTCGGGCCTGTCAATTTCGTCGACGCGTGAGCGTGTAAGCCGCTCGGCCCCAAACCGGCGGCCGGACCGTCATTCACGAGCCCCAGCTGAGGGCCTAGCGGGAATGGTGCGGCGCGCGTCAGCCTTCAATGGCCAGGCGACAGGTCGTATATGCGCGGACAAGCGCGTCGAGGCTGAAACCTCGATTGAGCCCGCTTGGATTGGGCAATACCCATGCGGGGACACTTCCAAAGTCGAGGGGCTGGCGACCCCAGGTCGTGTCGTTCACCTGCAGCATTTCCGCGAGCGCGCGTTTGCCGAGAAATGCAATCGCCCGTGGCGCAAGGTTGCAGATCCGCCCTTCCAGGCCTGCTCGGGCGTCTCGAAATTCTGCCGCCGTAATCTCGCTTGCTCGGCGCGTTGGGCGGCGGACGGCGGTTGTGAGGCCGCATCCGTAAACAAGCAGTCGGCGTTCATCGCTGGGCTCCAGGCGCACATCGGTAAAGCCGGCAAGGTGGAGCACGTTCCAGAACCGATTGCTCGGCGTCGAGAAGCTGTGACCGGACGATTCTGTGCTAAGGCCGGGATTGAGCCCGCAAAAGATGACCTTCAGCCCATTCTCGAGAATGTCGGGCTCATAACCGGCCATGCCGATCTGTCCTCAGTGTCGTCGCCCATTGAATAGCGGAAGGCAGCGAAGCGTACGGGCCGCGCCGCCAGGTGAGGCTGGCGGTCGGGACGGTCTACGCTGCTGCAAGCGCGGGAGTCATCAGGCTCGCGGTCGCATGATCGAAGGCGCTGATGTCGCCATATGCGCGTGCGAGAATCAGTCCACCTTCGAGCGTTGCCATGATCTGGAAAGCGCGCTCCGCGGCGTTCGGTCCGCCGATCCGGCTCGAAAGATCATCGATGCATCGGCGGAAATACGTCTCGATCTCTTCGAGAACCTCGGCGGGCAAGCCGCCGGCTTCGGCGCCGAGCATGCCGTTCAGACACATGCGGCCATCGCGTTCTATTTCGTTGCGGAAGATCGATCGATAGACCGCGATGACCTCATCAGCGGTTTCTCCAGGCCGTCGGCCGACGAGTTCGAAGAAGCGCTCGCCGTAGCGCCTGACGACGGCTGCGGCCATTCCGGCCTTGGTGGGAAAATGATGGTGGACGCTTGCGCTTTTGATCCCGATTTCCGCCGCAAGCTCGCGAAAGCTGAACCCCCGGTAGCCAGCGTCGCACATGCGAGCCTCGGCCAGGTCCAATAAACGGTTAGCAGTTTCAGTCATGTCAAAGTCTCCTGTCTATCGATAGATAGATGGAAACCGAGAAAATTACTAGGGGGTACCCGTATCTATCTATCGATAGAATGGAACGTGATCCATAGATGACAGGGGTTCAACCCTCTCGCGCGCGACGACGAGCTTGCATGGAAGTCTACGCGTGCGCGGCGGATCATGATCGCGATCGGCCTCCACGTCTTCAATCAACTCAAACGAGTCGGAATCGCCGGCACACTTCGGCGCTGAGCGAACCATTTGCGATGTCCCATGTGATACGGACAAGATCGGAGATCATCGCGGACGATCGTCTTACTACCAACGTGTGCTGATTTTGGACCAATTCTGTGAGGTGTAGCCGTGCCAGATACGACGACGTCGACCGCTGCAGTCGCGGGAACAGACACTATTCAGCGCCTTCAGTCGAGCGTTCCTGAGGCCCTTGCCCTGCTGGCGGCGATGGAGCTTGATCTCTTCTCGCATCTGACCACCGGCATACACGAGAGTGCTGCGCTTGCACAGCTTTGTCGGTAAGGGAGGATCGGCTGCTTCGATTGCTCTACGCATTGACGGCGATCGGGCTCGTCGAGCGGCGCGGTCGAGGTTTCGCAAACTCGGCGGAGGCTGCGACCTATCTGGACCGGAAGTCGCCTTCCTTTGTGGGCGATTTACATCGCTTTTGGCGCGAGATCTGGTCGGCCGACATGCACACGGCGGAGAGCATCCGGTCAGGCAAACCAGCTGCCAAACTGGACTTCGAAGCCGCATCAGGGGGGCGTCGCCTTAAGCTGGGACAGGGTGCGCGTCTGGCATCGTGTCAGCCTTCACGCGTTGATTAACATAGTGATCTGCCGTCATGCTGCGTTGGCGTTGGAGCGAAGCTGGCGGTGATCTGCTGCGGTCAGGTGTTTGCGGTGAAGAAGAAAGAGATTGGCGACTTGGCCGTGGGTTGAAATGAAACGCTGGCATTGCCGCGCCGACTTAAAGCGCATCATGCGCCGTTCCCGTCGTCGCACGGGAAGATGTGAATTCTCGGCGCGGTTGTTGATGCCCTTATGTGACCGATGCTCGACGCCCGGCATCAATTTGGACTTGGCGGCAGAATAGGACCGCAGCTTGTCGGTGATCATAACCCGTGGGGTGGTACCCTGACCCTTGAGCAGTTTGCGCATCAGCCGGAGGGCGGCTCGCTTGTTTCTCCGGCTTTGCAGCAGGGCGTCGAGGACGTAACCGTTTGCATCGACTGCCCGCCACAGCCAGAATTTCTTCCCCTTGATCGTCACCACCATTTCGTCGAGCTGCCATTTATCAGCAAATTGACCGCGGGACCGTCGAGGAAGCTGATGAGCGAATTTGAGGCCGAACTTCGCAGCCCATTCCGAGACGGTCTGAAACGAGACCTCAATGCCGCGCTCGGCCAGCAGATCTTCGACGTCTCGAAAGCTGAGTGGAAACCGGTAATAGAGCCAGACCGCATAGGCGATGATCTCGGCGGGAAAACGGTGGCGTCTGAAAGGAGCAGGAGAGATTTCGGTCATTGCCACCAATACTAACCCGTTCACCACAGAGACGTTAATCCGACGGTACCCCCGCAGGTTCTGGACTTGATGATTTCGAACCTCGACAGGCTGTCGATCGAAACGCAGATCAATTCGCTCGAAGTCAAAGCCATATGGGGACCGATACTCAACACCCAAATATCGCAGAGCGACATGATTGGCATCAACACATTGAATGGCGTTCTGAGGATGGTCCACGTTTCGTCCGGCGGAAACCCATCTCTCCTGACTGACATTCAGGCCGCCATCGAAGAAGCCGTAAGTGCCGATGAAGATATAAACCTACGGACTTAGAACGGCGCCGCTTTCGGTCGCCCGGCCGCGCGCCTGCATGTAATAACCCCACAGCAAGAGCGCGGCGATGCCACGATAAGGTTTCCAGGTCTCGGCGCGAGCGTAGAGCACCTTCTCGCTCGGGCGCGTGTCCCATCCAACGAGGAGCCGATAACCCTCCTGCAGCGCGATGTCGCCCGCAGGGAAGAAGTCGAGGCGTCCCTCCGAAAACATCAGGTAGGTTTCGGCGGTCCATCGGCCGACACCTTTGATGGCGACGAGCGCCGCGATCGCCTCCTCGTCCGACATCGAATCGAGCCGCTCGAAGAGTTCGGCGGCCTCGGCGATCGCGCGCACGTAGCGGATTTTCTGACCCGACAGTCCGTAGCCCCGCAGCTGAACGTCGTCTGCGGCAAGGATCGTTTCGGGCGTCAGCATGCCGAGACCATCAATCATTTTCCGCCGGATCGAATCGGCGGCCGCGACCGAAACCTGCTGGCCGATGATCTGGCGCACGAGGCCTTTGAATCCGCGCTCGCGAACGACCCAGGTGCTTGGCCGAACCTCGGCGTGAGCTTTCGCCATCAAGGGATCGAGGCTGGCGAGGGCGAGGCGACCTGCTTCAAGTTCAGCGTCGGTTGGGATCATGGTGTTGTAGACCTTCAGGTGTTGATTTCATTGAATTCCATCCTCGTCGAAAGGGATGTGTCGGATCGCGATAGTCTGGTCGCGCGTCAGCCCGCGAAACCGCCGCTATCGAGGAAGGCTTGCTCCTCCGGGGTCGTGTCGCGGCCCAACACGGGATTTCGGTGCGGGAACCGCCCGAAGCGCGCGATGATATCGTGGTGCATGCGCGCGTATAAGATGGCCCCCGCACCCAATGAGGCCTCGCAGAACCGAAGCGCGCGGACCTGATCTCCTAGATCCTCGGAATGGATGAGCGGGAGATAGAAGAATACGCGCAGGTCTTGTTCGACTTGCGCGTCGTGGCCGCGGTCGATCGCCATTCGCGCAAAGTGCCGCGCAAGCGGATCGGTGGCGCACATATGCGCGGTGCGATAGCTGTTGCGCGGGAATTGGTTGAGCAGCACCATGAGCGCCAGCGCACCTTCGGTAGTGTCGGCGCAATGGTCGAGTTGGCGAGCAGCGGCCGTGAAATGCAACGCTTCGAAGCGGGCATGAAAATCGGCGTCAAAGTACGGCTCTTTCGTCAACCATCTGTCTAGGCCGGAGCGTCGCCAGAAGTCGTTGACGGCTGCGATGCGCGGATCGACGTCGGGAGCGTGCCGTACGGTGTCGCTTTTGAGGGAATCCAGGATCATTTCGGTCATAACGGTTCGGCGCCTTTACGCCTTCAGGACGGGCTGTTTTCGGCGGTCCGGATCAGTCGCCAGCTCGCCAGGCTTGAAAGGACGGCGACGAACGCCGCGGCGAAAAGAGCCGCGCCGAACCCGGCGCCGACGCTCGCATGCAAGGGGCCCGCGAGGGCGCTCTGGATTGGCCCCGGCAGTGTGGCCAATGCGCCCTCGATGTCACCGCCGACGATGCGAAGACTGAGATCGTGCCAGTCGACCGCGCGGCCCGGCACGAGCGGTGTCCCGAGCTTGCGCAGGCTGGATTCGGTGACGGCAGCGAGGACCGCGCCGAGACCTGCGACGCCGGCGATGATGCCGATGAAACGCGTCGTGCTGGCGAGGCCCGAGGCCATCCCGGCGCGCTCGGGTGGGACCGAGCTGACCTGTGCCTTGGCGGTCTCGCTGTTGAGAAGACCGGCGCCCGAACCGGTGACGAACATGCCGATGGCGGCCGTCCAATAGGCAAAGCCGGCGAGAACCGCGCCCGCGGCCATCGCGTTACCGATAGCGACAAGGCTGAGGCCGAAGCAGAGAATGGCGCGGCTCGACAGCCGCGCCGCAAGCTTGCCGCCAATGCTCGGGCCGATCAGCAGCGGCAATGCGAACGGCGTCATCGCGATGCCAGCCATCGCCGGCGACAGAGTAAACGCATCCTGCAGATAGAGCGGCAGGATCGTCATCATCACCTGGGCTGAGGCAGCATAGCCGAGCATGGCGATCGCGGCGCCGACGACGGTCGGATCGCTGAAGATCGACAGGTCGATCACCGGACGCGGGTGGCGGCGTTCGGCGAAAACGAACGCGACGAGCAGGACCGCGCCGACAACGAGGCGCAGGATCGTGCGCGAGCTTTCCCAGCCGACCGCATTGGCGTCGATGAGCGCCCAGACGACGCTGAACAGCCCGGCGCCGAAGAGCACGATGCCCCGATAGTCGAGACCGGCGGCTTTGGGGTCGCGCGATTCATTGACCGAGGAGAGGGCGAGCGCGATCAGCCCGGCACCGAGCGGCAGGTTGATGTAGAACGCCCATCGCCACCCGAAATAGGATGTGACGAGACCTCCGACGATTGGCCCCAGTGACGGAGCAATCCCCATCACGGTGCCCCAGATGGCGTAAACGCGGGCGCGTTCGTGGGCCTCGAAACCGTCGGCGATCACCGCGAGTGACGATGTCAACTGCAGGGCGGCGCCCACCGCCTGCAAGGCGCGCGCGGCGTTGAGCGTCAGAAGATCGGGCGCCGCACCGCATAGGACCGATACCAAAGTGAAGATCGTGAGGCCGAGCAGCAGCATGCGCCGACGCCCGAGCCGATCGGCGAGGGCGCCGGCGGGCATCAGGAGTGCCGCAAAGGGGAGGATGTAGGCGCTGACGACCCACTCGACGTCGGTAAAACTCCCCTTGAGATCGCGCGCGATCGACGGCAGCGAGACGGCGACGATGTTGGTGTCGAGCATGATGAGGAATGGCGCGCCAGCGCAGCACAACAGCATGCGCAGCTTGCGTCCCGAAAGCGCCACGTCCGCCCGTGTCGGTTCAATGTCGTCGCGTCGCGCGGGCGTCACCGCGTCGACGCCATTGCCTGCTCCTGAAGACACTTTGCGCCCAATCTTAATCTATCTATCGATAGGTTCATATGAAGTAAGCGCGCCGGCTGGTTCAGTCAAGGAAAAGCCGATGTCAATATTCGGATTAAACGTGCACGCTCACGCGAAGGCAACGAACCCGGGACGGGAAACTCTGGTCATCAGAACCTTCAGATCTTCGTTCCAATCGTCGCTGCGGGGCCGCGGCCGAACGTAGCCGGCTCCGCTCTCGGCGGCGATCGCCTGGATGCGCTCGGCATAGATGTCGCCTTGGCGGTTGTTGTCGGTGGCGGCGACGAGACTGACGTTGCCTGCCATGGCGACGTGGCGAAGCGCCTCGTCGGTCGCAGGCGACCGGCCGCCGCCGGTGCTGACATAGAGCGTGTCGGACCGGAGGACTTCGATTGCCGCAAGGCTCATGGCGACGATCGCGGCCTCGGTCACGCAGATCCGAACGGCATCTCGAGCGCCAAAGCGGAAAAGCACCTTGTCCCCGTCGGTGGCAAAGCCGCGCCAGGCCGGCCCGCGCTCCTCCCATCCGGCGGGCTCGCCCGACACCGAGCGATGGACTGCCCACATGCTGCCGTGCGGTCCTTCCCGCAGGCAATCCTGCGATCGCGGTTTGAACGAGGTCATCGGGCAGGGCGCGCGCTGACGTCAGGTAGCGCCATGTCGCCGAACCCGGCCGCGGCTTGGATCGCCGCCGCCACCGCTCGGCGATCGCGACGGCCGGCGACGGGCGGGCCGATCGCGTCCAGACCGGCTCGCTCGAAACGACGCCGACCAGCGAGGCGAGGTGTTCGCACGCGGCGACGAAGCCGTCGGCGCCGAGATGCTCGGCGAGATCGAAGATGTCGCCTTTCTTCGTCGACAAGGGATCGAACTAGCCGCGTCCTTCATGAATCACAATGATGATTTCGCCATCACCGCGCCTGAACTTCACGGCGCGGCGGGTGCTCTCCTTCAGATCGACCTTCCAGCCGGCGGCTTCGAGGACGATCGCGCAGGTCACCTTCTCGCGCAGATTCTCGATTTCATGCTTCTCCATCCGTTCACTCGAGCCGCGCCTTCAGCGCGCTCGTCCTTTCCTCGGTTGATTATCCTCATCCCGCACCTTGCGGAACACAACCGGCACGTCGCGTAGCCTGCCGGATGCAAGGGCGCGCAGACACGAAATCGAGCATGGACGATGATCGGCGCGGCGAAGCCTCCCTTGCGTCCGGTAAGGCGCCAGCGGCACCATGCTTTGCTTTTGCGCTTCGCGCGTCAGGGATGGCTGCCCGGAAGAGGGAAGACCTTCGCGAGGGCTTCAGCGCAGCCGCCAGCGCGGCCCCGCCAGGGGGACGCCCGGCCTTTGCCCACAAAAACATCGGGAAGGGGGTTTGGCATCGTTCGAGTTTTATAAAGCATGTAGAACACAAACGATCGAGCGGTTATGAGTCGTGCGGGGCAGTACGCGCTGCCCTGGGGCTTGGAAAACCCCTGTTAGCGGTTGGCGCCGGCCGATACGGCGCCGCACTCCTTGACCTTATGGTCGGGGAGCCTGTGGCGTATGCAACAGGTTCTCCGAACTAAAGGCCACAGGGCCGTCTAACAGCGGTTTTCCAACTCCCCGATCACCAAGAGTCAGAGAGGGGTCGTTTGCTGGGGCGTACCGCAGGCTTGTACCCGGTGAGGGGGATCGAGTGGTCAGGGCCAGGGAACGAGGTCCAAAACGCTTGAACGGGAGACGGTGGCGGCTCACCGCGCCTATGTCGACGCTCTGGCCGCCTGGGACCATATCTTTCACCTCGCCTCCTGTCCGGTTTGCCGCCCTGAAGGGCTGAGCGACGAGGAGCACGGCATCCGTTGCGCGTCGGCCGAGATGGAGAAAGAGCGCCGCCGGGTCGTTTTCCGCGACCTTTGTGACGAGCTCGGATGCGTTCCGTCGGGACACGGCGTGAAACTGTCACCCACGCAAAAGTGCTGTCCGCGTCGAAGCGCTGATTCATGATAACCGCACCATTGACGGTTCGCCCGGCATTCGTAACGTTGAGGCGCCCCGCCGGCCAGTCGACCGGCAGGGCGAGCATGGTCAAGCCGCAGGAAGCGCGTCGGATCGGGACGCGTCATAAAACGGATAGTCGGTATAGCCGCGTTCGTCGAAGGCGTAGAACGTGCTGCGATCGTAGGGGTTGAGCGGCCATCCGTTCTCGATCCGCTTCGGCAGGTCGGGATTGGCGACGAAATGCCGACCGAAGGCGACCAGGTCGGCGACGCCGTTCGACACAGCAGCCTTGGCCGTCTCCGGGTTGAAGCCGCCCGCTGCAATGACAGGGCCCCGGAAAAGCTTGCCGAGCTCCTGTGCCGCGATCGGCGGCTGGCTTTCCGCGATCGTGTCGGCACCTTTGACCCGCGGCTCGATGAGATGAACGTAGGCGATGCCCAGAGCGTCCAGCTGCTGGATGACATAGCCGAACAGAGCGTGCGGGTCGCTATCGCCCATGCCATTGAAGCTGTTGCTGGGCGAGAGCCGCACGCCGACACGATCGGCGCGCCAGACCTCAACAAGTACGCCGACGACCTCCAGGAGGAGACGCGCCCTGTTTTCGATCGAGCCGCCATAACGGTCGGTACGCTTGTTCACGTTGTCCTGGAGGAACTGGTCGATCAGGTGGCCGTTGGCGGCCATGAGCTCGACGCCATCGAAACCGGCACGCTTGGCGTTCTGGGCGGCTTGGCGATACTGTTCAACAATGGTCGATATCTCGTCGGTATCGAGCGCACGGTGCGGAGATACCGGCTTGAAGCCGTCGGGGGCATCAATCACATTGTTCGCATCGGCCCAATAGGCAGGATCGACCGACGCGGTCACCGGCTGCGATCCGGTGATCTCAGCGTGCGATGTCCGACCCGCGTGCCAGAGCTGCGTGAAGAAGGTGCCGCCCCTGTCGTGGACGGCGTCGGTGATGCGCTTCCATCCAGCGACCTGTTCTTCCGAATAAAGGCCGGGCGCGTGGTAGTAGCCGCGCGCCGAGGATGCGATCGCCGTTGCCTCGGTGATGATCAGTCCGCCTTCTGATGCGCGTTGCGTGTAATATTCAAGCTGCAGATCGCTGGGGATACCCGTCCCCGGCTGCGCGCGCAGACGGCTCAACGGCGGCAGGACGATTCGGTGTTGCAATATATAGGGACCGATATGAACGGGCGTGAAGAGCGTTCTGGCGGTGGACTCGGCGGACTGTTGCAGGCTCATGTTGTGTCCTTAATCTATCTATCGATAGGTCGTTAGGTGATGGACAATATTCGCTGGCATTCCTCCTCGTCAAAGGCTATCTAT
This sequence comes from Labrys sp. 22185, assembly GCF_052045555.1. Lineage (NCBI taxonomy): Bacteria > Pseudomonadati > Pseudomonadota > Alphaproteobacteria > Hyphomicrobiales > Xanthobacteraceae > Labrys > Labrys sp. 22185. Next base: position 86,585 of record NZ_JBQEPH010000014.1, on the reverse strand, counting down.
CGATAGAGAGACGCGAGCCAGTAATTTGTTCGAATGGACGCGTCGGCGGACGATCGAGCGCCGGATAGACTCGAGAGGGCAAATGACGATGCAAATGTCCGAGAAACCCCAGTTGACCGTCGAGGCGGCGACCGAACTGCACAACCGCGTTGCAAAGCGCGTCGTTGCGGAAATCATCGAGGACACCCGCGCGGCGGGCGGTTCCTATTCGGACTTGCTTGTCATCACCGAGAGCGTGCTCGTCGGTGTCGTCGTGGAATGTTTCAGGCTCGGCCATGACAGCAAGGTGATCGACCTTGTTTTCACCGCGGCGAAGACACGCCTCGCCAACGTCCGGCTCAAGGACGTGCGGGCGGAGGGAACCGGTTGACCGTCTCGTCTCTGCGTCTCGCCCAGTTCAGTTTTCAGGACCTCAGCCCAGGGCACTGCGTGGGATGGCGGCATCGAGCTCGTCGCGAGATGGTCCTCCCGGGAGCTTGCGATGGCCCTTAAGAGCATGCCAACAGCGCCGGATGAGGCCCATAGTGGGCATCGATCGGTCCGAGGACGATCATCACGGTCGAATGAGACGGGCAGGTTTGAACCTTATCATCGCGAGAGTGTCGATGACGGGTGGTCGGTCGCGGATGTCGACGAGACGGAGCGCGTCGATTCCACCCTGACCTCCGAAAAAGCGAAGTCGATCATCTCCCGGAACGCGAGCCCGGATATCGGTTTTGATCGCTCGGTCAATCCCTATCGAGGCTGCGAGCATGGATGCATCTACTGCTTCGCCCGGCCTTCGCACGCTTATCTCGGATTGTCGCCGGGGCTCGATTTCGAGACGAAGCTATTTTTCAAGCCGCAGGCGGCGACATTGCTGAGGAGCGAGCTCTCCAAGGCGGGTTATGTCCCAGATCGCGTGCAACTCGGGGCGAACACAGACTGCTACCAGCCGGTTGAGAAGCGCCTACGCATCACGCGCAGCATCATCGAAGTGCTCGCCGAATTCCAGCATCCCCTCGGCATCACCACAAAAAATTACCTCGTCACGCGCGACATCGACTTGCTCGCTCCGATGGCCGAGCGGAATTTGAGCGTCGTCGTGATTTCGATCACGACGCTCGACCGTCAGCTCGGCCGGGCGATGGAGCCAAGGGCATCGACGCCGTCGCGGCGGCTCGATGCCATTCGCGCGCTCAGCGATGCCGGCATACCGGTCATCGTCAGCGTGGCGCCGATCATTCCGGGCCTCACCGACCATGAGATCGAGGCGATCCTCGAGGCTTCGGCCAACGCCGGTGCGCGGTACGCACACTATTCGATGCTGCGACTGCCCCATGAACTGAAGGATCTTTTCAAGGAGTGGCTCGCAGCGGAACGTCCCGAACGCGCTGAGCGCGTCATGTCGCTGGTTCGCCAGATGCGCGGTGGCAAGGAAAACGACGCACGCTTCGGCCACCGCATCGCGGGCGAGCGGCCCGTCGCGCAGATCCTTGTTGACCGTTTTCGGCTGGCGCGCCGGCGCTTCGCGCTCGATCGGAAAATCGCGCCGCTTCGAACCGATCTCTTCCGAATCCCGCCGAGGCCTGGCGACCAGCTCACGCTGCTATGAGCGACGCTAAGTCGTCGCAGGCCGAAATTCTCGAACCGAATGTCCACTATCGCCACAGGAGAATATGAATGCCAGAAATCATCGTCCGTCCGCTCGCACCAACTGACCATGCCGAATGGCAAAGGCTGTGGACTGCTTATCTGACGTTCTATGAGGCCAGCCTGCCCGACGAAGTGTTCGAAACGACGTGGCGTCGCCTTTTCACCGAAGGCGAGTTCGAACCCAAGGGTTTCCTCGCCACGATCGAGAACAAGCCCGTCGGCCTCGTCCACTACCTCTATCACCGCAGCTGCTGGTCGCTGAAGAACAACTGCTACCTTCAAGATCTCTTCGCCGATCCCGACGTCCGCGGCAAAGGCGTGGGCGCGGCGCTGATCAAGGCCGTCCAGACGGAAGCGCTCAAGATCGGCGTCACCAACGTTTATTGGATGACGCGCGAGACCAACGCAACGGCTCGCCGCCTCTATGATCGTGTCGCTCGGCGCACGGGTTTCATCGAGTACGATCTTCAATAACCGGCGCCAATAGCACGTGTATGATCGCGAGCGTTCTCGGAGCCGAATGACAAAATTGCATTCGGCGCCGAGGCGAAACATTGAAGGCGTCTCGCCCATTGCTGTAAGCGAAGGCGAAGTGGTCAGTCTAGTTTCGCGCCGCGGTCGAGAGGGCCTCCGCCAAACCGGCGACGTCTTGATGCTCGGTGCGCCACGATGACAGACTGATCCGAAGCGCAGGCCGGCCCTGCCAGACTGTCATTCCAAACCAGCCGGCGCCGGTGTCGATGACACTTTGGCGTATTTGCGCGGTCTGCTCATCGGTGCCATATCGCACCACCAGCTGATTGAGAACGACGCGATTGAGAACGTCGAACCCGCTTTCACGGAGCCGATCCGCGAGCCACGCGGCTTCGTTGCAATGACGGTCGACGAGCTGCGCGACACCCGCGCGGCCGAGCGTCCGGAGCGCAGCCCAAATAGGAATGCCGCGAGCGCGCCGCGAGAACTCGAGCGTCAGGTTCTTTTGCGCGTCGGCGGACGCTGTTGCGTAAACGGCGTCGGAATTCATGGCCTGGGCCAGTGCCTGCGCGTCGCGGCAGATGGCGACCGCTCCGTCGTAGGGCGTGTTCAGCCATTTGTGTCCGTCTGTGGTCCAGCTATCGGCACCCTCGATCCCCTCGGTAAGTGCTCGCCTCGACGAGGTACGCGCCCACAAACCGAATGCACCGTCGACATGGACCCAGGCCTTCGCCTTTGTCGCCGCGTCGATCAGGACAGCCAAAGGGTCGAACTCACCCGTGTTCACCTCTCCGGCTTGCAGGCAAAGGATCGTCTTCTCATCGAGCGGGGGTAAGCGATCTGGATCGATCCGCCCATATGCGTCCACGGGCGCCGTGACCAGGTGTACGGATCCGAAGCCGAGTAACCGCAGAGCCTTCCGCACGGTGATATGGACGGTCTCGGACACGACAACCCGGATCTCAGGGGCGCCGAACAGCCCGTCCCTATCGATATTCCACCCTTGACGCGACAGCAGTGATCGCCGAGCTGCTGAAAGGCAACTGAGCGCACAGGCGGTCGCGCTCGTACCAAATCCGACAGCAGATTCTCGTGGCAGGTCGAGTGCGTCGAGAAGCCACCGACCGGCGATTTTCTCGATCGTCGCTGCGATCGGGGACGTGTCGTACGTGGCGGCGCACTGGTCCCAGGCCAGCATCAAGCGCTCGGCGGCGGCCGCTGCGGGCAAAGACGCGCCGATCACGAAGCCAAAATAACGCGGGCCGTTCGATGCCGTCGTCGCCGGCGAGCCATAGCTGTCGAGCATTCGAAGCGTTTCGACCGCGTCGCGCCCTTCATCGGGAAGTGGTTCCGAAAAGACACTTAGGCCGGCACGCGCCGCCTGGTCGGGAAACGGTAAGCGTTGCTCGATCCCTTCCAGGTAACTTCTTGCGCGACGATCCGCCTCCGCCATCAATTCCAGTTCCGACATGTCGCTCCCTCTTTCCGGTCGGCCGATGACTGGGTGACCGCTTTCCCGCGTCGCGCCGCCGCATCCGCGACGCGGACCGCACACTCGACGAATCAATTATCTATCTTTCGATAGATAGTCATAGCAGGCGTTAAGGCTCGGCGTTACGGTCTGTCAACGACTATCGGACAGCGCGCGACCTTTCCGGCTAGGCACGACCTAACCCACTCGAGCCAAACAGCGCTTGAGAAAGATTTGCGCTGATCAAAAACGCGAGTGGGGGAACCGAGCTCATCGTCTCGGCTCCGTGAACCATGCGACCACCGCGGCCAAGAAGCAAAGCGCCGCGCAGATGCAGGCGACCCATTGGAAGGCACTCGTCGTGGCAGCGACACGAGCGGTTTCGGCGATCGCGTCGAGCGGCGGGGCCGGACGTACACCGAACTCGCCGTTCGAGCCGGCGTCACTAAGCGAATGGACATAGACGGCGGATACGACAGCGCCGAACGCGGCGATCGCGATGAGGCCGCCGGCGCGTGCGACTGCGTTGTTGATGCCGGAGGCCTGCCCGGAATCTTCATCCGGCGCAGCCGCCATCACAGCCGTGGAAAGCGGCGAGACGAGCGCCGCCATCCCAAGCCCCATCACCGTTAGGAGCGGAAGGGTCAGAGCCCAGAATTGTCGGAAGGGTAGCGTGGCGGCGATGCCAACGAAGGCGATACCGACGATGGCGGCACCCGCAGTCATCGGCCAACGCGCACCGATCCGGTCCGCGAGGCGCCCCGCCAGGCTGGATAGGACACCAATCGCAAGCGCTAATGGGAGAAACAAGAGGCTCGCCTGCCATTCCGGTATGCCCCACGCGGAGATGACGGTCATCGGCAGGAAGAAGAGCAGCGCGTTGAGAGCGACGAAGACGAGCAACGTGTAGAGGTTCGCCCCGGCGAACGCGCGCGAGGCAAACAACCGGAGCTTTACCAGGGGCGTTTTTGCCCGCCGTTCCCACAGAAGGAAGAGGCCAAACACCACCGCCGCGCCGACAAGCGCGATCGATGCGAGGCGCCCAGCGCCACCGGAAGACCCGATTGCGGTCAGTCCCCAGGCGAGCAAACCGAGTGAAGCCGTCGCCAGAACCGCGCCGACCAGGTCGAGCCGCCCTCGATCGTGCCGCACATCGTCAGGCACGCGCTTGAGCAAGATGATCAGTGCCAGCGCGCCGATCGGGAGATTCAACGCGAAGATCGATCGCCACGCCCAGCTCGTATCAAGCGACAGAACAAGGCCACCGAGAAGCGGTCCGGCAGCCGTGGTCAGCGACGAGACCGAGGCCCAAAGGCCAATCGCGGCGCCGCGTTCCTCCGCCGGATAAGCCTTGGCGATAACAGCCAGGCTGCCAGGGACCATGAAGGCAGCGCCGAAGCCCTGCGCGCCGCGCGTCAGGATGAGCCAGGGTGCGTCGGGGGACAGAGCGCATGCGATCGAGGCGACCACGAAAACCGCGATGCCGAAGGCGAATGCGTTGCGTGTGCCGAAGATGTCGCCGGCCGCGCCGCCAAGCAGCACCAGCGAGGAGAGGAGCAGCATGTAGCTGTTCGAGATCCACTGCGCATCGACGAGCGATGCGCCAAGGTCGACACGGATCGCCGGCGTCGCGAGCGACACGACGGTCATATCGATGAAGCCCATCGTCGATGCCAGGATCGCGGCGACGAGAACGAGCCACCGGCTCTCAGGCGCGCAGAATTGGTTCTGCTCGGGAATGGCGACGGCGGGGCCGACCACGGCGCGCCCGCCAGTCACGTGCGGCCGAAACGATTTGCCGGCCTTTTCAGCCCGAGGCGGTCTCGCAACGTCGCTCCGTTATAATCGGTCTGCGCGAGACCGCGCCGCTGCAGCTCGGGAACCACCTCGGTGCAAAATTGCGTAAGATCTTCTGGAAGCAGCGGGAACATCAGATTGAAACCGTCTGCGGCGCCCGCGGTGAACCATTCCTCGAGCTGGTCTGCGACATCGGCCGGCGTGCCGATCACCGATGGAACCGCTCCAGCATTGATGAGGCGATGAGCGACCTCGCGGATGCTCAAGCCTTGCTCGGCAAAGGCCTTCATCCTTTCGAGATTAGAGCGTTGACCGTCATAGCTCTCAAGATCGGGGAGTGAGGGCAGGGGGCCATCGATCGGAAACGCTGATACGTCGACCCCGCACCAACTCGAGACGAGATCGACCCCGATCCGCTCGGGAACGAGCGTCTGAAGGAACTCTTCCTTCTCGCGGGCTTCGCTGCGCGATGCGGCGACGACCGGGTGGATCCCCGGCAGGATCTTGAGATCGCCGGAAGCGCGACCTGCTGCCGCCAGCCTGACGTCGAAGTCGGCGCGGTATTTCAGGCCCTCCTCGATCGACCGTATGACGGCGAAATGTATATCGGCGTGGCGTGCGGCCAAGGTCTTGCCGTCGTCCGAGGATCCGGCCTGGACGATCACGGGGTGGCCTTGGGGCGGGCGCGGAACATTCAGCGGACCGCGAACCTTCAGATATTTACCCACGTGATTGATCCGGCGAATTCGCGTCACGTCGGCGAACAGGCCCGAGTCGCGATCGAGAAGGATCGCGTCATCGTCGATGCTGTCCCACAGGGCCTTGACGACATCGAGATATTCGCCGGCGCGCTCGTAGCGGTTGGCATGGTCGATGTTGCCGTCGTGGCCGAAATTCATCGCCTCTTCGGGCATCGACGACGTAACGACGTTCCAGCCGGCGCGCCCATGACTGAGGTGGTCGAGCGACGCGAACATGCGGGCAAGATTGTACGGCTCGGTATAGGAAGCCGATGCCGTGGCGAGAAGCCCGACCTGCGAGGTCACCGCCGCAAGCGCCGAGAGCAGCGTGATCGGTTCGAGGCGCGGATTGGCGTAGTGCGCGATGTTGCTTTCGAAGGTGTCCCACATGCCGACGTGATCGGCGACGAAAATCGCGTCGAGCTTGGCTGCCTCGCTGGCCGCCGCAAGGGATTGAAAATAGGGAAGATCGTAGACCTCACGCGAAGGGGCGCGGGGATGCCGCCAGGAAATTCGGTGATCGCCCTGAGGATTGAAAAAGAAGGCACTCAAAATCATGCGTTTCATGCGGCCGCCGATCCTTTCCAAGCGGCCGGCCGGCCGCCTCCTTCGAACTCTTTGTCTACCTCTCGATAGATAGCCCTTGCATTTTGTTAAAGCTCGGCGGTATCGTCTGTCAATATCTATCGGAAGATAGGCATGTCTGAATGACACTGCTCGAACCAGAGGGAGTTAGACGATGCTTGCGATGAAACCTGGATGCGAATGTTGCGATCGTGACCTCTCGCTGGAAAACGGCGAGGCATTGATTTGCACGTTCGAGTGCACGTTCTGCCGCGATTGCGCGGACAACAAGCTGAACGGCATATGCCCGAATTGCGGCGGGAATCTCGTTGAACGGCCGGTGCGCCCCGCGAAGATGTTGGATAAATACCCGGCGGCCACGGAGAGGACGTTCAAACCCGGTGGCTGTGTGGCGGCCTGATCTCGTCGCTGAGATCCGCGAAGACGTTCCGCTCGGCACGGCGGCCGGGCGGAACAGGCGTGTTGGTGCCGAGGTCTATTCGGCCTGCCGAAAAGATGACCGCAAGCCGGGAATCTGCACCGCAGCGGTTTGACGAAACGGGTTTCATATCTTAGTCCTATATCTATCGATAGATAAGCTGACGTGTCGCTTCCGAAACGGTTCGGGCGGTCGCGCGCGGTCGTCCAACCGGCAAATGGGGAAGGGTAGAGGCAATGAAGGCAATCGCGCGACTGATGATCCTTGCGCTCGCGCTCTCGATGGCGGCGCCATCGATGGCGGCCGAGCCGATCCGGATCGGATCGAAGACCGACACTGAGGGTTCGTTGCTCGGCTACGTCATTCTGTTGATGTTGGAGAAGGGCGGCTTGCCCACCGAAAGCCGCATCCCGCTCGGATCGAGCAAGCTCGTGCGTTCGGCGCTTCTGACCGGCGCGATCGACATCTACCCCGAATATACCGGCAACACGGCGTTCTTTTTCAACCAGGACAGCGATCCGGTCTGGAAGTCCGCCGACGCGGCCTACTTGCGCGCGCGGGATCTCGACGCGACGAACAAGCTCGTGTGGCTTCAGCCGGCGCCCGCCAACAACACCTGGGCGATCGCGGTACGGGCCGATGTCGCCAAGGAACAGAACCTCGCAACGCTTGACGATTTCGGTCGGTGGATCGCCGGCGGCGGAAAAATGAAGATCGCAGCTTCGTCGGAATTCACCGAAAGCGCCGGGGCGTTGCCCGCGTTCGAGAAGGCTTACGGATTCAAGATAAATAGCGACCAGGTGCTGGTTCTGTCAGGCGGTGATACCGCTGCAACCGAACAGGCGGCCGCCTCGGGTACGTCCGGCGTCAATGCCGCCATGGCGTATGGCACCGATGGGCAGCTTGCCGCGCTCGGGCTCGTCGTCATGCGTGACACCAAGAACGTGCAGCTTGTCTTCGAGCCCGCACCGCTGATCCGTAAGGAGGTGCTCGACGCCCACCCCGAGATCACCGGCCTGCTCGCCCCTGTTTTCAAGTCGCTCACGCTCGAAACGCTACAGCAGCTCAACGCGCGGATCGCGGTTGACGGCGAGGATGCGCGATCGGTCGCAAAGAGCTACCTGACCGAAAAGGGCTTCCTCCAATAGCCAGCCTCGTAAAAGCATCAAAGGACCTCCACGTCAGCATCCGAAACGGCGTTCTGTTCACAATCGTCGCCGCGGCAGTTGCGTGTGCGAGCACCGTCGGCTTTCTCGTTCACGCACCGAACCGGATCTTACCCGGCAGCGCAATGCGGCTCGCGGATGTCGCGAGCCCCGGCGCCTTGACGCTGCTTATTGCAACGAGCGTGGCGTTGCTCTCCTGCAGCCTGCTCGTGCAATCCCGGCCTGTGGCCACGATGACCGCGATCCTGCTCCTCATCGCCTTCGCCGAAATCCTCTGGGCTGCTGGGAGCGGAGCGGCGAGCCTGGCAGCGGGCAAATCGCCGGGCGCCCGCACGTCACTCAGCCTGGGCTTCTGGCTGCTTGCGAGCGCGCCGGTGCTCTGCCTGGTCGATCTCGTGCAGCAAGTCGCATTCCGCCCAGCCGCCCGCACCGTGGTGGCCCTTGCCGGCGTCGCGATCGTCGTCGGCCTCATCGCTGGAGGAGCCTTCGATAATGTCTCGGTAATGCGCGAATATCGGGCGCATGCCGACACGTTCCGCGCCGAGCTAACACGGCATGCTGTCCTGGTCGTGACTGCAGTCGCGATCGTCCTGCTTCTCGGCCTGCCGCTTGGAATCTTGGGCTTTCGTCGACGTCGATTTGGTGAACGGCTTCTCTCAGCCCTCGGCATTGTTCAAACCGTGCCGTCGATCGCGCTGTTCGGATTTCTGATTGGCCCGCTGACATCGCTGGGCCAAGCACTCCCCTGGGCAGGCGCAATCGGAATTGCAGGGATTGGCGCCACCCCCGCGGTCATCGCGCTCGTGCTTTACGGGCTGCTGCCGCTCGTGCGAAACACCATTGCGGGACTCGAGGCGGTCTCACCGGCGGTCATCGACGCGGCGCGCGGGAACGGGATGCGCGATCGGCAAATCCTGGTCATGGTGACACTTCCGCTGGCGCTGCCGGTCATCCTCTCCGGTTTGCGGATCGTATCCGTTCAGACCGTTGGCCTTGCCGTCGTCGCGGCTCTGATTGGCGCCGGCGGTCTCGGCACCTTCGTCTTTCAGGGGCTCGGTCAGAACGCGATCGACCTGGTGATGCTCGGCGTCCTGCCCACCGTCACCTTCGCGCTCGCCGTCGACGCCGTCTTCGCCCTGTTTACGTCCAAGGGGGCGCTTTTGTGATCGAGCTCGACCATATCAGTAAACTCTATGACGGCCGGCGCGTGGTCGACGACCTGAGCCTTCAGGTGGCGCAAGGGTCGGTCTGCGTGCTGATCGGCCCCTCGGGATGCGGCAAGTCGACGACGCTGCGCATGATCAACGCGCTCGTGACCGCCGACGAGGGTCGAATCCTCGTCGATGGCCAGGACGTCCGCGCCGTTGATCCGGCCGAGCTGCGCCGCAGGATCGGTTACGTCATCCAATCGGGCGGGCTCTTCCCCCATTGGAGCGTCGCAGACAACATCGCGACCGTTCCAAGGCTGCTGCGCTGGCCTGAAGCGAAGGTCAGCGCCCGCGTCGCCGAGCTCGTCCGTCTCGTCGGCCTCGATGGCATCGACACCGACCGGCGGTTTCCACACCAGCTGTCGGGTGGACAGCAGCAGCGGGTGGGCGTCGCCCGCGCGCTTGCTGCCGACCCGCCGGTGCTCTTGATGGATGAGCCTTTCGGCGCTCTGGATCCGGTGACGCGACGATCGCTGCAAGATGAATTGCACGCGATCCACGCAAGCACCGGCAAGACCATCGTCTTCGTCACGCATGACATGGACGAGGCCCTCAAGCTGGCAGATCGCGTGGTCGTCATGGACGGCGGACGGATCGTGCAGGACGGACCGCCGCATGCCATCGTCACCGATCCCGCATCCGATCTGATCCGCGGATTTGTCGGCGGCGAGGAGGCATTGTTGCGCCTGCTGGCGCGGCTGACGGTCGCCGACGCCATGCGCGCCGTGGAGACAGCCACCGACGCCGCGACAATCGGAAAAGATGAAAGCCTGTCGGTCGCGCTCTCGCGTATGCTCGTCCATGGCCGCCTGCCGCTTTCGGTGCTGGCCTCCGACGGTCAGCCGGTCGGGAGGCTGACGTTCGAGGATCTGTCTGCGGTGCTTGCGCGATGATGGATCTCACGCTCCGCCGTCTGCTGCTTCCGGCGGGCCTGCTCGCCGGCGCGCTCGCATTCCTACCGAACAGCCAATGGCTGTTCCACGCGCTATTTCCGGAGCTGGAGCGGCCGGTCTACCGCCGAGTCGCCTTTCTTGAGCTCACCGTCTCTCATATCGTCGTGGTCCTCGTCGCTACCGCACTCGCCGCGCTCATCGGAATCGGACTTGCTATCGCCGTGAGCCGACCGGCGAGCCGAAGGGTGAAGCCGCTGGTCATGGCGGTGGCCGCCATCGGCCAATCGTTCCCCCCGGTAGCAGTGCTTGCCGTCACCGTACCGCTGCTCGGATATGGCAGCGCGCCGACGGTCGTTGCCCTTTTTGCCTATGCATTGCTGCCGATTATCGTCAACACGGTCGCGGGGCTGGAAGGTGTTGATGCGGGCATCATCGAGGCCGCTGACGGGATGGGCCTGTCACCGCGGCAGCGTTTGTTCAAGGTTGAGATTCCGCTGGCGGGGCCGATCATCATCGCCGGGATCCGCACGGCGGCGATTATCAATGTCGGTACCGCCACGGTCGGCTCAACCGTCGGCGCCGCGACGCTCGGCAACCTGATCATCGAAGGGCTGAGCGCCTACAACACCGCCTATGTCCTGCAGGGCGCGATCCTTGTCGGCCTTCTCGCCATCGTCGTGGACCGCTCAATCGCCGCGGTCGGACACATCGTCGTTGCGAACGTCCTTCATCGCCGGCCGGCTTGAGCCCCATGCCGTCAGCGGCCAGGCCACGCGGCTATCAATAGGTTCGCGATCGCGGTCAGCTCATCGGCGTTGGCACCGTCTCTCGCCTGCACCGCGATGCCGTTAAATCCGGCGAAGAATAACAGGCTCAGGTCGACGATATCGGCTGAGGGTCGTAATTCTCCTTGTTCCTTCGCCGCCCGCAGCCATGTTCGAAGCAGACCCAAGCGATACGCACGATGACCACGTGCGATTTGCGATATACGATCTGTCGTCTCCTCCGCCAAGGCAGCGAGAGTAATCAGACACCCACCGGGTGTGACATCTGTTCTGATTAAATATCTGGCCGCTCTTTCCAGAACTGCGCAAACACGCTCCCGATGCGTTTGGCCGGGGGGCATGTAGCCCCAGATCCGGGCGTCGTAGGTTGCCGCATAACGATCCAAAGCCGACAGATAGAGCTCCTCCTTACTGCCGAACGCGGCGTAGAGGCTCTTCGGATCGATATCCATGGCGCTTGATAAAGCCTGAATAGACGTGGACCGGTAGCCTTTTGCCCAGAACAAGACGAGCGCCTGTTCCGAAGCTATATCCTTGGCGAATTCCCTTGGGCGGCCAGCAGTGCCCATCGATATTCCTTCAGGTTGGCGCAGCCCGGGCCGGCGCCGACGGCATCGATCGTCCACGCCGAGGCCCTTGGCAGAGCGCTATCGAAATGTGTGTCCGGTCAGGTCTTCGCTGAGCTTCCAAAGGCGTGTTGCTAGGGCGGGATCCATCGCCCAAGGTCTGACCCCGCGCGGCTCCTTGGAATCTGCCGGCAGCGGTTCCGCGATATTGCAATCCTCGCAGTAAACCCCGCCCATGCCGTCGAGCTGGTGGCTTGTGGCGCACCACACGCTCGTTGCTGCGCCCTGTTCTGGCGTTTTCAGATTGTTCGCCGGAGGACGGATCGGCTCACCATCGTCGTCGATGGCGCCCGCAGCGCGAAGCTCCGCGACGGACATATATCGCAGAAGATCGGTCAGAACTGCGCCCGGGTGAACCGAAAACGCGCGGACACCGTGCGGCTTGCCGACCTCATCCAATTTGAGGGCAAAGAGCGCATTGGCGGTCTTCGACTGGCCGTAAGCGAGCCAGCGGTCATATTCGCGCCGCTCGAAGTTCCAGTCGTCGAAATCGACGCCGCCGCGCATATGCCCCCGCGAAGAAAGCGCCACGACGCGCGCGCCGTCCGCATCGCGCAAGGCGTGCCACAGCCGTGCAGCCAGCTGGAAATGACCGAGATGATTGATGGCGAACTGGGACTCTTCACCGTGCGCGTTCCGAATGAGCGGCGGCGCCATGACGCCCGCGTTGTTGATGAGGATATGGAGGGGCTGGCCCGTTTGCAGAAAGCGATCGGCAAAGGCGTCCACCGAGGCGGGATCTGCCAGGTCGAGCGACTCTTGCATCAGGTTTGGGAAAGGCCGTAGCGCCTCACGAGCCTTTGCCTGATCGCGCGCAGGCACGATGACCCGCGCCCCGGCGAGCGCGAGCGTGCGGGCCGTCACGAGCCCGATGCCGGAGTACCCACCGGTCACGATCGCGACCTTTCCGGTTAGGTCGATGCCTTGAATGACGTCTTCGGCTGTCGTCGATGCGTTAAAGCCAGACGCGATGGGAGATTGGGGTGTATTCATGCGGGGGTCTCCACTTGCAATATTTCGCTGTGTGCCCCGCAAGCCGCTGCTTGGAGGGACGATTGAATTTGGCGGCCTATCTGTCGTCGATGCTCGCGCCGCCGTGGCTATGGTGGCGGGAACTCAAATGAGTTCTGCCAGGTGCTCCCGCCCGTCTGTAGGGCGGAAGTAGGACGGCTTCCGATCAGAGAAACGGGATCGAAGATTCGCGCTGTTCCTTCGGTGTGTGATCGTCGACAAACCATTTGAGGCAGAGCCACGGCCTTTCATCGAGGTATTGCGCGGCCTCCTTCGCAGCCTCGTCGCCATGTTCGCCCCGGACGTACTCTATCCAATCGGCCTTCCAGGCCTCGACGTCTGCGCGCAACGTGTCGTAATTCGGTCGCTGCGGGATCTCGCTCTGGGGTTCGGCGGATTCTGCTTCAATCGAAGGGTCCTGCACCATCCCTCCTCAACCGGAGCAGCAGCAGCCCGTGTCTGATGCTGGACATCACCGCCAATCCTGCTCCTGCGCGTCCACGGAAAATTCCAAGATGCGCTCCGCCAGCACCTCCGGCTGGTCTTCCGGCGAGAAATGTCCCGCGTTCATGATCCGCAGGAGCCGTCCGTTTTCGAGCGCGGCGGCCAGCCTTTCTCCGTACGAGATCGGCTGAAAGACGTCCTGCTCGCCCCAAAGGACAAGCGCTGGAAGCTTCAGTGCTTCAACCTCCGCCATTCGGGTGGCGAGCTCATCGGTGCGCAGCGCGCGCGCCGCCCTCAGATAGGCGCGCCGCCCTTCAACGCCGGCGAACGGCGTCTCGTACATCGCGATCAATTCCGGCGTGACGCGATCAGCATGGACCGTTCCGGCTTCGAAGCTTTTCCGAAGGCCTTTTTTCAGATCGAAATCTGGCGCTGCGAGAATGGTATCCCAGACGGGGTCTTTGAGCCGCGCGAGTGGTCCGACGGGAAAGGAATCGTAGGCGATCGTGTCGACGAGCACCAGACGATCCAACAGAGGAGGGCGGTCGACGGCGACGAGCTGCGCGATCCCGCCGCCGATATCGTGGCCGACAAGCGCGCCGCGGTTCCAGCCGATGGTCTCGAGCAGTTCTCCGATCAGACTTGCTTGCGCGGCGATGCCGAGATCGGTGTCGTCAGGCTGATCCGATTGTCCATAACCGAGGAGGTCGATTGCAGTGACCTCACATCCACGCGCTGCAAGGAGGGGCACGACGTGGCGCCACAGAAGCCGCGAGGTCGGTATCCCATGGAGAAGCGCGACAGGATAACCCTTGCCCACCTGCGTGAAGGCGATCCGCTTTCCCCTGATCTGTAAGGAATTGGTGACTTCCAGCTCGGCAACCATGACCTCGCCCCTTCATCCGGCTCGGGAAAAACAGCGCCGGAGCGGAGACTGGCAGTACACCAATCTTCACTCCGACCGACGTTATGCGGTGTGCGAGACCGGGGCCTCATCGTTCACTGTTGCCGCCTTCTTTGATCCGAAGCGCTGCACCAGCACGTAAAATGCCGGCGTGAAGAGAAGGCCGAAGATCGTCACCCCGAGCATCCCGAAGAAGACCGCGGTTCCGAGCGATTGGCGCATCTCGGCACCAGCGCCAGTCGCGGTCGCAAGCGGCAGAACACCGAGGATGAAGGCGAAGGACGTCATCAGGATCGGCCGAAGGCGTGTCTTTGCTGCGCCGACCGCTGCCTGTTCGGGCGTCTCGCCCCGGTGCTCTTCCTGCCGAGCGAACTCGACGATCAGGATTGCGTTCTTCGCTGCGAGACCGACCAGCACGACAAACCCGATCTGCGCAAGGATGTCGATCGGCATGCCACGCAGTTGCAGGCCGGCGGCTGCCGTAAGAAGGCACATCGGCAGGATGAGCACGATCGACAGCGGCGTTTTCCAGCTTTCGTACTGCGCGGCAAGCACGAGGAAGACGAACAAGGCGGCTGCTGCGAAGACGAGGATCGTCGGCGTGCCCTGCTGCTTCTCCTGATGGGAGAGCTCGGTCCATTCGAACCCGACACCCTCCGGAAGCACTTGCTTTGCCAGTTCTTCCATTCGTGTCATTGCCGTGCCGGAGGAAATGCCCGCTCCAGCCGCGCCCATGATCTCTGCCGCCGGGTAGAGGTTGTGGCGCGGAACGCGGTAAGGCGAGGTCTCGTTGCGGAAAGTGGCGACCGAACCGATCGGCACCATTTCACCGGCGGCATTGCGGGCCTTCAGGCGCGCGACGTCGTCCGGCGTGCCGCGGAATTGCCCATCGGCCTGCGCGATTACCTGGAAGGTGCGGCCGAGGTAGTTGAAGTCGTTCACGTACTGCGAACCGATATAGAGCTGCAGCGTCGAGAACACGTCGGTCGGCGTGAGGCCAACTTTCTCGGCCTTCAATCGGTCGATGTCGGCAAACAAGGACGGCGAGCCCGCATTATAGAGGGTAAAGACGCCACCGAAAGCCGGGTCCTTGTTGGCCGCCGCGACGAGATCGTTAGCTGCCTTGGCAAGCGCTTGTGCTCCAAGTCCACCGCGATCTTCGAGCATCAGCTTGAAGCCGCCAGCCGAGCCGAGGCCTTGTACGGGCGGCGGCATGACCGCAATGACGTAGGCATCCTTCACAACCGCGAGCTTCTCGCGCAAAATCTTGAGCATGGCGGCAGCATTCACGCCAGGAATGTTCTTTCCGTAGAGCGAAGGCAACGCGACGAAGATCGTGCCGGCATTGGGTGCGACAGTGTTGGTGGTGACGTCGAAACCGGTCACTGGCGACGTATGCTCAATACCCTTGATGCTGAGAGCGATATCGTTCACCTGCCGAACAACTTCATCCGTACGAGCAAGGCTCGACCCTGGTGGAAGCTGAATAACAGTTACCAGATACCCGATATCCTGCTCGGGGATGAAGCCCGTCGGCATGCGCGACATCTGAAAGCCGGTGAAGCCAATCAGAGCGACATAGACGAGGCCGATGATCGCGGTGACGCGGACAAACCGCGCCGTCATCTTGCCGTAGGAGGACGACAGCCACTCAAAACCATGGTTGAAGCGTCCGAAAACGGCATGCAGGATTCGTCCGAGACCACGCGGCTTGGCGTGCTCGCCAGTCGGATGCGGCTTGAGCAGGACGGCGCACAAAGCGGGGCTCAGGGTCAGCGAGACAAAGCACGAGATCACGGTCGAGGCCGAGATCGTGATTGCGAACTGCTTGAAGAAGAGACCGCCGATTCCCGAAATGAAGGCTGCCGGAACGAAGACCGCGCAGAGCGTCAGGGCGATCGCGATCAGCGCGGTCGAGACGTCCGTCATGGTCTGGTGCGCGGCTTCGCGCGGCGACATGCCTGCTTGCATGTTTCGCTCGACATTCTCGACCACGACGATCGCGTCGTCGACTACGATGCCGACCGCAAGGACAAGGCCGAACAGTGACAGGTTGTTGATCGAAACTCCGAACATCGCGAGGATCGTGAAGGTGCCGATGAGCGAAATCGGGATCGCCAAGACGGGGATGATCGTCGCGCGCCAGTTTTGCAGGAAGACGAACACCACGATTACGACGAGGACGATTGCTTCGAAAATCGTATGCACGACTTCATCGATCGACTGGCTGACGAACGTCGTTGGGTCATAAATGTTGATATAATCGAGGCCGGGCGGGAAGCTTTTCTTCAGCTCTTCCATCTTGTCCCAGACAGCTTTCTCGACCTGGACAACGTTGGCGCCGGGCTGTGCAATCACCCAAAACGGAGACGAGTCGTAGCGGTCGGCATAGGCTTTCGAGCCGTAATCCGCCGCGCCAAGCTCGACGCGAGCGATGTCGCGGATCCGTGTCACCCGGCCTTGTGCGTCCGACTTGACGATAACATCGCCGAACTGTTCGGGCGTCGTCAGACGGCCGAGCGCCTCGACGCTGATCTGATAGGCTCCCGGGTTCGGCACAGGCGGCGCGTTCAGGGTTCCGGCCGAAACCTGGGCGTTCTGGGCACGAAGCGCGCTCAAGATCTCGTTGGCGGTGATGTTCGACGCAGCAGCCTTGTCGGGATCGACCCAGATCCGCATGGCGTACTGGCGCTCTCCAAGGTTCCAGAGGTCGGCGACGCCCGGCAGACGCGAGATCTCGTCTTTGACGTGAAGGATGAAGTAGTTCGAGATGTATTCGGCACTGCGCGAGCCGTCGGGCGAATAGGGATGCACGCCGAGCAGAAGTGCCGGGATGGTCTTTTTCACCTGAACACCCTGCAACTGCACTTCCTGGGGAAGGCGCGACAGCGTGTCCTGGACCCGGTTTCGGGTCAGCATCAAGGCAGTGTTCGGATCGGTGCCGACCTTGAAGATTACGGTAATGGTCAACAGCCCATTCCCTGTCGATTGGCTGGTGATGTAGTCCATGCTCTCGACGCCGTTGACCGCCTGTTCAAGCGGCGTGGCGACGGTGCGTGCAACGGTTTCGCCAGAGGCGCCGGGATATGCCGTCGTGATCTGGACCGTCGGCGGAACGATGTTGGGATATTGCGCGACCGGAAGCGATGTCAGCATCGCCAGACCGATCAGCACGAAGAAGATGTTGATCACCGTTGCGAAGCGGGGATGATCGATGAAGAAATGCGCGAGCTTCATGGTTCGACTCAGCCTAGGTTTTGAATAGACGCGGCTTGAGCGGGTTCAACCACGGGCGACACCGCGTGAATTTCAAACCGTAACTATCTATCGATAGATTGCTGGATAATTAGAGGGACGGGCGGAGGCGTGTCAATCATCTATCTATCGATAGGGCCGTGATTCCCCGTGCTTTTCCTCTCGTTCAACCTTCGAGACGGAGGAGCGTGGCAGCGTTCATCCGTCTTGGAGGGGCTCGGAACGAGGCCGAGACTATCTTTGCCGATGCAGCCCCATATCGGCTGCATAGCGGCCTCATTCGGTGGCAGTCTTGTTCATCGCGACCTTGGCAGATTCGACCTGAGGGTCGACAACCGAGCCCGGACGCGCCATTGGAATGCCACCCACGATGACCTTGTCGGTGGCCGTCAGGCCAGAGCGGACAACACGCAGGCCGTTGCGCAGGTCACCGAGCTCGACCGGCTTCGGAACGACCACATTCTTGTCGCCGACGGTCAGGACAATATGCGACGACTGGTCGGCAAGGACGGAGGCATCAGGCACGAGGAGCGCCGGAGCCGGAGCGGTCAGGCCGATGCGAACGCGGGCAAACTGTCCGGGTGCCAGGAAGAGATCGGGGTTCTTGAACGTCGCGCGGGCGTGGATCGTACCGCTCGAGCGGTTGACCGCGTTGTCGAGGAAGTTCAGTGAGCCCTGAAGGCCATAGTCGGTTTCATCGCTCAGCGATGCTTCGACCTTGTTGTCGAGCGAGCCGCTCTGCTTCTGGCGCTGCCGCTGGAACGTCAGGTAATCCTGCTCGCTCATATCGAAGTCGAGATAGATCGGGTCGAGCGAGACGAGCGTTGCAAGCAAGGTCGTCGGGCTGGCCGCAGCGCGACTGCCGGCGATCAGGCCGCCATTTGAGACCTGCCGAGCACCGATGCGGCCGGTGAAGGGCGCCGTCACCTTCGTATATTCGAGATCAAGCTGAGCGTTGCGGATCTGTGACTGTGCGTCGTCGATCGCGGCCTGCGCGGCCTGCTGCTCGGAAACGCGCTGATCGAGGATTTCGCGGGTCGAATTGCCGGTCTTGAGGAGCGCCTGCACCCGATCCAGCTGGTTCGTTGCGAGGTTATACCGTGCCTTGGCGGTTTCGAGCGCCGCATTGGCCTGGGCGAGCTTAATCTCGTACGGGCGGGGATCGATGACGAAGAGAAGATCGCCCTTATGGACGATCTGACCGTCCTCGAAATGGATTTCGGAGAGCGTGCCGCCAACCTGGGCGCGCAGCTCAACCTTGTTGACGGCCGAGAACTGGCCAATCGCTCCAAGGCGCGTATCGACATCGCGCTGCACCGGGTTGCTGATGGTGACCGCCGGAAGCGGCGCGGCAGGCGCAACCGAAGCCTGCGAGGTCTCCTGGCTGAAGTAGGCAAAGCCGCCCACGCCGCCAGCGACGATCGCGGTGAAGAGGGGGAGCTGCCAGCGCAACCCCTTGTGGCTACGTGCTTTATTGGAAACGGCGGTGTCGACCGGGGATCTCATAACAAAGTCGCTCATGACGGGTTTTCCTTCTGGTTTGAGAGATATTTCGAAAGGGTCTTTATTTTTGGAGTAACTGCTCCTATAATCACCAATATGGCGAAAGCCAAAACACGTCAAGCGAATTTTGGAGTGAAAGTACCAAAAATGTTAGAGACACAAAAACGCGGCCGCGGTCGGCCGTCCACATTCGACCGCCCATCGGTGTTGCGCGAGGCCATGAAGCTGTTTTGGGAGAACGGCTACGAGGGTACGACCTTCGAGGAGCTCATCTCCAAGATGAGCATCAGCCCGTCGACGTTCTATAATTCGTTCGGCAGCAAGGAGCGCCTTTACCGGGAGGCGACCGAGAACTTCATGGATTCCGCCCAGACGTGGATCCAGGGGGCGCTGTCGGAAGACGGAGCGACGACGCGGCAAGCCTTTACCCACCTCCTTGAATCGGCCGCCGAGCAGTTCACGCGCGAGGACCTGCCACGCGGATGTATGGTTTCGCTGTCGGGCACGCACCAGGCGCCCGATCTCACGCCAATCCGTGACATGATGGTCGGGTATCGGGCGGCTTCTGAGGTCTACCTCGCCGATCGAATCCGAAAGGGGATCAAGGAGGGCGATATGCCCGAAACCGTCGACGCCGACGGACTTGCCGCCTTGATCCACGCCATCATTCGCGGAATGGCCGTTCAGGCTCGCGATGGCGCAAGCCGCGAAAAACTTGAGACCATCGCCCGGATCGCGATGGAGTCCTGGCCTGAAACAAGCAAGTTGGCGGCCTGACATGATCTCCGAGCTGGATCGCGCGCGGCGGACGTCGCGTGCGGCGTTCGCCCAGCCTGTGCGCCGAGAATCGAAGGCGTTTCAGGATTGATCGTCCGAGAGACGAAGAATGACGGTCGTGCCTATCAAGATGGACGGGAGCGGCCGTGCGACATGGCGAGGGCCGTCCTTTCCAAGCCGGGATCGGCGCTGGCAGCAGCCCTGAAACCCAGCCTGACTGGTGTTGCCGCTAGGCGTTTGGCACGCACGGCGGTTCGGTGCGTCCTGAGCCAAACAGGTAGGCGCCGATCGCAGCGAGCTGAATAACAACCGACGCGACGAAAATGACCTCGTCCGACCAAAGCTCGCGGAAGAGACCGAACACGGCCGGCGCAATGGCGTAAGCGCCTTGGGAAATAGCGACGATCAAGGCCACGGCCCGCGCAGCATCTTCCTTTGAAAATTCGAGATTGGCGATCACCGGCGGAACGGAGATGGCGTTGCCGACCCCGAGGCCGAAGAATATGACGCCGAGGACGAGAAGGGCAGGGCTGCTTCCATCTGCGAGGAGCAGCACGCCGCATCCTAGCGCCTGTGCGACGAGGCTGTACGAAGCGATGGCGCGCCAGTTCGAGGTATCCGATGCACGCCAGCCGACGGCAAGACGGCCAACGACTGCAGCAACACCGGACGCGCCGGCTGCGAGCCCCGCGCCTTGCCTTCCGAGCGCCGGCGCCAGCACCGAGACGAGGTGTGCGACGAGCCCGGTTTGCGCGAACAGGGCCAAGGTCATTCCGATGCAAAGTGTGAGAAAAGCGCGATCGTAGAAGAGGCGACGGGGTACGGACGCGGTGACCTGCTCCCCAGACGCGCCGACGGTAGAAACAGAAGCGATCGGCGGAGCGCCGTCAGGCTCCTGGTGGAGGCTTTCCGGTGTTCGCGTCAGCACGAAGATTGCCAGCATGCCAAGCGTGACGAGCATTACCACGCAGACCACGAGTGCGGCCGCCGGGAAGCCGATCGTATCGATCAGGGCGACCCAGAACGGTGAGAAGATCACGCCTCCGACGCTGCCGCCATTGAACGCGACACCCAGCGCCAGGGGGCGTTTGGCGGCAAACCACGGCGAGACGATGGCATTAACGGCAACTGCGCCGAGAGCGGACCATCCGATGCCCGATAGGAACGCGGCTGCGTAGAGCTGCCATGGCGTGTTGGCGACGGCCCAGCCGAGGACTCCCGCCGCCATGACCACGCCGCCGGTGAAGGTGACGATCGGCAGTCCGAAGCGCCGACACAGGCGAGGCATGTTCGGGATGAGAACGAGGCCGACAAGGAAATGCAGAGTGACGGCGCCTGAGATGAGCGCGATCGGCCAGCCTCGCGATTGGTGCACGACCTCAAGATAGACGGGTGGGCCATAAAAGCCGGTGCCCCAGCCAAATACAGCAACAGTAAAAGCTGCGACGACAACCTTCCAGCCGAAGAAGCGGGGTTCGGCGCTGGTCGTGTCGATCACGTCCTCCATCAAGGCTTTGGTCACGTTGGGGTTGCGATTGGCCACGACGATATCTCCTACGCGCCTTTACCCACGCTTCGGGGGCCGCCCAAGCGGCCCCCGACCAGCGCGGTCAATAAACGGTGTTGCCGTTCTTGGAGGTGGCCGGGACGGGAGCGAAGACGTCCCAATGCTCGACAAGCTTGCCGTTCTCGACGCGGAACATGTCGATGCCGACATCGCCGTTCTCGCTGACCAGGCCGGTCCAGTACGCGTGGACGGCTACCAGGTCACCGTCGGCCAGAACGTGCCTGATATCGCCTTTGGCATTGGGGAATGCGGTCAGGAAGCCGTTGATGAAGGCCCGCAGTCCTTGGACGCCATCCTCGGCGGCGGCGGTGTGCTGGATGTAGGTGTCGCCGACATAGCGAGCGATCGCACCGTCGACGTCACCGTCGAAATGCGCTTCCTTATAGAAGGCCAGGACCGTCTTCTTGTTCTGTTCGGTAAGGCTCTCAGTTGTCATGGTGTTATTCCAATCGTGCGTTGCCGCCGGCGTTGGCCGTTGCGGATGAATTCTTGTTGCAGGGAGGCGAAGGCAGCACCCGACTGCCGGCACAAGGGCTCGACTCGTGGCTGACGTTGCGTTCTATTCAGCACGCGGCGCAGTGCGAGGGGGAATTGCAATGCGCCGCGTGAAGAACGCCCCCCGGTGTTGCGACGGGAGACGTTTGGCGCAGTCCGCGGCCACTATTCGGTGACGGGCGGGATCTGCGCGTCGAACTTGTTCTGCTGGACGATGTAGATTTCGCACGCCTGCTTGGAGACGCACGACGTCGTATGAGCCTGCTTGCCACGCTGATACCAGTACGACCCCGGTCCAAGCTTCTGCGGCTTCTGCCCCGGCTGATAGTTTTCCAGCTGCCCTTTAATGACGACTGCATAATAGTCGTAGGTGTGGCTGTGAAGCTTGCTTACAAAACCCGGATCGAACCGGAAAAAGGCGCCGTGAGCACCCTTGGTCGCATCTCCCCAGACGTTGGAGAACTTGATGCCGGTCTTGGGATTAACACCCCTCGCACCTGTGTCATTAAACGAGAACTCGCTGGCCGGCTTGGTGACGGATTCGCCGCCGTAGGCCGGAGGATACGATGAGTCCTGCGCCTGTGCGGCGGTCGCGAATGCGAGCGCTGCCAAAGCGGCGACCGTGACGAACTTTTTCATGGTATTTCTCCTGGGGGTTTGTGCTGGCAATGACAGTCCGGTGTCAGGCCGCCTTCGCGAGGGCGTTGATGAACTTCGCGGCAAGTTCGTGGTCCGACATCGGGTTCTGGGCGGTGATCAGCTCACGATCGACAACGACGAACGAGGTGAAGTTGTCGGCGTTGACGACCTCGGCGCCGGCCGCCTCGAGGGCGTCGGGCATGTTGAAGATCAGCTTCTTGTGGAAGACGTTATCTTCGGCATATTCCTCTTCGCTGCGCGAGAAGACGGTCATCCGATAGCCGGCATACTGCCAGCCCTTGCCCAGTTCACGCGCCTTCACCTCGTTGCCCTCGATCAAAGCCGCGCGGAATTCGCGCGCCTTGTCGAGCGCCGCCAGGACGCTGATCGGGCCGTGGCAGATCGCGGCGGTTGGCTTCTTGGCGCCGTGGAAGTAGCGCAGCACTTCACCGGCGTCGGGATCTTGCATGACATCGACGATCGGCGCGTGACCGCCAGGGAAGAACACACCTGCGAACCGTTCGAGCCCAGCATCAATCACAGAGCGGATCGTGCGGACGTCGTTCATCGACGGATTGTTGTTGAAGAAGTCGCGAGCCTTCGTCCGGGCGGCGTCGTCCTGGGCGAAGTAGATCAGTGCATCGGAATCTTTGTCCATATGCGGCTTCTCGCCAGTCGGGGTGGCGAGGACGAAATCATAGCCGGCGACGACGAGCGCCATCAGCGGAACAGCGGTTTCATTGAGGAATTGGCCGATCGTGATCGTGCCGCCGCCTTTTGCTTCAAGCTCGGTCGCGTTCGAACCGATGACGAGGATGGTACCCTTGCTCATTTGAATCTCCAGTGGTCGATAAATTGGTGGTGCTTGCTTGCGGATGGTGCTGGAAGGGCGCGCAACTCAAGTCTCAGGAGCGCGCCAAATCGGATGTCGCTTGGTCCGCGGCAGCCCGCGGACGCTTGACCGGATCTCAGGCTTTCGCCTTGGCGGCTTCGGCCATGCGGCGGACGGTCTCTTCGGTGGTCCAAACCGCGCCGGCCATGAACCGCCAATTGATCATGGCGGCGTCGAGACCCGAGCCTTCCTCGTTCGCAGCGGCGGCGACGGCATCGCGCACCATCACGGTTTCGAAGCCGTCGCGGATGAGGTTGCGCATGTGGTCTTCGAGGCAGAGGTTGGCGACCGGGCCGGCCATGATGACCGTCTCGATCTTTCGGCGGCGCAGAAGGTAGGCGAGGTCGTTGGTCGGCGCATAGGTGACGTGGCGCGACACGATGGTGGTGTTCTCGTCCTCCATATATGCGCGGAAGCGGTCGGGAACGTCGGCGCCGCCGCCAGGTACGTCGTCCGTATGAAGCGGGCTCTTACGGGCTACAACCCCGCCAAGAAGCGCGAGGTCTTCCATGGGGCTGAGCTGCGTCTTGCCCTTGTGGTCGTGCGGGAAGAAGTAATGCGGTGACATGAATACCGGATAGCCGTGTTCTTTGGCGGCCTTCAGCAAGGTCTCAAGGTTGGCATTCACATTGTTCTTCTTCATCAACTCCTCGATCATGACGAAGTATTTGCCGCCGTCCGTGAGGAAGTCGTTCTGGATATCGACCAGCACGAGCGCGGTCCGGTCACCGCTGATCTCCATGTTGACCTTGTGTTCGAACAGCATTTGAAAGCTCCTTGAAATTTCGGGCGCGTTTGCGCGGTGTCGGTCCTCTGAATAGGCTTTCACTACCTATCGATAGATAGCTAGATGAGGAAAATTTCGGAGTCAAGCTCTATCTATCGATAGACCAGCTAGGATAAAGCTCAAGCTTCCAGCACTGTCGGCTCCTGGCCCGCGCCCTGCGATGGCAGTTTCCCTTTGGCTATCGATAGATAGAGGGGTTTTCGAGGCGGCTGCCAGTGGATTTTAGTGAGTGATTGTGCGGCACTCGGCCCCAAATGAATTTTTTGAGACAGGGGCCGCGGGCTCGGACCTGTAGTGCTCGAACCGCCGAAGGGCGCGTCGCCCTGTGCGTTGGTGGAGCTTTCGCTCCATACGCGGCCAGCGGCCAATCAGATCTACGCCGTGCGCTTTCGGTTTCCCGAGGACGAGACCAACGCAAAGCTCCTCGCTGAGGCCAAACAGCGCGCCGCCAATCCCAATCTGGCGAGCCTGAACATTGCCAGTGCAAACAGCAATTACGGCTACAAGGGATCGTCCGCGAACAAACCGGTCACTGTCTTCGACGACGGCACGAAGACCTGGTTCCGCTTCGAGGGCGAGACCCTGCCATCTACATCGTCGACGCCGATCGCAACGAAAGTCTCGTAAATTTCCGCACCGAGGGACCCTACGTCATCGTCGACAAGGTCTCACCGCAGTGGACGCTGCGCAATGGCCAGGAATCGACCTGCATTTTCAATCGCCGGCTCACCAACGTTCACGAGCCAAACGGGCTCGAGCCCTACGCACCGCAGCGCGTCGGCCTGGCCGCCAACGGGGGAGGGTGACGGGCGATGCCAACGCCTGATGACTATCGCTCATTCGAACTCGAGGCCTCGGCCGTCACCTCCGTGGCGCGCGGGAACACCACCGTTGGCCGGTTCCTGAAATTCGGCATCCCGCTCGGCGCGGTTCTGGTCGCTGGATGGATGATCTACAATTCGACCAAGCCCCGGCCGACGAGTATGACCACGCCGGACAAGGAGGAATTCACGACCACCCAGTTCCCGGCGCCGTCGTTGTCCACGCCGCGGCCGCAGACCGACCAGGGGACGATCGTCATTCCAGAAGCGCCCGAGGTCCCGCCTGCTCCACCCGTGCCCAGGGACGATCCAGCCGCCGGCGCCTCCCGAACCACCGTTGGCGGTCGCCCCGCCCAATGATGACGAGGCGCGGCGGCTCGCTGAGCTTGAGCGCCAACGGCAGGAAGAAGAGGAGCGGCGCAAATGGGAGCGGTTACGTGCACCGCGGGTGATTACCGATAATGCTGCGGCGAGCTCTGGATCGGTAAACCCGGATGCCAACGCATCGTCGAATTCCGGGTAGCCGGACGACGATCCGAGCCGGCGCTTCCTCGCCTCGGTATCGGCCGCGGGCGTCGACATCGCGCGTGCCACCAAAAATCCTCGCATCGACGCGCTCGTCGCCCAGGGAACGATGAGGCGCGCGTGACAGTCGAGATGCTGCTGCAAGCTTCGCTACGGCTCCGGCCCGACCGGATCTTCCTCGGCGAAATTCGGGGCTCGGAAGCATATTCCTTCCTCCGGGCGATCAACACCGGCCATCCCGGAAGCATCACCACGATCCACGCCGATAGCCCGACTGGCGCCTTCGAGCAGCTCGCGTTGATGGTGATGCAGGCCGGCCTTGGACTGAAACGCGAGGAGATCGTCGCCTACATCAAGTCCGTCCTGCCGATCGTCGTCCAGCAAACCAAGATCGGCGGCTGGCGAGGAACCTCGGTGATCCACTTTTCGCGGATGGCCGAATGGCGGGCAGAGCGGCACGGGAGGAGGGGCGACGATGACGCGGGTCGTCGCGTTTAGGCTCGCGATCGCGCTGATTGGCGTCGTCGCATTCTAGCTTCTGTGGAGCCTCGCGTACGAGGTCGTCGTCGGTTTGCGCTGGGCGCCGGCCCGCTTCCCGAGCGAAGGCGCCAGCCGTTAGGCCTTGCTTCGCGTACAGAACGCCGATCGTTCGGCAGGCTTCCTCCTGGTCGCGTGGCATCATTTCTACGAACGAGTTCTCTATGCGCCGACACGGGTCGAGGCGCTTGTCCGTGCCGGCTATGCTGCGGGGGGGCGTGCTGTCGCTCGGGATCGAGGGCGCGATCTTCCAAATCGTGAATCGGCAGCAGATGCCTTACGGCGCCGCCCGGTTCGGAACCCTGCTGGAAGCCTCCAAACAGGGTTTGACGAAGAAGAAGGGAATCACTCTCGGCACGTTGAATGGAGCGACGATCCGGTCGGATGAACCGGCGCACATCCTCGTCGTCGGCCCTTCACGTTCGGGTAAAGGCACCGGCTTCGTTCTTCCCAACGGATATCTTTGGCAGGGGTCGGCGGTCTGCTTCGATCCGAAGCGGGAGAACCTTGATGCGTTAGCCAACCATCGGCGGGCCATGGGCAACAAAGTCTTCATGTTCTCGCCCGGTTCGCCCGACACCGCTACAATCCGCTCGACTTCGTGCGGCGCGACGAGCGCATGGCGACCGACTGTCTGGTAGTCGCATCATTCGTTATTCCGGAAAATGCCGACGACACCTGGGCCGGCACGGGTCGGCTGCTGCTCTCATCCCTGATCGGTTACGTGCTGGCATCGCCGCTGACGAAGGGCGCCGAGCACATGCGCACGGTCGCGCGCATGACGACGACGGCAAGGATATCTCGACGGTTCTAAGGGCGATCGTGAAGACAGAACGCCAACATCTGCCGACTTGGGTCGTCGACAGCTTCAATCAATACATCGCACTCGAGCCCGAGACGAGAAACAGCGCGGTGTTCAACGTTAGCATGGCCATGAGCCTGTGGAACAACGGGCTCATTTCAGCGGCGACGGAGACATCCGATTTCGACATTCGCAAGCTTCGCCGCACTCCCATGACCATCTTCATCGGCTGTACGATCGCCGAGCTCTCGATCTTCCGGCCGCTGATCCGCATCCTCTCCATCAGCAGATCCACGATCTGCTGATGGAGAGGATCCCTGGCGCCGACGAGCCGCACTCATGCTCGACGAGTTCTACCATGTCGGCCGGATGGATTCGCTGATCTCGAAGATCACTATTTCGGCTGGCTACGGGTTCCGGATGGCGATCGTGATGCAGGACATCGCACAGCTCGACGAGCTTTACGGCCGGAGCACGCGCATCACGACAGTCTCGGGATCGCAGATCAAGCTCTTCATCCAGATCAACGACCTCGACACGTCCGAGTTCGTCTCTGAGATGCTTGGCGAGACCACCCAGGTCTATAGGACACCGGTTATGCGGCCGGGGCAGGGGATCTTCGCGCCACGCGTCTGGACGCCGCCCTACACGCCCCGGCCACTGCGCAGTCCGCTCGAGTTGCGCGAGATGTCGGCGCGGCTGTCGATCCTGATGGTGAAAAACTCACCATCGTTCGAATTGACCAAGATCCGTCATTACCTCGATAAGCCCTACCGGGCGCTGTACGAGGCCGCGAAGGGGTCACCGCCTGCTTTGCCAAGGCGGAAGGAATGGCAGGACGAGGCTTTATCGGGCGCGATCGCGCCAAGGGCCGAACCCGAGCTGGCCGAGGCCGAGGAAGCCGTTTCGGCCAAGCCCGAGCCCGACAAGGACAGTCCGGCGCCGCGGCGACCGCGCAAGTCGTCCGTCCGGCTAAAGCAAGAGGCGCCAACGCCGCCCGAGCAGCGGGTTTCGACACCGGCCCCTCTCGAGCTTCCTGCGCGTCCGACGGCAACACGTCCGCGTACAAAGACGCTATCGCTCGGTGCGGCGCCGACCGCGCCTCCCGGCGAGAATTGCGACGTTCGCGAAATTCTAGCGGCCGCCGCCGACGGTCAGGATGAGGATTTTGCATCGATGTTGACGGTGCTTCGAGCGGACGCCGGCCCAAGGTGCGGGCGGCCGCAGACACGCTGCAATCGCTCAATCGTTCCTTCGGTGAACACTCAGAACCGGAGTGAGCGTCTTCGCTTTGCAGTCTTCACTTCGCACGCGCTACCGTATATCGATCGATCGGTAGAGAGCCGGCTACGGCCAGATGAATTGCGCGTGACAGCGGAGCTTTTGTGATCGGCTGACTGGTAGAAGGGAAAGTTTCGGCTTCGATGCGTTCGCGTATAGAAAAGGTTTTTCATCTTGCGGAGGCGTCGAACCTCCCGTCCATTCTTGTGCACGGCCTGATGAGCACGAAGCGCCTGCTTGGGTTGGCGTGTATTCCGGAAGCAGATCATGCCGATCGCCTTCGCTCACACCGTTCGGAGAGCGAGCATCTTTCGAGCTCGGTGCTGATCCGAGATCAGAAGCCGATGCCTCCATCCGCGCTCGAGCGAGCGCTCGAAGACGGTCTGACGCCGGGTGACTGGTATGCACTTCTCAACGACTTCGTTTTCTTCTGGCTCGATGAGAGTCGGATGGAGCGCCAGCGCCACGCATGCGGTGACCGCCCACAGGTTCTGTTGACGTTCGACGCGCCTGCGCTGCTCGAAAGGTTTGGCACCGACGCTTTTGTGTCGCCGATCAATAGCGGCAATGCCCGCCGAAAACCGGCACGGCGTGGATTGAGCACGTTGATGCCATACGACACATGGCTTGCGAACGGATGGTCTTCCGGAACACGTTATCGCCCGCCGGCCGAACTCCTGTTTCGGGGCACGATCCCCGTCCAGCCGCCTTACCTCGTTGAGATGCGCGAGATGTAAAGGCGGGTGAAGGCTCACGTCGATCGAGGATCGCCGGCTGCGGAGCACCTGTGCGATCAGGCGCGGCTGACTTCGGCATAATATTGCGGGCTTTCACGTCGATCGAACATGCCGTAGTCGCGCACGATGCGCACGACGCGATGCCTGACCGAGCCAACGCTCACGAGAGGGCTAACGTCGAACGCCTCTGCCGACCCACGGTCACGCCAGGAGGTGAGGAGCGCCAGTTTACCTTCATTGTAGATGCTGGCGAAGGTATCCTGGTCGAGCAGAGCAGAGCGGTATCGATCGAGCGCCAGGACGTCCGTCAGGTTCTGAGGGACAGGGCCACCATGGGGCGAGATCTCGGTAAGCGCGGCGAACTTGGCATCGCCGATCTCCGTCTCATCCAATCGCTGCTCGACGAGCTGCAATCCCTGCGGAGGTGTCGAATCGGAGACGATCTCGCCCACACGCAGATGATACTCCTGGAAAACTTCATCACGGCCGCGCTGCTGCGTTTCATGATGCTTTGCGATCGTGCGCCAGCGCACGACGGACTTCTCGTCGCGCCAGGTCGAATGCGAGAGGATCCAGCCCGGCCTCGACTTGCTCTCAAACCGCTCGTTGTCGATGAAACCCTCGATCCCCTCGAGAATCGGCTTCAGCTCTTTGGCAAGCGCAAGGTAGTGCTCGAATTCACTCGGCTTAGGATGGACCTCGAAGATGACAGAGAACATTTTGCTCCACCCATTTGCTTTGAGCTTCGGCTGAGAACAGACCTCGCGGTGCTGATGGATGGCGCTCGGCCATTCCTCTGTCAGACGGAAGCGCTCGGTATTCGAATGCCGATCGATTCAGTTAGCATAACGTTCTATCGATAGATAGATTAAAGTTATTGTTTTTCGCCGATCAAAGCCCTACCTATCGAGAGATAGTCAACGGAGCAGACCCTCATGAGTGATCTCGCTGCCGCCATCATGGACGCCGCTGAGCGGCGGATGCGAAGAGGCGGCTTCAATGGTTTCAGTTTTCGCGAGATCGCCGCCGACGTCGGCGTGAAGAGCTCCAGCGTGCACTACCACTTCCCGACTAAGGGAGACCTCGCTGCAGCGGTCATCAAGCGCTATACCGCAGAGAATGCGGAGATGTTCGAACGCGAATTTGCTAAGGAAGCCAATCCCGTCAAGGTCTTTGTGAAGGCATTTCGTGTCACCATTCACTCCCAGGATCGGATGTGCCCATGTGCCGTGCTTGGAGGGTCGTCACAGGATCTGCCTCCCGAGGTCGCCGCAGAAGTGAAGCACTTCTTCAAGATGTGTCACGACAAGCTTGTGGAGCGCGGGCTGCCATCGGATGAGGCGTCACAGCTGCTTTCTACGATCACAGGCGCACAGGTGGTCGCCAACGCGATGAACGACTTGAGCATCTACGACAGCGCCACGCGAGAGTTCATCAAAACCATGAAGCCCGCTCCGGTGAGCACCGCAGCGCGGCGCGCCAAGTAAGCTCGCCGACTTTTCGAACGCTAGACCTCTAGGAACCCTGACGCGAATGATTCGCGTCGATGAGAGGGTTGCGGGATATTCTTCTGGCTAATCGCGCGAAAGCGGTCTATCTATCGATAGACAGGAGAGTTTCGTGAGCGGAACAGCCGAACGTTTGATGGACCTCGCCGAGGCCCATATCCGAGATCGCGGGTATGGTGGCTTCAGTTTCCGTGATCTCGCAGCTGAGGTCGGCATCAAGAGCGCGAGCGTCCATCATCATTTTCCGACGAAGGCGAAGATGGCGGCGGCCGTGGCCAACCGCTATGCAAAGCGATTCCTTGCAGTTGTCGAAGCCAAGCCTGGCGAGAGCCCGGAGGATGCGATCAGCACCTATCGTGCGGCGGTCAGAATGACGATTGAGCGCGACGGGCGCATGTGCCTCTGCGGCATCCTCGGTGCAGAGGCGGGCGCTCTGGCCCCGGAAGTGACCTCTGAGGTGCAATCATTCTTCCGTCGCTGTATCGAGGATCTTGCGCGCCGCGTCGGCGGCCCTGACGCGACCGCGCAAGCTCACCACATCATCGCCACACTCGAAGGCGCGATGATCCTCGCCCGCGCCTACGGCGACATCGGTGCGTTCGACCAGGCCACGTCCGCATTAATCTCGTCGGCAACGAAGCAGACGTCATAAACGCACGAACCTGTGCCCTCCTCCGATCAACGCTTAGTTGCGGGTTGACAGAGGTGCTTACGAATCTACCTATCTATCGATGGGTAGATCAGCGCATCCCTCCTACGACCGAGTCCTTCTGGAATAGCCTGTCGTTACGAGCCGAGGGTCCGCTTCTCGCTCTGTCAACGAGAAACTGCGGCGTCATCGACGGCCATTTCCAAACTCTTCTCGAGGCTTGTCGCAGGGGGAGGGACGACGCAAAAGATGACAGAGCACCTCGCCAAGACGTGGGATTTCATCGAACGCATGGAACAGGCGCAAGACGCGGCGGGCGTCCAGGAATGCCTTCTCGAGCTCGCACACTTGTTCGGCTTTACCGCGGTTTTCGGCGGCGTCGTTCCTGGGCCGCAAACGGCGCCAGCCGAGATCTCATCAAGTATCTTGGTCCAGCGGCTGCTGAACGAATGGAAGCGGCGCTACAACGGCAGGGGTTATGTTTTCCGCGACCCGATCGTTCAGCAGCTCCAATCGGCGCTACACCGTTCAGCTGGGATGACGCCTACGCCCGCTCCTCCGATTTGAGTGCCGTACGGCTGATCCGAGGTGAGGCGGCTGAGTTTGGCCTCGTGCACGGCCACGTCGTACCTGTTCCGACGCTTGACGGGAAGGTGACTGCGATCTCGTTTGGCGGCCAGGACCCCAAGTGCAGCAAGGAGGCACGGGACGCGCTCACATGTCGCGGCTGTAGGCGCGTTCTTCACGCCGATGGATCTGGCGGCCGATTTTGCTCGGGAGCCAGGGTGTGGTCGGGTCATCGATCTGTGCGCCGGGATCGGCGGCCTGGCCTATTGGGTTCAACAGCGCTCCAAATGTCGGGGCGAGGTGGAACTGACCTGCGTCGAGATCAATCCGCGCTTCGTCGAGATCGGGCGCAAGCTGTTGCCGGAAGCGCGATGGATTTGTGCCGACGTGCCCGATTGGCGAAACTGGTGGAAGGACGAGCTTGAGGGAGCCATGTTCGACTGGGCGATTGCCAATCCGCCCTTTGGCAAGTTGGCAACATCGGGCAATCGTCGCGGCCTCAAATCCTTCGAGTTCGCCGTGATCGATGTCGCCTCTCAGATTGCGGACAACGGCGTATTCCTCCTGCCGCAAGGCTCGTCGTCGTTCCGCTATTCCGGGCGTCCCTGCTTCGAGCGTCTGACCTCAGGAGCAGGCGTCGAGTTTGAGCAGCGAACGGGCCTGTTCATGGACTGTGGCATCGGCATCGACACCAGCATCTATCGCGATCAATGGCGTGGCGTCGCGCCCTTGTGCGAGATCGTCATCATGGAATTCGCAGAGTGGCGGGAACGTCGCCAGACGCGAGCCTTGGCTGACGGACACGGACAACTTGTCTTGCTCTAAGAGCACAGGCCGGCGTTCGGGACAGGTGAATGTAAATCGAATGTTCTCTATTCACCTGTTTTTGTCGTAATTTACGCAGAGGGCGTGAGCGATCGCGACATCACCTGCAAAGGCTCTAAATAATGCACAGGCAGCCATGATCATTCTTGAAGATGATCTTTACAGTTGCTGGAATTTGCCTGAGAATCTGAGCCAACGCAGCGAACGGGTCCACAATGCTGCGTTCATAACAAAAGACAGCACTCACTTCGACATCACCATGAAAAACAAAAAGGTGACTGAACATGCCTGAGGAAGACGCAAGTCTGGTCGACCTGACGGTCGACATCGTCTCGGCCTATGTTGCCAACAACCAGGTCGCCACTGCTTCCCTTGCGGATCTGATCCGCGCCGTGCATGGAAGCCTGACCGGTCTGAACAATCCCAAAGCGGTCGAGGCGGATGCCCCGCCCAAACCCGCCGTTCCGATCAAGAAATCCATCACCCCGGATTATCTGATCAGTCTGGAAGACGGGCGCAAACTCAAATCGCTGACCCGGTATCTTCGAACGGCTCATGGCCTGACGCCAGAGCAGTATCGGGAGAAGTGGGGGCTGCCTTCGGACTATCCCATGGTTGCGCCGAACTATTCGGCCACACGCTCGCGTCTGGCCAAGGAACTCGGCCTCGGCCAACAAGGCCGGAAGGCCAAAAGCGCTCCGCCCCCGCCGCCCCCTCCCGCACCCAGCAAGGGCAGGAAGAAAAAGGCCGCCTAGCAACCTCGACGCCGGACATCTCGATTTGCGAAGGGCTGGATGACCGAGATCAAGGTTCTCCAGCCTCGTTTCCGGCAGGTCTGGCGTAGGAGGCAAAACCGCAATTCTCAAGTGATTGCACGCCATGGCCCTACGCCATGAACTTCGTGCTTTCCTTCCTCGGTTGGAGGCATCTGATGGCAGGTCGATCCATTCTCGGGAGCGACCTGATGGCAGAAGAAACCAAGACAGGGCCGACACCATCGGCCCCGTCCAACGACAACACCGAACTCGCCGGCTCCAGCTATGCCGGCGAGGATGCCGATCCCGCAAAGCTGGATCACATCGTGCTTGATATCGCGCGGGTGATCGGCCGGCAACTGGCCCGGGAAGCGTTCGAGAAGCACCGGGCGGCCAATGACAATCGGCCTGGTCGCCGAGAGGAAAAGGGCAGGGGGAAGAAGGATGAGCCCCCACTATGAAAGAGAGAGGTTGATCCACCATGACCCGTGTCGCGCTCTATTCCCGCTATTCTTCCGACAGCCAGCGGGACGCCTCCATCGAAGACCAGGTTCGGTTATGCCGTGAGCAGGCCACGCGCGAGGGCTGGAACGTGACCGGGACCTATCAGGACGCGGCGATCTCCGGTTCCAGCACCATCTTGCGGCATGGCATCCAGCAATTGGTGCGCGATGCCCAGCGCGGCCAGTTCGAGATCGTGCTGGCCGAAGCGCTCGATCGCATCAGTCGCGACCAGGCCGATGTCGCCACTTTGTTCAAGCATCTCAAATTTGCTGGCGTCACCATCGTCACTCTGGCCGAGGGGGAGATCAGCGAGCTGCATGTCGGCCTCAAGGGCACCATGAATGCCTTGTTCCTGAAAGACCTTGCCCTCAAAACCCACCGCGGTCTGCGGGGCAGGGTGGAGAAGGGCAAGGCCGGGGGAGGGCTGTGCTACGGCTACAGGGTGGTGAAGAAGCTCGATGCCGAGGGCGAGCCCATTCGCGGTGACCGCGAGATCGTGCCGGAGGAAGCCAAGATCATCCGTCGTATTTTCCAGGAATTCGCGACGGGCAAGAGCCCGAAGGCCATTGCCGTCGATCTCAACAAGGAAGGCATTTCCGGCCCCCTCGGCCGGCACTGGGGTGACACCAGCGTAAGAGGGCATGTGATCCGGGGTACCGGCATCATCAACAATGAGCTCTATACTGGCGTACTGGTGTGGAACCGCCTGCGCTTCATTAAGGATCCAACAAGCGGCAAGCGCGTGTCGCGGATCAATCCGCCAGCCAAGTGGATCCGCACCGAGGTGCCACATCTGAGAATTGTCGACGACAAGCTCTGGCAGGCCGTGAAGGACAGACAGAAGGTCATCGCCAGCAAGTTCGAAGCCGTGACCATCGGCGTCCGAAGCGCCAGGGCCAAGAGGCTGCACACCATGAAGCGGCCGGTTTCTCTCCTTTCCGGCCTGCTCACCTGCGGCTGCTGTGGTGGACGCTATGGGCTGTTCACGAAAGAGCGCTATGCCTGCCTCAACCACCAGCGCCGGGGTACCTGCGACAATGGCAGGACCATCATGCAGGAGAAAATCGAGCAGCGCGTTCTCTCAGGCTTGAAGGAAAGGCTGGTCTCGGCCGATGCCGTAGCCGAGGCGGTCAAGGCCTATGCCCAGGAGACCAACCGGCTCAACCAGGAGCGCCGGGCGCAGAGTGAGCAGGACCGCAAGGCACTCGACAAGATCGAGCGTGCCATCGCCGGTATCATGGCGGCGATCGAGGATGGACTCTATCAGCCGACCATGAAGGCGAGGATGGAGGATCTGGAGCGGCAGAAGGCCGAGATCGCCCAACGCCTGGCGCAGGCACCGACCGACGTCCCCGACCTTCATCCCAACATCGCCAATCTCTACCGCAAGCGCGTCGAGCACTTCAGCCAAGCGCTCGCCGATGACGAGGGCGGGCGACAGGCGGCGGAGGCTCTTCGTTCGCTGATCGGCCAGATCGTGCTCACGCCGGGCGAGAAGCGCGGCGAGATCCATGCCGAGCTACGCGGCGAGCTGTTTGGCATACTCGAATTCGCCAATCCTGAACGAAATCAAAGGGTTGGTGATGTTATGATGAAAGCCGTTGCGGGCCCCCGCAACCAACGTTCTCGAATAAGCCCTGTCGCTAACCGCGCAGGGCTTTTTTGCGTTTGCGGCCCCCAGTGTCATGTTTGCGGCCCCCAGTGTCATGATGGCCGCTGACCTGCTCCCCTATTTGTCCGCGTCTATAGGTTAGCTCTGTTCATGTTGTGGTCCGTTGCGGACCGGGTTGCAAACTCGTTTGGGGTGAGCCCGCCGAGGCTCGTGTGTGGTCGGCCCAGATTGTAGTCAGTCCTCCCGTCCCCGATGATCTGACGAGCGTGGCGATAGCTGTTGAGGCATTCGTCCCACAGGCGCCCCTTGAAGGACTCCACGAAGCCATTCCGCATCGGCTTGCCCGGCACGATGTACCGCCATTCGACACCATTCTCCTGCTGCCATTCGAGCATGGGGTTCGAAGTGAGTTCGGTTCCGTTGTCGCTGATCACTATCGGCGGATAGCCGCAACGCTCGGCGATCGCATCCAACGCCCGCGCCATGCGCTCGCCGGAGATCGAGCCATCGACCTCGGTCGTCAGATATTCCCGGCTGAAGTCGTCGATGTCACACAGTATGCGGAAGCGGCGGCCATCGACCAATGTGCCAGAGACAAGGTCGAGGCTCCAGCGCTGGTCGACGGTCGCCACGCTTCCTCACCGTCGCCCGTTCCTCGCGTGGCGATGGAGCTTCCTCCAGCTAACCTCGACGCCCTCGCGCTTCAGACTAACCTCAAAGCGGTGACTTTCCAGGGGCAGCTTAATCTCATCGCCATGGCCTTTGCCCGACTCAAAGCCCGTCCGAGGGCGGCTGCCGCTCGAACTTTCGAACAACTCTGGAATGCAATCGGCGATATCTGCGATCACCGCAGCCCCAAAAATGCTGGAACTATCTCAACGCCGCCGGCTATGCGTCCGACTAAATGTCCGATGCGCTAGTAAGAAGCCCCCCAATCGCCCGTTCTCGAGAGGCGGACGTTGCATGCCAAGCGAACCACGACACGTAGCTCGGTAGAAAGTCGCATGAAAGGCAGTTGAGATCGACGGCGCACCGACTTCTCCGGCTTCGCCGCAGCCGGAGGTGCCTTACTGTAACGATTTGATTAAAAACATTTTCACACGGCCTGGATGACCTGCCGCGCTTGCCAAGTGCCATGAAGAA
Organism: Labrys sp. 22185; assembly: GCF_052045555.1. Classification (NCBI taxonomy): domain Bacteria; kingdom Pseudomonadati; phylum Pseudomonadota; class Alphaproteobacteria; order Hyphomicrobiales; family Xanthobacteraceae; genus Labrys; species Labrys sp. 22185. The sequence continues at coordinate 50,247 of NZ_JBQEPH010000014.1, read as the reverse complement.
GGAATGGCGGAGAGGGAGGGATTTGAACCCCCGATGGAGTTGCCCCCATGCCGCATTTCGAGTGCGGTGCATTCAACCACTCTGCCACCTCTCCGCAGCTGGTCGGGGGCTTCATATAGATATGCGCCGCGCGGGGCAAGACCGGAATGGCGGAAAAATTGGGAGAAAGTTACGGATGGTGCTGCGGGAGACCGGGGCGGGATGGTCGGCCATCTCAACTTGGGCCCGGAGGGGCGGCAACAAAATCGCAGCCCATCTCGGTGTTTCGATTGCCAGCGGCAAGCGAGGTGCTTAAGTCGGGAGGGCGCCTGCGTCGGGCAGGCGCCCTCGCGGCATCACAGCGGAGCCCATGTCCGTCCTCTCTTCCGCCTATTCGGGATTTCGTCTCGCGTTCGAGGCGTTGCGCGGACATCGCGGCTGGGGGCCAGCCTGGCGCAAGGCGGCGCCCAAACCGGCCTATGACGTGGTGATCGTCGGCGGCGGCGGGCATGGCCTGGCCACGGCTTACTATCTCGCCAAGAATCACGGCATCACCAACGTCGCGGTGCTGGAGCGCGGCGGCATCGGGCTCGGCAATGTCGGGCGCAACACCACCATCATCCGCTCCAATTATTTCTCGCCCGAGAACATCCGCTTCTACGATTTCTCACTTCGGTTGTGGGAAGGGCTCGAGGCTGAGCTCAACTACAATGCCATGGTCTCCCAGCGCGGTGCGCTCAATCTCGTGCATGCGGACGGCCAGCGCGATCTGCTGGCCCGGCGCGCCAACCAGATGCTGCTCGAAGGCGTCGATGCCGAGCTGCTCGACAAGGAAGGCGTCAAGCGCTTGGTGCCGCTCATTGACGTCGACAATGGCCGCTTTCCCGTACTCGGCGGTTTCCTGCAGAGGCGGGGCGGCACGGTACGCCATGACGCTGTGGCCTGGGGCTATGCCCGTGCCGCCGACCGGCGCGGCGTCGACATCGTCGAGAATTGCGAGGTCACCGGCATCACGCGCGAGGGCGAGGCGATCAGCGGCGTCGAGACCAGCCGCGGCGGCATTCGCGCCGGCAAGGTGCTGTTCGCGGTGGCCGGGCATTCCTCGCTGCTGGCCGGCATGGCCGGTTTCCGCCTGCCGCTGGAGACCCATGTGCTGCAGGCCTTCGTCTCCGAGGCAGTCAAGCCGCTGATCGACTGCGTCGTCACCTATGGCGCCGGGCATTTCTATGTCAGCCAGTCGGACAAGGGCGGTCTGGTCTTCGGCGGCGCGCTCGACGGCTACAATTCCTATGCCAGGCGCGGTAGCCTGCCGATGGTGGAAGACGTGCTGGCGGCAGGCCTGACGCTGATGCCGGCCCTCGGGCGCCTGCGCGTGCTGCGCCAATGGGGCGGGGCGATGGACATGACCGCCGACGGCAATCCGATCATCTCGACGACGCCGGTGCCCAATCTCTACCTCAATGGCGGCTGGTGCTATGGCGGCTTCAAGGCGATCCCGGCCGGCGGCTTCACCACGGCCCATCTGGTGGCGACCGGCGCGCCGCACCCCCTGATCGCGCATTTCGGGCTGGAGCGCTTCCGGGAAGGGCGGGTGATCGACGAACGAGGCATCGGCCCCTATGCCTGGATGCATTGAGATGAGAAGCATCACCATGACGCCATGCTCGGGGAAGCATCGAGGAGTGACCGGCTCCGTCATCCCCGGCGCCACCGCAGGTGGCGGGAAGGGGATCCAAGGGCTGAGAAACACAATCCATGGCCCCTGGATCCCCTTCCCCTCGCTTCGCTCGGCCGGGGATGACGGGGCACGCATTTTCGCGTGTCTCCTAACCGCAAAGACCTTTCCGTCATGCTGAGAATTGCCTGTCCCCATTGCGGCCTGCGTGACGAGGTCGAATTCCGCTATCGCGGCGATGCCTCGGTGCGCCGGCCGGGCGAAGAGGCCGAGGCGCAAGCCTATTACGATTATGTCTATGAGCGCGCCAATCCGGCGGGCTGGCATCTGGAATGGTGGCAGCATGTGCATGGCTGCCGGCAGGTGCTGAAGGTGCTGCGCGATACGGTCAGCCACGAGATCCAGGCCGTGGTCAGCAGACATGACGAGATCCCCCTGCCGGAGCGTTCGGCATGAGCGGTCCCCATCGCCTCGCCGAGGGCGGGCAGGTCGATCGCAGCAAGCCGCTGTCCTTCCGCTTCGACGGCAAGATCCTGCATGGCTATCGCGGCGATACGCTCGCCTCGGCGCTCCTGGCCAATGGCGTGCGCATCGTCGGGCGCTCGTTCAAATATCACCGGCCGCGCGGCATCTTCACGGCCGGGCCCGAGGAGCCCTCGGCCCTGGTGGAACTGCGTCGGGGCGCCCGGCGCGAGCCCAATGTCGCCGCCACCACCATCGAGCTCTTCGAGGGGCTGGAGGCGGTGAGCCAGAACCGCTGGCCCTCGCTCGGCTTCGATCTCGGCGCGGTGAATGGCTGGCTTTCGCCCTTTCTGCCGGCAGGTTTCTACTACAAGACCTTCATGTGGCCGGCAGCCTGGTGGGAGAAGGTCTATGAACCGCTGATCCGCCGGGCGGCGGGGCTGGGGCGGGCGGCGCGCGAGCCCGATCCCGACAGCTACGACACCATGCATGCCCATTGCGACCTGCTGGTCGTCGGCTCGGGGCCGTCTGGGCTCGACAGCGCCCTGGCGGCGGGGCGGGCCGGCAAACGCGTGATCGTGCTGGAGCAGGATTTCGCCTTTGGCGGCTCGGCACTGCTCGACCCCGCTGCGCGTGAAGGCCTGACCGACAAGCTCGCCGAACTGGCGGCGCTTCCCGAGGTAATGCTGCTCAACCGCACCGGCGCCTACGGCCTCTATGACGGGCTTGTCGTCGGCGCCGTCGAGCGGGTAGCCGATCACCGCATCACGCCCGGGCAGCGCGAGGTGCGCCAGCGCCAGTGGATCATCCGCCCGGACAGGATCGTGCTCGCCACCGGCGCGCAGGAACGCCTGATCGCCTTTCCCGGCAATGATAGGCCGGGCGTGATGCTGGCTTCGGCGGCCGCCGCGTATGTCGCGCGGTTCGGCGTGGCGCCCGGCCGGCGGGCGGCCTTCTTCGTCAACAATGATCGCGCCTATGATGCGGTGAGGCAGCTTGCCCAGGCCTGCGTCGAGATCGCCGGCATCATCGACGTCAGACCTGATTCTGCCGCGGGCCGCGAGGCGGAACGAGCTGGCATCCCCGTCTGGTTTGGATCGCAGGTCTCCGCCACCGAGGGCGCGCCCCTGCATGTCCTGACCATCACGCCTGTCGCAGCCAGGCTGCGGCCGCAAATGCTGCTGGCCGATCTGCTCTGCGTCTCCGGTGGGCACGATCCCCGCCTGCAACTCGCCGGCCAGGCCCGACTGCCCTTCGAGTGGGACGACAAGGCCGTGGCCTTCTGCGCCAGGGGCAATGAGCGGATCGAGCTCGTGGGCGACGCCGCGGGAGCGGCGGGCGAGGGTACGCCGCCCCAGCCCTTCTGGGAGGCCAAGGTTTCGCGCGGCTCCGGCAAGGCCTTCGTCGATCTGCAGCATGACGTCACCGCCGACGACCTGCGGCTGGCGGTACGCGAAGGCTATGCGCATGTCGAGCATGCCAAGCGCTACACTGCGCTCGGCATGGCGACCGACCAGGGCAAGACCGGCGGCCTCGTCGGCAGTGCCATCCTGGCCGAAGCGAAGGGCGAGAGCATCGCCGAAACGGGCCTGCCGACCTTCCGGCCCTATGCCTCGCCGGTTTCCTTCGGTGCGCTTGCCGGCGCCGAGACGGGCGAGCATTTCCGCCCCAAGCGCCGGCTCGCTCTGCATGATTGGCATTCGCGGCAGGGGGCCGTCTTCGTCAAGCTCGGCCTCTGGCTGCGGCCCCTGGTCTATTCCCCCTCGCGCGATACCAGCTGGGCGCCGGTGCTGGCCGAAGCCAGGGCCGTGCGCGAAGCCGTCGGCGTCACCGATGCCTCCTCGCTCGGCAAGATCGACGTCCAGGGCCGCGATGCCGGCGCCTTTCTCGACCGTATCTATGCCAACACCTTCTCGTCCCTGCCGGTGGGACGGGCCCGTTACGGCCTGATGCTGCGCGAGGACGGCATCGTTCTCGACGACGGCACCACTTCGAGATTGGCCGAGGATCATTATTTCGTCACCACCACCACGGCCAATGCCGGGCCGGTGTTGGAGCATCTCGAATTCCATCACCAGGCCGTATGGCCCGATCTCGACGTCCAGATCACCAATGTCGCCGATCAATGGGCGACTTTCGCGGTAGCCGGCCCTAAGGCCCGGGCGGTGCTCGCCCGCATCACCGGCCAGGACCTCGACGATGCGGCCTTCCCCTTCATGGCCGTTGTCGAGGCGATGATTGCCGGGGTTTCCGGCCGGCTCTTCCGCATCTCCTTTTCGGGCGAACTCGCCTATGAGGTCAGCGTGCCCTCAGGCCATGCCGAGCCGGTGTGGGAAGCCATCCTCGCGGCCGGCAAGCCCTTCGGCATCAAGCCCTATGGGCTCGATGCCCTCAACCTGCTTCGGATCGAGAAGGGGCATGTCGCCGGCAGCGAGCTCAACGGCCAGACCACGGCCGCCGATCTCGGCCTTGGCCGCATGCTCAAGAAAAAGGGCGATTATGTCGGCCGCGTCCTGGCCGGCCGTCCCGGCCTGACCGAGGCTGGGCGCCTTGTGCTGATTGGCGTGAAGGTGGACGATCCCGGGCAGAAGCTGCGGGCCGGCGCCCATCTTACCGCCTCCGCCGAAGCCAAGAAGAGCCTGGGTTTCGTTACCGCCGCCTGCCCAACCACGCAGGGGAAGGGCTTCATCGGCCTTGCCCTGCTGCGCGGCGGCAAGGAACGGATCGGCCAGAGGCTGCATGCTGCCGATCCCGTGCGCGGTGAAGCCTGTGAGGTCACCATCGTCTCCCCGCATTTCGTCGATCCGGACAATCTCAGGGTGAAGGATGCCTCGCCGGTCGGGGTCGTCGAGCCGCTGGTCCTGCCGCGCTCCGTACCAGGTCATCACGCCTTGATCCCGGACCGCCCCTCCGATCGCGTCGCTGAGGTGCAACTGGCCGAGCGCAGCCCCGACATCGCCGAGATCAAGCTGCGGCGGGATGGCGAGGCGGGCTTGCGCCGGGCCCTCCAGGCGGAGTTCGAGCTGGATCTGCCGGAGCCCAGCCGATCGGCGGTCTCGGGGGCGCTGAAGGTGCTTTCGCTCGGCCCTGGCGACTGGCTGGTGCTGGACAAGCAGGGACGGCCGGGCAGCCTTGCCGTGAGCCTCAAACATGCTCTCGGCGAGAACGCCTCGGTGGTGGATCTTTCCTCGGCCTTCGGCGTGCTGCGCCTGTCGGGGCCTAAGGCGCGCAGCGCGCTGATGAAACTATGCCGGATCGACCTGCATCCGCGCGTGTTCGGGCCCGGCCATGTCGCACGCACCCTGATGGCGCAGATCCCGATCCTGCTGCACCAGGTCTCCGACGAGCCGGCCTATGACCTCTTCGCCCCCTCGACCCTGGCCCAGGCCTTCGCCGAGGTGCTGGTCGAGAGCGCGGCCGAATATGGCCTGAAGCTGGATTGAGAAAATACCCCTCATCCCCCCGCCGGGACCCAAGGCACTTCCATAGGAAGTGCCAGGTCCCGCAAGGGGAGAAGGAGCTTGGATAGCATAGCCGAGCCGAATGAAATCCCTTCTCCCCTTGCGGGAGAAGGTGGCGGCAGCCGGATGAGGGGTGCCTCAACCGGCCCAGTCCTGCCTCAATGCTTGCTCGCCGCCGTGGCGCCGATGCCGGTCTGCGACCGGACATACTGGTCGTCGAAGCCGGCCCGGTCCTCGGCGGCGCGCTGGCTGTTGTCGAGCTTGGAGAACAGCCAGATGCCGGCAAAGGCCAGCGCCATCGAGAACAGCGCCGGATTCTCGTAGGGGAACGGCGCCGAGCCCTTGGGATGGCCGAGCACGGCTTCCCACACGCCGGGCGAGAAGATGACGCCGAGCAAGGCGGAGATCAGGCCGAGATAGCCGCCTATCACCGCCCCGCGCGTGGTCATGCCGCGCCACATCATCGACATCAGCAGCACCGGGAAGTTGCAGGAAGCCGCGATGGCGAAGGCCAGGCCCACCATGAAGGCGACGTTGACGTTCTCGAAGGTGATGCCGAGCCCCATGGCGATCACGCCGAGCACGATGGTGGTGATCTTGGAGACGCGGATCTCGTCCTGCTCCTTGGCCTTGCCGCCCTTGATCACCGTGGCATAGAGGTCGTGGCTGATGGCCGAGGCGCCGGCGAGCGTCAGCCCCGACACCACCGCCAAGATGGTGGCGAAGGCGACGGCGGCGATGAAGCCGAGGAAGATGTCGCCGCCGACGGCGTCGGCCAGATGGATGGCGGGCATGTTGATGCCGCCCCGGATCGCCTCCAGGCCCTTGGCCGGATCGGTCAGGAAGGCCGGGTTGGTCGACACCAGAGTGATGGCACCGAAGCCGATGATGAAGGTGAGGATATAGAAATAACCGATGAAGCCGGTGGCGTAGAACACCGACTTGCGGGCTTCCTTGGCGTCGGCGACGGTGAAGAAGCGCATCAGGATATGCGGCAGGCCGGCCGTGCCGAACATCAAAGCGAGGCCGAGCGAGATGGCCGAGAGCGGGTTGGCGAGCGTGCCCGGCTGCATGATCGCCGCCCCCTTGGGATGGACCTCCACCGCCTTGGCGAACAGGGCCTCGGGGCTGAAATTGAAGGTGAGCAGCACCATCAGGGCCATGAAGGTGGCGCCGCCCAGCAGCAGGCAGGCCTTGATCAGCTGCACCCAGGTGGTGGCGACCATGCCGCCGAAGGTGACGTAGAGCATCATCAGGACGCCGACGATGATGACGGCGTAGCTGTATTGCAGGCCGAACAGGAGCTGGATCAGCTTGCCCGCGCCGACCATCTGCGCGATCAGGTAGAAGGCCACCGTCACCAGCGTGCCGAAGGCAGCGAGCACGCGGATCGGCGTCTGCTTGAAGCGGAAGGAGGCGACGTCGGCGAAGGTAAACTTGCCGAGATTGCGCAGGGGCTCGGCGATCAGGAAGGTGACGATAGGCCAGCCGACCAGCCAGCCGATCGAATAGATCAGGCCGTCATAGCCCTTCATGTAGACCAGGCCGGAAATGCCGAGGAAGGAGGCCGCCGACATGAAGTCGCCGGCGATGGCGAGGCCATTCTGGAAGCCGGTGATGCCGCCGCCCGCCGTGTAGAATTGCGAGGCCGATTTGGTGCGGTTGGCAGCCCAGGCCGTGATTCCCAGCGTAAGGAGCACGAACAGGCCGAACATGATGATGGCGTGCCAGTTGGTCGCCTGCTGCTGGACCGGTCCGGAGACGGCGTCGGCGAGGGCCTGGGTGGCGCAGAGCGCCGGCAGGAAGGCTGCGAGGATGAGAGTGCTGCGCTTCATCCGCGTGCCTCCTTGACGATTTCCTGGGTCAGCGTGTCGAATTCGGCATTGGCCTTACGGACATAGATGCCGGTGAGGATGAAGGCGGCGACGATGACGAGGACGCCAATCGGGATGCCGATGGTGGTGACGCCGGTGCCCAGATGCTGCCCGAGCACGCCCGGCAGATAGGCGACAACCAGGATGAAGCCGAAATAGATGACCATCATGATGGCCGAAAGCGTGAGGCTGAGCGTTCTTCGGCGCCGCACCAGCTCCTGATATTTCGGATTTTGCTCAATGGATTTGTAAGAAGACATTGTGTTTCCCCCGACGCCGCTCGACCGGCAAGGCAGCCCAAATGTTTTGCAGGTCCACCGTCGGGTTCAACCTAGGATTAAGCCAACATGTCGCGCAATGGACAATTGCGCCTATTCCCAATCCATTGAACGTCATGTGCTCGTTGTTGTGAGCTATTCCGACGATCGGGTTTCGGCCGCGCCGGATTCCTTAGGAAAGGCTCGCCCGGCCGGCGTGAATGCCGGATCCGACACGCCCTTGAGAACTGGTGAAAACTCGGACTGGTCAACAATATCTTAACAGGCGCTTCCTAGCTTGGCCGCGTCACGAGCGGATAAGGTGGGCATGGAGACGATCTCGGTCATTCTACTTTTATTGCTGGCGGTCGTCCTCAGCGGCGCGCTCGCGAGGATGCTGCCGATCGTCCTGCCTTTGCCTCTGGTCCAGATCGGCTTCGGCGCACTGATCGCGTCCTTCGCCAGTTTCAGGGTCGAACTCGACCCGCAGGTCTTCTTCCTGCTGTTCCTGCCGCCGCTGCTGTTCCTGGATGGCTGGCGCATTCCCAAGGACGGCCTGTTCCGCGACAAGGGCACGATCATCGAACTCGCCTTCGGCCTGGTGGTGTTCACCGTGATCGGCGTCGGCTTCTTCATTCACTGGATCATCCCGTCCGTGCCCCTAGCGGTGGCGTTCGCGCTCGCCGCCGTGCTGTCGCCGACCGATCCGATCGCGGTATCGGCTATCGCGGCCAGGGTGCCCATTCCCAAGCGGCTGATGCATGTGCTGGAAGGCGAGTCGCTGCTGAACGACGCTTCCGGCCTGGTCTGCATGCGTTTTGCTGTTGCCGCGGCCTTGACCGGCACCTTCTCCTTCACCAGTGCCCTCGGCACCTTCCTCTGGGTGGCGAGCGGCGGCATCGCCATCGGCATTGCCGTCACCTGGGGCGCGTCCCTCGCCAATCGCTGGGTGGCTCGCCGCTTCGGCGACGAGGCGGGCTCCCAGGTGCTGGTCAGCCTGCTCATCCCCTTCGCCGCCTATCTCCTCGCCGAAGAACTGCATTGCTCGGGCATCCTGGCGGCGGTCGCCGCCGGCATGACCATGAGCTATGTCGAGCGCCTCGGCCAGTCGCTGGTCGCTGCCCGCATGCGTGGCGGTGCCGTCTGGGACATGGTGCAGTTCGCGGCCAACGGCATCATCTTCGTGCTGCTGGGCGAGCAGATTCCGCAGATCGTCGCCGCCGCTGCCAGGAGCCATGGTGCGATCTGGATGATCGTCTATGTCCTCGCCATCACGCTGGCGCTGGCGATCCTGCGCTTTCTGTGGGTGTGGACCTCGCTGCGCTTCACCCTGTTTCGCGCCGCGCGCAAGGGCAAGGCGATCATGCTGCCAAGCTGGCGGCTGATTGCCGCCGCCTCGCTCGCCGGCGTACGCGGCGCCATCACCCTGGCCGGCGTGCTGACGCTGCCTTTGGCCCTCAGCGACGGCACGCCCTTCCCGGCGCGCGACCTCGCCATCTTCCTGGCAGCCGGGGTGATCGTGATGTCCCTGGTGGCGGCGAGTGTCGGCCTTCCCCGCCTGCTCAAGGGGCTGGAGCTGCCGCCCGAGCCTTCGCACCAGGAGGAGGAGGACGAGGCCCGCATCGCCGCGGCGGAGGCGGCGATCAAGGCGATCGAGCGGACCCAGCACGAATTGGGATTGGGGCGCAGCGATGCCGATCTCTATGTCGATGCCAGCGTGCGCATCATGGAGCTCTATCGCCAGCGCATCGACGGACATCTGCAGACCGGAGAGGAAGCCGAGCTGATGCGCCGCATCGACGAAATCGAGCGCCAGTTGCGCCTGGCAGGGCTCAGGGCCGAGCGCGACCAGATCTTCCAATATGCCCGGACCCGGCGGTTATCGGACGAGGTGGCCCGCAGATTGGTGCGCGAGCTCGATCTGCTCGAGGCCCGCTTTGCGACGGGCTGAATCCCTGGGATCGCAGGCTTCCAGCCTGCATCTTGGAGACGCTACGCCAGGGGCAGGGGAAGATGCAGGCTGGAAGCCTGCGATCCCAGGATGAATGTGTTTCCTTAGCCATCATTTGTTTTCTATTCTCACTTTTGGCCTGAAAAATCTGACAGGTTGACTCCCGTCATGTTTGTTTTGTCATCGATGCGTTTTCCCTACCATCGTCGCGAAGCGGGCTGATGTCGTGTATCAGGGACTCATGCTTTGAAAGGGTCCCGAGAATGAAGAGCGAAGTGCGTGCCGTGGTGATCGGCGGTGGCGTGGTGGGATGTTCCATCCTCTATCACCTGGCCAAGATCGGCTGGACGGACGTCGCCCTCATCGAGAAGAACGAGCTGACCTCGGGCTCGACCTGGCACGCCGCCGGCGGCATGCACACCTTCAATGGCGACGCCAACGTCTCCAAGCTGCAGAAATACACCATCGACCTCTATCGCGAGCTGGAGGCGCTGACGGGCCAGTCCTGCGGTATCCATGCCAATGGCGGCCTGATGCTCGCCGCCAATGAGGGCGAGATGGACTATCTGCGCCTGGTGGCCAGCCGGGCCCGCTATCTCGACATGGAAACCGAGATCATCCCGGTGGCCGAGGCCAAGCGCCGCAACGTGCTGATCGAGGAGAAATATTTCACCGGCGCGCTCTGGCGTTCGGATGGTGGCCATGTCGATCCCTGGGGCACCACCCACGCCTATGCCGCCGCGGCCCGCAAGCTCGGCGCCGAGATCCACCGCTTCACCCGTGTCACCGGCCTCAGCCAGCGCCCCGACGGTTCCTGGGACGTCGCCACCGACAAGGGCTCGATCCATGCCGAGCATGTGGTGAATGCCGGCGGCCTGTGGGCCCGTGAGGTCGGGCGCATGGTCGGTATCGAGTTGCCGGTGCTGGCGATGGAGCATCATTACATCGTCACCGAGGCCATCCCCGAGCTGGAAGGGTTGGACAAGGAGATCATCAACACCACCGATTTCTCCGGCGAGATCTATGTGCGCCAGGAGGGCAAGGGCGCACTGCTCGGCACCTATGAGCACAACTGCACGCCCTGGTCGGTCGACAAGACGCCCGACGACTTCGCCACCCAGTTGTTGCCCGATAATTTCGATCGCATTGCCCCCGAGCTCGAGGTCGGCTTCGAGCATTTCCCTGCCGTTGGGCGCGCCGGCATCAAGAAGTCGATCAACGGCCCCTTCACCTTCGCCCCCGACGGCAACCCGCTGGTCGGCCCGGTCAAGGGCCTGCCGAATTTCTGGGTCGCCTGCGCCGTGATGGCGGGCTTCAGCCAGGGCGGCGGCATCGGCCTCACCTTGTCACGCTGGATGGCCGAGGGCGATCCGGGCGCCGACATCATGGCCATGGACGTCGCGCGCTTCGGCGTATTCGCCACGCCCCGCTACACCAAGGCCAAGGTGATCGAGAATTATCGCCGCCGCTTCCGCCTCGCCTTTCCCAACGAGGAATTGCCGGATGCGCGCCCGCTGCGCCGCACCCCGATCTATGGCCGGCTGAAGAAGGCCGGCGCCGTGTTCGGCGCCAATTTCGGCCTGGAACACGCGCTCTGGTTCGCGCCCCCGGGCGTCGAGCCCACGGAGAATCCGACCTATCGCCGCTCCAACGCCTTCCCCCATGTCAAGGCTGAATGCCTGGCGGTGCGCGAGGCCGTCGGCCTCTACGAGACCTCCAACTACGGCAAATACGAGATCACCGGCGCCGGCGCACGCGCCTGGCTCGACAAGCTGCTCGCCTGCAAGCTGCCCCGGCCCGGCCGCATGGCGATCGCGCCGATGCTCAACCCGCAGGGACGCATCGTTGGCGACCTCTCCATCGCCTGCCTCGCCCAAGACCGCTACCTGCTGATCGGCTCGGGCTTCGCCGAGGCCTATCACATGCGCTGGTTCTGGCAGCAAAAGCCGCCCGAAAACGTGCATGTCCGCTCGGCCGCCTCGACCTTGACCGGTTTTTCCATCGCAGGGCCCAACGCCCGCACGCTGATGCAGCGCCTCGTGCGCGAGGATCTTTCGCCCGACGCCTTCAAGCTATTTGCGGTCAAGGAGACCGCCGTCGGCATGTCTCCGGTGATCTTCTCGCGCGCCGGTTTTACCGGCGAGCTCGGCTATGAAATCTGGACCACGCCCGATTTCCAGGCCACGCTCTATGACGAGATCGTCGAGGCGGGCGCGGATCTCGGGCTCAAGCTGTTCGGGGGCAGGGCGCTCTCTTCCCTGCGCCTCGAAAAGGGCTATGGCTCTTTCAACAAGGATTTCCGTCCCGACTACACGCCGGCCGAAACTGGGCTGGACCTCTTCATCGATTTCAGGAAGGAAGGCTTCACCGGCCGCGACGCCGCTTTGGCGGAACGCGAGCGCGGCCCCAGGCGCCGCCTCGCCGTCCTGGAGGTCGACACGGATACGGAAGTGATCGGCTACGAGCCGATCCTCAAGGACGGCAAGGTCGTCGGCCACGTCACTTCGGGCGGCTATGGCCACTATGTCGGCAAGAGCCTAGCCATCGGCTACGTCAAGAGTGAGTACCACGAGGACGGTGCCGCTTTCGCCATCGACATTTTCGGTGAGGACCGTCCGGCCATCCTGCGGGCGGCGCCCCTGCACGATCCCAATGGCGGGAGGTTGCGCGGATGAGCCGGGAAAACACCGGGTCCGAGCACGGCCGTGCTGGCCGCCGCGAGCGTGGGGCCCGCAACACCGGGGCGGCCACACCGCCGATGCCGCGGCTGACCAATCGCTTCGCGCCGGTCGACATCCTCTCGCCCGAGCAGGTCGAGCGCATCCTCGATGCCGCCTATGCCCTGCTCGAAACCGATGGCATGAAGATCCTCAGCCCGCGGGCGCGCCAGGCCTATGCCGCCCATGGTGCCCTGGTGGATGAGGCGACGCAGATGGTGCGCTTGGGGCGCGACCTCGTCGAGGCGATGCTGGCCAAGGCGCCCAGCCGCTTCGTGCTGCATGCGCGCAATCCCGAGCGGGACCTGCATGTCGGCGGCAATGTTGTCAATTTCGGCCCGGTCAACGGCGCACCCAACATTCGTGATCTCGAGCGCGGCCGGCGCTATGGTGATCTCGAGGCCTTTCGCGACATCCTCAAGATCACCAGCGGCCTCGGCCTCCTGCACTGGCAGGGCGGCGTGGTGGTGGAGCCGGTCGACATCGCCGTCCCCGTGCGGCATCTGGAGATGTACCGCGCCCATATCGAACTCTCGGACCTGGTCTGGGCGGCGCGCGGCGTCGGCGGCGTGCAGGCGCGCGATGCCCTGGCGCTTTCGGCGATCGAGCATGGCTGCAGCATCGAGGCCCTGGCCGAACGTCCGACCCTGATGACGGTGACCAACGTCAATTCGCCCCGCGTGGTCGACGAGGACATCCTCGACAGCATCATGATCATGGCCGAGCACGGCCAATGCGTGGTGATCACCCCCTTCACGCTGATGGGGGCGATGGCGCCGGTGACCCTGGCCGGTGCTTTGGTGCAGCAGACGGCCGAGGCCCTCTCGATCATAGCGCTCTGCCAGATGCTGAGGCCCGGCGCGCCCTGTGTGATGGGCGGCTTCACCTCCAATGTCGACATGAAGACGGGGTCTCCCGCCTTCGGCACGCCCGAATATGTCAACGCGGCCCTGGCGACCGCCCAGCTCGGCCGTCGCCTTGGCGTGCCGGTGCGCACCAGTGCCGTCAATGCCAGTCCGGCGCCGGATGCGCAGGCGACCTGGGAGACCAGCTTCTCGCTCTGGGCAGCGATCATGAGCCACAGCCACCTCATCAACCATGCGGCCGGCTGGCTCGAGGGCGGGCTGTCGGCTAGCCTGGAAAAGATCGTGATCGACGCCGAATTGCTGCGCGGCTGGGCCGAGATCCTCAAGCCCATCGAGTTCGGCGACGACGAGATCGCCCTCGACGCCATCCGCGGCGTGGCACCGGGCGGACATTTCTTCGGCTCGCCCCACACGCTCGCCCGCTACGAGAACGCCTTCTATCGCCCGGTGCTTTCCGACTGGTCCAATTTCGAAAACTGGCGCGATGCCGGCGAGCGCACCGCGACGGACCGGGCACTGGATGTCTGGAAGAAGACGCGCGATGCCCATGTCCCTCCGCCCCTCGATCCGGCCGTGCGTGAGGCAGTGGATGCTTATATCGCCAAGCGCAAGGAGGAGATCGGGGGGTGAGTCCAACGGTATCAAGACCGAACAAGCGATAGGTGCAGCACCGGTTTTCTGGGACCGCTGGCTTCCAGCCGGCTCTTCTTTCTTGACGAGTACAGTGGTTGCAAGAGCCGGCGGTCCCAGGAAGGGCGGCCCCTACAGATTCCAGGCTCGATAGAGCTCGTTGAGCGCCTTCGCTGTATGGCATTCGACGGCGGGCAGGCCGGATTTGCCGATGATTGCTGCATACTTGCCGCTGCTGTCACGAGTCTTGACCAGGATCCAGTGGATCATCTCCCATTTGAGGCTGTCCTGGGCGCCTTCCAGGTGGCCGGCCCGGCTGGAGCGATTCACCAGCGTGCGCTTGAGATAGCGATAGAAGCGCAGCCAGTGATGGGAGGTGATCAGGATCGCGCCCGTGGCCCGGGCGAAGCGCTGCGGCATCAGGCGCGAATAATTGCCCTCCATCACCCAGCGCTCTCCCATGATGGCAGTATCGTGCAGGGCCTTGAACTCGGCTTCCGGCCGGGGTTGCCAGTCGGTATGGGGCCGATGGTGGAGCTGGTCGAGATGCACGGCGGGAACCGCGAGTTTTCTGGAGAGGGCGACGGCGAGCGTCGACTTGCCGGCATTGGAAGGGCCGAGGACGACGATGCGCTCGCCGAGGCAGGCCAAATCTTTCACGGTCGTGGGCAGCATGGTGGCACCGATCATGAAAATTGAGGGCGAGCCCAATGCGCCAGGCGGGCTGGCTTGTCAATGCCGGATCGATCAAGGCAGCTTGCCGCGGCTTAATCGCATCTTTCTCGATCACCTCTCTCCATCGCCGTCCCGCAAATAGCCCCGGGCGATCGCCTGCATGGTGGCACGGTCCATGCTGGCGCCGTGGCCGCCATGGGCCACGGCGACGTCGAGTTGGGCGAGGCGCTCCATCGTCTGGCGATAGACTGTCCTGTCGGCGCCCGGCACGTCGTCGACGAGGCCGCCGCGATAGATCGCATCGCCGCTGAAGAACAGGCCGTCGTGCTCGTCCAGCAGGCCGATCGATCCGGGGGAATGGCCGGGCAGATGCAGCACGTGCAGCCGGGCATTGCCGAGATCGAGGCTGTCGCCTTCGGTCAGGAGCGTCGTCAGGGGAGCGGGAGTGAGGCTGAAATCGGCGGCCCGCCAAGCCGGCGCCGGCAGCTGCGTGACGGCTTCGTCGATGTCCCGGAACAACGCAGCAAGCGTCTCGCCGTCGCGCATCTCGGCGAAGGCAGCCTGTTCGGCGGCGTGACCGAAACGCCGCTCGAATTCATGAAAGGAGCCGACATGATCGACATGGCCGTGGCTCGCCACCGCCAGGACGGGCTTGCCCGGGGTAACATCGAGGGCGTCTCGCAATGAGGCCAGGCCCATGCCGAAGTCGAGCACCAGGTCGGCGTCGCGGCCCCTGAGATGGAAGATGTTGGCCTGGAAGAAGGAATGGACGAAAGGCTCCCACAGTCGGGTCAGGTCGGGCGCGAGGCGTTCCCTGGCAAACCAGGTGTCGGAAAGGGCCACGGTCATGCCGTTCCTCCAGGATGCGGGCGCGATGTCTTCGCACGGGGCAGTGCGATGGTAGCGGAAGGCAGGGCCATCAGCGACGGCCTCTTGCGAAGAGTGCCTCGGTTCGCATCTGGATGGCGGTCAGGATCGAGACCATGACGAGATAGTAGACCAGCGCCGCGCCATGCCACTCCATGAAGCGGAAGCTGGTGGCGATCGCATATTGGGTGACGGTCATCAGTTCCTTGAGCGAGATCACCGTGGCGAGCGAGGTCGTCTTCAGGAGCGTGATGAACTCGCTCATCAGGGCGGGCAGGGCGATGCGCATGGCCTGGGGCAGCGTGATCAGGACGAAGATCTGGCCGCGATGCAGGCCGAGCGCCGCCCCGGCTTCGCGCTGCCCCGGACCCACCGCCGCGAAGGCGCTGCGCAGGATCTCGGTGAGATAGGCGACCTGGATCAGGGTGAGTGCGATGAAGGCGGCCAGGAAGGGCGAGAACCAGCCCGCCCGAAATAGCGGAGAGAGCTGGGGCAGCCCGTTCCAGATGAACAGCAGCACCAGCAAAGCCGGCGTACCGCGCAGCAGCCAGACATAGCCGATGACGCTCCAGCGCAGCAGGCGTCGCGGCGAGGTGGCCAGGGAGGCCGTGCCCATGGCCGTCACCATCGAAACGGCCATCACGGCAAGCGACAGGGCGACGGTCAAAAGGGCGCCTTCGGCCAGGGGCCAGCCGAAGACGGCGTCGAGGAAAAGCTGGAAGTCGAACATTGCGCCGCTTCATCGAGCCGCAGCGCCATCGACCTCGACGGCCTCGGGCGACAGGTTCCACTTCTTCAGCATGTCCTGCATGCGGCCTTCGGCCTTCAAGGCTTCGAGGCCGGCGCGGACGGCCTTGCGGTCGCCGGCATCCTTGCGCAGGTAGATCGCGTAATATTCCTTATCCGGATAGGTGTAGGGCACCTGCAACCGGCCGGGCGTCTGGGCCATGCGATAGGCTGCCGTGGTGTCCAGCGTGATGGTGCCGGCGGCCCGGCCAACGAGGATCTGCTGGATGACGGCCGAGGCTGAAGGATAGGGCTGCAGCACGGCCTCGGGCCGGCCAGCCTTGGCGAAGGTGGCATTGAGGGCGGCAAGCGTCGGTTCGAAGGTGGTGCCCGCCTCGACGGCGACGGTCTTGCCGCTGAAATCCTCGGGCACCTTGGTCCCGCTGTCGCCGGCGGCCGTCACCATCACGGTGGAGGTCGTGAAATAACCGATGCCGTCATATTTCTGCAGCCGCTCGGGCCTGAGCGTGATGCCGCTCATGACGGCATCGCAACGCTGGGAATCGAGCGAGGGCAGGAGGCCCTTGAAGTCGCCGACGACATAGTCGGTCTTGGCGCCCCATTGCTGGGCCAGCGCCTCAGCGACGTCGATCTCGAAACCGACAAGGGCCTTGTCGCCGGGCTTTTCGTAGAATTCCATTGGCGGGAACTCGCCGGAGGTACAGACCTTGAAGGTGCCGTTCCTAGCGAAGGAGGGCACATCCGCCGCCCAGGCCGCCTCCGTGGAAACGCTGAGGAGGGCAGCAAACCCGCAGAAAGCGGTGCATGCAAAATGGGTCTTCGTCGAGCGCATGGATGCGTTCCCTTCGTGCCGTGGTTTCGGCTGTTCTGCTCTGGATCACCCGACTGTCCGGCACGCGATGCATGGAAACAAGCTAAATGTTCTGCTAGTTTTAGCGTGATTGAAACTAAACAATTAGGGGCGCATGCTTCCGCCACTTCATGCTTTCAAGGTCTTCGAGGTCGTGGCCCGGCTCGGTCATGTCGGGGCCGCTGCCGCCGAGTTGCATGTCACGCCGGGTGCCGTGAGCCAGCAGTTACGCTCGCTGCAACTCCATCTCGGCATGGATCTCTTCGCGAAGGTGGGGCGCCGGCTCGTGTTGACGGAGGCCGGCCTGACGCTGCAGCAATCCGTCGGGGTCGCCATGGCCGAGATCGGCGAGGGTGTGCGCAATCTTTCGGCGCAGCGGATCGACCGCCGGGCCGAGGTCGTGGTGAATCTCTGCATTCCACCCGTGCTGGGGACGACCTGGCTCGCGCCCCGTCTGTTCGCCTTCATGGCCGACCACCGCCACCTCAGGCTGAATGTTGCCACCGGCGTCGAATTCCATGCCATCGACTGGCGCAGGAGCGATGTCGCCATCGTCTATGGCAACCCGCCCTGGCCGGGCTTCTGGTGGCGCATGCTGCACGGCGTCTATCTGATGCCGGTCTGCAGCCCGCAATTGCTGCGTGGGCCTCATGCCATCCGCCACCCCGCCGACGTGCTGCATCACCGGCTGCTGCACGAGGACGATGGATCGGAGTGGCGCCGCTGGTTGGCGCAGGCCCGGGTAAAATATCCGGGCGCGGCCGACATCTATTTCGGCGACTTCGCTCTCATTCTCCAGGCGGCCCGGGACGGCCATGGCGTCGCCCTGGTCGACGACGTGATCTCGGCCCGCGATCTCGACGAAGGCCGGCTGGTCCAGCCGCTGACGCAGCGCGTGCCGGCGGCCAAGAATTATCATTGCATCTGCAGCGAGGAGACCCTCGCCAGGCCCGAGATCGGCGCTTTGGTCGACTGGTTGATCGATCAGGCCTCGCGCACGCCGGTGCCGCGGATCGGCCTGGGCTAGCAGCAAGTACTCGTTCACCCCGTTGTGATCGGCCCATCGTCCAGGATACGAATAAAATCCAGCACGGTGTGTTTTCCAGACGAACCCTTCTTCGCGACGGATCGAGACGGAACTGAGCCATGACCACCGCAAGTATGACCACAGCAAGACTGAAGAGGCTCTCCCTGGGAGCCATACCCCTGATCGCCTGCTTGCTCGGCGCCAGCCAGGCCGATTCCGCCCAGGCGCGCAACTGGCGCATCAATCCGGCCAGGACGTCCGTCGGCTTCGTCGTCGACGGCATCGGCTGGCCGCGTACCAAGGGGCGTTTCCACGATTTCGACGGCAGGATCTCGATCAATTTCGACAATCCGGCCGCCAGCCGCGTCAGCTTCAAGGTTGCGGCAAAATCGGTCGATGTCGGCTCGCCCTCCTTCAACGATTACCTGCGCACCGATGCCTTCTTCAACGTGGCGCAGTATCCGACCATCACCTTCACCTCCACCAGGGTCGAGAAGGTCGATGGCAGCCATGCCCGGGTCACAGGCGACCTCACCATCCGCGGGATCACCCGCCCGCTCACCATTGATGTCGCCCTGGACAAGCCGGCCGACAAGGCAAGCTCGCAGATCGGCTTCCGGGCGACGGGCGTGATCAAGCGGCTCGCCTTCAACATGAGTGCGGGCTTTCCGGCGATCAGCAACGATGTCGACCTGATCGTCACCACCGAGGCGCAGGCTCAGTGACGGGAGGCGTGGTGATGAAGGCGAGGCCTTCCCTCCGCCATCGCTGGAGCGCCACCGGGCAATTGCTGCACTGGTCCTGCGCTGCCCTCATCCTGTTCATGCTGGGGCTCGGCCTTGCCATGGTGGAATGGGTGGAGGACCAGGGCCAGCGCTTCGATCTCTATCAGCTGCATAAGAGCCTTGGCGCCCTGGTCTTCCTGTTGATGGCGCTGCGCGCCGCCTGGCGCCTCCTGGCCCGGGCGCCGGTCTTGCCGGAGAGCATGCCGCGTCATGAGCGCGTGCTGAGCAAGGTGGTGCATGTCGCCCTCTACGGGCTGATCTTCGCCATGCTCGTCACCGGCTATGTGATGATCTCAGCCTCGCCGCTGCCGCTGCCGATCCAGCTGCCGGGGGGAGGGCATGTTCCCAATCTCGTTGCTCCCGATTTCGAGCTTTCCGAGCAGATGAAGGCGCTGCACCATCGCTTCGCTTTCGTGCTGATCGCCCTTGTCCTCCTGCATGTGGCGGCGGCCCTCAAGCACTGGCTGTGGGATCGCGACGGCGTGCTGCAGAGCATGCTGCCGGGGCGGGGCTGAGGCTTCATTACTTTTGCAAAACAGGGCCGACTCCGCGTAAGACAAGCCCCTGTTCTTGCCTTGCCCGGAGTTATCAATGAACGGTGCGCAGGACCTTGGCGGCATGATGGGCTTCGGGCCGATCGCGCCGGAAAAGGACGAGCCTTTCTTCCATGCCGCCTGGGAGAAGCGGGCGATGGCGGTGACGCTGGCGATGGGCGCGACCGGCTCCTGGCCGCTCGATGCCGGGCGCTATGCGCGCGAGAGCCTGCCGCCGGCGGATTATATGTCCTCCTCCTATTACGAGATCTGGATCAAGGCCCTGATCAAGCTGATGCTGGCGAAAGCGCTGGTCAGCGAGGCCGAGCTTGCCGAGGGCCGGGCGATCGAACCGGCCAAGCCGCTCAAGCGCGTGATCAAGGCCGCCGAGGTGCCGGCTGCGCTCGCTGCCGGCACGCGCTGCGACCGCCCGGCGAGCCAGCCCGCGCGGTTTTCCGCCGGCGAGGCGGTACGGGCGCGCAACGAGCACAAGCTCACTCATACCAGGCTGCCGCGCTATGCGCGCGGGCATCTCGGTACCATTGTCGAAGCCCACGGCGTGTTCGTGCTGCCCGACAGCAACGCCCATGGCGAAGGCGAGAACCCCCAATGGCTCTACACGGTGCGCTTCGCCGGCACCGAACTCTGGGGCCCGCAGGCCGACCCGACGCTGACAGTGATGCTGGATCTGTGGGAGAGCTACCTTGACCCCGCTTGACGCCATTCCTTCCATTCCGCGCGATCGCGGTGAGCCCGTGTTCCGCGAACCCTGGGAGGCCCGCGCCTTCGCCCTCGCCGTTTCCCTCCATGAAAAAGGCGTGTTCACCTGGCCGGAATGGGCTGAGGCGCTGGGCCGCGAGATTGCCGCTGCGCCCGCCGACGACGGCTCGCATTATTACGAGCACTGGCTGTCGGCGCTTGAAAAACTGGTGGGAAGCAAGGGCCTGACATGAATGGAATAACGCGCCGAGGGATCCTGCAGCTTGGTTTCCTAGCCCTGGCTGCGGGTGCCGGCGGTGCGGCGAAGGCGCAGCCATCCGGTGCTGGGGAAGACTGGCGCAAGGCCCTGGTGGATGCGGCGCGCAGCCAGATCGGCGTCACCACCCTCTATGATCCTGCCTATAGGCGCATCGCCTATCCCGGCGGCGACGTGGCGCCCGAGCGGGGCGTGTGCACCGACGTGGTGGTGCGCGCCTATCGCAAGGCCTTCGCCCTCGATCTCCAGCGCCTCGTGCACGAGGACATGAAGGCCGGTTTCGCCGCCTACCCGAGAAACTGGGGCATGCGGGCGCCGGATCCCAATATCGACCACCGCCGCGTGCCCAACCTGATCGCCTTCTTCAAGCGCAAGGGCACAGTGCTGCCGGTGACCGCCGATCCGGCGGACTATTTGCCTGGCGACCTGGTCACCCAGATGCTGCCGGGCAATCTGCCGCATATCCTGATCGTCTCTTCGCAGGTCGCGGCGCCGACGCCGGGGCGCCGGCTGGCGATCCACAATATCGGGCAGGGGGCGCGGGAAGAGGACACGCTGTTCGCCTTCCCGCAGACCGGCCATTTTCGCTTCGCGCCGGCGTAGTGCACACTTTCCTTCTCCCCTTGCGGGAGAAGGTGCCCCGAAGGGGCGGATGAGGGGTGGACGTGCCCCATCCTAACAAGGCATTCCGGCTCGAGCGAGAATGGTATCCTGAATCACTGCGGGAGATTGCAGGATTTCGGCGTTCCAGAACCGGACGATGGTGTAACCCTGCGCTGCGAACCAAGCATCGCGGACCTGGTCGTGTGTGCTTTTGGCGTGCTGGGAGCCATCAGCCTCGACAATGAGGCGATACCGAAAGCAGGCGAAGTCGACGACATAGCGGCCGATCGGCACCTGGCGGCGGAACTTCAGATGAGCGAGCCGACGGCCGCGTAACAGACGCCAAAGCACGGTCTCGGCGTCGGTTTGATCGCCGCGCATTTTGCGGGCGAAGTCGCGTTGCTCAGGCTTCATGGTTTCGGCATCCAGAGGCCTGAGCAGTTTAGTGCTGGGAGGGGTTTCGTCCACCCCTCATCCGCCCTTCGGGCACCTTCTCCCTCAAGGGGAGAAGGTTTTTCGTCACCGCACCAGGATGTTGCGGAACTGCCAGGGATCGGAAGTGTCGATGTCCTCGGGGAAGAAGCCCGGGCGGCCGTCGAGCGGGGTCCAGTCGGTATAGTAGCCCTTGACCGGGCCGAGATAGGGCTTCTGCACTTCCAGGCAGCGGCGGAAGTCCATTTCGTCGGCTTCGACGATGCCGGCTTCCGGATTCTCCAGCGCCCAGACCATGCCGGCCAGCACGGCCGAGGTGACCTGCATGCCGGTGGCGTTCTGGTAGGGCGCGAGCTTGCGGGTCTCCTCGACCGTGAGCTGGGAGCCGTACCAGTAGGCATTCTTGCCGTGGCCGTAGAGCAGCACGCCGAGTTCGTCGGCACCGTCCTCGATTTCCTTTTCGTCGAGGATGACGAACTTGTCCTGCGCCTTGCCGGCGGCGCCGAACATCTCGTGCAGCGAGAGTACGGCATCGTTGGCCGGGTGATAGGCGTAGTGGCATGTCGGGCGGTAGACCGCCTCGCCATTCTCGCGCACCGTCAGATAGTCGGCGATCGAGATCGCCTCGTTATGGGTAACGAGGAAGCCATATTGCGGGCCCGGCGTCGGGCACCAGCTCATCACGCGGGTGTTGGCGCCGGGCTGCAGCAGGTAGATCGCCGCGCCACAGCCTTCCTTGTGGGTGCGGCCGGTCTCGGGCATCCAGGTCTCGTGCGTGCCCCAGCCCAGCTCGGCCGGCTGCAGGCCTTCGGAGATGAAGCCTTCCACCGACCAGGTGTTGACGAACACGCCGCGGGGCTTGGGATGCTTGGCGCGCTGGGTGTCGCGCTCGGCGATGTGGATGCCCTTAACACCGACCTTGTGGGCGAGCGCCGCCCATTCCTCGCGGGTCTTGGGATCGGCCGAACCATGGCCGGTCGCCTCGGCGACGTCAAGCAGGGCCTGCTTGACGAACCAGGAGACCATGCCGGGGTTGGCGCCGCAGCAGGAAACGGCCGTGGGGCCGCCGGGCGTGCGGCGCTTGGCAGCCAGCATGCTCTCGCGCAGGGCGTAGTTGGTGCGCGCTTCCGGGCCGGCGTTCTTGTCGAAATAGAAGCCGAGCCAGGGCTCGACCACCGTATCGATATAGAGCGCGCCGAGGGTGCGGGCGAATTCCATCAGGTCGACCGAACCGGTGTCGACCGAGAGATTGACGCAGAAGCCCTGGCCGCCGCCGGCGGTGAGCAAAGGCTGCAGCAGGCTCTTGTAGTTGTCCTTGGTAACGGCCTCCTGCACGAAACGAATGCCGTGCTCCTCGATGATCTTGCGGTCGGCATCGAGCGGATGCGGGTCGATGATGACCATGCGCTCCTTGTCATATTCGAAATGACGCTCGATCAGCGGCAGCACGCCGCGACCGATCGAACCGAAACCAATGATCACGACGGGGCCGGAAATCTTACCGTAGACAGGCCATTGAGCCATTCAATCCTCCAAAATGTGCAAGCCCCAGCGTTTAGGCGCTGGGACCCGCGGGTGCAAGTTTTGTCGCGTGAATGTGAAGCAGGGATGACACGATCCCTGGGACCGCCGGCTTCCAGCCGGCTCTTTTCATCGGCTTAGGCCGCGAAACGCAGGCCGGTGTCGTTGGCTGCCTGGGCGACGAGCGCCGCGAAGTCGGGTGCGGTTTCGAGCTCGCCGGTGGCGTTCACAAGGCCGGCCGCCCCCACCAGCCCGTCGGGCACCAGCTCCAGGCCGAGCAAGCGGTTGCGCTCCACCGGGCCGGGCAGCCAGAGGCGCTCGGTGAGGTCAGTCGAAAAGCCGAAGCGGCTATAATAGGGCGCATCGCCCACCAAGAGGATGGCTTTGTGGCCATATTCCTGGGCATAACCGATGCCGTGCCACATCAGGCGCGCGCCGAGGCCTTCGCTGCGATAGCGGGTATCGACCGCAAGCGGGCCCAGCAGCAGGGCCGCCCGGCCGGGGCCGGCGGAGACGTTCCACAGGCGCAGCGTGCCGATCAGGCTGCCATCATCGACGGCCGAGAAGGCCAGGCCCTTGGCCGGCAGGCGGCCTTCGCGCAGGCGCTCGCTGGTCTTGGCGAAACGGGACGGACCGAAGCAGGCGTCGAGCAGGGTCTCGCGCGCTTCGAGATGGGACGAGGATTCTTGGACAATACGGATCATGGCCGTGGCTCCTGGCAAAAGGAGAGCGACAGCCCTCGCACCGATGAAACGGCCGTACGGGACGATGAATGGAGCGCGGACATCACAGCGACATGCCTGCATGTCGCGATGTCCGCTCTTGGAAACGGGAGGCTTGAGAGAAGAGCGGACAGGATGTCCGCGCTCCGATCAAATCACCACGGAGGCCAGCGGCGGGAAGCCGTTGAAGCCGATGGTGGAATAGGTGGTGGTGTAGGCCCCGCAGGCCTCGATCAGCACCTTGTCGCCGATCGACAGGCTCACGGGAAGATCATAGGGGGTCTTCTCGTAGAGCACGTCGACGCTGTCGCAGGTCGGTCCGGCCAGGACGCAGGGCGCCTTGGCATCGCCGTCCCGCTCAGTGCGGATCGGGTAGCGGATGGCCTCGTCCATGGTCTCGGCGAGGCCATGGAACTTGCCGATGTCGAGATAGACCCAGCGGATCTCGTCCGTTTCGGCCTTCTTGGACACCAGCACCACCTCGGCCTCGATCATGCCGGCATCGCCGACCATGCCGCGGCCCGGCTCGATGATGGTCTCGGGCAACTGGTTGCCGAAATGGGTGCGCAGCGCGTTGAAGATCGCCTCGCCATAGGCCGGCACGCCCGGCATGGCGCGCAGATACTTGGCCGGGAAGCCGCCACCCATGTTCACCATCGACAGCGTGATGCCACGCTCGGCCATCTCGCGGAAGATGCCGGCAGCGGTGGCCAGGGCGCTGTCCCAGGCCTGCACATTGCCCTGCTGCGAGCCGACATGGAACGACACGCCATAGGCGGCGAGGCCGAGGACCTGGGCCTGCTCGAGCACGTCGGGCGCCATGGACGGCGCGCAGCCGAACTTCTTCGACAGCGGCCATTCGGCGCCGGCGCCGTCGCACAGGATGCGGCAGAACACGCGCGAACCGGGAGCGACGCGGGCGATCTTCTCGACCTCGGCCACGCAGTCGACGGCGAACAAGCGCACGCCGAGCTCGAAGGCGCGGGCGATGTCACGCTCCTTCTTGATGGTGTTGCCGAAGGAGACGCGATCGGCACCGGCGCCGGTGGCGAGCACCTGCTCGATCTCGACCACGGAAGCGCAGTCGAAGCTGGAGCCGAGGCCGGCCAGCAGGTTGAGGATCTCGGGGGCCGGGTTGGCCTTGACGGCGTAGAAGACGCGGGTGTCGGGGAGGGCATGCGCGAATGCCGAATAATTCCGCTCCACCACGTCGAGATCGACGACGAGCCGGGGGCCGTCGGCGGGGGTACGTCGGAGGTAGTCGAGGATGCGGTCGGTCATGGCGGGTCTCCCCAAAATCCAAAGGGTGTCACGGATCGGTGCGACGTCACCGCCGCCGCGGGGTGGAGCCGCGGACGTTCGATGCTGACGCGCCGCCCACCGCCGGAAAGGCCGGATGCCTCGCCGCGACGGGATGCAAATCGCCACGCAACGGATCAAGCCGCTGCATGGTTCGAAACTGCCTTGGATTGGATCGGGATACCCGGTCCGCACGCCTGGCAAAGAGAAACAAGCCTCTTCAGTCGCTGGATATGGAAACCAGCCGAGACCAAAAAAGCCCGCTTCGTCGTTGCTTCAAGCTGCGTCCCCCGCGGAGTACGGGGTTCACCGGTCGCCTCCGGCTGCCGATCGTTGTTCGGGATTCGATGATTTCGGCACGTCATGCCTGATCACCTCAAGGGACCACTGCCGCGATCCCTAGTCCATCCCTGGCGACCGTCCAGCCTCTTGTCTGGATGTCCACCGACCGACACGCGGCCACAGGCACGTGCGAAATTGGGCAAGCCGGGAAATAGGAAGAATGGACGTCATATGCAAGAAAAATTTTCGCCCGGGCCGAAATTTTTCTGCGCTGCAAAAACTGAAAATTCACGTGGCCGGCAAAGGAGTTATGCCGGGGCACCCGCTCACGCGCCAGCCAGGGGCGCTGAAGCGGGGCCATGGGCCGGTTTCAGGCGCGAAGACCGCCATTTGCGGACGGGTAACGGACATGCCCGTTGCCGCTGCCCTGCGCTGTGGCGGTGTTGGTCGTGAAGGCGGCTTCGGCCAGCTTGTGTGCATGCCTGCTGACGTCGTCAGGCCAGTCGGCGATCATGGCAGCGAATTTTTCGTCATCGCCGGCGAACAGGGCGCGAATCGCTTCCTCGTAATGCGGCTCGTTGCCGGCCATGGCGCTCATGAAGCGATAGGCGGCCTCGCGCGCCTCGCGCAGCCGGTCTGTCGCCTCGGAGGCATGGCGCGCTTCGTCCACCAGGCGGCGCAGGGCCACGGAGGCCCCACCCGGCTGCGAGGCCAGCCAATCCCAATGACGCGGCAGCAGGGTGATCTCACGGGCGACGACGCCGAGCTTCGGACGCCCCGGCCCGCGCGGCAGCGGCTCGATCAGGGCATAGCGATTGCGGATGTCCTCCGGGCTGCCGCGCAGGTCGAGATCGACAGGTCGGCCGGTGGTATCCTCGAACACCTGCACGGGCGAAGCCTCGCCGGCATCCTGGGCCTGGCGGATGGCCAGTGCAACGGTAATGGCATCGCCCTCGGCCAGACATCTGCGCCCGGCAAAGGCGATGAGGGCAAGATGGGTCATGATCCCTGATCCTGTTGGACGCGCAAGATAGGCCCGGGTGGAATTCATGTCAATATTATCCGGGTGAATATGGATCTCAGCTACTGGAAATGAGACTGCAGAGAAAATGTCTGCAAGCGGTGGAATAAACGCCGCCTCCGGTTGTCCACCCATCCGAAGGGGTTCGAAACATCACGGGACAGCAAAAATGATCGTTCAGCGCAGGGCCGCCCTCGTCGGGCTGGCCTGGATCCTGGCAGCCGGCTCCGTGCCGGCTGTCGCCGACGACACGGCGCATCACGGACACGAGGCCATGCCGGCCTCCGCCGAGACGCCGTTCCTCCAGGAAAACGATGCGGCCATGTCGAAGATGATGAGCGCGATGGCGGTCAAGCCGACCGGCAATGTCGATCGCGACTTCACCGAGATGATGATCCCCCATCACCAGGGGGCGATCGACATGGCGCAGACCTATCTGCGTTATGGCCGCAACGAGCAGCTCAGGCGCATCGCCCAGGAAATCATCGTCGAGCAGCAGCAGGAAATCGCCGCCATGCGGCTGGCGCTCGGGGACCCGCCGCCGGCTCCGGCTGCGGCGCCCACGCAGACCAGCCCCGCCGTTGACCTCTCCCTCAATCCACCCGCCGACGCCAGTTCCCCGCCTCCCCCCATGTCGATGACGGGAACGGACAAATGAAGGACTCATGCATGCATCGCATTCTCTTCGCTCTCGGCCTTCTTGCAGGCACCATGCTGGCACTGGCCGTCGCTTCCGCGGGACAGATACCCGGCCCTGCATCGGCGGCGGATATCCCGATCAGTCACAAGGATCGCCTTTATGCGGCCGAGCAGTTCTCGAACACCGTCTCGGTGAGCGATCCCGTCGACAACAGGCTGCTGGGCGTCATCCGGCTCGGTGATCCCCAGCCGGGCAATCTCAGCCCGCTCTACAAGGGCCAGGTGCTGGTCCATGGCATGGGGTTCTCGCCCGACCACAAGACACTGGCCGTGGTTTCGATCGGCTCCAATTCCGTGACCTTCATCGACACGGCGACCAATGCGGTCAAGCACACCACCTATGTCGGGCGTTCCCCGCATGAAGCCTTCTTCACGCCTGATGGGCGCGAAGTCTGGGTGACGGTGCGGGGCGAGGACTATGTCTCCGTCATCGATGCCGACAGCTTCGAGGAAAAGCTCCGGATCAAGGTTCCGGGTGGCCCCGGCATGCAGATCTTCTCGCCGGACGGCAAATACGGCTATGTCTGCTCCTCGTTCAATCCGCAGACCGTGGTCATTTCCCTCGCCGACCACAAGATCGTCGGAAGCGTCAAGCAGGCCAGCCCCTTCTGCCCGAACATCGCCGCTTCGGCCGATGGCAAGCAGGTGTGGTTCACCCTCAAGGACATCGGCAAGACGCAGGTCTTCAAGGCCGAACCTCCCTTCGATCTCGTCAAGACGCTGGATACCGGCCCGATCACCAATCACGTCAACCTCGTGGTCAACAAGAAAGGCAGCTTCGCCTATGTCACCGTCGGCGGGTCGAACGAGGTGAAGGTGTTCCGCACCGATGATTTCAAGGAGGTCGCGACCATTCCGGTCGGCAATCTGCCGCACGGCATCTGGCCCTCGGGCGATGGCAGCCGGGTCTATGTCGGGCTCGAGAATGCCGACCAGTTTGCCGTCATCGACACCTTGACCAACCAGGTGATCGCCACCATTCCGATCGGGCAGGCGCCCCAGGCCGTCGCCTATGTCCCCAATGCCGTGCCCGAGGGCGATGGCCTGCAGAACCTGATGCCGCTCGGCGCCGCCGGCGAGGCCGCCCATCTCAAGCTCGCGCCCAGAGGTGCCGGTAGCAAGACCGCTGCGACCAGCGTATCCTTGTTCGATCAGGGCCTGACCCAGATTCTCCAGGCGGCGGTCAGTGGCCTCGAACCGAAGAAGCCCTATGTCCTTGCGCTGTCGAGTCGGGCGGATGGGGGCGGGGCGCTGCAGCCGCTCTCGACCTTCACCACGAATCCGGCTGGTTCCGCCATCGTCAACGCCGTCGGACCGATACGCCAGATCGTCGAATCCAGGCATGAGGACGAAAGGCGTTTTCTCGTGGTTGCAACCTCCACCGAGGGAAAAGCCGGTGACGTGGTCCAGGTTCAGGTTCAATGAGTAGCGGGTGCGCTCGCCTCGGCCATGCCGGTGGGCGCGCCATCGAGCGGAAGCAGTGTCAAGGCCATGAGTGATCTGCAACGGCTCGTCGAGCCGATGATCCCCGCTCTGCGACGGTATGCCCGCGCCTTGCTGCGGGACACCGTCGCTGCCGATGACCTGGTTCAGGATTGCCTGGAACGGGTGGTCGCCCATTGGCAGCAGCGGCGCGGCAGGGATCCGCGCACCTGGGCTTTTGCCATCCTGCACAATCTCGCCGTCAACCGTATGCGGCAGAAGGCGCGGCGCGGCGACCATCTGCCGTTCGAGGCTGTCGAGGAGGGCGTCCTTGCCCGCCGGCCGGCCCAGGAAGACGCCTTGGTTCAGGCCGAACTCGTCTCGGCACTGGCGCAGCTTCCGGACGACCAGCGCAGCCTGCTCCTCCTGGTCAGCGTGGAGGATCTTTCCTATGCCCAGGTTTCCGAGATATTGGCGATCCCGATCGGAACCGTGATGTCGAGGCTCTCGCGTGCCCGCGAGCGCCTGCGGCAACTTCTTGAAAACTCTGATCGATCTGCCACCAGGCGCGGTGGCCATCTGCGGAGCGTGAAATGATCGACAAGCCGATTTCCGAGGATGATCTCCACGCCTATATCGATGGCGCTCTGGACGAGGCCCGCCGCGCGGAGATCGCCTCCTATCTCGAGGCACATCCCGAGATTGCGGCCCGCTTCGGATCCTATGCCGATGATCGCTCCGGCTTGCGATCCGCCTTCGCCGCGATCGCGGAAGAACCCATTCCGACCAGGCTCAACCTGGCCCATATGATCGATCGGCAGCGGCGGCCACGCATTTCCAGATTGTGGGCCGCGGCGGCGGCCGTTCTGCTTCTTGCCGTCGGCGGATCCGGGGGATGGCTGTTGCGCGAGATGACGTCCATACCCCAGGAGGGCGTGGGCGCCCTGGCCCGCGAGGCATCGGCGAATTTCAGCGCCTATGCTTCCGACAACGTCAGGCCGGTGGAAATCCGCGCCGACAAGGCCACGGAACTGGCCGATTGGGCGGCCGAACGGATGGGGCGCAAGCCTGCCTTGCCCGACCTGTCGAAGGCAGGTTACCGGCTGATGGGCGGGCGGGTGGTGTCCACGCCCCACGGCCCGGCGCTCATGCTGATGTATGACGACGACCGTGGCGGCCGCCTCGTGATGCTGACCAGGCCGATGGCCGTTGACCAGGACAAGGCGATGGCCGCCCATTCCGAAGGCAAGGTCGACGGCTGGAGCTGGGCAAGCCGCGGCATGGGCTACAGCCTCGTCGGAACGATGCCGGCCGAGGAACTGCATCCCCTGGCCGACGACATCCGCAGGCAGGTTTCGGGAGACATATAGGCGTTGCGCCCAACCCCGCCCGGGGCGCGGCAGGTCAGCATGGCCGAAAGGCCAAGCAGCAGGCATCACTTCCCGCATGGCAGCCTTGTGTGCAGTGCGACGGAGATCGCTTGCAATTTATGCTGCGGTGCACAATATTTCGGACATAGGGAGGTGACGACTCGGGGGTAAGCCACGAGGACTGCGAGATGAACCAGATCACCACCATGGCCCCCAGGGGCATTATCCGGCAGTTGAGACCGTCCGATCTGCCGAAGTTTCGCGATCACCTGCTGCGGCTGGACCGGGAAAGCCGGCATGATCGTTTCAACGGCGGCATCAGCGCCAGTTTCGTCGCCGACTATGCCGAGCGCAGCTTTCGCGGTGGTGCAACCGTCATCGGCTATGTCGAGGACGGCCAGGTTCTCGGCGCGGCTGAATTGCACGAACTACCCGAATTGGCGGAGCCGACGGCCCAGATCGCCTTCAGTGTCGAACGTCACCGCCAGCATCAGGGCATTGGCGGGCGGCTGTTCGCGCGCCTGCTGCTGCACGCGCTCGGCCTTGGCTACACCCGCCTCGAGGTCTCCACCCATGCCGACAATGCCAGCATGAAGGCGCTGGCCCGCCGCTTCAACGCCAAGCTCAGCTTCGCCCAGGGCGAGACCATGGGCGTGATCGAGCTCGATCCGGCGGTGACGCTGGAACATCCTGCCTTCGAGGCGATCGGCGAGATGCTGCCGGGGCCGCTGACCCTGACGATCGTAGGCGAGGGCATCGCCAGAGCGGCGGCCTGAGCCCTTCAAGTCTCCAGGTCAGATATCTTCCCGGCTTGATCCTATTTGTAGCGCCGCTGGTTCTTCGGCTTCCAGCTGTCCAGCCAGCGCCGGATCCGGGCCATGAAGCCGGTGGCCCTGCTCGAAACCGCGACGGCATGATCATCGACGGCATCGGCCGCCGCGCTGACATGGTTCTCGATGCGGGTCAGCATCGGATCGATCCGCTCGCGCTTGAAACGTCGCAGCCGGAAATAGAGCCAGATCAGTCCGATCGCCAGGCCGCCGAACACGAAGATCCGCATCCAGGGGATGACATATTCATCGGGCCCCGTCGCGGCCCGGATCGAGAGCGCGTTGGGGAACATGGTCAGATAGGTGACGCGCCAGCCATAGCTCTTGATCACCACCCATTTCGGAGTTTCCGAGCTGGACTGGAAGGACTGGGCGGCCGCCATCAGGTTGCCGGAGTCGAACTTGTAGTACCAGGGAAAGCCCCAGTCGGTATCCTCGTTGCGATATACGCGCAGTGCGCCGCCGGGATAGACGGTGTTGATGAAGCGCACGTCGCGCGTGTTGGTCGCCTGCACATTGGGCGCCTCGCTGTCGAAGAAGCCGGAACTGTCGAGGCGCTTGGTGTCGGTGCCGACGATGCGCACCACGTCATAGCGCGGCAGCACCTGGTCGAGCCAGCAATAGCCGACCACCAGCGCCAGGACGATCAGGAACCATTTGAACAGGCGCAGCATGAACTCTCCCGGGTGCGCGGGCGTCCCAACGACATGCCAGCATGTCGTGATGCCCGCTTCTTCCTATCCGACAGGTGGGGTGTTTCCAAGAGGCGGGCAAGATGCCCGCGCACCCGGAATCACCCTTTCGGGATTGCTCCCCAGGGGCCGGCCTGTGGTGCCGGCTCTTCCTCCGGCGTGCCGTCGCCGAACAGATCCTCCCAGGCATCGTCGTTCCTGAGTGCTTCGTCCCGGGACAGGAATTCAACCACATAGTCCTGCTTGCGCGCGGTCCAGCCCTGATAGGCCTTGTAGAAGGCCGGCTTGTTGCACAGGAAGAGCTGGCGGATGTCGAGGGGCGTGAACTCGCTCAGGAGCTGGTTGACGAGGTCGCGATCCGGCAATTGGGCGGCCCGGTAGAGATAGAAGCAGCCCGGTTCCGTCGGTCCGGGCAGGCGGGGCTCGAGACCCTGCTCGGCGGCGCGCAGGGCCGCCTCAACCACCTCGAATTCCGGCGGAAGGTCATCGGCGTGGCGCATGGCGAAGCGGCGCAGATCCTGCCGGTTGAGGCGGGCCAGTTCCGCCGGCGCATCGGCCTTGCCGGCAAGGACATTGGCCAGCATGAAGTCGAGCCGCTGGCGCAGCAGCGCCTTGGCATTCAGGTCGGCCGCCTCGAAGACCGAGGTGATCAGGCCGTTGAGCTGCAGGAAGTGCCAGACATCCACGGCGCTGTCGAGATTCTTGGTCTCCACGGCACCGATCTTGGGAAAGCCCGGCGCCACGCCGCGATAGAGCATGGCGGGGTAGGACATGTCCCGGAAGAGATAGAGGCCGTCGAAATAATTGGTGTAGAAATTGCCCTGGCTATAGTCGGTCTTGCGGAAACGCACCGGATTGCGGGTGATGTCGCCCACCCGGCCGGCAAGCTTTATCATGGTGTCGATATAGGCGTCGTCCTGCCACAAATCGTCCTTGGCGCGGAAATCCTCGATCAGGCGCGACAACTGCTCCGCCTCGCCGAGCCGGTCGGTCGGCGTATTGGCCTCGACGGTGACGGAGCGCAGCTCCAAGAGGTCCGCCGGACTCTTGATGCGCCACATCGAATGCACGAGTTCGCCCATCACGGCTTCGCGCACGCTGAGGGCCATCAGCTCCCTGGCATTGTCCTGCATGAAATTGCGCAGCACCGAGCGCATGGTCGAGAACTGCGCGTTGAGGAGCGGTGCCTTGAGCTGGTCGAGGCTGAGCAGGATGAACATCCGGTTGCAGCCCTCGGGATTGAGGTAGCGGATGTCGTCGAGCTCATCGCCAACCTCCGGCGAGAAGCCGGAGAGGTCGATATGGAACTCGGTGAGCGCGGTGCGCTTGCCGATGAGTTTCTCCAGCGCCGCGTTGTAGCGCGCCACCATGGTAGGGGAGGAGACCTCGATGAGGTTCCCGAACATCAGCCCTGCTTCGATCAGGCGCTCCATCATGCCCCGCGCTGCTCCAGATAGCGTTTCTTGGCTTCCTCCATGCGGCCCATGTCACGCACCGCATTGTCGATGGCGGCCTCGTCCGACTTGTCGGCATAGCGGAATTCACTGTCGGCGTAGCGGTTGATCTCCTGGATCACCATCTCGACCGTGATGGGCCTGGCTAGCTCGGAGATCATCGCAAGCTTGGTGGCATAGTCCTTGGTCAGGAACAGCTCGGGCTTTTCCATCCATTCGTCCGGCAGCTCGAAATCCATTGCCCTGACCTTGATGGCATCGGTGATGTTCTTGATGGCACGGCCGGTGAAACGCTCATCGGCCTCCTGGATCGCCTTGAGATAGGCGCCGAGCCTGGCGACGGTGTCGAGCGCCCCGATCTTGCCCTGCACGCTGTCGAACACCTTTTTCAGGGCTTCCTCCTGCGGGCGCGAATGCGCGTCATAGGAAGCGGCGACCGCCTTCTTGATCTCCTGGGCGGCGAAGAGATCGTGCTCTCCGAGCGGAATCTGGTGGCGCTTGCCGAGCAGCAGGGAGAGGAGGTCGATATAGTCCTCCTTGCTCTGCGGGCCGTCGACCAGGAAGCGGGCGCCGGCGCGTTGACGCAGGGCGTCGTCGACATTCTCCGGGAAGTTGGAGAACATGCCGAAGGTGCAGTTGCCGCGCACCACGGTGTTGGCGCCGGCAAAGCTCTCCATCAGCACGGCCGTGATCTCGAGCTGGCCCGAGGAGGATTGCCGGTCGCCGCGCTTGCCGGCGAGCTGGTCGATGTCGTCGATGGTGCCGAAGCCGATCACGGCCGGGTCGATGATCTCGCGGATGAAGGCCTTGGCGTTCTGGGCCGACTTGCCCTGGTAGGAATCGATGCTCTCGGTGGAGAGGTTGGCATAGCGGAAGGGATAGCCGGCAGTGGCGCAATAATCGTTGAGCAGGCCCGCCATCATCTGGATCAGCGTGGTCTTGCCGGTGCCGGGCTTGCCGTCGCCCATGAAGGTGAAGATGAAGCCGCCGAGTTCGGCGAAGGGGTTGAGCCGCTTGTCGAAATCATAGGCCATCAGCATCTTGGCCAGCTTCATCGACTGGTATTTGGCGATGTGGTTGCCCACCACCTCCGTCGGCTTCTTGAAGGCCATGGTCAGCGCGGTGGAGCGCTTGTGGGTGGCGGGCGTGAAACCATTGACCTGGAAGTCGTCGGCCTCGACACGGTAGGCGGCGCTGGTGAAGGCCTCCAGGCGCGGGGCGGTGCCGGCGCGCATCGCGACCGCTTCCATCAGCCGCTCGCACCAGGCCGTCAGCGTCGGCACCAGCTTGAGGCTGCCATCCAAGCGGCTGAGGATGGCATCGAGCTCCCACAGGGCGCCCTGCAGGGCGAGGGCGGGATTGTCGGTGAGAATCTCTTCCAGCTCGCCGACTTCCGCCTGGCCCTCGCTCGCCTGGGCGGCGAGCAGGAAGGAAAGCATGTTGGCGGTGACGTGCAGGCCGATCAGCGAAGCGGCGGCCAGCAGCTCGGCGAATTCGGTCCGCCTGGAAGGATCGAGGCGGCCTTCGCGATTGTCGCGCTTGAGCTGTCCGAGGGCAGTGCGATCCTCATAGAGCTCACCGACGGCCATGGCGGTGGCCAGCGCCCGGCGCAAAGCCTGCAGCACACTGGCCTGGGCCGGGCTCATCAAGGCTTCGCCGGGGTCGGCCTGGCTGATGCGTGCGATCAGGTGGACGCCGTCCTGCGCCGCGCTGGAACGCGCGGTCAGGCCCGGCGTGGTGGCGCGGAACAGCCGGCCAGTCGCGGTCGGGATGCCGGGGGAGCGTTCGGCCGGCGCGGTGCCCGTCGATGCGGGCCGTGCCTTGGCGATGCGCGGGGCATGGTCGAAGCCCTCCATCAGGGCCAGGGCCTGGGGATACTGCGCGCGGATCGCCGCCTCGCGGATTTCCATCAGGTTGAGGGAAGCGGTCATGGGGTCCTCGTGGTCAGGATGGGGCGCGGAATGCCTTCTCCACGTAGTGGGGAAGGTGGCGTTGCGAAGCAACGTCGGATGGCGTGCGGCCCGCTGACGGTACTCGATCCGGACAGGGCGCAGCTAGCGGCCCACACCCCATCCGACCCGACTTCGTCGGGCCACCTTCCCCGCTTCGCGGAGAAGGCCGGTCGCGCTTTATTCTGCGCACTCCCATCACAGCCCCGTCAGCAGCGACCCGTCCTCGCCCACCACATATTTGCGCACGTCCCGGAAGCCGGGGGGATCGCGGTCGACGAGAACCTGATAGGGCAGCACCGGCAGGACGAGAGAGCGCTCGAGCCGGGTAACGCCGGCCTCGGCGGCAGCGGGCTGGTACTGGTCGAGGTCGAAGATCTCGCGCTCCACCGTGGACAGCAGGCCCGCGGGCACCTTTTCGCTGCGGGCCGAGACCAGCGTCTCGATCGTCCAGGCCAGGGCCCAGTCGCTCTCCTCGGTGCGCGAGACTTCGGCGAGGATTTCCCGCAAGGGGCCGGTCTGCTCGGTGAAGGCATGCGAATACATCGGCCCGACATGGATGCGCCTCAGGAGCTTGGGGTGCAGATTGTCGAAATCGACGTCGAAGCCGCGGGCGATGGTGAGGAGCTTGAGGCTGGAGAGCGACTGCGCCATCAGGTGGGACTGCACCTGCGGCCAGCGCATCTGGTCCTCGTTGAGGATGACATGGCCGGTATCCTCGACCACCAGGAGATAGATCACCGGCAGGCTGAGGGCACTGTCATAGACGGCCCAATGCAGCAGGTAGCGCCGGCGCTGCGCCTTGGGGTCGGACAGCAGCACGAATTGCGGGTGGTTCTGGGCGAAGAACAGGCCGCGCGATTTCAGCGTCTCGTAATAGATACGCTGGCTCATCGCATATTGCAGGTTGGTCGGCCTTGCGCGTTCGGAGAGGATGGCCGCGATCATCTCCTCCTTCAGCCGGGCCTGGTCGGGCTGGTTGGCGAGGTGGCGGTCGACCTGTGCCAGGTCGTTCGCCATCGTCATGATCTCCTGGAACACCGGAAAGCCGCTCTCCGAGCGGTCGATCGCCAAAGTGAGCGGCAGGGAGGAGACCCGGCCCGACATCAGGTGCTTGAGGCTGAGGGCGGTGAAGGTCTTGGCGAGGCGCTGGAGATAATTCTCGATCAGGTCGAGCTGGTTGTTGGCGAACTCGCCGCCGCCATATTTGGCGTCATCGGCCAGACTCGCCTGGTTTCCCTGGCCGGTCTGGCCAGCGATCTCGCGCAAATGGCGGATGATGCGGGAGAATTTGCCGAAATAGCGCCGCATCGCCCGAGGGTCCGGCAGGGTGACGTGATCGTTACCGGGAGGGGTCAAGGGCGGCCTCGGAGAAGGTCATCCCGGACGCGATGCGGCACGCAGTGACGCTTCGCAGATCCGGGATCGCGGGTGGAGAGGGGCGTCGATGAGCGGTGCCGTGTCTGCATCGCATCATTTCATGCTGCAATGCGCACGGGATGACCCACTATGCCCCGCCATAGAGGTTCTTGTCGTGCTTCTCGACGATCTTGGCGAAGCGGCGGGCGAAGCGCTCGTCGGATTTGGCCTTTTCTTCCAGGATCTTGCGGGCGAAGACCATGTGGTCCTCGTGCTTTTCCATCATCTCGGCCATGCGCTGGTTGGTGGCCGAGCCGATGGCGGCCATGGCGGCCTGGGCTTCCTGGTCGGTCTTGACGCCGATCTCGTTGATGCGGTGGGCGACGTCCTGCTGCTGGGCCGTCTTGAGCGACTTGGTGAGCGCATCATAGAGCACCACGCGCTGCTTGGTGTCGGTCTGCAGCTTGTTGATCAGCACCATCTGGGTGGCGGCCTGGTTCTGCAGGCTGTCGACCCAGCTCTTGCCCTGCTCGATATAGCGCTCCAGCGTCTGCGACTGCGCGAGCTTGACCTGCTCTTCCTGCACGAGATTGTTGTAGGCCGCATTGGTCTGGGCAAGCTCGGTCTCCAGCCGCGTGCGGGCGGCGGCATCCTGCTCCATCGAGATCTTGTTTTCGAGATCGATGATCTTCGGATCCATGGCCAGGACCTGGGCGCGGATCTTCTCCAGGTCCGCCACGGTGCTCTCGCGATCGGACAGGGTGCCGGACAGGTTCTTCTCGACCCGGGTCTTGTGGTCGTTGAGCACGCCGAGCTGGCTCTGCAGCAGATTGACGATGATGTCGGACTTGGAGATCAGGTCTTGCAGCTTGTCGTCGATGGAGGCGGCGCGCAGGCGCTCCTCGCGCATGGAGTCCGACTTGGCGGAGGAGAAGATGCCCACGAAGCTCTCCCAGCCGGACTTCTCGCGCATGGCGTCGAATTCCTTGGAGAAGCCGGCGGTGACATCGTCCAGGCCCATGATCAGCTCGGCGATGTTGGCGTTCATCGCGTTGGAATGGGCGTGAACGTCGTCGAGCGTCGCGTTCTGGATATCGATGGAGATGTCCTCGCCCTTCTCCATCTTTGAATGGGCGAGCTCGATCTTCGAGCTGACCTCGGAAATCTTGGCCTGGGCCGCCTTGATTTCAGCTTCGGCGGACTTGATCGCGGCGTCGAACTCGGCCATGCGGCTCTCCCCTGGGTTGGCCACCCCGGAGCGTGCGGCGTTCATGCCGAACGCTAGTCTGCTCCGGGTTCGTTGTTGCCAAGCCAATCCAACGGATTGGCTTGGAGCGTCTTTGCAATTCTTGGCGATTGCGCCAATTCGGAAGACGCTTTGACTGTTGAGCAACCAAATAGGGGAAATCGAGCCAAGTTTAAAGGGCGCACTCCGGTGTCGGCAACTGGCGTGTGACGTAGGGCACAAAGGGGAGGGGAAGAGGGACGCGGACCCGCTTGATGTGGCCATGCCAGGCCGGGAAAGGAGAAATGTGCGGCCTCGGCATATCGGATCTCGGAAACAGATCGATAGCCTTCGGGATCCCCGCTGCGCATATCCGCGAGCTTGATCGTTCACGCGAATTTCAGACGCACGGATGACCTCACTGCGTGTTTCCGGCGTGGAGGAATGCTATCAAGTCAACTCGATGTCGAAAGAGGGGCGCCAAGCGTGCGTCATCACTGACGTGCGTCATCATGAATGTGCCGCCGTCGCCTGTGGCGCGGGATGCGGCGAGTATTGGTCGCCATGTCTGCTTGACTTGCCTCCATTCTCGGATGAAGAATAAGAAATTCTTCCGCAGTTGAGGAAGAAATTATCTTTTCTTTTTATCGTGTCGGAATTCGGCTTAAGGAGTTGTGATGTCATCAAGTCCGGCGTCCTCCTATTCTACCTGGTTATCTTTTGCGATTATTGGGGTGGTCGTCGCAGGTGGAGGCGCTGCTTTTGCCTACACTGCCGGGTGGCTTTCACCCCAGGCCCTCACCTCGCAGAAACTCGTCGATGCCCTGGCGCCCGCCACCGGGCCGGCGCTCGGCCACCGGCGCAATCATGCCAAGGGCATCTGTTTCACGGGGCAGTTCGAGGCGAATGGGTCAGGTGCCAGCCTGTCGAAGGCCAGCATGCTGGCGGCCGGCAGCTATGCGGTCGTCGGGCGCCTCAATCTCGGCACGCCGGACCCGAAGGCCAACGATGCCACGGTCCGGGTGAGGGGACTTGGCATCCAGATCACCGGAGCCGACGGCCAGCAATGGCGCAGCGCCATGATCGACCCGCCCTTCTTCCCGGTTTCCACGCCGCAGGCGTTCTACGAGCTCCTCATCGCCTCGGCGAGCAAGGATCCGGAGGCGATGAAGCGTTTTGCCGGTGCCCATCCCGAAATCGCGGCGTTCGGCGGCTGGGCCAAGGCTACGCCATGGACGGCAAGCTATGCCGAGGACCGTTTCAACAGCCTGAACAGCTTCATCTTCACGAATGCAGCGGGCGCGGAGCAGGCGGTGCGCTGGTCATTGGTTCCCACGGTCGCCGCCAGTGCACTTGCGCCGGACGATCTGGCCAAGCGCAACGCCGATTTCCTCGAGCAGGAAATCGCGGAACGGGTGAAGGCGGGACCCGTGCAATGGAAGATGGTCGTCACCCTGGCCAATCCGGGCGATCCCACCGCGGATCCGAGCAAGGCCTGGCCGGATGATCGAAAGACGGTGGAGGTGGGAACGCTATCCGCCACGCAGATCCTCGCCGAGGATCATGGGCCGTGCCGGGATATCAACTTCGATCCGACCGTGCTTCCCGACGGCATCCGCACCTCGGACGATCCATTCCCGGCCGCCCGTTCGGCGGCCTATGCCGTTTCGTTCGACCGGCGAACGGCCGAATCCGGCAGTTATCCCAGCCAGCAGGGAGCACAGCAATGACAGCGGCCAGCGGCTCCTTCTCGCTCCTGCAGCGACTGTTGCACTGGGTGATGGCGATCTGCATTCTCGCCATGCTGTTCATCGGCGTGGCGATGGTGCGGACGATCGGGCCGGACTATCTCTCCCTGATTTCAATTCACAAGAGCCTCGGCGTCGCCATTCTGGTGCTGGCGCTCCTCAGGCTGGCGGTCCGATTGAGAAAAGGCGCGCCTGCCTTGCCCTATGATCTGCCGGCGCCCGTGAAGCTGGCGGCCCATCTGTCGCATCTGGCCTTCTATCTGCTGATGATCGGGATGCCGCTGATCGGATGGGCGATGATGTCCGCGGCGGGTTACCCGATCGTCCTGGCGGGCGGCCTGCGCCTGCCTGCGATCCTGCCGGCCAGCCGCGAAATGCATGCCCTGCTCTGGGATGCTCATTTCTATCTGGCAATGGCCTTCTTTGCGCTGGTCCTGGTTCACATCGCGGCAGCTCTCTTCCACCTGCTGGTAAGGCGGGATGAGGTCTTCAAGCAAATGACGGTTGGGACCGAGTAAAGACGTATGGATCAGGCTCAGTGACGAGGCGGATGCCTCTCGGGGCCCACTCTCACGCGTCCGGCTCCTCCGGCACGATCGGCGTGATCCTGAGCGAGGCGATGCGGTTCTTCTGCTTCCTCAGCACCTGGAAGCGGTAGCCGTGGAAGGTGAAGGTCTGGCCGGCCTCGGGGATGGTGCGGGCCTCGTGGATGACGAGGCCGGCAATGGTGGTGGCCTCTTCGTCCGGCAGGGTCCAGTCCATGGCGCGGTTGAGGTCGCGGATCGGCACCGAGCCGTCGACATTGACGGCGCCGTCGGCCTGCGGGCGCACGCCCGTCACCACCAGATCATGCTCGTCGGAGATGTCGCCGACGATTTCCTCGATGATGTCCTCCAGCGTGACGATGCCGAGCACCGAGCCATATTCGTCGACCACGAAGGCAAAATGCTGCTTGCGGCGGCGGAAGGAGCGCAGCTGGTCGACCAGCGAGGTGGTGTCGGGCACGAACCAGGCCGGCAGGGCAATCTCCTCGATGTCGAGCTTGAGGGGATCGTTGCCGGCGGCGTCGAGGGCGCGCAGGAGATCCTTGGCATGCAGCACGCCGATGATGTTCTCGGGGCTCTCCTTCCATACCGGGATGCGGGTATAGGGTGCGGCGAGCACGCTCTGCACGATCTGGGCCGGCCCCTCTTCGAGGTCGACGGAGAACATCTTGGTGCGGTGGACCATGACGTCGTCGACGGTGAGCTCCTGCAAATCGAGCAGGCCGCCGAACATGTCGCGGTCGGTCTTCTCCACCGAGCCTTCCTTGTGCAGGAGGTCGACGGTGCCGCGCAATTCGTCGGTGGCCGAGAGCAAGGAGGGGTGCTTGCCGACTTCCAGGCCGACGAGGCGTAGGATGGCGCGCACCAGCCAGCCGAGCAGGCCCGTCACCGGCGAGAAGATCAGCACCACCAGCCGGACCGGCCACCCGACCGCCAGGGAGAAGCTCTCGGGATAGTTGATGGCGATGGTCTTGGGCAGGATCTCGACGAAGATGATAGTCAGGACCGAGATGACGATGGTGGCGTAGAAGATGCCGACATCGCCGAAAATGTCGAGCAGGATGCCAGTCGTCAAAGCCGCAGCGGCGGTGTTGACGATGCTGGTGCCGACCAGAAGCGAGCCGATCATCGCCTCGCGGATGTCGAGCAGCTTGTTGACGATCTTGGCGCGCTGGCTGCCATTCTTCTCCAGCGACAGCAGCCTGGCCCGCGAGGCGGCGGTGAGCGCGGTTTCCGAGCCCGCGAAGAAAAAGCCCGCCAGCAGGAGCAGGAAGACGATGAAGAGCGAGTACCAGGCCTCGGGATGCATGGGTTACTTCCGGCTCGGCCCAAGGAAAGAGATCGTCGTGGCGGGCGCGGCGAAGCAATCCGGATCTTCATGGCGGGCCAAATCCAGATCGCTTCGCTGCGCTCGCAATGACGGTTCAGACATCATCACGCTCCCAGCTTGCCGGCGTCGGCGAGCTTCTCTTCCAGGAAGCCCGTCACGGCACTGGGGTCGACATCGTTGGCGATGAAGCTCTCGCCGATGCCGCGGGTGAGAATGAAGGTAAGCTTGCCGCGCTTGACCTTCTTGTCCTGCAGGATGGCGTTCATCAACTCGTCCGCGGTGCCGGCACCGCCCGGCACCTGGTCGATGCGGGTCGGCAGGCCGGCCGTGGCAAGATGGGCGGCGACGCGCGAGGGCGTTTCCTGCGAGCACAGGCCGAGCCGGGCCGAGAATTCATGGGCCAGAACCATGCCGATCGAAACGCCTTCGCCATGCACCAGGCGGGCGGAATTGTAGCCGGTGACCGCTTCCAGCGCATGGCCGAAGGTGTGGCCGAGATTGAGCAGGGCCCGCTCGCCGGTCTCGGTCTCGTCGCGGGCGACGATGCCGGCCTTGGAGCGGCAGGAGGTGGCGATCGCCTCGACGCGCGCCGGCCCGCCCGCCATCACGTCCTGCCAATTCGTCTCGAGCCAATGGAAGAAGGGAGCGTCGTTGATGAGGCCGTATTTGGCGACCTCGGCATAGCCGGCGCGGAATTCGCGCCTGGAGAGGGTATCGAGCACCTGCGTATCGGCCAGCACCAGGCTGGGCTGGTGGAAGGCGCCCACCAGGTTCTTGCCGTAGCGGGAATTGATGCCGGTCTTGCCGCCCACCGAGGAATCGACCTGCGCCAGCAGGCTGGTGGGGATCTGCACGAAGCGCATGCCGCGCCGGACCGCCGCCGCCGCGAAGCCGGCCAAGTCCCCGATCACGCCGCCGCCGAAGGCGACGACGAGATCGCCGCGCTCGACCCGGGTGGCGATCAGGCCCTCGCAGACCTCGGCGAAGGTGGCGAAGCTCTTGGAGGCCTCGCCGGGCGCGACCGTGATGGTCTGGTGCTCGATACCGGCCGCATCGAGGCTCGCCGCCAATGTCGCCAGATGCAGGGCCGCGACATTGGCGTCGGTGACGATGGCGAGGCGCGCCTTGGGCGCGAGGGCGGAAATGCGTTGG
Source organism: Labrys sp. 22185 (assembly GCF_052045555.1). Taxonomy (NCBI): domain Bacteria; kingdom Pseudomonadati; phylum Pseudomonadota; class Alphaproteobacteria; order Hyphomicrobiales; family Xanthobacteraceae; genus Labrys; species Labrys sp. 22185. The sequence continues at coordinate 8,260 of NZ_JBQEPH010000014.1, read as the reverse complement.
CCAGCTTCCGCGAGGAGGCCCGGGCCGATGGCGATCTCGTAGGAGCGCGCGCCCAGCGCGACGGGAACGACGATGGGCTGGCTCATGCCGGTTTGTCCGATCTTTCTGTCGATAGATGATGTTCGAGGGCGGTGACGACGTCCTCGAGCACTGTCTCCTGGGCGACGTCGCGCGACAGCACGGTGACATCGGCGCCGGCATAGATGGGATAGCGGACTTCGATCAGCTTGCGCAGCGTGCCTTCCGGATCGGGTGTCTGCAGGAGAGGGCGGGTCGGCTTGCGGCGAACGCGGCGCATCAGCACGTCGAGTTCCGCCTTCAGCCAGATCGAGATACCGCAGCGGGCGATGAGGGTACGGGTCTCCTCGTTCATATAGGCGCCGCCCCCGGTCGCCAGCACGATCGGCTTGTCGCAGGCAAGCAGCCTTGCGATGACGCGGCGTTCCTTGTCGCGGAAGAAGGCTTCCCCATCCGAGGCGAAGATTTCCGAAATGGTCTTCTGGGCGGCTTCCTCGATCTCGGTATCGGCGTCGCGGAATTCGAGGCCGAGCCGGCCCGCCAGGCGCCGGCCGACGGCGCTCTTGCCCGCACCCATCATGCCCACCAGCACGACCGACCGCCCCGCGAGGGCTTCCGCCATTTTCTTCTCGCGCTCGGCCGGGACAGGGGGTGTCGCAAAGCCGCTCATATCGTCCTGCATCAACAAGTCCATCGTTCTAATGAACCGGAGAGGGGCCTCGATGCAAGAGCCTCACGGGTAAGCGGAGGGCACAACGCCATGGTGCTGCCCTCAATCGCGCACTATCCTGGCACCGTTGCGTTTCAGGATCCTCATGCCCAGCCTCTTCCGTTTCCTTGTCATTCTCCTGCTGCTGGGCCTGGCCGGGTTCGGCCTTGTCTATGCCCTGGGCACATTCGTGAAGCCGGCGACGCGGCCGATGAGCCAGGATATTCCGCTCAGGAACCTGGAGCCGCCGAAGGAGCCGGCCAAGCCCTAGCCTGCTCGCATGCTGGCGGTCCGGGGCGGGAGCGGCCCTGTTTCCCGTTCGGGGTTCCGAGAACTGCATTTTCGCCCAATACCTGCGGGATGACGCCGTTGCCGCATGGGGACAATGGCCATGATCGTCAAACTGGTCCTGCAAAACCTGGTGTTCGTCGGCATCATGGGCCTGGTGCTGTTCCTCTCCGCGGGCACTCTGGCTTGGACTGCGGCCTGGTTTTACCTGGTTGTTTCCCTGGCCGTCGGCCTCGCCGCCGGCTTGTGGCTTGCCTGGACCGATCCGGGCCTGCTGGCCGAACGCATGAGGCTGAAAGCTCCCGAGCAACCCAGCGCGGATAAATGGTTCATGCTGGTCTTCCTCGTGGTCGCCGTGGTCTGGTTCGTGGTGATCGGGCTCGAACGGCGCCTACGGGCCCCCACCATGCCCCTCCCGCTCGAGGCCGTCGGGCTCGTGCTCTATCTGGCTTCCACGCTCTTCGTCATGTGGGTGTTTCGCGAAAACTCCTTCGCCGCGCCGGTGGTCAAGGTGCAGGCCGAGCGTCACCATCATGTGGTCTCGACGGGCCCCTATGCCTTTGTCCGCCATCCCATGTATGCCGGCGTCATGCTCTATTTCATCGGCACGCCGCTGTTGATCGGCTCCTGGTGGGGGCTTGCGATGATGCCGGTGTTCTTCCTGGCGTTCGCGCTCCGCTCGCGCATCGAGGAACGCACCCTGATGACAGGCCTGCCAGGCTATGCCGATTACGCCCGGAGCGTGCGCTATCGCATGCTGCCCGGGATCTGGTGAGGCCGGAACAGGTTCGGAAACGATCGTTTCCTATTCTCATGACAGCAGCTTGCGCCTCGCAGCGGCAGCATGCTCTTCATCATCGCGCGCCATGATCGGGTACCAAATCAGCGACAAACCCTGTATGGCCGGTGTGATGCCTCGCTCGAATTTCCTGCCTGCCCGTCCATCGTTCAGCCTGCCGCATCTGGCCATGCCGCCGCGGGCCGACTGGATCTTCGCATTCCGCACCACCGCAGTCGGGCTCGTTGCCCTGGCGATCGCCTACGCGCTCGGGCTTGAACAGCCGCAATGGGCGATGATGACCGTCTATATCGTCAGCCAGCCCGTCGCCGGCATGGTGCTCGCCAAGGGGCTGTTCCGGCTGGCCGGCACGCTGATCGGCGCCCTTGCCTCGGTGGCGATGGTCAAGCTCACGGGCAGCGAGCACCTGTTCTTCCTGGGGCTGCTGGCCGCCTGGATCGGCCTGTGCACCTTCGTGGCCTCGACCCTGCGCAACCCCGAAGCCTATGGGGCGGTACTGGCCGGCTATACGGCCGCCATCATCGGCCTGCCGGCTTTCGACAATCCTCATCTCGTCAACGAACTGGCGGTGGCGCGCTGCATCGAAATCATGCTCGGCATCGTCTGCGCCGGCCTGGCCAGCCGCTTCCTGCTGCCGCAACTCGCCCGCGACGTACTGGTGGAACGGGCCGGCGCCAGCCTCAGGGACATTGCCCGCTATGGGGCCGGCGCGATCGGCGGCACGGCGAAGGCCGAGCTCGACACGCGCTACCAGCGCCTGATCGTCGATATCGAGGCGCTGGCGGGCATGCGCGCCTATGCCCGCCTGGAAGCGCCCAGCCTGGTCACGCATGGGCGCATGGCCCGGCACACGATCGGCCACATGCTCTCGGCCATCTCGGCCGTGCACACGCTGCTTGCCCATGCCAGCGCGCCCGATTCGAGCTGGCGCCCGCTGCTCAACCGCATCAGGACCATGCTGGACGGCATCGCCCAGGGCGACTGGCTCACCCAGGATGTCCGCCCCTGGCTGAGGCAGATCGAGGAATTCTGCCGTGAGTCCGAGGCGATGCGCGGCGCACCGCTGCAGCCCCACGAGGACCGCGCCGCGGCGGCGGCTCGCATCACTTTGCTGATCGAGTTCCTTACCGCCATCCGCCAGGTGCTGGAGGGACTGGCCGCCCTGCGGCTGCGGGCGCCCGACCCACCCGGCCAATGGAAGCTGCCGGCCCTCACCATCGATCGCGACTATGAGGTGGCGGCCGTCAACGCCATCAGGGCGGCGATCGCCACCACCATCGTCACCGCCTATTGGATCGCCACGCGCTGGGCCGACCTCGCAGGTGCGGCGGTGATGGTGGCGGTGATGTCGAGCCTGTTCGCCACCATGCCCAATCCGCTGCGGTCGGCCTGGGACTTCCTCAAGGGCACGGCCTATTCGGTGCCGTTCGCCTTCCTGGTCGGCCAGCTCATGCTGCCCCATCTGCCGGGGCTCCCCTGGCTGCTGGCGCTGATCGGGCTGGTGCTGCTGCCGGCGGCGCTGGGTATGGCCAATCCGCGCTTCACGCCGATCGCCACGGCCTTCGCCATCAACTTCCTGCTCTTTCTCAACCCGCGCCAGCCCATGGTGGCCGAGCCCTGGTTGTTCATGAATGCGGCGATCGCGGTGCTTGGCGGTGGGTTGCTCAGCCTTGCCGTGTTCGCCGTGGTGCTGCCCCGCCGGCCGCAAAGCGTGGTCGAGCGCGTGGTCGAGGCTTTCCGGGCCGATCTCACCCGGCTTTGCCTGCATGAGCGCCTGCCCAAGCCTTCGGCTTTCGAGAGCCTTGCCTATGATCGCATCAACCAGCTGATGGCACCGCTGGAGCGCGTGGGCAGCAAGGGCCAATATGTGCTGGACGGGAGCCTGGCCGCGGTGACCATGGGGCTGGAGATCCTGCGCCTGCGCCGCTTCCTGCGCGAAGGCCTGATCGAGCCCGACCATGCCGCCGCCGTCTCGGAGATGCTGGTGCGTGTCGCCGGTCTCCTCGCCATCCGCATTCCGCATGCCAAGCTGTTGCGCGACATGATCGTGTCCCTGAGGGGATTGGCGGCCGAGATCGTCAAGGAAACCAGTCCCAACGCGCATCTGCAGGCGGCTGCTTCGCTCAGGGTGATCGCCTTGGCCCTGGAGGATCATCCGCTTTATTTCTGAGCTGCGGCCCGGCAACGTCACGGCGTTGTCATCGACCGCTGCCAATCGGACGGCGCCCCCACCCACAGGAGCGCCCCATGCGCACGATTCTCGCCGCTGCCGCCTTGCTGGCTCTTGCTGCCTTCGCCCCCGCGAAGGCCGAGGATGCCAAGCCCTTCACCGATGCGAAGATCATCGATCTCGTCACCATCCTGCCGCCGCCGCCGGCCAAGGACTCCGACAAGACCAAGGCCGAACTGGCCGAGATCCTCACCCTTCAGATCGAGCGTACGCCGGAGATGGTCGCCCATGCCAAGGCCGACGACGAGGAGACGGTCTGGCGCTTCGCCGGCGAGCTGTTCGGTCCCAAATTCGACAAGGACAAGCTACCCAAATTCTCGGCTTTCTTCGACCGCGTGGTCGAGACGGAGGCGGCCGTCGTCGATCCTGCCAAGAAGATCCTCAACCGGCCGCGCCCGCACATGGTGAGCGATATCGTCAAGCCGGTGGTGAAGCTGTCGAACTCGGGCGCCTATCCCTCCGGCCATACCACGCTGGGCACCTTGATGGGGATCGTCCTCGCCGACATGGTGCCGGAGAAGCGCGCCGAGATCATGGCGCGGGCCTGGGACTATGGCCATAGCCGTCTGGTCGCCGGCATCCACTATCCTTCCGACATCGAGATGGGCCGCATCTCCGGTTCGGTGATCGCCGCAACCATCTTGCGCCAGGATGATTTCAAGGCAGAGTTCGCTCCGGCCAAGACGGAGCTGCGCGCGGCGCTCGGCTATTGAGCCGGTCCCATACGGCGCGGTTTTCCGGCTGTTAACCTCGGCGGGCTTAGGCTGGTGCCATGTCCAAGCCCGCCAGCGACGCTCGCCTGATCAATGCCTTTCTCGACATGGTGTCCGCCGAGCGCGGCGGCGCCGACAACACGCTGCAGGCCTATCGCCGCGATCTCACCGACTACAGTGATTTTCTGAAGGGGCGGGGCGCTGCGATCGCAACGGCGGGCGCCGATGAGGCGCGGGCCCATCTCGCCGCCCTCAGCGATCTCGGCTTCAAGGCGACCACCCTGGCGCGCCATCTGTCAGCGATCCGGCAACTGCACAAATTTCTTTACGCCGAAGGCTTTCGCAACGACGACCCGACCGGTGTGCTCGACGGACCGAAGCGTGGGCGTGCCCTCCCCAAGGTGCTGGATGTGGCCGAGGTCGATCGCATGCTGGCGGCGGCGGCCGAGGGGATCGAGGATGCTGCCCGTCCCTTGACGGAACGCCTGAGGGCGGCACGGATGAGCGCCCTGCTCGAGACGCTCTATGCCTCGGGGTTGCGTGTCTCGGAACTCGTCAGCCTCAAGCGCACCGCGGCCCGGCCAGGGCTTGCCATGCTGAATGTGGTCGGCAAGGGCGCCAAGGAAAGGCTGGTGCCGCTCACCGAAGCGGCCCAGCGAGCCATGCAGGCCTATCTCGGCCTGCTCGGGCAGACGGGCAGGGACGGGGCCTCGCCCTGGCTGTTCCCGTCCTTCGGCGAGAGCGGCCATCTCACGCGCCAGCATTTCGCGCGGGAACTGAAGATGCTGGCGGCCAGCGTCGGTATTCGTGCCGACCGCATCAGCCCGCACGTGCTGCGTCATGCCTTTGCCAGTCATCTCCTGCAGAACGGCGCGGATCTGCGTTCCGTGCAGATGATGCTCGGCCATGCCGACATCGCGACGACGCAGATCTACACGCATGTGCTGGACGAGCGCGTGAAGTCGATGGTGCGCGATCTGCATCCCCTTGCGGATTGAGACTGCGGCCGGGGGCATTGCGCGTCACCATGGCACCGCCATCCGCGCGGCCGGCCTTGCTGCCTGGTTTCCCGTTCTGCCCCTGATCTTTCGAGCCAGGCGGTAGTATCGGGGCCGCCCACTCGTCGTATGCCGTTGTTTCGTATGCCATTGTTCTTGCGTCTGTGTCCGGAAAGTACTCGGGGGCTGCCGGCTGGAATGCACAACCGATACTACTTCAATTGTTTTGAGCGGGTGGTGGCGCATCTGATTGCGATCAGGTAAACCTTTCAAGTGAAATGAGCGCACCCAAAACACCCGGATAAATCAATAAACTTAAGCAAATGGTGAAATTTTATTATGAAATTTCGAGCATAGTGACAAATTTAAATTATATGATCTGTTGTCATAGAAGAGCGAATTCGATTGATTTTGTCATATCCGCTTAAATATTATTATAATTTAGATTAAATTTATTTTCAGACTTCATCCGATATTTCGAAATGAACCCCTATTTGGAGTATTATTCCCTGGCGTAAATGAACTTACTTGTACAACTTCTGTAGTGAAGCGAGTGAGTTTTCTGCAAACTTTCGGGATTTTTTCGGTGTAATTGTATTTTATGTCTGTATATTTTGTATTTGAAAGCAGTATTTTACCTCCCAAAAACTTCTATTTTATGTGTTATATACTAAAATTTAATGACAGTTTTACTTGATTTGAATTCTTGTCGTTTGATTCATGACGTAGATTAATGTAAATCGATTTTTATACTATATTGTTCATTTTGGCTTAAAATATAGACTTGACATGAATGTCTTGCATCAAATACATCATTTAAAGTTCTGGTGAGTGCTAGTATGATGATTGTCGAGCGCCTGGCCATCCCTGAAGTCGTGCGAGTTCGCCCTCGACGTTTTGGTGATGCCCGCGGCTACTTCTCGGAAGTGTTCAGTGCGCGCGGGTTTTGCCAGCAGGTTGCCGACGTAGAATTCGTTCAGGACAACGAGGCCTTGTCCGGCGCCGCGGGTACGCTGCGAGGCTTGCATTTTCAGCGTTCGCCGATGGCGCAGGGCAAGCTGATTCGTGTCATCCGCGGTGCGATACTCGACGTGGCGGTCGATATCCGCCAGGGCTCGCCGACCTTCGGCAGATATGTCTCGGCCCGCCTGGACGGGGTCGATGGCGACCAGCTGTGGGTGCCTGTCGGCTTCGCCCATGGCTATTGCACGTTGGAGCCGGACACGCTGGTTGCCTACAAGGTCACCAATTACTACAGCCCCGACGACGATGGCGGCATTCTGTGGAATGACCCTGCGATCGGCATCGAATGGCCCGTGCTGCCACAGGGTCCCGTGCTTTCGGCGAAGGACCAGGGGTTGCCGCTCCTGAAAGACTTGCCGGCTCAGTTTCATTACAACTCCGAACAGGAAGGTGTCGCATGATGCGTGTTCTGGTGACAGGCGGTGCAGGCTTCATCGGTTCGGCCGTGGTGCGCCTGCTGGTGGGGGAGGGGGATGTCGAGGTGCTCAACTTCGACAAGCTTACCTATGCGGGCAATCCTCATTCTCTGCGCTCGATAGCTGGCTCACGAAATTATCGCTTCATGCGCGGCGACATCACCGACAGGCTGAAGCTGGATGCCGTCATGGCATCTTTTCGCCCGAACGCGGTGATGCATCTGGCCGCCGAAAGCCATGTCGACCGCTCGATCGCCGGAGCCGATGACTTCATCCAGACCAATATCGTGGGGACCTACACCCTGCTGGAAGCGTCGCGCGCCTATTGGCGTACGCTTTCGGGCCGGGAGCGTGACGCGTTCCGTTTCCTGCATGTCTCCACGGACGAGGTCTATGGTTCGCTCGGCAGCGACGGCCTCTTCACCGAGACCACGCGCTATGATCCGAGCTCGCCTTATTCGGCCAGCAAGGCGGCTTCCGACCATCTTGCCCGAGCCTGGATGCGCACCTATGGCCTGCCGGTGCTGATCTCCAACTGCTCGAACAATTACGGCCCGTATCATTTTCCCGAAAAGCTTATCCCGCTCGTCATCCTCAACGCATTGGAGGGACGCACATTGCCGGTCTATGGCGATGGCAGCAATGTGCGTGACTGGCTTTTCGTCGGGGACCACGCCCGTGCCCTGTGGACAATCGTGCGGACGGGCCGGCCGGGAGAGACCTATAATGTCGGTGGGCGCAGCGAGCGCAGCAATCTGAGCGTGGTCGAGACCATTTGCGACGTTCTGGACGGGCTCGTCGCCGGTTCGCGTCCGCGGCGGGATTTGATCGCCTTCGTGCCGGACCGCCCCGGCCATGACCAGCGCTATGCGATCGATGCCGGCAAACTCGAGGCGGACCTGGGCTGGCGCGCCCTCGAGACCTTCGAATCCGGCATCCGGCATACGGTGCAGTGGTATCTCGACAATGATTGGTGGTGGCGCCCGATCCGCTCGGGGGTCTATGCCGGCGAACGGCTGGGGCTCGTCAGCGCCTGAGCCTGCCGGCAGTCCGGATCCAGGAGGTT
>NZ_JBQEPH010000013.1:183866-185221 GCF_052045555.1 Labrys sp. 22185 | reverse complement strand
AGTGGTTGCGGGGGCAGGATTTGAACCTGCGGCCTTCAGGTTATGAGCCTGACGAGCTACCGGGCTGCTCCACCCCGCGGCAGGAATTTGTTTGATTGTCATGGTTTGTTGAGATTTTTGCTTTGCAGGCCTGGCAACGACCTACTCTCCCAGGTCTTGAGACATAGTACCATCGGCGCTGAGGAGTTTAACGGCCGAGTTCGGGATGGGATCGGGTTGAGGCTCCTCGCTAGTGCCACCAGGCCGGCGAAGCAAAAATGAAGCAAGATGTCCTTGCGATCCCGAAGGGATCGTCAAGAGCGCCGCCAGCGACATGGTTTCATGTCGCGAGAGGCGCCCCTCTCAGGATATGGCTCAAGGCCATTCGTGAGTATTGATAAATGAGAGCGATCAAGCCGATCAAGCTATTAGTACCGGTAAGCTGCACGGATCGCTCCGCTTCCACACCCGGCCTATCAACGTGGTGGTCTACCACGGCTTTCGAGGGAGAACTCATCTTGAGGTGGGTTTCCCGCTTAGATGCCTTCAGCGGTTATCCCGACCGTACATAGCTACCCTGCACTGCGGCTGGCGCCACAACAGGTCCACCAGAGGTACGTCCATCCCGGTCCTCTCGTACTAAGGACAGATCCTCTCAATTCTCCTACGCCCACGCCAGATAGGGACCAAACTGTCTCACGACGTTTTGAACCCAACTCACGTACCACTTTAATCGGCGAACAGCCGAACCCTTGGGACCTTCTCCAGCCCCAGGATGTGATGAGTCGACATCGAGGTGCCAAACGATTCCGTCGATATGGACTCTTGGGAATCATCAGCCTGTTATCCCCGGCGTACCTTTTATTCGTTGAGCGATGGCCGTTCCACAACGGACCACCGGATCACTATGGCCGACTTTCGTCTCTGCTCGACTTGTCAGTCTCGCAGTCAGGCGGGCTTATGCCATTGCACTCGACGAGCGATTTCCGACCGCTCTGAGCCCACCGTCGCACGCCTCCGTTACTCTTTGGGAGGCGACCGCCCCAGTCAAACTACCCACCATACACTGTCCCGGGCCCGGATGACGGGTCGCGGTTAGACATCCATGATCGTAAGGGTGGTATTTCAAGGGTGGCTCCACCGGGGCTGGCGCCCTGGCTTCATAGCCTACCACCTATCCTACACATGCAAGCACGAATGCCAGTGTAAAGTTATAGTAAAGGTGCACGGGGTCTTTCCGTCTAAGCGCAGGTACCCCGCATCTTCACGGGGAATTCAATTTCACTGAGTCTATGCTGGAGACAGCGGGGAGATCGTTACGCCATTCGTGCAGGTCGGAACTTACCCGACAAGGAATTTCGCTACCTTAGGACCGT
>NZ_JBQEPH010000013.1:86366-178866 GCF_052045555.1 Labrys sp. 22185 | reverse complement strand
GGATCCCGGAACGCAGGCGCCGCTTTCGGCAGATGGCGGGCGAGCGCCCGATCGGCGCAAGGTCTCGATCCGCTGGCTGACGGGAACGGTCCTCACGGGCCTGTGCGGTGCCGGCCTCATGGGCGGAGCCGTCTATGCCGCTCTGGACGGCGAATACAGCGTGGGCCATGCACCGCAGATCGCCCCCACCGTCGTGCGCGAGAGCGAGGCCCAGACTTCTACCCAGAAGACCGATCGTATCCTGATCCAGACCGATACGATGGAAGCGCATCAGGTCATTCGCGTCTCCACCACCACCAAGGTGGGCGACAAGGACGTCATCAAGGTCAAGCCCTTCGCGCGCGTGCTCGCCAGCCTGCAGATTGCTTCCGGCCCCCTCGCCTCCCAGGTGCCTCCCTATAATCCCCAGGCTCTTTCCGCCGATCCGGACGCGGCCCTGGCGCCCGCCACCGCCCATGTCGAGCAGGCGCCCGACGACGGCGAGGTCACCGTGGCCAACCGCGACCTCGTCGGTGTGAACTTCCAGCCGACCTCCGGCCCCCTGCTGCCCGACGAGCAGGTGCTCGCGCTGGTGCGGGCACAGACCCAAGGTAACGATCCCTCCGCCGCGATCATCCCACCGCAATTCGTGGCGCTCGCCGCCGACGACGATCGCGCCGAGAGCGCCGATTTGACGGCCCTGCGCGAGACCGACGTGCAGACCGACCCCGACTCGGCGCTCAAGATCACCATCGTGCCCGAGAACTTCACCAACATCGCCAAGACGGCGCCCGAAGTCTCCTCCCGCGAGCAGACCATCACGGTGGAGGACAAGGACACGCTCGCCGGCATTCTGGGGCGCCTCGGCGCAACACCGCAGGAAGTCCAGGAGATCGCCAAGGCGCTCGGCGATGCCGGCAAGCTGCATGGCGGGCTGCGCCTACGGGTTCTGGTCGCTCCGGGCGAGGAAGAGGACCCCCATTCCAGGCCCGTACGCCTGTCGGTCTACAATGCCGACAAGCATCTGGGCACCGTGGTGCTTGCCGATACCGGCGGCTATGTTTCCGTACAGGATCCGAGCTCGACCGACATCGCCGCCAATGCCCAGGACAATCAGGGCGGCGACGACGAGGATGAAGGCGACAGCGGCACCGGTATCCGCCTCTATTATTCCATCTACGAGACGGCCCTGAAGCAGCAGGTGCCCAAGGAAATGATCGAGCGCCTGCTGCGCGTCTATGCCTATGACGTCGACCTCACCCGCCACACCCGGCCGGGCGACAATTTCGAGCTGTTCTACGAGCAGGACGACGCCGGCAACCCGGTCGGCGACATTCTCTATACGGCGCTGACCGTCAATGGCGAGCTGAAGCGCTACTATCATTTCGCCAGTCCCGATGACGGCCAGGTCGACTATTACGACGAGGACGGCAAGTCGGCGCGCAAGTTCCTGACCCGCAAGCCGATCAATGGCGGCGAGATGCGCTCCACCTTCGGCATGCGGCGCCATCCGATCCTCGGTTATTACAAGATGCATACCGGTGTCGACTGGGCCGACCGGGTCGGCACGCCGATCCTGGCCACCGGCAACGGCACCATCGTCAAATCCGGCTGGACCAACGGCTATGGCCGCCACATCGAGATCCAGCACGCCAACGGCTATCTCTCGACCTATTCGCACATGAACAGCTTCGCCTCGGGCACAGGCGTCGGCGCCAAGGTCAAGATGGGTCAGGTCATCGGCTATCTCGGCCAGTCGGGCCTGGCGACGGGCCCGCATATCCATTACGAAGTGAAGATCAACGGCAGTTTCGTCGATCCGATGCGCATCAAGCTGCCGCAGGGCCGCGAGCTCAATGGCGAGCTGCTCGCCTCCTTCAAGGCCGAGCGCGACCGCATCAACGCTTTGATGAGCAAAGCCCCCGTCGCCGAGATTGCGACCGGCACCAACAAGAGCTGAGGAGCTGAGGCCGGGTAACCGCCAGCAATGGCTCGACGACGGCCCGCCCTCGCGGCATTTTCGCCAACCGTTCTGCTATCAACTTTTCTGGAAAACGCTCTAGTAAGTTGTCATGACCACCATTCGTGACACCACCGACCAGAAAAACCTTGCCCTGCTGATCCAGCTGCGCTGGCTCGCCGTGATCGGGCAGGTGATCACCATCCTGTTCGTCGACCTCGCGCTCGGCATTCCCCTGCCGCTGTTCGAGATGGCCGTGGTGATCGGCTTCCTAGTCGCGCTCAACGTCGTCGGCCTGGTCCGGCTGCGCAGCCAGGGTCTGGTGGGCAATACCGAGCTCTTCCTCGAGCTCATGCTCGATGTCGCCGCCCTCACCGTACAGCTCTATCTGAGCGGCGGCGCTTCCAATCCCTTCATCTATCTCTACCTCCTGCAGGTCATCATCGGCGGCGTCCTGCTGGAAGCATGGTCGACCTGGACGCTGCTGGCGGCCACCAGCGCCTGCTTCGTCGGCCTGGCGACCTTCAACCGCCCCTTGCCGATCCCGGTGCAGAGCGGCACGGACCTGGCCGACCTGCATGTCCAGGGCACCTTCATCTGCTTCGTGCTGGCAGCGATCCTGCTGGTGTTCTTCGTCACCCGCATCAACCGCAACCTGCGCGCCCGCGATGCCCATCTGGCAAGCCTGCGCCAGCAATCGGCCGAAGAGGACCATATCGTCCGCATGGGCCTGCTCGCCTCCGGCGCTGCCCATGAGCTCGGCACGCCGCTGGCGACGCTCTCGGTGATCCTGAGCGACTGGCAGCGCATGGCGATGTTCCGGGAAGACGAGGAGATCGCCGCCGAACTCACCGAAATGCGCGGCCAGCTCGACCGCTGCAAGACGATCGTCACCGGCATCCTGATGTCATCGGGCGAGGTGCGTGGCGAAGGCACCCGGCGCACCAGCGTGATCAGCTTCTTCAACGAGCTCGTGGAGGAATGGCGCGCCAGCCGTTCCCCCGCCCGCCTCGACTACAACAACACCTTCGGCACGGATGTCTCCATCGTCTCGGACGACGCCCTCAAGCAGGTGGTGTTCAACATCTTCGACAATGCGCTCGAAGCCTCGCCCAATTGGGTGGGCATCGCCCTGGAGCGGCGCGGCGACCGCCTCACGCTCTCTGTCACCGACGCAGGGCCGGGTTTCGGCAAGGACATACTGGATCAGCTCGGCAAACCCTATAATTCCAGCAAGAATCGGCCGGGCGGCGGGCTCGGCCTGTTCCTGGTCGTCAATGTCGCCCGCAAGCTCGGCGGCACCGTCACGGCCAAGAACCTCTTGAATGGCGGCGCCCTGGTCGAACTGACCCTGCCGATGGCGACGCTGTCGCCCGAAGGAGTAACCGATGCCCCCCTCCCCGGCTGAGCGCCGCCTTATCATCGTCGAGGACGATACGACCTTCGCCCGAACCCTGCGCAAATCCTTCGAGCGCCGCGGCTATGCCGTGGAGGTCGCGGCCGGCCTCGAACCGATGCAGGCTTTGCTCGCAAGCCATGCACCGGGCTTTGCCGTGGTCGACCTCAAGCTTGCGGGCGGCTCGGGGCTGGAATGCGTGAAGGCCCTGCATGGCCATGACCCCGTCATGAAGATCGTGGTGCTGACGGGCTTTGCCTCGATCGCCACCGCCGTCGAGGCGATCAAGCTGGGAGCCTGCCATTACCTGGCCAAGCCTTCCAATACCGACGATATCGAGGCGGCCTTCCAGCGCAGCGACGGCGACACCAGCGTGCCGACCACGCAGACCCCGACCTCGATCAAGAATCTCGAATGGGAACGCATCCACGAGACGCTGGTGGAGACGGAATTCAATATTTCCGAAACCGCACGCCGTCTCGGCATGCACCGGCGCACCCTGGCGCGCAAGCTGGAGAAGCGGCGGCTGAAATGAGGGATTAACCCGCTCTTCGCTCGCGCACGGTATAGACCAGCCCGCCAAGCGTCATCAGGGCGAGGGCAAACCAGGTCAGTGCGTAGACCAGATGGTTGTTGGGCAGATCGACCACCGTCATGCCGCCGGCTGGAATTTCGCCGGCCTGCCGCCGCTCGGCATCGATGAAATAGGGAGCGACGGCACCGAGGCCGCGGGCGGCGGCGATTTCAGCCACGTCGCGCGAATACCAGCGATCGGCACCGGGATCGTTGCTGCGCAGGAAAGCGCCCTTGGGCTCGCTGAGCCGCAGCAGCCCAATCACCTCGGCCGGCCCGGCAGCATTGCCCGCCTTGGCACGCTCTTCCGGCAGCACGAAGCCGCGATTGACCAGCACCACGAAGCCTTGCTCCGTCTTCAGGGGCGACAGCGTCCAGAAGCCGCCTCCCCGCGCCGTGGTCGCCTGCACGAAGGCGGGCGGGCGATCGAGGAATTCACCCGCCAGGCGGATGCGGCGGTAAGCGTCCTTGTCCGCAGCGATTGCGGGCCATGCTGCCGGGCCCGGCGGCGGCGTTGGCTCGGCATGGATACGGGCATCGATGCGGGCGATCAGGTCGAGTTTCCAGCCCAGGCGCTGGACCTGCCACATGCCCAGGGCACAAAAGCCGGCAAAGGCGATGACGAAAGCCGCCGCCAAGACGATGAAACCACGTCGAGAACGTGGTGGCCGGTCCGGCCGGCCACCCGGCGTCGTCATCGCATCAGGCTCACGGCATGTTGCGCATGTCATGCGCCGAGATCGGCATCATGTTGTTGACGAGGTGGTACATCACCCACAGCGAGCCCGTCAGCGTGATCACCACCAGCACGATGGTGAAGATCAAGGCCATCAGGTTCCAGCCGCCTTCGGACTTGGCGTCCATATGCAGGAAATAGATCATGTGCACGATGATCTGGATCACGGCCAGCGAGATCACGATCAACGAGGTCGCGACCTTGGACTCAAGCGCGCCCGTCATCACCAGCCAGAACGGGATGAAGGTCAGCACCACCGAAAGGCCGAAGCCGATCAGGTAGCTCTTGCGCGAACCATGCGAAGAGCCATGCTCGTCGTGATGGGCGCCGTGGTGGGAGTCTTGGTGGGTGTGGGCGCTCATCGCAGCATCCCCATCAGATAGACATAGGTGAAGACGCCGATCCAGATGACGTCAAGGAAGTGCCAGAACAGGCTCAGGCACATGAGGCGCCGGCGGTTCGCCGAGGTCAGGCCGTAGCGGGCGACCTGCACCATCAAGGTGAACAGCCAGAGGATGCCGGTGGAAACGTGCAGGCCGTGGGTGGAGACCAGCGTGTAGAAGGCGGAGAGGAAGCCGCTGCGCTGCGGCGTCGCGCCCTCATGGATCATGTGCGAGAACTCGTAGAGTTCGATGCCGACGAAGGCCATGCCGAACAAAGCGGTGACGAGGAGCCAGGCCTGGGTCGAGCCGACCTTGCTTTCCTGCATCGAGATCATGGCAAAGCCATAGGTGATGGAGGAGAGCAGCAGCATCGAGGTATTCAACGCCACAAGCTTGAGATCGAACAGGTCCTTCGGGGAGGGACCGGCGGCGTAGTTGCCGCCGAGCACGCCATAGGTGGCGAACAGGATCGCAAAGATGAGGCAGTCGCTCATCAGATAGATCCAGAAGCCGAGCATGGTGCTCGACCCTTCCGGATGATGCGGTTCTTCCGGCAGGTGGAAGACCGGCGCCCGGCTGTCTGCGGCCTCGGTCTGCGGCATCAGGATGGTCTGCGACATCAGCGTTCTCCTGCCGCCGCCAGCAGGCGCGTGCGGGCATTCTCGGCGGTGGCCACCTCCTCGGCGGGGATGTGGAAGTCGCGGTTATAATTGAAGGTATGGATGATGATCGCAGCCAGCAGGGCGACGAAGCTGGCAATGGCGAGCCACCAGACATACCAGATCAGCGCGACGGCGCAGACCGCACTCAGGCCGGCCAGGATGATGCCTGCCCCGGTGTTCTTGGGCATGTGGATGGGCTTGTAGCCCTCCAGCGGGCGCTTATAACCGCGACGCTTCATGTCCGCCCAGGCGTCGAGATCATGCACCACCGGGGTGAAGGCGAAGTTGTAGGCCGGCGGCGGCGAGGAGGTCGACCATTCCAGCGTGCGTGCGTCCCAGGGATCGCCCGTGACGTCCTTGAGCTCTTCACGCTTGCGGAAGCTCACGAAGAACTGCATCAGCATCGCGGCGATGCCGACGGCGATGATCGCGGCGCCGCAGGCGGCGATCACGAACCAGATCTGCAGGGACGGATCCTCGAAATGGCTGACGCGCCGGGTCACGCCCATCAGGCCGAGGATGTAGAGCGGCATGAAGGCGACCCAGAAGCCGACGACCCAGCACCAGAACGAGATCTTGCCCCAGAACGGATCGAGCCGAAAGCCGAAGACCTTGGGGAACCAGTAGTTGACGCCGGCGAACATGCCGAACAACACGCCGCCGATGATCACATTGTGGAAATGGGCGATCAGGAACAGCGAATTGTGCAGCACGAAGTCGGCCGGCGGCACGGCCAGCAGCACGCCCGTCATGCCTCCGATCACGAAGGTGAGCATGAAGGCGACTGTCCACATCATCGGCAGTTCGAAGCGGATGCGGCCCCGATACATGGTGAACAGCCAGTTGAAGATCTTCGCGCCGGTCGGGATCGAGATCACCATGGTGGTGATGCCGAAGAAGGAGTTGACGCTGGCGCCCGAGCCCATGGTGAAGAAGTGATGCAGCCAGACCAGATAGGACAGGATGGTGATCACCACCGTGGCGTAGACCATCGAGGTATAGCCGAACAGGCGCTTGCCGCAGAAGGCAGCCGTCACTTCCGAGAAGATGCCGAAGGCCGGCAGGATGAGGATGTAGACCTCAGGATGCCCCCAGATCCAGATGAGGTTGACATACATCATCGGATTGCCGCCGAGGTCGTTGGTGAAGAAATTGGTGCCGACATAGCGGTCGAGCGACAGCAAGGCGAGCACCGCCGTCAGCACCGGGAAGGCGGCGACGATGAGCACGTTGGTGCACAGCGCCGTCCAGGTGAAGACGGGCATGCGCATCATCGTCATGCCGGGCGCGCGCAGCTTGACGATGGTCGCGATCAGGTTGACGCCCGATAACAGTGTTCCCACGCCAGCGACCTGCAGGCCCCATATATAATAGTCGACCCCGACGTCCGGACTATAGGCGATGCCCGAGAGCGGCGGATAGGCGAGCCAGCCCGTCTTGGCGAATTCGCCAACGAACAGCGACATCATCACGATGGCCGCGCCGGCCGCCGTCATCCAAAACGAGAAATTGTTGAGGAAGGGGAAGGAGACGTCGCGCGCACCGATCTGCAGCGGCACCACGAAGTTCATGAAGCCGGTGACGAAGGGCATCGCCACGAAGAAGATCATGATGACGCCATGCGCCGTGAAGATCTGGTCGTAGTGATGGGGGGGCAGGTAGCCCTCGGACCCGCCGAAGGCGATCGCCTGCTGCAGGCGCATCATGATGGCATCGGCAAAGCCTCGCAGCAGCATGACCAGCGCCAGCACGATATACATCACGCCGATGCGCTTGTGGTCGACGCTGGTGAACCATTCGCGCCACAGATAGCCCCAGACGCGGAAATAGGTCAGCGCACCGAGGAGGCCGATGCCGCCGATGGCCACCGCCGCGAAGGTCGCGACCAGGATCGGCTCGTGATAGGGGATGGCTTCAAGCGTAAACCGACCGAAGATCGGGCTCACCGCAACCGTTTCAGAAGACATGGCAAAAACCGCTCGTGAATGAGGTTGCACTTAGCCGGGCTGCGCAGCGGAGAGCTGCGGCAACTGGCGGGAGGCGGGCGGGATCGACAGGCTGGCCCCGGTGAGGCCAGCGGGCTTGGGGCTCAGCGCCGGAACGCTGCGCTTCCAGGTATCGAGCGCGCCGGACCGCGGCACCTCGCAAAATGAGGAGACGAAATAGGGCTCAGGGCCGAACACCGCACCACGACGGGCATATTTGTCGTAGAGCAGCGGCCGGACATTGTTGATGCCCTCCTTGCCGAGCCCGCCCTTTGCATCCACCGCCATCATCTTGTCCATGCACATCTTGTTGGCGTCGACGCACATGTTCAGGATGGCGTGATAGAGATCATCGGCAACCGCATTGTAATAGCGTACGGGCACGTTCTGGCTCGGCTTCTCCAGTGCGAGATAGGCCGGGCGGTCGAGCGTTCCGGCATCGCCGGCACGGACCTTGGCGACCCACTGGTCGAAGCCGGCCTGGTCGAGCCCGTGGAAGCGGAAGCGCATGCCCGAGAAGCCGGCGCCACTATAATTGGACGAAATGCCTTCATACTCGCCCGGCGCGTTGATCACCGCATGCAGCTTGGTCTCCATGCCCGGCATGGCATAGATCATGCCCGCCAGTGCCGGCACGTAGAAGGAATTCATTACGGCCGAGGCGGTGATCTTGAAATTGATCGGCCGGTCGACGGGAGCCGCCATCTCGTTGACGCTGGCCACGCCATATTCGGGATAGATGAACAGCCATTTCCAGTCGAGCGCCACGACCTGGACCTCGAGCGGCTTGACCCCCTTGGTCACCGGCCTGCCCGCGGCCACGCGTTCGAGCGGCCGGTAGGGATCAAGCAGGTGGGTTCCCGTCCAGGTGATCGCGCCGAGGATGATGATGATCAAGAGCGGGGCCGCCCAGATCACCAGTTCGAGCTGGGTCGAATGGTCCCAATCCGGCTCGTAGCGCGCCGCCTTGTTGGACTGGCGATAACGCCAGGCGAACAGCACCGTCAGCGCCATCACCGGGATGATGATCACCAGCATCAGCACGGTGGAGAACACCAGGAGGTCGCGCTGCTGGGCGGCGATGTCGCCGGAGGGACTGAGCACCACGGCATTGCAGCCCGCCAGCAGGCCCACCAGGGGCAGTGCCATGGCCAGGCGGGCAAGCTTGCGCAAGCGGACGGAGCTAAGGGACGGCATTCGGGATAGCATTCGCATGTCGTGCCGATACGCCTCCGGTTTCAGGCTGCCCATTGGACATTTTGTCCAATGACAATATCATCATGAAGACGGCAATAGGTACGCAAGGGACCCCCATACTGCACGGCTTCCGTCGAGCGGGCTAGGGGCTTTGGAGAAAGCCGAGGGACGATGAGCACCACGACTTCCATGCATCCGGCCGGGGCCGCGGGCCAGCACGGCGCCAAGCGCCACACCATCACGCCCAGCGAGATCGCCATCGGCGTGATCATCGGCCGGACGTCGGAATATTTCGACTTCTTCGTCTATGCCATCGCTTCCGTGCTGGTGTTCCCCAAGCTTGCCTTCCCGCATCTCGATGCGCTGACGGGCATGCTCTATTCCTTCGCGATCTTCGCCCTCGCCTTCCTCGCACGTCCCTTCGGCTCGGCGCTGTTCACCTTGTTCGACCGGCATTATGGCCGCGAGGTCAAGCTGACCATTGCGCTCTTCCTGCTCGGCGGCTCCACCGCCGCGATCGCCTTCCTGCCCAATCACGGCACCATCGGCGCCTGGGCCGGCGTCCTGCTGGCGCTGCTGCGCATCGGCCAGGGCATCGCGCTCGGCGGCAGCTGGGACGGCCTGCCGGCCCTGCTCAGCCTGAACGCCCCCGAAGGCCAGCGCGGCTGGTGGGCAATGATCCCGCAGCTCGGCGCCCCGCTCGGCCTGATCGTCGCCAGCGGCCTGTTCGCCTTCTTCTACACCGAACTCAGCCCGGGCGACTTCCTCGACTGGGGCTGGCGCTATCCCTTCTTCGTGGCCTTCGCCATCAATGTGGTGGCGCTATTCTCGCGCCTGCGCATCATCGCCACGCCCGAATATGCCGAGATGTTTCAGAGCCAGGAACTGCAGCCCAAGCCGATCGCGGAGACGGTGGCTGCCCAGGGCCGCACCATCATCATCGGCTCCTTCGCGCCGCTGGCGAGCTTCGCCCTCTTCCACATGGTCACGGTGTTCCCGCTTGCCTGGGTGGTGCTGGAGACCAATGAGAGCGTGGTGCAGTTCCTGATCATCGAGATCTTCAGCGCCCTGTTCGGGCTCGCCGCCATCGTCGCCTCCGGCCCGATCGCCGACCGCTTCGGCCGGCGCAACCTGATCGCGGTCTGTGCCATGGCGATCGCCATCTATTCAGGCTATGCGCCGCAATTGCTGAATGGCGGCCAGACGGGCGAGCTCATCTACATGATCGGCGGCTTCATCCTGCTCGGCCTGACCTTCGGCCAGGCTTCGGGTGCGGTGAACATGAATTTTCCGATCCATTACCGCTACACGGGTGCGGCCCTGACTTCGGACCTCGCCTGGCTGTTCGGCGCGGGCTTTGCCCCCTTCGTCGCCCTGGCGCTGGCCTCCTGGTTCGGCCTCGCCTCCTCCGGCGTCTACTTGCTCTCGGGCGCGGTCTGTACGCTGATCGCACTGTGGATCAACCTCGAAGGCATCCGCAAGGGCACCAGCGATTCAAAGGACTGATCGGTATTGCGGCTTTGCCGGCCTCTACATTTCGAGGCCGGCGCGGTGCCGTTCATAGGCTGAAATCACCCGGAATCCCATTGCGCGGAACGGTTCGGGTGCGATCCAGTTGGCCAGTCCCAGCGAGGCGAACAATTCGCTCTGGTCGCCGTGCCCCGTCATCATTTCCGCCATATGCTTGCCGAGCAGCGTTCCCTTGACGATGCCGCCGCCATTGCATCCTCCGGAGGCATAGAGGTTTTCATCCACCCTGCCCCACCAGGGCGAGCCGTTCATGGTCAAGGCCGTCGTCCCGCCCCAGACATATTCGAACGGCACATGGCGCAGCGCCGGCCAACGCCGCTCGAAACGTGTCCTCAAGGCACGGATGACGCGTGGCTCGTCCAGTTCATCTTCATAGGAATAGAGGCTACGAACCATCAGCCGGTTGTCGCCGATGCGGCGCAGCGTCGTGCCCAAGCGATGCGAGGGCAGGACGCCCCAATCGGCATCGGCACCGGCCCAGCGACTGTCGGCATCCGGCATCGCCGCGGTGACCGCTGCATAAGTGTAGATCGTCACCAGGCGCGATTTCAGATAGCCGAATTTGGTAATGAAGCCATTGGTGGCGAGCACGACCTTGTCGGCGGTAACCACACCATTCGGTGTTTCCAGACGCCATTTGCCGTCATGGCGCATGGCGAGCACGGGCGTGTTCTCGTGCAGCGTCACCTGGGATGGCAGCGCATCGGCGAGGCCACGGATCAATGCGGCGGGCTGCAGCAGGTAGTTGTCCTCCAGATGAAGGCCGATGGTGTAATAGGCCGTGCCAATCCGCCGCTCCAGATCGAGCCGTGACAGGACCTCATACGGGATGGCGTTCTTGCGGGCAATGTCGCGGGCAGCCTCCACGACCGCCCTGCCGCGTTCGGTGGCGGCCGTCCGGATATAGCCGGTGCGCTTGAGCTGGCAATCGATGCCGTGGGCGTCGATCCGATCCTTGAGCCAGTCGAACCCTTCCGCCTGATAGCGCGACAGGATTTGCGCCTTCGCCGCCATGTCGTCGGAAGCGTCCTTTGGCATCACCCTTCGGCCGAGGAAACCGGAGTTGCGGGCCGAGGAGCCCTCACCCACACTGCCGGATTCGAGCAGCACGATCTCGGCGGTGAGGTCGAGCTCGGCGAGGCGCCACGCCGCCGCCACGCCGGTATATCCGGCGCCGATGACGGCATAGCGAACCCGGATGTCGCCCTCCAGCGCGGCACGGGCCTCCCGCGCCGGCAGCATCGCATTCCATCCGCAATGGCTGGAATAGTTCGGATAAGTCAGACGCGCCATCAGGCACTCCCGCAAGTGTTCATCGGCACGCTATCCATGGCCCATGGCAGCCTCTAGCTCCGCCCGGAGGAGACGGGCTTGGCGAATGCCAGGCTGCGCATGGGATGACGTAGCGTCATGTCAAAGGGATTGAGGCGCTGGCTGAGTTCCTCGGCCTCGGCTTTCATCACCTTGACGACGCCGGCGAGCCGGCTCTCCGTCAGCCGTTCGGCAAGCGTGCCCACGCTGAGCGAGGCGACCGCCAGGCCATGCGCGTCAAAGACGGGAACACCGACGCCCGCCATGCCGGGAATCAAGCCCGAGTTGAGATCGGCCCAGCCCTGTTCGCGGGCCTTGGCGATCGCCACCCTCAAGGTGGCCTCATCCAGGAAGCCCTTGTCGATCAGCCGGGGCATGTTGAAGCGGATCACGGCTTCCTGCTCCGACTCGGGAAGGTGAGAGAGAATGGCCAGGCTCCCTTGTCCCAGGCCGAGCGGCACCTTGCCGCCAATATCACCGGTGAACGAGCGGATGGGATAGGGCCCCTCGACAAGGTCGAGGCAAACGGCGTCAAAGCCGGTACGCACCAGCAGAAAAATGGACTCGCTCAGCGTCGCCGAGAGCCGCAGCAAGGTCGGCCCGGCCAATCTGCGCAGCCCGCTCGATTCCCCGATCCGCGCCGCCAGGACGAAAAATTCCAGGGCCGGCCGGTAACGCTTGCTCCCGGATACCTGTTCGACGACGCCTTCCAGGATCAGATCCTGCAAGAGCCGGTGGACCATCGACTGCCCATAGCCCACCACCTCGCCAATATCCTTCAGGCGCATTCCTTCCGGCGGACCGCCAGCCAGGATGCGCAAGAGCTCCAGAGCCCGCCTTACGGTGGAAATCGCCATGTCATCGGAAGCGACCATCTCAATAGTATTCCTTATTTCAGAAAATTTAAGTCATTATATGTATAATTTTTCTATATATCAGAATTAAATCATTCAGAATTCTATTCTACGGAATTTAATGTTGACTGCCTAGTCCCCAATGCGTTTCCATCGCCTCGCTTCCGCCAAGGCTGAAGGCCCCAAACGTTCTCTGTGAGGTGAGATGAGTTTCCTGGCCTTGGAATCGCTGTCGAAGCGATACGGCGCCCTGACTGTGGTGAGCGACGTCGACCTCGCGATTCACAAGGGCGAGTTCATCTCGCTGCTCGGTCCCTCGGGCTGCGGGAAGACCACCACGCTGCAAATGATCGCGGGGCTGGTGGAACCCACCAGCGGGCGCATCGTGCTGGATGGCCAGGACATTACGGGCCTTGCGCCCGAGAAACGCGGTCTTGGCATCGTATTCCAGAACTACGCCCTCTTCCCGCACATGACGGCCGCCCAGAACGTAGCATTCGGGCTGGAGATGCGGGGCGTATCGCGACCGGAGCGCGACAAGCGGGTCGCCGAAGCCCTCGATCTCGTCCAACTCGGTGGATTTGCGGACCGCTATCCGCGCCAGATGTCCGGTGGACAACGCCAGCGCGTCGCCATCGCGCGTGCCCTGGTCATCCGCCCTCCAGTGCTGCTGCTGGACGAACCTCTGTCCAATCTCGACGCCAAGCTGCGCGAGGAGATGCAGTTCGAGTTGCGGCGCATCCAGCAAAGCGTGGGAACCACGACCATCATGGTGACTCACGACCAGGCCGAGGCCCTGTCGATCAGCGATCGGGTGGTCGTGATGGAAGCCGGCCGGATGACGCAGGTCGACCCGCCCTATCGCCTCTATGAGCGCCCGGCCACGCCGTTCATTTCAGGCTTCGTGGGCAAGATGAACCGGCTCGAGGCGATCTGGCATACCGACGGCGCTCTCGGCGTCGCGCTGGCAGGCGGAAGCCAATTGCCGGCACAGGCCGACCATGCCGAGAACGGGGCTGCCATCACCCTGACAATTCGTCCGGAACGCATCCTGCTGGGCAGGCCGGGAGAAGGCGTGGTCGACGGGCGCATCGCCTCGCGCTTCTTCCTCGGCAGCTACTGGCTCTTCAACGTCGACACACCAGCCGGGCCCCTGACCGTTTCCGCTCCCAACGACGGACAGGAGCCGGCTGGCCCTCATGACGCGGTGTCCCTGCGCTGGGATGCCGCCAGCGCCCGCCTGGAATTACCCCTGCCGGGTGCCGCGTCATGACCGGCCGCAAGGGAGCCATCCCCTGGTTGCTGGCAGGCCCGAACCTCTTGCTGTTCACCGTGATGGTGATCGTCCCGTTGATCCTTACGGTCACGCTTTCCTTCCGCGTCTACGACTATTCGACCGGTATTGGCGATGCCGTCACCCTCGACAACTACGTCAAGGTGATCACCGACCCCTATTATCTCGGGATCTTCTGGCGAACGCTGAAGATAGCCGCGATCACGACGGCAATCTGCGCGCTGATCGGCATGCCGGAGGCTTACATCCTCTCGCGCATGCGCGAACCCTGGCGCTCCGTCTTCCTCCTCGTCATCATCGGGCCGTTGCTGGTATCGGTGGTGGTGCGTGCCTTTGGATGGAGCATGCTGCTCGGCCCGACCGGCCTGGTGAACGCCACCCTGCAACTGATGGGGCTCGGGCCGGTACGGCTGCTCTACACGGAAACGGCGATCGTCATCGCGCTGGTCCATGTGATGCTGCCCTTCATGGTGATCCCGGTCTGGACCGCACTGCAGAAGCTCGATCCCATGGTCGAGGCGGCTGCCCGTACCCTCGGCGCCTCGCGCTTCACCAGCTTCCGCCGCATCGTCATGCCGCAGGCGACGATCGGCATTCTCTCCGGCAGCCTGATCGTCTTCGGCCTGTCGGCCAGCGCCTTCGCCATCCCCGGCCTGCTCGGCGGGCGCCGCCTCAAGATGGCGGCGACACTGGTCTATGACCAATATCTCCAGGAGCTGAACTGGCCGCTGGGAGCCACCATCGCCATCGTCGTGCTGGTCGCCAATCTCGCGATCATGGTGACCTACAACCGCATCGTCGAGTCGCGAGCGAGAAAGGCTTTGGGGTAGATCGATGCAGAAGAATGGCCCCCTCGCCCTCATCTTCCACACGCTCGTGGTGGCTTTCGTTCTCGCGCCGCTGGTGGTGATCTGCATCGTCGCCTTCACCCCCGAAAACACCCTGACCCTGCCGACCACCAGCCTGTCCCTGCGCTGGTTCAAGGCGGTGTTCGCCCATCCCGACTTCGTCGCCTCGTTCTGGAACAGCATCTGGGTCGCGACACTCTCGGCCTCGATCGCCGTGGTATTCTCGATACCGGCGGGCCTGGCCATCGACCGCTTCGAGTTCCCCGGACGCGACGCCCTCAATGCGCTGTTCCTCTCACCGCTGATCATTCCCAGCCTGGTGCTCGGCGTCGCCCTGCTGCGCCTGTTCGCCCTTATCGGCGTGCAGGGCAGCTTCGCCTGGCTGGTGCTGAGCCATGCCGTCATCATCACGCCCTATGTCTTGCGGCTGGTGCTGTCGGCCCTCACCGGTTTCGACCGCAGTGCCGAGCAGGCGGCAAGAACGCTCGGAGCCTCGCAGTGGACGGTCTTCCGCCGTATCACCGCCCCGCTGATCCTGCCGGGCATCACCGGCGGCTGGCTGCTCGCCTTCATCAACAGCTTCGACGAACTGACGATGTCGATCTTCGTCACTGCTCCATCGACCGTCACGCTGCCGGTGCGCATGTACATGTACGCGACGGAGTCGATCGATCCGATGATGGCGGCGGTCTCGGCCTTGATGATCGCCCTGACGGCCTGCGCCATGCTGATCCTCGACCGTGCCTTCGGGCTCGACAGGGTGCTGATCGGCAAAGGGTAAGAACCTTCCGGAAAATGGCCCACGCGGGGTGCAGGTCCGCGCCAGGCCGACAACCGAAAACCGACATGGGCCTGCACATCACGAGAGGGATTGGAATGAACCTGAAATTTCTGGCAGGAGCCGCCGCATCGTTCGCCGTGGCCATCAGCGCATCATCTGCGGCACTGGCCCAAGACAAGACGCTCTATGTCGGCATGAATGGCGGTCCCTACGAAAAGACCTTCACCGAAGCCGTCTTCCCGGATTTCGAGAAAGCCAATGGGGTGAAGATCGTCGTCGTGCCCGGCACCTCGACCGACATCCTCGCCAAGGCGACGGCGTCCAAGGACAACCCGCAAATGCATCTCATCTTCCTCGATGACGGTGTGATGATGCGTGCGATCTCCTCGGGCCTGTGCGAAAAGCTGCAGCCCTCGCCCGAACTGAACGAAATCGCGGCCAGCGCCCGCATCAAGGGCGACATGGCAGCCGGGATCGACATGGGCATGACCGGCATCGGCTACAACAAGAAGATCTTCGACGAGAATGGCTGGCCGGCGCCGACCTCCTGGCTCGACCTGGCCGACCCGAAATTCAAGGACAAGCTCGTCTTCCAATCCGCCGCCACCTCGACCTATGGCCTGCATGCCCTGCTGATGGTCAACCGCATCGAAGGAGGCAGCGAGGGCAATGTCGAGCCGGGCTTTACCAAGATCAAGCAGGACATTGCCCCCAACGTATTGGAGTTCATTCCAAGCTCGGCCAAATTGTCGGAAATGGTGCAGACGGGCGAAGCCGCGATCTTCCCGCTGACGCCGACGGCGATCGGCAATCTGAAGGACAAGGGCCTGCCGGTCGAATATGTCCAGCCCAAGGAAGGCTCGGTACTGCTGATGATCGCCCAGTGCGTCACCGCCAAGAATTCGGAGCCGGAGCTGTCGCAGAAGCTGGCCGCCTATCTGATGTCGGCGGCAGCGCAGGCAAAGGCCCTGAATGCCGGCAACATCATTCCCTCCAATCCCAGCACCAAGGCCTCCAATCCCGTCGCCCAGTCCAAGCTCGATGCCTTCAACGGCTATATGAAGACCGTCATCACGCTCGATTGGGACGCCATCAACGCCAAGCGCCCCGAATGGAACAATCGCTGGAACAAGACCATCGAGCGCTGACATCACCTGCGCCGGACCGGCCCGGCCATGCCGGCCCCGGCGCAGCCGTGCTGCCTCGCAGCACTGTCGCTATCGGTCAATCATAGTCCACCTTCGGATACCAATGCGGATCGCGCCCCTCTGGCGTGGTGTCGAGCACGTTCCAGAGCGGCGTGAAGTCGGGTGCGCCGCGCGGGTCCTGGCCGGGATCGGCGGTCACGCCGCCCATCTCGCCGCCCCAGAAATGACGGATGGAGCCGTCGCGCCGGGTAAAGACATTGTAGCCCGGATAATCCCCGTCCGGGCGCCAGGTCCCGAAATCACGGCCGAATTCGGCGCTGGTGTCGCTGTAGAGCGGCAAATGCCGCCAGCCCCGCTCCTGCTTGAAATCGGTGAGCCGCCCGATCGGCGCGCGCGCGACGACGGCAAGCGCCGCGCGCTGCTGGATATCCTGCGCATTACCCGCCAGCGCGCCGAGCAGCGCGGTGCACATCGGACACGGGCGTTTGCGCTCGGGACCAAACATGTAGTTGTAGACGATCAAGCTCTCATGCTTGCCGAACAAGTCTGCGAAACGAACAGGCCCGTTCTCCCCCTCGAAGACATAATCCTTTGTCACGGGTGCTCCCGGCGGCAGCGCGCGGCGCATTTCTGCCACGCGTTCGATATGGCGGCGAAGTTCGATTTCCTCCGCAAGCAGCGCGGTTCGGGCGCGGCGATACTCCTCGTTCTCATTCGGGATCCGGGCCTCGTTCAAGGCTGCCAGTTCGGTAGCGGGTTTCAGCCCGCTCATGGTCGCGGTCATGCGTTTCTCCTCGATTGTCGTCGATGGCGCTACGCTCCAAGGACGTTTCTCGACGCACGGACCCGACAGTCGGGTTCCATTTTTGAGCCGGGCGCATAGTTGCCGCGATTCATGTGGTGGCTGTTTCAGCTTCAGCTGCCATAAAAAAGCGGGCCCGAAGGCCCGCTTTCTCGTTTTTCGGCTGATATTTCCTTACGCCGCCCTGGCATTCACCGCCTGGCCGCCGATGACCAGGCCCGAACCGGTCGCTCCGATCTCGATGGTCGAGCCGTCCTTCACCTTGCCGGAGAGGATCATCTCGGCCAGCGGATCCTGGACCAGGCGCTGGATCGTGCGCTTGAGCGGACGTGCGCCATAGGCCGGGTCGTAGCCCTTGTCGGCAAGGTAGGTTCTCGCGGCATCGTCGAGATGCAGCGTGATCTTGCGCTCGTCGAGCAGCTTCTGCAGCCGGGTCATCTGGATATCGACGATCGCGCCCATCTGCGCCTTCTTCAGGCGGTGGAACAGGATGATCTCGTCGACCCGGTTGAGGAACTCCGGCCGGAAGTGGCTGCGCACCACCGCCATCACCTCTTCGCGCACCTTGTCCGAATCCTCGCCTTCCTTCTGGTTGACCAGATATTCGGCCCCGAGATTGGAGGTCATGATGATCAAGGTGTTGCGGAAGTCGACGGTGCGGCCCTGCCCGTCCGTCAGGCGGCCGTCGTCCAGCACCTGCAGGAGGACGTTGAAGACGTCGGGATGGGCCTTCTCGATCTCGTCGAACAGCACGACCTGGTAGGGCCGGCGCCGCACGGCTTCGGTCAGCGCACCGCCTTCGTCATAGCCGACATAGCCCGGAGGCGCGCCGATGAGCCTGCTCACCGAATGCTTCTCCATATATTCGGACATGTCGATACGGGTCATCGCCGTGTCGTCGTCGAACATGAAGGCGGCAAGCGCCTTCACCAGCTCCGTCTTGCCTACGCCCGTGGGGCCCAGGAAGATGAAGGAGCCGATCGGCCGGTTGGGATCCTGCAGGCCGGCGCGGGCGCGCCGAACCGCGGTCGAAACCGCCTGCACGGCCTCGCCCTGACCGACCACGCGGGTCGCCAGCACGTCCTCCATGCGCAAGAGCTTGTCCTTCTCGCCTTCCAGCATCTTGTCGACGGGCACGCCCGTCCAGCGCGAGACCACCTGCGCGACATGATCCGCCGTCACGGCCTCCTCGACCATGCTGACCTTGCCTTCGGACGCCTCGACCTCCGCCAGCTCCTTTTCGAGCTTGGGAATGATGCCATAGGTCAATTCGCCCGCACGCTGGTACTCGCCGCGGCGCTGGGCCTCGGCCAGTTCGTTCTTGGCCTTGTCGAGCTGGCCCTTGAGATCGGCGGCAAGGCCGAGCTTGTCCTTCTCGGACTTCCAGCGCTGGGTGAGTTCGGAGGAACGCTCTTCGAGATCGGCCAGCTCCTTTTCGAGCTTGGCGAGACGATCCTTGGAAGCGTCGTCGTTCTCGCGCTTGAGTGCTTCCTGCTCGATCTTGAGCTGGACGATGCGCCGGTCGAGTTCGTCGAGCTCCTCGGGCTTGGAGTCCACCTGCATGCGCAGACGCGAGCCGGCCTCGTCGACGAGGTCGATGGCCTTGTCCGGCAGGAAACGATCGGTGATGTAGCGGTTCGACAAGGTCGCCGCCGCCACAATCGCGCTGTCGGTGATGCGCACCTTGTGGTGCTGCTCATACTTCTCCTTCAGGCCGCGCAGGATGGAGATGGTGTCCTCCACCGTAGGCTCCTCGACAAAGACGGGCTGGAAGCGCCGCGCCAGGGCCGGGTCCTTCTCCACATGCTTGCGATATTCGTCGAGCGTGGTGGCGCCGACGCAATGCAGCTCGCCGCGTGCCAAAGCAGGTTTCAAGAGGTTGGAAGCATCCATCGCCCCCTCGCCCTTGCCCGCGCCGACCAGCGTGTGCATCTCGTCGATGAACAGGATGATCTCTCCATCGGCAGAGGTCACCTCATTCAGCACGGCCTTCAGGCGCTCCTCGAACTCACCGCGATATTTCGCACCGGCGATCAGCGCGCCCATGTCGAGCGCCAGCAAAGCCTTGTCCTTGAGGCTCTCGGGCACGTCGCCATTGACGATGCGCAACGCCAGGCCCTCGACGATCGCCGTCTTGCCGACGCCGGGCTCGCCGATCAGCACCGGGTTGTTCTTGGTGCGCCGCGACAGCACCTGAATGGTACGGCGGATCTCCTCGTCGCGGCCGATCACCGGGTCGAGCTTGCCCTCGCGGGCATCGGTGGTGAGGTCGCGGGCATATTTCTTCAGGGCGTCATAGGCGTTCTCTGCCGTGGCGCTGTCCGCGGTGCGGCCCTTGCGCAGGGCCTCGATCGCCTTGTTGAGGTTCTGCGGCGTCACGCCGGCAGCCGCCAGCGCCTTGCCGGCCTCGGTATCCTTCTCAATGGCAAGCGCGAGCAACAGTCGCTCGACCGTGACGAAGCTGTCGGAAGCCTTGTCGGCCGCCTTCTCGGCCGCCTCGAACACACGTGCAAGCCCCGGCGTCAGATAGACCTGGCCGGCACCCGTGCCCTGCACCTTGGGCAGCTTCTTGATCGCGGCCTCGACGGCATTCAGCGCCTGGCGCGAATTGCCGCCGGAGCGATCGATGAGGCCTGCCGCCAATCCCTCGGGATCGTCGAGCAGGACTTTCAGGAGATGCTCGGGAGCGAACTGCTGATGCCCCTCGCGCAAAGCGAGCGACTGCGCCGACTGCACGAAGCCTCTGGCCCGTTCGGTATAGCGTTCAAAATTCATTCTATGTCCCTTCCAGCACGCCCGGGGACCCGTAGCATCGTCCAGGCGCCATACAGATTTGCGAACCCCGCAGGCATTCGCTGAGAATGATGTGGGGTGCCGGAACGAAGCTACAAGGGGTATCGAAACAAGAGTCTGAGCCAGATCAAACAAGAAGCCAAATGGTGTCTATCGCCTGCCCGCACTACCGCGCCGAACGGCGGGGAAGCATGCGTGTCAGCACATCGTCGCCCCGGACATAATGGTGCCAGAGCGCTGCAACGGCATGGAGGCCGGCCACGACCAGGATCCCATCCGCGCACAACTCATGTAGTTCCTTGACTTGATGCGCCAAATCGCGGTCGGGAGCCACGGGGGCGGGTATGGTGAACAGGCCAAAGAAGGTCAGGGCATCTCCACGCAGCCAGGTGAGAGTGATGCCGAGGCCGACAATCCCGATCATCAGGGCATAGAGGAGGAAATGGGCTCCCTTCGCCGCCGCGACCTCCATGCCCGACATGGTCGAGGGCAAGGGCGGGGTGCCGAGCGCCAGGCGGGCGAGGAGACGGGCGGCGATCAAGGCCGTAAGCAGGAGGCCCAGCGAGATATGGTTCCACCAGGACAGGTCCCGGATCGGGTCCCCCTTGGCGAAGAACACTTCATTATAGGTGAGGCCATAACAGGCCAGCACCAGCAGGAAGATCGCCCAGTGCAGGGCTTTTTGAACGGGGCGGTAGGACGCGGAGGACATGTTCGGGCTCCAGATTGGATTAATTCTAATCTGCGCAAGACTGCGGCGACGATATGACATCGACCGCGCCAGGCGAATTAATTCTGCGCCGCCCATTTTTTCTTGCCGCCCTTGATCATCCCTCCCGTCTATGCCCCTATTCCTGCCTCGAACCGGTATGGGGCTCGGCGATGGCGGCTTCAGGCAAGGACGGGCCTGGATCGGCCCGCGGCGTGGCGCGCCGGCGCAGTGCAAAACCAATGGGAACGAGAGCCTTGATCAAGAATTCCTCGCGCGTCGGCCCGGGCAAGCCGCAGGTCGTGGTGCTGGTGGGCGCCACGGGCGACCTCTCCCGTCGCAAGCTGATCCCCGGCCTCTTCCATCTGGCCAGTGCCGGCTTCATCCCGGGCTGCCGCATCATCGGGGTCTCGCTCGATGACATCGATGCCGACGGCTTCCGTGCCATCGCACGCGACGCGCTCGACAAATTCTCCACCCGCAAGGTCTCCCAGGCCGATTGGGAAGCCTTTGCCGCCAGCCTCGATTATGTGCCGATCTCGGCCGGTGCCGGCCCGGTCAAGGAAGCTGTGGCGCGGGCCGAAGCCGAACTCGGCCCCGAAGCCCGCCGCGTGCATTATCTGTCCGTGCCACCCAACGCCGCACTCTCGGCCGTGCAGATGCTGTCGGAGGCGGGTCTCGTCGACCGCTGCCGCATCATCATGGAAAAGCCCTTCGGCACGGATCTGGCCAGTGCCGTCGCCCTCAACGCCCGCCTACACGAGGTCTTCCACGAGAGTCAGATCTTCCGCATCGACCACTTCCTCGGCAAGGAGCCGGCCCAGAACATCCTGGCCTTCCGCTTCGCCAATGGCCTGTTCGAGCCGATCTGGAATCGCAATTTCATCGATCACGTCCAGATCGACGTGCCGGAAACGCTGGGCCTGGGCACCCGCGCCGCCTTCTACGAATCCACCGGCGCCTATCGCGACATGGTGGTGACGCACCTGTTCCAGATCCTCGCCTTCATGGCGATGGAGCCGCCGACCGCGCTGGAGCCCCAGCCGATCTCGGAGGAGAAGAACAAGGTGTTCCGCTCCATGGTGCCGCTCGATCCGCGCGAGGTGGTGCGCGGACAGTATATCGGCTATCGCGAGGAGCCGGGCGTCGACCCTGAAAGCGACACCGAGACCTTCATCGCCCTCAAATGCGCCATCGACAATTGGCGCTGGGCCGGCGTGCCCTTCTACCTGCGCACCGGCAAGCGCCTCGCCGAAGGCCAGCGCATCATCTCGATCGCCTTCCGCGAGCCGCCCAAGAGCATGTTCCCGGCGGGTTCCGGCGTCGGTGCGCAAGGCCCCGACCACCTCACCTTCGACCTCGCCGACGCCTCCAAGGTCTCGCTCTCCTTCTACGGCAAGCGCCCCGGCCCAGGCTTCCGGCTCGACAAGCTCTCGCTGCAATTCGCCCTCAGCGAAACCGGCCTGATCGGCGACGTGCTGGAAGCCTATGAACGCCTGATCCTCGACGCCATGCGCGGCGACCACACTTTGTTCACCACGGCCGAGGGCATCGAACGGCTCTGGGAAGTCTCCCAGCCTTTGCTCGAGAATCCGCCGCCCGTGCGCCTCTACGACCAGGGCAGCTGGGGCCCGAAGTCGATCCACCAGCTCATCGCCCCCAACGCCTGGCGCCTCCCCTTCGAGCGAGTGTGGCGTAAACCGGGCGGGAAGGAATAGGCATCGGCCCCCCACCGGCATCGTCGCGAACCGCTCCGCCACCGGCAAACTGCCGGCTTTGGCCGTCATCGGGCCGATTGACCTTGTCTGACGAATACGTTCTGCTGCCACGCGCCGGAGGCTTTTTCCTTTCGGCCCAATCAAAAACGCCGACAGAGCGGGAGCAAAGGGAGGACATTGGGTCCATGAAGAGTTTCAAGACGAGTTTGCTGGCGGGCGCGGCCCTTCTGATGGGAATAGCCGTGGCGCACGCCGATCCCGTCAGGATCAGCGTCTCGGCCGAGCCGATCCCGCCCTTCTTCTCGCTGGACGGCCAGGGCAATTGGCAGGGCTTCCTGCCCGACTATGCCAAGGCGGTGTGCAAGGAAGCCAAACTCGATTGCGTGGTGGTGGCCACCGCCTGGGACGGCATCATGCCGGCCCTCCTCGCCAAGAAGATCGACGTGATCTGGGCGGGCATGTCGATCACGCCGGAGCGGCAGAAGCAGATCGCCTTCACCATCCCGATCTACAACACCCCGGTTGAGTTCATCGGCAACAAGGACGACAAGTTCGAATTCGTGCCAGGCGGCCTCAAGGGCAAGGCGGTCGGCGTGCAGACCAGCACCATCCACGCCCAATATGTGCAGAAGGCCTATCCGGAGGCCGAGATCCGCAACTATGCCACGCTCGATGCCGCCATGGCTGACCTGGCCGCCGGGCGCATCGAACTGGTGCTGGGCGACGCCGATTCCGTCGGGCCGTTCCTGGAAGGCAAGGACGGCGCCTGCTGCGATTCCAAGGGCTTCCCCAAGGATCCCTTGTTCGAGGGCGGCATCGGCGGCGGCCTGCGCAAGGAGGACACCGAGCTGAAAGCCAAGCTCGATGCCGGCATCAAGGCCGTCTATGCCAGCGGCGAATTCAAGCAGATCGCCGGGAAATACTTCAAATACGATATCGGCATGCCGCCCAAGTGAGGTGAAATAGCCTTCTCCCCTTACGGGACCGGGCACTTCTTTTGGAAGTGCCTTGGGTCCCGGCAGGGGGATGAGGGGTGTCGGCGCATGCCTGGAATGGTTGCGTATCTCCCCTCATCCGCCCCCACGTTCTTTACTTGAACGCGTGGTCCTTAAGGGACCACGCTACGGCACCTTCTCCCAGGCAACTGCGTCTGCCTCACGCAAATGCGGCGGTGAAATTCTTCGCCACTAGGTCGCGGTTGCGCAGCACCTTGCCGGCGCGGGGGCCGGCCGCCTTGCCCTCGCTCCAGGCCAGGCTCCCATTGACATAGACCGAACGAATGCCGGCCGAGAGCTGCATGGGATCGTCGAAGCTCGCCCTGTCCAGGATGGTTTCGGGATCGAACAGCACGAGGTCGGCATAGGCGCCCTGCCTGATCACGCCGCGCTGGGCAAGGCCGAAGCGGGCGGCGGGCAGCGCCGTCATGCGGCGAACCGCCTCCTCCATGCCGAACAGGCCGATATCACGAGCATAATGGCCGAGCACGCGGGGAAAGGTGCCCCACAGTCGGGGATGCGGGCGCACGTCGTGCGGCAACCCGTCCGAGCCCACCATGGTCAGCGGGAACTGCAGCACGCGCCGCACGTCTTCCTCATCCATGGTGAAATAGACGGCGCCGGCCGGCTGCAGCTTCGCCACCGCCTCCTCTCTGGAGACGCCGAGCTCGCGGGCGATGACGTCGAGCGTCTTGCCGGCGAGATCGGGCCGCGCCTTCGACCAGGTGATCAGGATGCGCTCGACCTGGCCGGCACGCTTGGCCTCCAGCACGGTGGAGGACGCCGCATAGGGATAGACGTCGAGCGTGACGGGCTGCTCGCGCGCCCGCTTCTCGATGATCGGCAGGGACACGCGGGTGCGGCCATGGTTCTGCGGGTCGGTCGCCTTGTGATGCGACAGCACCACCGGCGCATCGGCCTCGCGCCCGATGGCGAAGGCCTCTTCCATCGCTTCCAGCAGGTGATCGGCCTCGTCGCGCAGATGGGTGGTGTAGATGGCCGAATATTTCGCCAGCGGCTCGGCGACGGCGATCACCTCCGCCGTCGAGGCGGCATTGGCCGGCTGGTAATAAAGCCCGGTCGAAAGGCCGATGGCCCCATCCGCCAGCGCCTGGTCGAGCAAATCGCGCATGCGGGCGCATTCGGCCCTGGTGGCCGGACGGTCGAGCCGGTCCATGGTGGCAAGGCGGAGCGTGGTGTGGCCGACCAGGCAGGTGACGTTCACCGTGGTTCCCGCCGCTTCCACCGCCTCGAAATAATCGGCGAAACGCTCGAACAATTCATGCTCGCCTTTGGCGATCAGGTCGAGCGGTGGCACGACCTCGCCCTTCGCCCGCAGCGGGGCGAGGCTGATGCCGCAATTGCCGACCACCACCGTGGTCACGCCCTGGCTGAGCTTGGCCGCCATGTCGGTGGCGATCACCGCGCGGTCGTCATGGGTGTGCACGTCGATGAAGCCGGGCGCGAGGGCAAGCCCGGCGGCGTCGATCTCGGTCCTGGCCTGGTGTGGCAGCTTCTCGCCGAGGGCGACGATGCGCTCGCCGGTGACGGCGACATCGGCGAGATGCGGCATGGCGCCCGTGCCGTCGAAGATATTCGCCTGCCGGAAGATCAGGTCGCAGGTGGCAGTCATGATGAGGTCCCTGGGTCGTTCCGGACCGGTATGCCGGCCTCTACTTCGCTATAGCCCGGCCTTATGATTCGTGCCCGGCCAGCACTGCGGCGCCCCGTCGCGCGGCGCTGTCGGCGAGGCCCGCTGCCGGCTCGATGGAGTTGTGCAAGAGGGCCAGGCCGTAACGCCCATCGGTGGCAAGAACATGGGCCTGGCCGCGATCGGCGCGCTCGCGCACCAACTCGCTGTCCTCCACGCCGATGGCATGGGGCGTCACGGCGATCAGGCCGGCATCGACGCGCGGATTGGCAAGCAGCACCATGCGCACGGCTTCGCCGGGAAGGACGCCCCTCTCGATCAGCGACAGCGCCTCCCTGTTCACAGGAAAGCCGGAAGCGCCTACCCTATTCGGCAGCCGGTGGCCGGTGACGAAGCCGCTGCGGCTTGCGGCGAGAAACTGGGCAAGCGGCTCGGGGCGATCAGGTCCGCTGGTGATCACCGCCGCCAGCGGCGAGGCCATCATCCAGGCAAGATCAGGTCGGGTGGACCATTGGGCGCGAATGGTCTCGAGACCGCCGCGCTGGCACTCCAGGCTGACCGGCTCGCCATCCGGCGCCAGGGCGTAGAACACCGCAAAGCCATGCAGGTCGCCCTTGCCCAGCCTCTCAGCCTCGGCCCAGGCTGCCCAGACCGCCCGGCCCGCTTCGGCCCCGAAGGCAGCAATGCCGATCGTCACGCCCAGAACTCCCCGATTGCCATCAAGATTGCGTTCCCCAAACGAATCCGGCCGCGAGCCGGGCACCCTGCCCCGCTCGCGGCCAGTGATCTCGAACGGCCCTGGAGCAAAGCGCGATCAGACGGAACGCTATTTTGCTCCAGCTCTTCGGTTCGACGCGTCCTTGCGGTTCCTGGCGATGCCACCAAATCGCAAAACGCTCTCGCGATCAGACCTTGACGACGCTCGCCTTGTAGATCTGATCGATTGCCTTGCCCAGCGTATCGTTGAATTCGGCATCGCTCATCGAGACGCGCAGGTCTTCGGCGAGAGCGCGCGAGAAGGAAGCAATCATGCCATGATTGTGGCTGAGCTTCTCGCAGGCATCCGGACAGGTGTAGCCACCCGAGAGGGCCACCAGACGGGCCACGGCTTTGTGGTCGACCAACGGCTTGTAGAAATCGGCGACGGTCGGGATGGTGAGCTTGAGCATCACCTGCTCGCCCGCCGGCAGCGCGTCGAGTTCCCGGGCGATCTCATCGCGCAGGATGGCCTCGGCTTCCTGCTTGGTCGGGCTCTTGATCGAGACTTCCGGCTCGATGATCGGCACGAGGCCATGGCCGAGGATCTGCTTGCCGACTTCGAACTGCTGCTTGACGACGGCGGCAATGCCGGTCTTGTCAGCATTGGCGATCACCGAGCGCATCTTGGTGCCGAAGATACCCTTCTTCACCGCGCGCGCGAGCAGGGCATCGAGTTCGGGCATCGGCTTCATCACCTGGGCGCCGTTCTCTTCTGCCGCCAGGCCCTTGTCGACCTTGAGGAAAGGCACCACGCCGCGATCTTCCCACAGATAGGTCGGTACCGGCTTGCCCTTGGCATCGCCGTCCATGGTCTTCTCGAACAGGATGGCGCCGATCACCTTGTCGCCGGAGAAAGCGGGCGACGTCATGATGCGCACACGCATTTCATGCACCAGGCGGTACATCTCTTCGTCGCCACTATAGCTGGATTCGGCGATGCCATAGAGACGCAGGGCGCCGGGGGTGGAACCACCGCTCTGATCGAGGGCGGCGATGAAGCCATCCTTGCCGGTTATCTGTGACATCATCTTGGCGTCTGCCATGCTGGTCTCCCTGTTGCGGGCCGGTGCGCGGCGCGCCCAGCCTCCGCGGTTGCCTAGAACACAGCGCGTTTAGACGAAAACGCTCCTTCGCTCTAGCTCATTGTTTCCAAGCCAATCCGACGGATTGGCGAGAGCGTCTCTGCGATTCACGGCGATCGCGCCAAATCACGAAATGCTCGTGTTTCGAGTCGGCGCGAGTATCGGCATGGAAGGAAGGTGAAGCAAGGGGCTGCGCGGTGAAAAGCTTTGGCGCGGAAGCGAGAAATCGGCGCCGGACGCCTTCCGCCCCTGATACAGCCAAC
Source organism: Labrys sp. 22185 (assembly GCF_052045555.1). Taxonomy (NCBI): domain Bacteria; kingdom Pseudomonadati; phylum Pseudomonadota; class Alphaproteobacteria; order Hyphomicrobiales; family Xanthobacteraceae; genus Labrys; species Labrys sp. 22185. The sequence continues at coordinate 151,457 of NZ_JBQEPH010000013.1, read as the reverse complement.
GGATATGGCGGGGGTGGATCGGACCTGTCCTGTCTGCCCGTATCGTCAGCGCTTGCGCGGATCGGCCGCATCGCGAATGGCGGCCTGGTGATACCAGGCGCCGTCGACGTCGACGGGCGGCAAGGGCTGGGTCTCGCGCGAGGAAAGCCGGGTCTCGTCACGCCCGAGGCTGGACCCCATACGCGGCCGCGCAGGGAAGAGGTAGATCTTGGCGGTCTCTTGCCGGGTACTCGCAGTCATGCTCGTCTCCCTTGCCTGGCGCGCCCTGGGGCGCAACCAAACCAGGATCAAGTCTTAGCACAGCGATCCTCCCCTTCCTATCATTTGCCTGCTTTGCAGGCAGTGTTTGCCTAAACTATGTGCATTCTGGGCTATATCGGGACACTGCGCATGAAGGCAGCACTCCCGGCAATGACAGCTCGTGCCTCTTTCTTCCGTCGATGGCGCGGAAAGACGCGGATTTCGCCGCGTCTGCGCCGACGGGAGGGCCATCATCTGCGACAAAAGCGCCGCACCATGCGCTCTGGCACGCTTCCTGCTTATTGCACTGCAACCGGCGGCAGTCCGGCGAACCGGCTGCCGTCCATTCCATTCACACCAGCGAGTATCCTAAGAATGACGAAGTACAAGCTCGAGTATGTCTGGCTCGACGGTTACCGGCCGACCGCCAACCTGCGCGGCAAGACCATGGTCCGCGAATTCGACGCCTTCCCCACGCTCGAGCAACTGCCTCTCTGGGGTTTCGACGGCTCCTCGACCAAGCAGGCCGAGGGATCGAGCTCGGATTGCGTACTCAAGCCGATCCGTGTCGTCCCCGATCCGGAGCGCCTGAACGGCGCCGTGGTGCTGTGCGAAGTGATGATGCCCGACGGCGTCACCCCGCACGCCTCCAACACCCGCGCCACCATCCTCGACGATGACGGCGCCTGGTTCGGCTTCGAGCAGGAATATTTCTTCTACAAGGATGGCCGCCCGCTCGGCTTCCCCGAACATGGCTTCCCCGCCCCGCAGGGTCCCTACTACACCGGCGTCGGCTACAAGAATGTCGGCAATATTGCCCGTGAGATCGTCGAAAAGCATCTCGACATCTGCCTGGCCGCCGGCCTCAACCATGAAGGCATCAATGCCGAGGTCGCCAAGGGCCAGTGGGAATTCCAGATCTTCGGCAAGGGCTCCCGCGCCGCTGCCGACGAGATGTGGCTCGCCCGCTACTTCCTGCTCCGCCTGACCGAGCAATACTCGATCGACATCGAATGGCACTGCAAGCCGCTCGGCGACACCGACTGGAACGGCTCGGGCATGCATTGCAACTTCTCGACCACTCATATGCGCGAAGTCGGCGGCAAGGCCTATTTCGAGGCCCTGATGGCAGCGTTCGCCGCCAACAAGGAAGCCCATATCGCCGTCTACGGCCCGGACAACCATCTGCGTCTCACCGGCAAGCATGAGACCGCCTCGATCGACACCTTCTCCTGGGGTGTGGCCGACCGTGGCGCCTCGATCCGCGTGCCGCACTCCTTCGTGCGCAACGACTACAAGGGCTACCTGGAAGACCGCCGTCCCAACTCCCAGGCCGATCCCTACGAGATCGCCTCCCAGGTGCTGAAGACCATCGCTTCCGTCTCGACCGCGGTGAAGGCCGCGGCCTGAGCCCGAACGGTTTCCGACGAAACGGCGCGGATCTTGCGATCCGCGCCGTTTCGCATGCTGCGTCCGGATGAGGCCAGCGCGCGCCCACCATGCATCTTTGCCGGTCGCCCTTTTGGGCTGGCTGTGCTATAGCGCCGGCCAACATCAGGAATTTTGCATGTCGGCCCTCCCGCTCGAACAGGCAGCGAGCACTGCGCCCGTTGCCGCTGCTGAAACCACTATTCCCGCCGCCAAGCCCTCCCTCGCCGGGATGGATCGCGCGGCGCTGACCGAAGCTCTCACTGCCGTGGGCGTACCCGCCGGCGAGGTGAAGATGCGCGTCAACCAGCTTTCGCACTGGCTCTATGTTCGCGGCGCCAGCCGCTTCGATGCCATGACCAACGTGTCCAAGCATCTGCGGGCCCTCTTGGAGCAGTCCTACACGCTCGACCGCCCGGAGATCATCGCCGAGCAGATCTCGGCCGACGGTACGCGCAAATGGCTGATGCGCATGCCCTCCACCGGCCCCGCCGACAAGGGCGCCGAGATCGAGACCGTCTACATCCCCGACGAGAGCCGCGGCACGCTGTGCGTCTCCTCCCAGGTCGGCTGCACGCTCAACTGCTCCTTCTGCCATACCGGCACGCAGAAGCTGGTGCGTAACCTTACCGCCGCCGAGATCGTGGCCCAGCTCCTGGTGGCGCGCGACCGTCTCGGCGACTGGCCGGGCCAGGAAGCGCCGGAAGGTGCGATCGTGCCGCGTGACGGCGGGCGCTACGTCTCCAATGTCGTGATGATGGGCATGGGCGAACCGCTCTACAACTACGACAACGTCACCACCGCCCTGAAAGTGATGTCCGACCAGGACGGCCTGTGCCTGTCGCGCCGGCGCATCACCCTGTCGACCTCGGGCGTGGTGCCGATGCTCGGCCCGCTGGGCGACGACGTCAATCCGGCACTCGCCATCTCGCTGCATGCCACCAACGACAATCTGCGCAACGAGCTGGTGCCGCTGAACAAGAAATATCCGATCGCCGAGCTCCTGGATGCCTGCCGCAACTATGCGGGCCTGTCCAATGCCCGCCGCATCACCTTCGAATATGTCATGCTCAAGGGCGTGAATGACAGCCCGGCCGAGGCGCGCGCTTTGGTCAAGCTGCTTAGGGGCATCCCGGCCAAGATCAATTTGATTCCCTTCAACCCCTGGCCCGGCACCTTCTACGAATGCTCGGACTGGGAGACGATCGAGGCCTTCTCCGACATCGTCTTCAATGCCGGCTACGCCTCGCCCATCCGCACGCCGCGCGGGCGCGACATCCTCGCCGCCTGCGGTCAGCTCAAGAGCGAAAGCCAGAAGATGCGGGCCCGCGAGCGCCTCGCCATCGAGGCCGACGCCATGAAGAAGCTGGCGGTTGAGGCTTTCTACGCCCACGGGGCGGACGGGGAATAGTACCCTCCGGGACCGCAGGCTTCCAGCCTGCATCTCTTCTCCCCCTATGGGCATTGCCACGAGCAGGTGTCGCAACAATCTTCGCTGATGGTTGTTGCCGAGAAGCCTGCGGTCCCAGGAGTTCGATGTCCTCTCCTCCCTCCCCCAATAGCCCGCGTGGCGTCATCGGCTTCGTCGACCGTCTGGTGCTGGTGGCCTTCGCCGCCGTCCTGGCCGCGATCGCCGCGCTTGTGGTCGGCGTGATGGGCCTGGCCAATCACGATTTCGGGCAAGAGCTCACCGGCACCGCCGAATTATTGGGCCTCAAGACCCTGGCGACGCTGATCGACGGGACCCCCGTGGAAGACATCGGTGCGATGATCCGGCAAGCCGCAACCGCTGCCTTGGCGATCTGGCTCGCCCCGATCGCCCTGGTGGCTGTGATCGGCGAAACCATGGGCAAGGCAAGCTGGATGTTCTATGCCATCGGGATGGCGCTCGCCTTTGCGGTGGCGCCGATGGTGATGAGCCTGAACATCCTCGCCATCGTGCTGCTCTACCGTGCCTTGCTCGGTCTGCTCGCCATCGGCATCGTCGCCGGCACGGTCTATTGGCTGGTGGCCGGCCGCAACGCGGCGGGTTGAGCGGAGCCAGAATTGCACGCCATGGTTCTTTTGGCCCGATTTAACCATTTGCTCACCGCGTCCGCGTAGGCTGCGAGCCGTTCCGGTCGAACTTTCGCCGGAATCCCTGTCTTTCGTCGCAGTTGCGCGAGGCGCTCCGATTCACGATGATCGGCGCCACCGCTTTCTGCCCTCTTACTTCGGGATCGATCGAGCCAGCATGATGTCCTCAACCCTTCGCATCGCGCTCATCGCCACCGCCGTCGTCGCATTCACCGGTTCGGCTCTGGCAGCACCTCGCAAACCCAAGGCCGAAGCGCCGGCGCCGGCCGCCGCCGGTGCCCAGCCGACGCCGCTCGGCCAGTTCGGCGATTGGCAGGCCTTCCAGAACGGCACGGCCAAGGGCAAGTCCTGCTTTGCCATCACCAGCCCGAAGGACCGCAAGCCTGCGCGGCTGAAACGCGATCCGGCCACGCTCTTCATCACCCGCCGCCCTGGCGAAGGTGTGAAGAACGAGCTGAGCATGATCACCGGCTTCGGCATGAAGGATGGCGGCGACGCCACGCTGAAGATCGGCCGCTCCTCCTATACGCTCTACACCAAGGGCAGCAATGCCTGGGTGAAGAACGCCGCCGAGGAAGGCACCGTGGTCAATACCATGCGCAAGAGCCGCGAGGCGGTCTTCACCGGCGCTTCCAAGCGCGGCAACAAGACCACCGACCGCTATTCGCTCGACGGCCTGCCGCAGGCCCTCGACGCCATCACCAAGGGCTGCCCGTAAGATTTGGAGCGCGGACATCCTGTCCGCGCTCCAAAACTACACCGTCTTGGCAGAGAGCCTGTCGCGGAAGACGAGATAGCCGTAAACCGGCATCACCACGAAAACCATGGCGATCTTGATGGCATAGTCGGCAAAGCCGAGGCTGACCCAGGGCACGTCCGTCCCGACGAAGGCGATCACCCAGAACAGCACGCTGTCGACCGTCGAGGCCAGGATGTTGGAGATGGAGGGCGGCACCCACCAGGCATGCTGGCGGAAGCGGTTGAAGACCTGCGCATCCACCATCTGGCCGGAAATGAAGGCGACACCGCTGGCGATGGCGATGCGCGGATCCGCCGCCACGAAGGAGACGATCACCGCGATCACGAAGGAGGCCATCACCACCTTGCGCGTCATTTCCACGCCATGGCGCCGATTGCACAGATCCGTGATGAAGAAGGCGACCGGGAAGATGAAGGCGCCCCAGGTCAGGAAATCGGAAGTGCCCGGCACGACATACTGCACGCCCCAGTTGGCGGCTGCCACGATTACGGCGTGGGCGAGCACGTAGCGCCAGCGCAAGCCGGCGAAAGAGTTGAACAGGGGATTGGCGGTCACGGCATACCTACGCGAAGGAGGAGATTTTCTGGGGCGCTGCCATACAGCAAAAACAGCTTCCCGTGTAGCCTCTCCATCGCAATTGTGCTTCGCAGGGCCGGCATGACCGCTTTATTGCGTTTACGCGGCAGCCTTTCCGCAGGTGGTGCAGAATTTCGCCCCGGGCAGCACCCGGCCACCGCACTGGGCACAGCTGCGGTCCCGGGCACCCAGCCCTTCCCCGCACTGGGCACAAAAGTGCGCATCGGCCGGATTGTCGCCACCGCATTTGCCGCACGCCATGACGCGTTGCGCAACATTCGGTGAAGGACCGTCCTGGGCAGGAGACCGGCCCCATCCGCCCTGATGGCGATCCTGAGATCCGTGGCCACCGTGATGGCCGCCGGCGCCATGCCTGCCACCCGACAACAATCGATCGAAAAAGTGCCCCATCGTCCTGCTCTCCTCTTCAGGGATGAGAAGAAAGCCTAGCTTCTACAGTCGCTAGAGGAGCAAATGACATATCGGTAAGGTACAGCCGGACCGGTCCGCGAGCCGTCTTGGCCGCGACGCGCCCTATGTCCGGGCCTGGCCCGTTTCCAGGAAGCGCTCCACCCCGGTCAGTCCGGTGTAATGCACCTCGAGGGGCAGCCCCAGCCGCTCGGCGGCGGCCTTCGCCTTGCGCTCGAGCACCGGGTCGGGGAATTGTACCAGGAACATCACCCGCTTGTAATGGCCGAAATACATCGGCAGCAATTGCGGATGGACATCGAGCTTCAGGCCCTTGATCACGAAGCGGTCGAAATGCCGGACCAGGAAGTCGGTGAGGTAGAAGGTGCCGATCTCCTCCTCCTGCATGCGGTCGAAAACGTCCGCGCCGGCGAAAAAGGAATAGCAATGCGGTCCGTCGATGCGCTCGACGCCCTCCTCGGCGAGGACTGCGTCGAGCAGGCCGCCGGTGCCGCAATCGCCGTAGAGCACCAGGATCTCGTCATATTTGGCGCGATTGGCGCGGATCTTGCGCCTGATGCCGTCCGGAATCTTCTGGGGGTAGTTGTGCCAGATCGCCGGCAGGCAGGTGACCTCCATATGGTCCCAGCCATTGGCCGTCTTCACCGCCAGAAATTCACGCGCCAGCGCCCCGCAGGCGATCACCAGCGTCGAGCGGGGCCCATCTGTTTGTTTCGAAGGACTGGTCATCGCCCACTCCCCGAGATCGGCCGCCGCTCCAAGGGCGGAACGGCATCGACCGCTCCGCACAGGTCTGCGGCCGAGCTTAGCCCGCCATGCCCTGGCGCTTGCCGATCAGCGACTTGGCCATCTCCACCGCAATGGCGGCATCGCGGCAATAGGCATCGGCGCCCACGGCTTCCGAGAAGGCTTCGTTCAGCGGCGCGCCGCCGACCAGCACGATATAGTCGGAGCGGATGCCCTTCTCCTTCATCGTGTCGATCACAACCTTCATATAGGGCATGGTGGTGGTGAGCAAAGCCGACATGCCGAGAATCTCGGGCTGGTGCTTCTCCAGCGCCTCGAGATAGTTCTCGACCGGGTTGTTGATGCCGAGGTCGATCACCTCGAAGCCGGCGCCTTCCATCATCATGGTGACGAGGTTCTTGCCGATGTCGTGAATGTCGCCCTTGACGGTGCCGATCACCATCTTGCCGACCTTGGGGGCACCGGTCTCAGCCAACAACGGGCGCAGCACGTTCATGCCGGCCTTCATCGAATTGGCGGACATCAGCACTTCCGGCACGAACAGAATACCGTCGCGGAAGTCGACGCCGACGATGCGCATGCCCTCGACCAGCGCCTTGGTCAGCACGTCATAGGGCGTCCAGCCGCGCTTGAGCAGGATATTGACGCCCTCGACGATCTCGTCGGCCAGGCCGTCATAGAGGTCGTCGTGCATCTGCTCGACGAGCTCGTCATCGGGGAGTGAGTTGAGATCGAGATCGCCGTCGGACATGACTTGCTGTTCCTGCACTGGGTGAAGCACGGATTACTATAGAACGCTTCTTAATGCGAGGTAGCCTGACAGGGGCGCCTTGCGCTGTCGCACCGGGGACATCGTATATTCAATCTGCGACAACGGCTCAAAAGAGCGATGGCTGCCAGGCAGCGGAAACCCGATTGGGTGGCCGATCTTATCCGCAATCGGGTTCCCGCAGATCGAGCCCGCCATTGGGCCCGGCCCGCTCGTCCGAGCTTGTGGTCCGGCACCTTTCGCAAGGGCGCTCATTTGCCCCACAGCCTGCCGCTCCCGAGCCTTTGCGATTCCCGCCGAGTCCGGCTATTCGCAGATCGCTTCGGCAAAACGTTGACGCCTGACGTCGGTATTGGCTTGCGTGAACGTTGCATGAAATAGTAGGCCTACCTAACGGAATGTCGTGGCGCCGGCCTTTGGCGTGACTTCGATACTGATGGCTGTTCGGAAAAGGTTGTGATGCCCGGTTTATCTCGTCGTGTCTTTGTTCTCGGTGCTCCGTTGCTGCTCGCCGGCTGCGCCTCCTCGCGTGCCACCATCGGCTCCCTGTTCGATAGATCGAGCGACAGCGGCTTCAACTATCGCGAGATCTATGCCGGCGGCACGGAGAACGGCCATGACTATCCGCCCATCAATCTGAAGGCGATCGATCCCAAATATTTGCGGCGCGTCGTGGTCGCCCCCGCCGGTGAGGCGCCCGGCAGCATCATCGTCGATCCCGACAATCGTTTTCTCTACCATGTCCATGACGACGGCACCGCCACGCGCTATGGCGTCGGTGTCGGCCGCGAAGGTTTTGGCTGGAGCGGCAAGGCCACTATTCGGCGCAAGGCGGAATGGCCGCGCTGGACGCCGCCGCCGAAGATGGTCAAGCGCGACCCGCTGGCCGCCAAATTTGCAGGCGGCATGGAGGGCGGTGTCGAAAACCCGCTCGGTGCCCGCGCCATGTATCTCTATCAGGGCGACCGCGACACCCTCTATCGCCTGCATGGCACCAACGATCCGACCTCGATCGGCAAGTCGATGTCGTCGGGCTGCATCCGCCTGCTCAACCAGGACATCATGGCCCTCTATCACAACACCCCGGTGGGCGTGCGGGTGGTGGTGCGGCCTTCCCACGGCGGTACCGAGGCGAGCTGAGAAGGGCCGCTGCCGCCATCGTCCTCAGGGCAAAGTGCGATTGCCTCAAACCGCACTTTGCTGATCCAACGGTCGATCGCCTTTTCCGGAGCGCGCTTTAGCCCGGCTTGCGCAGTCCGCTCGACACCGCCCCGATCAGCGCAAGGCCTGCGCCGATCCAGGCGATCATTTCCGTCTGTCCCTGCGCAACCAGGCTGAAGATGACGGCTGCGACGGCGGCGCCCATCGACTGGCCGAGCAGCCGGCCGGTCGATTGCAGACCGCTGGCCCCGCCGCTGCGCTCGCGCGGCGCGCTGGTGATGATGATGCGGTTGTTGGGCGACTGGAACAGGCCGAAGCCGAAGCCGCACAGGGCAAGCCGCCAGGCGATGTCGAAGCTGTCGGGCCGCTCGCCCATGCTGGCGACCGCCGCCAGCCCCGCTGCCAGCAGGCAGAGCCCAGCAATGCCGAGTTTCTCGGGCGAGATCCGATCGGACAGCCGGCCCGAAATGGGCGCTATCAGCGCGGTCATCAGCGGCCAGGGCGTCATCAGGAATCCCGTCGCCGCCTCGGAATGGCCGAGCGTGCGCTGCAGGAAAAAGGGCAGCGCTACATAGGCCATGCTCTGTGACGCGAACGAGCAGATCGAGGTCGCCATCGACAGCGAGAAGACCGGCCGCCGCAAGAGATCGACCGGCAGCATCGGTACCGGCTGCTTCACCGATCGCCGGACCAAGACGAGGGCCGCCACCGCGGCCCCGCCGATCATCGCGAGCGCGATCGGCATGGTTCCGGTATCGCCGAGGCCGTCGAGCCCCGCGATCAGCAGACCGAAGGCAAAAGCATTAAGGACAGCGCTGATCCAGTCGAAGCGATGGCCGGATGCCGGCGTCTGCGGCAAGGCCCGGGCTGCGACAAAGAGGGCGATGAGGCCGATCGGTACGTTGACCAGGAACAGCCATTGCCAGTTCGCCACGGTCAGGATGGCCGAGGCCACGCTGGGCCCGGCCGCCGAGGACACCGCCACCACCAGCGCCGTGTAACCGACGCCCGACCCGAGGGAGGCCTTAGGAAAGATATAGCGCACCAGGGCGATGTTGACGCTCATGATGCCGGCCCCACCAAGCCCCTGCACCGCCCGCGCCAGCGCCAGCACCGGCAGGGACGAGGCCTGGGCACAGGCAAAGGAGGCCGCGGTGAACACGGCCAGCCCTGCCCAGTAGACGCGCTTGTAGCCGATGATGTCGCCGAGCGAGGACAGAGGCAGCAGCGAGATGGTGACCGCGAGCTGATAGGCGGTAACCACCCAGATCGATTCCGCGGGGGAGACCGCGAGTTCGGCCGCAATCGAAGGCAAGGCGACATTGACGATGGCACTGTCGAGCACCGCCATGGTCAGCGCCATGGCGATGGTCAGGAAGGCCAGGAAGCGTTGGGGAATGGGCAAGCCATCCATGGCGGCGGCGTTCATCAAATACTCACAACCGACAAGGGCCGACGGTAGCAGCCTCTAAAGACAATGAATTGAAAAAATTACCTGAAACGACAAACAGGGCGCCGCAACGGCACCCTGCTTCTACGCTTCCTGGATCGCCGGGGAAGTGCCAGCTTTATCCTAGCATTAAAACCAACAGGATCCGTGATCCTGCAAGGTTTCCTGGATAAGGGTGGCCTTCACCCGGCCGACCGTCAGCCCTGTCCGCCGACGATGTCGCGGGCAGCCTTTTCGATGATGGCGCGGACCCGCTCGGCCTCGGCCTGCGTCCAGGGACCGCGATGCATCTGCAGAGCGTGCCGGAACGTGTGCAGGGCCTCGCGCACCATCTCCGGCGTGGAACGGGCGGAGAAGGCGCTGGCAGCAAGATCCATGCGGGCCATGACGCCATCGATCGCGTCGCGGTTCTCGGCAAGGAAGGCCTCGCCTTCGGGGGTAATGGTGTAGAGCTTCTTGGTGCCCTCCGACGCCTCGCTGCGGATATGGTCCTGCTCTTCCAGGAGGGTCAGCGTCGGATAGACCGCGCCGGGGCTCGGCGCATAGGCGCCGCCGAACTTTTCCTCGATGGCACGGATCAGCTCATAGCCATGGCGCGGCTTCTCGGCGATCAGCGCCAGGATGACCAGGCGCAGGTCGCCATGGCCGAAGACGCGGCCACGGCCACCAAAGCCCCTGCCGAAGAAATCGCCCGGACCATCGCCTTCGAAACCGCCGCGCCCCCAGCGCCCGCCGCGACCCGGCGCACATTCCTGCTGCCCCTCGCGGCCCCAGCCACGAAAACCGCCGCGGCCCCAGAACTCGCCGCGTCCGCGGCCCTCATGATGTCGTCCAAACATACGATATACCTTTCGTTCTATCTTTAAGATGGATCTTAAGATATATCGAAAGATAGATTACGCAAGAGCCTTTCTCAAATTTCTGCTGCCACGGCGGACATGATGGAAGATACAGGTGAGACAGGGGCCATTGTGGCGCATGGGCAGCGTGTTCTGGCTCGCAACGCTGTGATGATTGACAGCGAAGGCCCCCTGCAGCACTCTTTCGGCGCTGCGTAGGGCGCACCGGCGGACCGCCGGAAGGGCAATGCCCGCCTACAATCGAAAACACGATTGCGCCCATGCCGAACCTCGAAAACCTCAGGAAGCAGGCCAAGCAATATCTGCGTTGGCATCGCGAGCACTATCACCCGGTCGCCGCCGAGATCAGGGCTGCCTTGCCGCGGTTCCACGGCCTCGACGATCATCAGATATTGGAGGCGAATTTCCAGCTTGCCGACGCTCTGGAGCTCGTCGCCCGCCAATCAGGCTTCGTGGGATGGGAGGCGCTCAAGACGGGAGCTTCGACCATGACGGATATCTCCGCACCGACCCTGCCGGAACCCTTTTTGAGCTCGGCCGCGGCCCAGCTCTTCGTCACCGACATCAAGACCTCCTGCGACTTCTTCACCACCAGGCTCGGCTTCAGCATCGACTTCGTCTATGGCAATCCGCCCTTCTACGGGCAGGTCAGCCGCGACAGGGCCCTGCTGGCCCTCAGATTGGTGTGCGAGCCGGTCTATGTCGGCGATGTCAGGCAGCGCGAACATCTGCTCTCTGCCGCCATCACGGTCGACAGCGCCGCCGAGATCAAGCAGCTTTTCCTGAATTTCCAAGCCACAGACGTGGTCTTCCACCAGCCGCTCAGGAAAGAGCCCTGGGGCGCCAGGACCTTCATCGTCCTGGATCCCGACGGCAACCTGATCCTGTTCGCCGGCCCAGCTGGGTAAAACGCAGCGCTTGGCCGAAACTGCCCGGGGCGGCACGGTCGAGCAAGGACACTCAATTGGCCGCGATCTCGCGCAGCAATTTTGACTTGATCGATCTCAGTACATTGGCCCTGTCGTCCACTTTCAGGAGAAAGGCCCCCGGGCCACCGATGACGTGATCGCGGTAATAGATATCCGCCGGCACCTCGCCGAGCCGGCGGGGGTCGACCCAGGTCGGCATAGGCAGGCCGTTGATGGTAATGCCCCGCAAAATTGCGAGGTCGCGAGCACGGTCAGGCGCTTCGCCCCTGTTGTTCTCGCCATTGCCCGAAATATCGATCACCCGACGCAGAGCAGCGAAATCATTCTCCTCGATCATCCTTGTCCCGAACCGGATCACGCCGGTGATATAGGTGGTGCCAGCCGAGCGTTTCGCCGAGCCGGCCATGATGCGGGATGCAAAGCGCTCGGCATCCGCCCTGTTCCGGAGCAAGGTCCATGGCACCACGACGCGCTGCCCGTCCGACCATTCGACATAGCTGACTGCAATCTGGCCCAAGGGCCCGGTGGAGAGGGCCGCAACGACGTCGGGATCGCGAAAAGCCTGCGCATAGCCATCGGTCTGAACGGCCAGATTCTCGTCTGACATCGAAAAGGAAATGTCCGCAGCAAGAACCAGCTCGAGATCGACGGCGAGTTGTCCCGCAGACGAGGGCGGTGCCCACGGCATCGTCACTGCGACCAGGAAAAGCAGCAAGTTCCGCATGAGGGCCCCTCTTTGGGGTCAGCCGCCACGTGAGACACCGCACTCAAGTCAAAAAGTTCGAGAAAGCGCCCTGACTATGCGTCTCTACCCCTTCGGTCACAAACCTCTTTTTTGGGCGAGGCCCTCGAGCCTTGATACAGCATGGCCTGCAACACTTCGGCCCCGCCTTCCCCCGAGATAGGGCGAGCAGGCTGCCCGGGTACTGAGGCGCCGTTGAGAAACGACGCTCCGTCGTCCCCGGCAAGGCTGGAGAAGACGGAGCGCTCATTCTCGAACGATCCCCATGTCGTTTTACTTTAGACGGCGGCGATGGCCTTCCTCTCTCGCAGCCTGGCAACGATGCGCTCGCGCTCCTCGACATAGCTCGAGGCGGAAGCCCTCGCCACCTCGATCGCGCCGGCCGGTGCCGTTGCCGGAGACCCGGCATCGAAGGGCGGCGCCGGGGCATATTCGAGCTTGAGCTGCACGGCCTCGGCCTCCTCGCGGCCTCGCAACCGGGCGATGATATCGAGTGCGAAGTCGATACCCGCCGTGACGCCACCGCCGCTAACCAGCCGGCCGTCAGCGACAATGCGCTTGGCCACCGGCACCGCGCCGAGCGGTTCGAGCAGATGATGCGAGCCCCAATGCGTCGTCGCCCGTTTTCCTTCCAAAAGCCCCGCTGCCCCCAGCACGAGCGAGCCCGTGCAAACGGAGGTGACAAAGCGGGCGCTCCAGGCCTGGCGGCGCAGGAAGTCGAGGACGACCTCGTCCTCCATCAGCGGATTGACGCCGGCCCCGCCCGGCACGCACAGCACGTCGAGAACCGGGCAGTCCTGCAGTGTCGTCGTGGGCTGGACAGGCCAGCCCGAGGTCGCCATCACAGGATCGAGATCCTTCCACGTCAGGTGCTGCACGACGCCCGGCATGGCGGCAAAGGCATCAAAAGGCCCGGCCAGGTCGAGCAGTTGCACCTTGGGAAAAACCAGAAAGCCGATCTGCAGGATCATATGGGTGCTCCGTTCCAAATCTTGAGGTTGACAGGGCCACTCTAGCGCGGCAGCTTCTGGCGCAAATGTCGTTTGACCCACACTTTACGCCAAACCCAATCGACGGGCCGTGGACCGGCAGGCCACCCCGCGCCGTCGACCTGCTGGCTTTCCCGGGCTTTCAACTCCTCGACATCGCCGGCCCTATGCAGGTGTTCGCCTCCGCCAATCGTCTCCTGGAGGATGACGGGCTGCCTCCGGCCTATCGCCTGCGCATCGTCGCCCGGCAGGCCCAGGTCGCGGCCTGGGCCGGACTGACCCTGCAAGCCGAGCCCCTCCCGGATGCGGGCGACATCTGCGATACGCTGGTTATCGCCGGCGGGCGCGCCGTGCATCAGGCCGCCGAGGATGCCGTGCTCGTTGCCTGGGTCGCGGCCAGGGCGACGACCGCGCGAAGGGTTGCGGCGGTCTGCACAGGTGCGTTCCTCGCCGGTGCCGCCGGCCTGCTCGACGGCAGGCGCGCCGTGACCCATTGGGATTCCTGCGCCCTGCTGGCCGAGCGCTTCCCGGCAGCGCAAGTGGAAGCCGATCCGATCTTCATCGAGGACGGCAATCTATGGACCTCGGCCGGCGTGACCGCCGGCATCGACCTTACTCTCGCTTTGGTCGAACACGACCTTGGCCGCGCCATGGCGCTGGCGGTGGCGCGCGAGCTGGTGGTCTTCCTCAAGCGTCCGGGCGGACAGTCGCAATACAGCGCTGCCCTGGCGCTCCAGCATGGCGCCTCCCGCTTCGAAACCCTGCATGGCTGGATGCGGGAAAACCTCGCAGCCGACCTGTCGGTCCCCGCCCTTGCTGCGCGGGCCGGCATGAGCGAACGCAGCTTTCAGCGCCGCTACCGGGAGGCGACCGGCATGCCGCCGGCCCGCGCCGTCGAAAGGCTGCGTGTCGAACAGGCGCGTACGCTGCTCGCCGACACCATCCAACCCCTCAAGCAGATCGCCGCTCGCTGCGGCTTCGGCTGCGAGGAGACCATGCGGCGTGGCTTCGCCCGGCATCTGGCGACAACTCCGCAATCCTATCGCGAACGATTTTCTGGCAGGCGATGATATTGGCGGAGCGTTTCATGCTGCCCCGATCTGGAAAGCGTGATTGACAGAACCTGCCGTCCCGTTAATCTGACAATTGCGAGGTACGTAACTCATTCGCCCGGGCAGATGGCGAAGAGAACGTTGGCGGGAAACGGAAACCAGGAACCGGATTTGTCCGAAAGGGAAGCGAACGGGGCTGCCGCGCAGAACCAGACCGTGCCGGTGCTGGCCGCCAGTGGCCTGTCCAAGAGCTTCGGCACCATCGAGGTGCTGAGCAACATCGCGCTCGACCTCAAGCCAGGCGAAGTTCACGCCATCATCGGCGAAAACGGCGCCGGCAAGTCCACTTTGATGAAGATCCTGGCCGGCCATCTCCAGCCGAGCAAGGGCAGCCTGGCCATTGACGGCGAGCCGGTGCATTTTACCGGCCCCGTCGACGCCGAGCATCGCGGCATCGTGCTGGTCCATCAGGAGATCCTGCTCGCCCCCCATCTCACCGTGGCGCAGAACATCTTCCTCGGCCGGGAAATCCGCCGTGGTCCCATGGTCGACGACCGGGCCATGAACCGGGAGGCCGCTCGGGCAGTCCGCGAACTCGGGGCAGAGATTGCGCCGACCCGGGTGGTCGAGCGCCTCTCCATCGCCCAGCGCCAATTGGTCCAGATCGCACGCGCCCTGGCAGTGCCGCACCGCGTGGTGATCTTCGACGAACCCACGGCCTCCCTCACCCCGGTGGAGACGGACGCGCTCCTCAAGGTGATCGGCGCCATCCGCGCCAGGGGCACGGCGGTGCTCTACATCTCGCATCGCCTCAACGAGGTGAAGGCCATCGCCGACCGCGTCACCGTGCTGCGCGACGGCAAATGGATCGCCACCAGGCCCGCCGCCGAACTCCAGCCCATCGACATGGCGCAGCTGATGGTGGGGCGCGACATGGCCAATCTCTACCCGGCCAAGGCTTCGGCGGAAGCGAACGCAGCAGCCGCCGAAGAGCCGCTGCTCGCCATCGAGCATTTCAACGTGCCCGGCTTTGCCACCGATGTCAGTTTCGGCCTCGAGGCCGGCGAGATCCTCGGCTTTGCCGGCCTGGTCGGGGCAGGACGAACCGAATTGTTCGAAGGCCTGCTGGGCCTGCGTTCCGGCAGCGGCAGCCTCAGGCTCGACGGCCGGCCGGTGCATTTTCGCGAACCCCGCCAGGCCATGGAAGCCGGCATCGTCTATCTTTCGGAGGATCGCAAGGGCAAGGGCTTGTTGCTGGCGCAGGATCTGCGCACCAATCTCACCTTGGCCGCGCTGGATCACTTCACCTCGGGGCCCTTCATCGACAAGGCCCGCGAATGGAGCGCCCTCAACCAGGCCTTCCAGGATTTCGACATCAGGGCCCGTTCCAAGACCCTGCTCGCCGGCCAGCTTTCCGGCGGCAACCAGCAGAAATTGCTGCTCGCCAAGATGATGCTGCTGGAGCCGAGGATCGTCATCATCGACGAACCCACCCGCGGCATCGACATCGGCACTAAGGAGCAGATCTACCGTTTCATTGCGGCGCTGGCCGCCCGGGGAAAAGGCGTGATCGTGATCTCCTCCGAAATGCAGGAGCTGATCGGCGTATGCCATCGCATCCTGGTGATGCGGGGTGGGCAGATCGCCGGAGAAGTCAGCGGCGAGGCGATGACGGAGGCCGAAATCGTGGTGCACGCCACCGGCGTTTCCAGGCAAGAAGCGAGAGCACAGGTATGAGCGAGCAACTCGCCCCGACCAAGACCACAAGCCGGTTCCAGGATTTCGACCTGCGCGCTGTCGCGCCCTTCGCGGCGCTCGCCGTGCTGATGGTCCTGGGCTACTTCGTCAACGCCCGCTTCATCGACCTCGACAATATCACCAACGTCCTGGCCCGCAGCGCCTTCATCGCCACCATCGCCGTCGGTGCCACTTTCGTGATCACCGCCGGCGGCCTCGACCTCTCGGTCGGCTCGATGGCGGCGCTGGTCTCGGGCGTGATGATCCTCTTCCTCAACAAGGCCATGATCGGCGACGGCTATCTCCTGCTTGCCATCGGCATGGTCCTGGCCCTGCTGCTCGGCGCCCTGTGCGGCGCCGCCAACGGCCTGGGCGTCACCGCGGGGCGGCTCGAACCCTTCATCGTCACACTCGGCACCATGGCGATCTTCCGCTCGCTCCTGATCTGGCTGGCCGATGGCGGCTCGATCGCCATGAAGTCGATGGAGCTCAGGGCCGACTATCGCCCGGTCTATTTCGGCACCATTCTCGGCCTGCCCTTCCCGGTGTGGGTGATCATCGCGGTGGCCGTCATCGGTGCCTTCCTGCTCTACCGCACCACGTTCGGACGGCATGTCATGGCCGTCGGTTCCAACGAGGATGTCGCGCGCTATTCCGGCATCTCGGTCGGGCGCGTGCGCATGCTCACCTACATCATCCAGGGCCTGTGCGTCGCCATCGCCGTGCTGGTCTATGTGCCCAGGCTCGGCTCCACCACCTCCACCACCGGCCTTGGCTGGGAATTGCAGGCGATCACCGCGGTGGTGGTCGGCGGCACGGCACTGCGCGGCGGCGTCGGGCGCATCTGGGGCACCATCTGCGGCGCACTGATCCTGGAAGTGATCTCCAACATCATGGTGCTGTCGAACTTCGTCTCCGAATATCTGGTCGGTGCCGTGCAGGGCGCCATCATCATCATCGCCATGCTGGTGCAGCGCTCGCTCGCCCGGAGGAGCTGAGCCCGCCGGTCCATATGCAGCGGGCGGGACGAACCCGCCCCCGACAGAATGAAAAGCGCTAGGGAGGATATCATGCGCAAAATGCTGACCGGCCTGATGGCGGCCGGTCTCTTCGCACTCGCCGGGGCAGCGGCACACGCTGCCGACAGCAAGACCATCGCCGTCTCGATCCCGGCCGCCGACCATGGCTGGACGGGCGGCGTGGTCTATCACGCCCAGCAGGAGGCCAAGGCGCTCGAAGCGCGCTATCCCGGCCTCAAGGTCATCGTGAAGACCTCGCCGGATGGCGCCGCGCAGGCCAACGCCCTGGAGGACCTGACCACGCAGGGCATCAACGCCCTCGTGGTGCTGCCGCATAATTCCGACGAGCTGACCGACCCGATCCGCCAGGTCAAGGGCAAGAACGTCTTCATCACCGTGGTCGACCGCGCTTTGCGCGATCCGATCCAGGATCTCTACGTCGCCGGCAACAATCCGGGTCTGGGCACCGTCTCGGCCGCCTATGTCAAGGAAAAGCTCGGCGGCAAGGGCGACGTCGTGGTGATCCGCGGCCTGCCCATCGTCATCGACGAGCAGCGCGTCAATGCCTTCAACGAGGGCCTCAAGGGCTCCGAGGTCAAGGTGATCGACAGCCAGTTCGGCAATTGGAGCCGCGACGACGCCTTCAAGGTGATGCAGGACTTCCTGACCAAGCACCCCAAGATCGACGCGGTCTGGTGCCAGGATGACGACATGGCAGTGGGCGTGCTGGAGGCGATCAAGCAGGCCGGCCGCAGCGACATCAAATTCGTGCTCGGCGGCGCCGGCATGAAGGACATGGTCAAGAAGGTCATGGACGGCGACGCCACCATTCCGGCCGACGTGCTCTATCCGCCGGCCATGGTGGCCGTGGCGATGGATCTCACCGCCGCCGGCCTCTACGACAAGCTGCCCGTGCGCGGTTCCTATATTCTCGATGCCACGTTGGTGACCAAGGACAACGCCAAGGATTTCTATTACCCCGACTCGCCATTCTGAGCGGAAGCGACGAGGCGAAAGCCGCCCTTCACGATGAAGGGCGGCTTTTTTACATCGGATATTAGGTATTATAATACCAAATAAAGCAATACCTATTTGGGGCTACAGTCATACCTCTCCGACACGATCTAATACTTCAGTATCATAGTGGCGACGGGAGCCTGCTACCCAATTTCGCCCCACAAGCGTCACATTCCAGACGCAATTCATCTATGACGAAATCCACCTGCACCCCACAGGAACCGCAGAAAAACGAAAGCATAAATGGGCCTAAGCTGCTTTAAATGAGCCCGCAATGCACCGGATTATGCAAGTATATTTTAAGATACTTATTGTACAAAATATAATACAACTCAAGTATTTTGAATAAATCGATTTATTTTTAATAATTCAACATTGCGATTTACTGTATTTTGGCATATTTTTCTATAGACATTCAGCTTCCGGTCGATCGAGAAAGCACCCAAAGCTCCCTTCCCCGGAGTTCCGGCCGAATGTTCGAGTTTTCCAGGTGGAGGTCGACATGTCTGAGCACTATCGGAAGGACTGGCGCAAGGTTGCAATGTTCGCTGGACTGGCGACTACTTTGCTTCTTGTCGCCCCGCAGGCCGCTCTGAGCGGTAGCGTCGGCAATGCGGTTGGTGGCGTCGGCAACGCCGTAGGCGGTGCCGTGGGCGCGGTCGGTGGTGCCGTTGGCGGTGCGAATGTCGGCGTCAGCGCCAAAGTGGGCCCGGTCAGCGCCAACAGCAACACCAGCCTCAACAGCGGCGGATTGAACTCCAATACGACGGCCTCGGTCGGCAACGCCGCCACGGCCAATGTCAGTGCATCGGCGACACCCAGCACCGGCGTCAAGGCCAATGTCGGCGTCAATTCCTCGCTCGCCGATGCGGATGTGAGCGCCTCGCTCAACAACAACACAGGCGTGAACGTCGGCGTGGGCGTCAATGTCCCCGGTTCCGACACCGGAACGCCCGGCACCCCCGGCAGTCCAGGAACTCCTGGTACCCCGGGCGTTCCCGGCACGGGCGTGAATATAGGCAATGTCTCCAGCCAGCTCGCTTCGATGAGCAGCGCCCAGCGCATCGCCCTCAAGAAACGCTGCAAGTTGATCCTCGGGGCCAGCGACGACTATGACGCGCAGCTCATCAAGCTGTGCCAGATCCTGGCCAAGCTCTGAATCCGTTCCACGAAGGGAACCGGACTGCGCAGAACGACAAGGGGCTGGCCCTCAAGGCCAGCCCCTTTTCCTTGGAGGAGGCGGGGAGCGCCGGAGAAACCGGCGTTTCAGTCCGATCGCCCCGCAATTGCAACAAGCCCCTCAGAACGATCCGGCAAAGTTGCCGCCATCCATCAGGATGTTCTGGCGGGTGATGTAGCCGGCCTGCGCACCGGCGAGAAAGGCACAGACCGAACCGAGTTCGTCCGGATCGCCGAAACGTCCGGAAGCCTCGCCGTCCTGCCATTCCGCCAGGACGGCTTCGGGCGATTGCCCCGGCTTGGCCGAGGCAGCCGCATTGTCCCGCAACCTATCGGTGCCGAAGGAACCCGGCAGGATATTGTTGATCGTCACATTATGGCGGGCAATGTCGCGGGCGAGGCCGGCGACGAAGCCGGTCAAGCCGGTACGGGCACCATTCGACAGGCCGAGATAGGAGATCGGCGCCTTCACCGTCACGGAGGTGATGTTGATGATGCGCCCGAAGCGGCGAGCGATCATGCCGTCGAGCGTCGCCTTGATCAGTTCGATCGGCGCCAGCATGTTGGCATCGAGCGCGGCCAGCCATTGCTCGCGGCCGAACTGGCGGAAATCCCCGGGTGGCGGGCCGCCGGCATTGTTGACCAGGATGTCGGGCTGCGGGCAGGCTTCCAGCAGCTTGCGCCGTCCCTCCTCGCTGGCAACGTCCGCTACCACCGGCGTGACCGTTGCCCTCGTCGTGGCGCGGATCTCGGCCGCAGTGCGTTCCAGCGTGGCGGGCGTGACACCGTTGATCACCACATTCACGCCCTCACGCGCCAGAGCCAGCGCGCAAGCCCTGCCGAGCCCTCGGCTGGAGGCACAGACGATGGCGGATTTTCCTTCGATACCGAGCTTCATAGTCCTGGGCCTCTTCATGCGGGTTGAAAGCAGGCTTTTCGCAGGGCTGCCGACCGCCGGCAAGCCCGTGTAATGCGGCAGACGCGCGAGGTCGCAATTACCGCCCCGCGGGATTGGCATGGCACCGTGGCAGCGCCTATAGCTGAGCCTTCAACCCGCAGGCAGTTCCGGAGAAACAGACAATGGCCTCGGATCCGGCCGAAAGTGACAATCTGCCCCGTCCGGTCGCCGCCGTGCTCGCCGTGGTGCTGCGCGGCGAGGAATTCCTGCTGGTTCGCCGAGCCAATCCGCCCGACCAGGGCCTGTGGGGCTTTCCGGGCGGCAAGATCGAGCCCGGCGAAGGCGTTCTGCAGGCGGCCCTGCGCGAGCTCCAGGAGGAAACCGGCGTCACGGCCCACGCCGTGAAGGCCTTCGCGGCCCTCGATTCCATCGATGCCCGTCCAATCGATGAAGGCGGTCACCATTATGTGCTGGTCGGCGTGCTCTGCCGCTGGCAATCCGGCGAGGCCGTCGCCGCCGACGATGCCCTGGAAGCAGCCTGGTTCGATCTGCCCACCCTTCTGGTGAATCGGGCCCGTGCCAGCATCGACGTCGATACGCTCGCCCGGGAGGCCCTGGCCTTGGCGCGCACCTTGCCATGACAGCCTCCAGGCGCGGGCGTCGCGATCGCATCCTGGCCCGCCTATCGCCGGCCTTGCCGATCGGGAGAACCCGTCTATCCTTGGCGGCGGTCCGACCGCCGGCCACGATCGGCATGGATAGAGGCCTCGCCTATCGGTAAGATCATGAGCATGCCGCTCCTCTCTCTCAGGTCCCAAGCCGATTCGAAGCGGCCGTCACGAGCTTTGCGCGATGAGCCGGGACCGTGGGCTGCGGCGACCCTGTCCATATTTGCCGAGGAAACATCATCATGAAGATTGCGGTGATGGGCGCCGGCGCCGTCGGCTGCTTCTTCGGCGCCCTGCTCGCCCAGGCCGGCCATGACGTCACCCTGATCGGGCGCCCGGCCTTGGTCGAGGCCGTCAGGGATGGAGGATTGCTGCTCGAGCACAATGGCGAACGCTGGCACGTCGCCGTTTTCGCCGATACCAGACCAGAGGCCGTCGCCGGGGCCGAACTGGTGCTGTTCTGCGTGAAATCCTTCGACACCGAGGCGGCAGCCGCCGCCATCGCTCCCCATATTGGCGCCGATTGCTCGGTCTGGAGCCTGCAGAACGGCATCGACAATGCCGACAGGCTCGCCCATATCCTCGACAGGCCGGCCGTGCCCGTCGCCGTCTATGCCGCGCTCGAAGCACCCGCCGCCGGCTATGTCCGCCACAAGGGCGGCGGCAAGATGGTAATCGGCCCCTCGCCCCGAAGCGAGGAATTCGCGGGCCTGTTCGCGGCCGCCGGCATTGCGGCTCGTGTCACGCCGGATGTCGTCGGCACGCTGTGGACCAAGCTGGCGGTCAATTGCGCGCTCAATGCCCTCTCGGCGCTCGCCGCCCTGCCCTATGGCCGGCTGGTCGGCCGCGAGGGCGTGGATGTGCTGTTGAAGGGGATCCTGGCCGAGTGCCGTGTCGTAGCCGAGGCCTACGGCGTCACCTTGCCTCCGACGCTGGAGGACACCGTGTTTGGGCTCGGCACCAGCATGGCGGAGCAATATTCCTCCACCGCCCAGGACCTCGCCAGGGGCCGGCGCACGGAAATCGACGATCTGAACGGCGCCATCCTGCGCCGGGCCACCGCACGTGGCCTCGAGGCGCCGCTGAACCAGGCGCTGTGGACACTGGTCAAGCTGCGCGAAGCCGGTCCGCCGTCATCCTCGACCTGAGTGCCCGGCCCTATTCGACCGGCGGCGCATATTGGACGCCGCCCAGGCTCCACAGCTGGTTGAGGCCACGCGGTATGCCGAGCTTGGTGGCGTCACCAAGATTGCGTTCGAACACCTCGCCGTAATTGCCGACCTGTCCTACCACATTGGCCGCCCAATCATTGGCCAGCCCGAGCCCGGAGCCCAGCTTGCCCTCCGTGCCGAGCAGGCGCCTGATCGCCGGCCGCGTCGAGTCCTTGGCCTGGTCGAGCGTCGCCTTGGAGACTCCCAGCTCCTCGGCGTCGACCATGGCGAAATGCACCCATTGCACCAGATTGCGCCATTTCGGATCGTCCAGCCGCACGGCCGGGCCGAGCGGCTCCTTGGAGATGACATCGGGCAGGATCAGGTGCTCGCCGGCATCGGCGAGGTCCAGGCGTTGGGCATAGAGCTGGGAGACGTCGGAGGTGAGAACCAGGCAATCCTTTTTCTTGTAGCGCTCCAGCGCCTCGGCCGCCGATCCGACCAGCACCGCTTCGAACTTCATGGAATTGGCCTCGAAATAATCGGCCAAATTATGCTGGGTGGTGGTGTCCTTGAGCACGCAGACCTTGCTGCCGCCAAGTTCCAGGGCCGAATTCACCTTGGCGCTGCGCGGCACCATGAAACCCTGGCCATCGAAATAGGTGATGGCGGCAAAGCTCAGCCCATAGTCGAGCTCGCGCGACAAGGTCCAGGTCGAGTTGCGCGAGAGGATGTCGATCTTGCCCGAGCGCAGGGCTTCGAAACGGTCGCTCGCCGACAGCGGCACGAACGCCACCTTGGCGGCATCGCCGAGGACGGCGGCCGAGACGGCGCGGCAGAAATCGACGTCGAAGCCCGACCATTCGCCGGAGGCCGATCTGCTGGCAAAGCCCACCAGCCCCTCATTGACCCCGCACAGGAGCTGGCCGCGTGCCTTGACAGCCTCCAGGGTCTGCGCCTGCGGGCCGCTCGCCAACCCGAGTTGCAGCGCCAGGACCGCCACGATCCCCACAATGATCCGATGCATGGCTATCCCCCCGTGCCTTGCTCGATGATGGACAAACGAAAGCGCCTCGCCGAAAGGGCGAGGCGGGCTGATCTCGACTAGAGCTTGGGTGCCTGGCGCACCACCACGCGGGTGCCGACGGGAACGCGGTCATAGAGATTGATCACGTCCGGATTGACCAGGCGGATACAGCCCGAGGACACGGCATAGCCGATGGTCTCGGGCTGGTTGGTGCCGTGGATGCGGTAGCTGGTGCTGCCGAGATAGAGGGCGCGGGCCCCCATCGGATTGCCGGGGCCGCCCGCCATGAAGCGTGGCAGATAGGGCTGGCGCTTGATCATCTCCGGCGGCGGCCGCCAATCGGGCCATTCCTGCTTGCGCGAGATCTTCAACAGGCCAGACCATTGGAAACCCTCGCGCCCGACACCGATGCCGTAGCGCATGGCGGTCTTGTTGTCCTGGATGAGATAGAGGAAGCGTTCCTCGGTCTGGATCACGATGGTGCCGGGCGGCTCGTTGGAGCGATAATAGACCGGCTGCGGCCGGTATTCGGGCAGGAGCTGCTCCTCGGCGGCATTCGGCACGAAGCCCGGCTTTTCCAGATCCTTGCTGGGATCGAGAGGGCGCGGCTGGGCCAAAGCCTGCGGCATCGAGCCGGCCAGTCCCAGGGCAAGTGCGATGCAGCCGACACCGAGCCGGGTGATCCAGGAGCGCCTCGTCATGGCAAGCTCTCCTCTCATGCCGTGGCGCAGCGCACGAACATCATCGTGCCGTAGCGCTTGGCAACGCCGGGATCCACCCAACGCGTCACCAGCACACCCTTGTCATAGGACAGGATCTGGCGGTCCGCCCGCTCCCCTGGCTTGCCCTGCGGCCCGATATAGACCCCGCCATCGGAGGCGGTCTTGAGATAGACTTCCTGCGGCGTCGCCTGGTCGGCCAGATGCATGGTCACCCCGCCCTGGGCACCCTTGCCGATCACATAGGGATTGGAGCAGGCTGCCTTGGCGGCGACCTCGGTACGAACCTTGTCGGTTTCTTCGCGATAGGAGGCCAGGCCCCATTTGCCGACGAGTTCTTCGGAGGTCACCGCAACCGTCGGTGTCGCCACCACCGGCGTCGGTGCCGAGGAGGCGCCGCAGCCAGCCAGCAAGGCGGCGCAGCCGAGGAGAATGCTCGCCTGCACGAACCGTCCTTGTCGCGGCATCCCCGCGAGAGTCTTCTCAAACAGATCCGCGCCCATGTATCCCTCCCCATCGGAACACAAAACGACCCACCCCGGGACAGCGGACAAGCAATAATGGACGCCACATCAGTAGGTGGTTCGGTTAAATCAGGGACAGCACCCGTCTTTGCCGGCTATGAACAGTCAGCTTACCAAAGACCGGGCATGAATGATCACGAGTGCCAAGCTGCAACATTGGCAATGGCGGGCGCAAGTGTTTTCTGGCCATAACCTGCACTCTGACCGCAAGGAAAACCCCGCCTCGTCGGCGGGGTTAGGTCGCTCGGGGATCTCTGGCGGCCGGTCTCTTCCGGAGTCGTGATCAGCCGCGGATGTAGAATTGGACACCTGGTGTGAATTCGCCGTGACGCGCTGCCCGACCTTTGCCGGGCCCTGCGCTTGCCGCGATCGAATGATCAGAACTTGTAGTTCGCGCCCAGACGAACGGTATGGAAATCCGTGCGCAGCCTGGTGTGGATGGAGTAATCCGTCGGCTCGCCACCATTGATTTCGGTCGCGCTGATTTTCGACCGGCCAAGATCGATATATTGATATTCGAGCTTGGCGGTCCAATGCTCGTTGAAAGCGTATTCCGCGCCGCCGCCAACCGCGAAACCGACTCTGGTCTTGCTGGTACGAGGGTGAGCGAGGAAATCGCCATTGGCATAGTTCTGGGTGTATTTGACCCCGCCGACAGCCAGACCGCCGGTCGCATAAATCAGGATGTTGTCAAAGGCGTAGCCGATTCGCGGACGAACCGTGCCGAACCAGTTGACCTGGCTCTTCGTGCTCAGGAAGTAACCCGTGGCGGTGCCGATGCGTCCGGCCTTGTCGCTGATGCCGCCGCCCTGGATATCGCCTTCCAGGCCGAGAACAAAATTGCCCGCCTGCCGATTATAGCCAGCCTGGACGCCGCCGAAGCCCCCCTTGGGTGAAAGGCTGCCATACCCATCCACGAGGGGGCCAGTGGCCGGAAACAGCTCCGACATCGTTACGTCGTGGCTGGATCCGAAGGCATAGCCAGCATTGATACCGGCATAGAAGCCCGTCCAGTCATAGGCAGTTGCGGGAACGACAGGCTCGACCGCAGCAGGCGCCAGATCGGCAGCCGAAGCACCGGCCGTGGCAAGCAAGAACGCGGCTATCGAAATCCGTAACTTCATGTCCGCAAACCCAGATCTTGCCGAGTGACGAACTTTTCTACCACGCCATCCCGCGCGAGTATGTGCTTTTACAGCAACAGTTTTTACATATTCACTCGGCTAAACGCACGATTTTTACCGTGCTGAATTTGCAACGCAATTCGATTTATTCAAATATGATTTGAAGCAAATCTTCCAATCTCTTCAGTCGCGCGCGCCAGACCGCTCAAATCACCATGTTTCCGTCGCTGGCGAGCATCGGATCCTTGACCTTGTGCGAGGCCCGCCTTTGGAAACCTCAAGCCGCCCGGATGCCCGTCCGAGAGCACCGCATAGGCTCGGAGCTTGAAGGGAATTTCGTCAATGTGGCCGGCAGATCCTATGTGATGCGCCAGAAGCGGCAGAACACCAAGCCAGCGAGGGCTGCGGAAACGCAAAAGGCACCGCGCTTGCGATGCCCTGGGTCTTTTCGTCGTTCGAAGAAGCGATGGTGGGCGCGACAGGGATTGAACCTGTGACCCCTACGATGTCAACGTAGTGCTCTCCCGCTGAGCTACGCGCCCATCGCTTGCGGAGGCCGGCCTGATAGCAGGTTGAATCAGGCCATGCAAGCCATTCTCCCGCTATTTTTGAGGAAAGTTCAGGCGGCCTTCAAAAGCTTGTCGACTTCGTTGACCAGATCCTTGAGATGGAAGGGCTTGGACAGCACCTTGGCGTCGCGCGGCGCCTGCGAATCCGGATTGAGCGCCACGGCCGCAAAACCGGTGATGAACATCACCTTGATGTCGGGATCGAGCTCGGTGGCCCGGCGGGCCAGCTCGATGCCGTCCATTTCCGGCATGACGATATCGGTGAGCAGCAATTCGAACGGCTCTTCCCGCAGCCGGTGATAGGCCGATAGGCCGTTGTCATAGGACATCACCTCATGTCCGGCATTCTGCAGGGCGCGCACCAGAAAGCGGCGCATATCATTGTCGTCTTCGGCAAGGAGAATCTTGTTCATGATGGCGTCCCGAATCCCCGGCAGGGCCGGAGCTTGTTCGAACTCTATAAACCGTCGTCAGGGTAAACGCCCCGTTTACATCGCAATAGAGTTAATCCCGAATTCGTGATGCTGCTAGAGCCTGTCATCAGGTATGGTTCGACTTCACCGCCTCCGGCCGCACCCGTCAAATCGCCTCCCTAACTGATGACAGACCCTGGGGTTGCTTCTGTTCGCGATGGAGAAAATCATGCGGTGGGACTTGTGATGCTTGCCTGCGCATGATTTTGTCGAGATATGTCGGTATCACCTGGCTTGCCCACGTCCCCTCGGGGACGTGTCGCGAAGGTGAAAGCAACCGCCGCTGGAGTCCGTGGACGGCATGGAAATCGAGCTCAGCCCTCCCTTCGACGTGGTCGAGCCGGCTGCCTATTCGGCGCCTCTTCTGTTCAACTCGCCTCATTCCGGCCGGGTCTATCCGCGCTCCTTCCTGGAGGCTTCCCGCCTCGATCCGCTTTCGCTGCGCCGTTCCGAGGATGCCTTCGTCGACCTCCTGCTCGCCGATGTCGCCGCCACCGGCTCGGCGGTGATGAGCGCGCGCTTTCCGCGCGCCTTTCTCGACGTCAACCGCGAGCCCTACGAGCTCGACCCCCGCATGTTCGATGGCCGGCTGCCGAACTATGCCAATACACGCTCCCTGCGGGTGGCCGGCGGCCTGGGCACGCTGGCGCGGGTGGTCAGCGAGAATCAGGAAATCTATGCCCACCGCCTGCCGGTGGATGAGGCGCTCCGCCGGATCGAGGAGCTCTACAAGCCCTATCATCGCACGTTGCGCCGTCTCCTCGGCCAGATCCACCGCGAATTCGGCGTGGCCCTGCTGGTCGACTGCCATTCCATGCCGTCCTGCGGCCTGGCACGCGAGGACAGGCCTCGGGCCGACATCGTGCTGGGCGACCGCTACGGCACGAGCTGCTCGCATCTGATCATGGATTGCGCCGATGAGGCGCTGCGCAATCTCGGCTATTCGGTCGCACGCAACAAACCTTATGCTGGCGGCTACATCACCGAGCACTATGGCAATCCCGGCGCTGGCTTCCATGTCATCCAGATCGAGATCAATCGCTCAATCTATATGAACGAGCAGACCTTCTCCCTGCTGCCGGCCTTCGATCGCCTGAAGCAGGACCTCACCGTGCTGCGCGACACGCTCGCTGGCCTGCCCTTCCACTATCTCGATGCATTCCATCTGGCCGCCGAGTGAACCAGCCCGTTCTGCCCGCCCCTGAAGCCAATTGGGTTTTCGGTTACGGATCCCTGATGTGGAATCCCGGTTTTGCCTATGAGGAACGGCAGAACGCGTTGATTCGCGGCCTGCACCGGGCCTTGTGCATCTGGTCGCATGTCCATCGCGGCACGCCCGAAAAGCCCGGCCTAGTGCTCGGCCTCGACCGGGGCGGCTCCTGCCGGGGCGTTGCCTTCCGCGTTGCCTCCGAAAATTGGGATACGACGGTGGATTATCTGCGTCGTCGCGAGCAGGCAACCAGCGTCTATATCGAGATTCTGCACGAGGCCCGGCTCGAGGACGGGCGCCATGTCCGGGCACTGGCCTACCGGGCCGACCGGGCGCATCATCAATATTGCGGCAAGCTGCCGGATCGCCAGCTTCTGGAGGTGGTGCGCGGCGGCGTCGGGCTTTCGGGCGCCAATCCCGACTACGTGCTGGCCACCCACGACCACCTCGACGAACTCGGCATCCCCGACCGTACGCTGGCCTGGCTCTCGCACCAGTTGCGGGGATGATGCGGCGGCGTGTGGGGCCGGCCGGTGGACCTACCCCCTTCACAAGACCGACACGTTAATCCTACATTGTGTTGGACGAACAGCCGAATCGGCCTTTTCGGCTGGACTGATGGTGACGGGAGCGCTTCGTGACAGCGCATGTTTCGCCTGCTGTGTTTCATCCACCGGTCTCGCCCGAGGCGTGCCCCGCCCTCGTGCTGAACGCCGATTATCGACCGCTGTCCTATTATCCGCTGTCGCTATGGTCCTGGCAGGATACGGTGAAGGCGGTCTTCCTCGACAGGGTCAACATCATCTCCGAATATGACAAGGTGGTGCGAAGTCCCACCTTCGAGTTCCGATTACCCTCGGTGGTGTGTCTCAAGACCTACGTCAAACCCAGCCGGAACCCAGCCTTCACCCGCTTCAACGTCTTCCTGCGCGACTGTTTCACCTGCCAGTATTGCGGCACGCGCTCGGATCTGACCTTCGACCACGTCATCCCCCGTTCCCGGGGCGGACAGACCACCTGGGAAAACGTCGTTGCCGCCTGCTCGCCCTGCAATCTGAAAAAGGGCGGCGCCATGCCCGCCGAGGCCGGCATGCATCCCAACCAGAAGCCCTACGCCCCTTCCCTCAGCGACCTGCACCAGAACGGCCGGCATTTCCCGCCGAACTATCTGCATGAAAGCTGGCTCGACTATCTCTATTGGGATACCGAACTGGAGCCTTGATCGGCTTCATCCACCGGGGCATGCTTTACGCGTCGCGACAGCTTCATTCCGCGCTTTCGGCATGGTTTGATGGCGACCTTTCCGATTGTTAACGAGCGCTCACTACGGAACTCTCCTATGGTGAAGCGGCCGCAAGGCAATCATCAAACAGATCTGGGGTGCTGTAAGCACGTCGAAGGCTCGTTACGACCGCGAAGGGAGGTTCCATGCCGCACGAGACACCGTTGATTGCAACGATCGTGGCGGGTTTGGGACTGGCATTCATCTTCGCGCTCGTCGCGCAGCGATTGCGGCTGTCGCCGATCGTGGCCTATCTGCTCGGCGGTGTGGTGATCGGCCCCTTCACGCCCGGTTTCGTAGCCGACCAGAATCTCGCCAACGAACTGGCCGAACTCGGCGTCATCCTGCTGATGTTCGGCGTTGGCCTGCATTTTTCGCTGAAAGACCTGCTTTCCGTCCGCGCCATCGCCATTCCCGGGGCGCTGGGTCAGATCGCGGTGGCGACACTGCTCGGCATGGGCTTTGCCTGGATCATGGGCTGGGGGCTCGGCACGGGCCTGGTCTTCGGCCTCGCCCTCTCGGTTGCCAGTACCGTGGTGCTGCTGCGCGCCATGCAGGAGCGCAAGCTGATCGAGACCGAACGCGGGCGCATCGCCGTCGGCTGGCTGATCGTCGAAGATCTGGTGATGGTGATCACCCTGGTGCTGATTCCCCCTCTGGCCGGCCTACTCGGCGGCCATGCACCGGGTGAGGTCGCCCCCTCCGGCCTTGCCGCCAATCTCGGCCTCAATTCGATCGCAGCCACCCTGATGGTCACCGCCGTCAAGGTCGCCGCCTTCGTGGCGCTGATGCTGGTGGTCGGGCGCAAGGTCATCCCCTGGGTCCTGCATTTCGTCGCCCATACCGGCTCGCGTGAGCTCTTCCGCCTAGCCGTGCTGGCGATTTCGCTGGGGGTCGCCTATGGCGCCGCCGTGCTCTTCGGCGTCTCCTTCGCGCTGGGCGCCTTCTTCGCCGGCATGGTGCTGGCCGAATCGCCGCTCAGCAAGCAGGCCGCCAATGAGACGCTGCCGCTGCGCGACGCCTTCGCGGTGCTGTTCTTCGTCTCGGTGGGCATGCTGTTCAACCCGGCGATCCTGCTCCAGCATCCGCTTGCCGTGCTCGCCACCTTCCTGATCATTGTGGTCGGCAAGTCGATCGCCGCCTTCCTGATCGTGCGCGGCTTCGGCTATTCCAAGGGCGTGGCCCTGACCATCTCCGCGAGCCTGGCCCAGATCGGCGAGTTCTCGTTCATCCTGGCGGTGCTCGGCGTCAAGCTGCAGATCATCCCGGGTACGGCACGCGATCTGGTGGTGGCGGGCGCGCTCATCTCCATCGTGATCAACCCGATCCTGTTCATGGCGCTGGACCGTTTCGTCTTGCGCCCCGAACGCCAGCCGGCCGCGGCACCTAAAGCTGAGACCAGACCGGAGGCCGAGCCCGAGGCGCCGGCTCAGCCCGAGGCCCAGCCGGGCGGGCCCGTGGCGGAAGCCGCTCCCGCACCTTTGCCTGAAGAGGACGACATCGAGGTCGTCCAGCCGACCAAGCTCAGCGAGCACGCCATCCTGGTCGGCCATGGCCGCGTCGGCAGCCGAGTGGCCAAGGCCCTGCATGAGTCCGGTATACCGTTGGTGGTGATCGAAGAATCGCAGAACGAGGTCGAAAAGCTCAAAGCCGCGGGCATCGAGGTTTATTCCGGGCCGGCCGGCGACTACGAGACGCTGGAACTGCAGAATCTGGCCGGCGCGAAATGGCTGGTCGTCGCCATTCCCGACGCCTTCGAAGCCGGCCATCTGGTGGAACAGGCCCGCAAGCTCAACCCGTCCATCCGCATTCTCGCCCGGGCTCACAGCGAAGAGGCCGTCGACTATCTCAAGGGGCTCGGGGCCGATGTGATCCTGATGGGCGAAGAGGAAATCGCCCGCGGCATGATCCGCGACCTGTTGCACCCCGTGGAAAGCCATCCAGGCCAGGCCGCCTGAGCCGGCGCGACCTGGTCATTGCCGGGCCCGCCGGCCCTTCGCGAGCGGAAAATACCTGAACGGCGAATGAGCAGATCAAGCCCAGGCACGGCAATACGAGACCCGCTTGGCCGATGTCTGATACTTACCCCCACTAAACACAGGCTGGCGCCAGCTTTTACCTCTACGTTAAGACCTCGATAACCGTACGAATTGTTAATGAATTGATACTCTTTACCTGCATTTTCAGCGGCTTTATTGCTATTCCATGAATAGAGCGAACCATTTTTAGACACCAACTCCATTTTGGATAGCGGGCGAAATCCACGGGCGCCCCGTGTCGTCAACGTCAGATCGAGATGCAGCACGAACCGTCGGGTCCTGGCCCGGACGGATCGCGGCTGCCTGCAAGGCATTGGGGGAAAGCGGCGATGCAGACGCCCACCGTCGACGAGGCAGATCAGGACCAAGAGGCAATAGCGGGCCATCCGTCCCTTGCGATCGATAGTCCGCCTCGTGACACCCGGGCGAGCGAGCCCACCATGCCGGCCGAAAGGCGCAGGCGGCGACCGATAGCCCCCACCAAGCTGCAGAAGAGCGCCGGGCGCATTACGCTCATCGTGGTAGGGTTCGTCTGCATCTATGTGGCGATCCTGGCCCGGCTGGTGCAGTTCGGCATCGCGCCGGACGAGCAATATGACGCGCGCCGCTCGGCGGCCGACCAGTTGGCGGCATCCCGCCCTGACATTCTCGACCGCAACGGAAAGATCCTGGCGACCGACGTGCAGGTGCCCTCGCTCTATGCCGAGCCCAGGAAGATCATCGATGTCGACGAGGCGACCGAACTGCTCACCGCCCAGATGCCCGAATTCGACGCGCGCGACCTGAGAGCGAAACTCTCCTCGGGCAAGGGCTTCATCTGGCTCAAGCGTGAGATCACGCCCGAGCAACGCAACCGCATCTACGCGCTCGGCCTGCCGGGCATCGGCTTCCTCAACGAGGCCAAGCGCATCTACCCCAACGGGCCGACGGTGAGCCATGTGCTGGGCGCCGTGAACATCGACAATCAGGGCATCGCCGGCATCGAGCGCTATATCGACAGAAAGCGTGGCCTCTCCGAATTGCAGGCGCTCGGCTATGCCTCGGACCCGCATGACCTCAAGCCGGTCCGCCTGTCGATCGATCTGAGGGCCCAGGCGGTGATGCGCGATGAACTCGTCGCCGGGATGGAGCACTACCAGGCCAAGGCGGCGGCCGGCGCCATCATGGACGTCAATACCGGCG
Source organism: Labrys sp. 22185 (assembly GCF_052045555.1). Classification (NCBI taxonomy): domain Bacteria; kingdom Pseudomonadati; phylum Pseudomonadota; class Alphaproteobacteria; order Hyphomicrobiales; family Xanthobacteraceae; genus Labrys; species Labrys sp. 22185. The sequence goes on along the minus strand of NZ_JBQEPH010000013.1, from coordinate 119,431 downwards.
AGATGATCTCGCTGGTGTCCCTGCCCGATTTCGATCCCAACAACCCCGCCGAAGCGCTCGATCCCAACCGGATCAACCGCATCAATGTCGGCGTGTTCGAGATGGGTTCGACCTTCAAGGCCCTGACCTCCGCCATGGCCATCGAATCGGGCAAGTTCACCACAGCCTCCATGCTCGATGCCCGTACCACGCTCAAATATGGCCGTTTCACCATCCACGACGACCATGCCCGCCGGCGCATGCTGAGCCTGCCGGAGGTGTTCACCTATTCGTCCAATATCGGCTCGGCCAAAATGGCCCTCGCCCTCGGCGTCGATGCCCACAAGGCCTTTCTCAAGATGATGGGCCAGACCACGCGGCTGATCACGGAATTGCCCGAGAATGCCATGCCGATCCTGCCCAGGCGCTGGAGCGAGATCAACACCATTACCATCGCCTTCGGCCACGGCATGGCCGTGGCGCCGCTGCAGGCAATGATGGCGGTGGGAGCGATGATGAATGGCGGCCATCTGATGAGGCCGACATTCCTGGCGCGCAGCGAAAGCGATGCCCTGGCGGGATCCAAGCTGGTCCTGAAGAAACACACCTCGGACGTGATGCGCTACATCATGCGCCTCAACGCCACCGACGGCTCCGGCAAGAAGGCCAATGTTCCCGGCCTCGGCGTCGGCGCCAAGACCGGTACGGCCGAAAAGGTCATCAACGGGCGCTATTCGAAGAAGCTCAACTTCACCACCTTCATGGCGGTGTTTCCCTTCGACAAGCCGAAATACCTGGTGCTCGTGCTCTATGACGAGCCCAAGGGCCTGCCCGAGACCTATGGCTATTCATCGGCCGCCTGGAATGCCGGTGTCACCACCGGCAAGATCCTGGAACGTGTCGGGCCGCTGCTCGGCGTCAAGCCGCGCTTCGAAGAGATCCCTAACCCGGTGCCGCCACTCTACGCCCCCCGCAACGAAGACCACCCGATGGAGTGGCTGGTCACGCATTGAGGGCGGAAGGCTCTGCATGGCGCATCTTTCAGGGTGTTTGACGCTGTCGAGTCAGGTCTGATCGTCGAAGTCGCGCTGCCCGTCAGCTCCCCGACCCGCTCAGGGAAAATGCGTACCGGGCGGCGCGGGGATGGAGGCGAACACCTCGGCTACGTCATCCTCGAAGATCGCCGCCGTCAGCTTGCCGCCATAGCAGGCGCCGGTGTCGAGATTGATGCGGTTGGTGCGGAAATCCGGCTCCTCCACCGAGGTGTGCCCATGCACGATCTTCTTCTCGAAGAGCTGGCCCGACGGCAGGAACTCGTCGCGGATCCAGATCAGGTCATATTCCTTCTGCTTGGCCAGCGGCACGTCCGGCCGCACGCCGGCATGCACGAAAAAATAGTCACCGAAGGTAAGACTCAAAGGTCGCGTACGCATGAAGTCGAAATGGTCGGGCAGCATCCTGGCGCGGAACTCGGCCCTGATACGCTCGACATCCCGCTTCGAATGCGGGTCGGCTCCCTCGATGTCGACGCCATAGCTGCCGACAGTCGCCATGCCGCCCCATTTGAGCCAGACATCGGCGTCGGGGTCCCCGGCCAGGAAGGACATCAGCAAGGTTTCGTGATTGCCCCTGAGCACATGGAGCTCGCAACCCGGCAGGTCCCCCATCAGCCGGGCCACGACACCGCGGGAGTCCGGGCCGCGATCGACGAGATCGCCGAGGCTGATGACGATGTGGCGCCGGTCCGGCTTGGCCCGGGCCCGGGCTTGCGCCTTGGCCAGGATCTCCTCCATCAGGGAGAGATGGCCGTGGACGTCGCCGAAGGCAATGATGGTCGTCCCCGCCGGCGCGCGCGGCGGGATGGGAAAGGGTACCGTACGATTCTGCATGGCGGCAGCATAACAGCCGCGCATCCGGCAGCAAGGGGATGCGGCAATGCGGCCAGGCCGCTCAGGCCCGATAGTCCAGGCCAATGTCGAGGATCGGCGCGCTGTGGGTGAGCCAGCCCACGGAGATGAGATCGACGCCGGAGGCCGCGATCGCCGGCGCGGTTGCTGCCGTGACCCGACCAGAGGCCTCGGTAAGCGCCCGCCCGCCGACCATGGCTACCGCTTCGCGCAATTGCGCGGGGCTCATATTGTCAAGCAGCACGGCATCGACGCCGACGGCCAGCGCCTCCTCGAGCTGGGCCAGCGTATCGACCTCCAGCTCGATCTTGACCATGTGACCCGCTGCGGCCTTGGCCCGTTCGAACGCCGGACGGATGCCGCCGGCGATGGCGACATGGTTGTCCTTGATCAGGATGGCATCGTCGAGCCCGAAGCGGTGATTGCCGCCGCCGCCGGCCCTGACCGCATATTTCTCCAGGGCACGCAGCCCCGGTGTGGTCTTGCGGGTGCAGACGATCGTAGCCTTGTGTCCCTTGATCGCCTCCACCACCGAGGCGGTGGCACTGGCGATGCCGCTGAGACGGCAGAGGATGTTGAGCGCCGTGCGCTCGCCCGTCAGCAAAGCCCGGGCGGAGCCGGTGACGGTGGCGATGGTCGACCCCGGCGACACTCTGGCTCCGTCGCCACGCTCCACCGCGATCACGGCGGAGGGGTCGAGCAGGCGGAAAGTGGCTGCGGCGATGTCGAGGCCGGCGACCACGCCGTCCTGGCGCGCCGCCAGCACGGTGGTCGCCTTGAGATCGGCGGGCACGATGGCATCGGTGGTGAGGTCGCCGGCCCGGCCGAGATCCTCGACCAGGGCCGCGCGGACGATCGGCTCGAACAGCAGGGGCGAGAGGGGAGAAAGGGACATGTCAGGCGCTTTCGGCAAAAGGAAGGGAGAGGGTGACCTCGCGGGCTGCAGCGAGGGCTTCGTCGAGCGATAACAGCGAAGGCGTCGCCTGCGGCAGACTCGAAGGAAAATCCGCCCGGCAATGCGCCCCCCGGCTTTCCTGGCGATTGAGGGCGGAGACGGCCAGCATCAGGCCGACCAAAGCCGGCCCCGAGGCAGGCCGGGTGCCGGTGGCCAGCGGCAGGAGCTGCGCGATCGCCGCCTCCAGCCCGACACGATCCCTCACCACGCCGAGCGCGCGCGACAGGATCGTGCGCGTGGGCTCAGTGTCGGCGGTGCGCAGGTCCGAGGCATGGGGGGCGGTTGCCATCGCCCCAAACCCACGGCTGGCGGCCGGTGTACTCGTCACGCTGTCGGCGACCCAGGCGGCACAGACGGCGGCCTCCGCCAGGGAATTGCTGGCCAGGCGATTGGCGCCGTGCAGACCGGTGCAGGCCGCTTCGCCGCAGGCCCACAGCCCCGGCACCGAACTTCGGCCCTGTGCGTCCACTGCGATGCCGCCCATGTGGTAGTGCTGGGCCGGGCGCACTGGCAGCGGCTGCAAGGCAGGATCGAAGCCCGCGTCCCGGCAGAGCCGGTCGATACCGGGAAAACGGCGCGCGAACCCCGCGCCGGGTTGATGGCGGGCATCGAGATAGACGCGGTGGCCCGCAACCAGATGCTGCCAGATGCCGCGGGCGACTTCGTCGCGCGGGGCGAGCTCGGCGCCCGGCAGGTGGCGAAGGAAGCGTTCGCCGGTCTCGTCGATCAGCACGGCGCCCTCGCCTCGCACGGCCTCGCTGACCAGCGCCATCGGCCGCGCCGCGGTATCGAGCGCCGTCGGATGGAACTGCACGAATTCGAGGTTGGAGAGCAAGGCGCCGGCGCGAGCGGCCAAAGCGAGCCCCTGCCCCTGGCTGCCCCGGGGATTTGTACTGTCGCAGAAGAGGCCACCGATGCCCCCGGTGGCCAGCACCACGCGGGCGGTCGGAATCGTCATCGCCTCGCCGTTCGGGCCGACGCAGACGATGCCGGCAACGGCGCCGTCCTCGACGATCAGGCGCCGTGCCTCGACGCCCTCCAGCACGGTGATCGCCGGCGTCCTGTGCACGGCGGCAGCCAGGGCCCGTACGATCTCCCGCCCGGTGGCGTCGCCATCGGCATGCGCGATGCGGCGGCGGCCATGGGCGGCTTCGAGGCCGAGCTGGAAGCCTTCGCCATTCCTGTCGAAGACGACACCGAGTGCGGCGAGCCGGCGCACCGCCTCGGGGGCCGCCTCCAGGATGGCGCGGGCAGCGACCGCATCCACCAGGCCGGCCCCGGCGGCCAGCGTGTCGTCGAGGTGGAGGCTGGGCGTGTCGTCATCGGCCAGGCTCGCGGCAAGTCCGCCCTGCGCCCAGCCGGTCGAAGTCTCCGCACCGAGCGGTGCATGGGAGAGCAGCACCACCGGCTCGGACGCAAGCGAAAGCGCCGTCATCAGTCCGGCGAGGCCGGCCCCGACCACCACCGGCCGGTCGCGATAGAGCTGGGGATGATCGGTCATAGCTCGAGCATCCTTTCGACGGCCCGGCGCGCGGCGACCGCCACGGCGGGATCGATGGTGACTTCGTGCTGACCGGTCTCCAACGCCTTGCGGATATTGGCGAGCGTGATGCGCTTCATATGCGGGCAGAGATTGCAGGGGCGCACGAAATCGACGGTGGGGTGCTGCACGGCCACATTGTCGCTCATCGAGCATTCGGTCAGCAGCACCACGCGGGCGGGCCTGTGCTCGGCGACATAGTCGGACATCAGCGCGGTCGAGCCGGAGAAATCGGCTTCCGCCACCACTTCCGGCGGGCATTCGGGATGGGCGAGCACGACAACGCCCGGATGGTCTTCCCGGAGCTGGCGCACTTCGGCCGGCGAAAAGCGCTCATGCACCTCGCAATGGCCCTTCCAGGCGATGATTTCGACATCGGTCTCGGCGGCGATGTTGCGGGCAAGATATTCGTCGGGAAGCATGATCACGCGGGGCACGCCGAGCTTCTCGACGATGCGCCTGGCATTGCCCGAGGTGCAGCAGACGTCGGATTCGGCCTTCACGGCTGCCGAGGTGTTGACATAGGTGACGATGGGCACGCCCGGATAGCTCGCCCGCATCAGGCGCACATCTTCCGGCGTGATCGAATCGGCCAGCGAGCAGCCGGCGCCGAGATCGGGGATCAGCACCGTCTTGTCGGGATTGAGCAGCTTGGCGGTCTCGGCCATGAAATGCACGCCCGCCAGCACGATGATGTCGGCCTCGGTATCGACAGCCCTGCGGGCGAGCGCCAGGCTGTCGCCCACCACGTCGGCGACGCAGTGGAAGATCTCCGGCGTCTGGTAGTTGTGCGCCAGGATGACGGCGTTGCGCTCGCGCTTCAGCGCCAGGATGGCGTCGACGTCGTCGGCGAAGACAGGCCATTCCATCGCCGGAATGACACGCCTGACCCGCTCATAGAGCGGCGCGGTGCGGGTGAGGACGGCAGTATCGAGGCCCATATTTATACTCCCATTGAGCATATATAGGGCATATGCTTAATCTGAGCATATGCAATGTCAAGCGAATTATGTTCACTTGGAGCATAAGAGGTCGGAGCAAAATCGAGAGTGCACACCGCGACTCCCTTCTCCCCTTGCGGGAGAAGGTGGCGTGAAACGCCGGATGAGGGGTCTCTCGACCTTGCCAGCCTTGGCGCTCGCTCGAAGCGTCGTTTCTGGACGGAGTGCGAGACCCCCCATCCGCCCCTGCGGGACACCTCTAGTCAACTCAAGGGAGTTGACGACACCCGCAAGGGGAGAAGGGAACCGTGCCAAACTCGGGGAGGCGAGCCCCTACCCCCGCGCCAGTGGGAGTTTGGTGCCGGCGGCAACACGTTCGGCGAGCACGGCCTGGCGGAAGCGGAACAGCTTGGCCGGACGGCCGAGAGTCTCGGCGGCGATTTCGCCGGTTTCCTCCACCAGTTCCTGCTGCTCGATCAGGCGACGAAAATTCTGCTTGTGCACCAGCCGCCCGGCCAGGGCCTCGACACTGCGCTGGAGTTGCAGCAGGGTGAAGGTGGCCGGCAGCAACTCGAACACCACGGGACGATATTTGATCTTGGCTCTCAGTCGCGCAATGCCGGTGGCGAGGATGCGGCGATGATCGGCGAGCATCGGGCGCCCCGGCACCGTCTGGGCATCACCAGTCGCCGCTTCCGGCACCAGCCCGGCCTCGTAGAGCAACTCGTAGCGCTGCAGCACGAGTTCCTCGTTCCAGGCAAAGCCCGCCAGCCCGAAGGTGATGGCGACCCGCTGTGACCGGATCTCACGCAGGCCCGCAGTCTCGCCCCCCCCGGCCCAGGCGTTGAGAGGAGCGACGATCCCGGCCTGGAAGAAGGCCGGCAGGCCGGAACGATGGTCCTCCCAGGGGAAAAACTCGTACCAGTCGCGCCAACCGGTCTCTTCGCTTCCGGCGGCATTTTCCCGCGTCAGGCCGAGATAGGAGATCGAGATCGCCCGCTGCAGGCCCTCGGCGTCGCGGTCCTTGTCGGCGAAGGTATAGAGCTGCTCGACATAGCCGAGCGGATGGCCGGTCTGCCCCTCGACCCAGGCGCGCAGCCCCGTTTGCAGCGAGCGATGTCCGGCTTCGAAAGGCCCCGAAGGCAGCCCCCTGCCCTCGCGCACCGTCATCACCCGCGGCCGTCCCGCGGTGACCGCCACGAGCACGGCGATCAGGTCGGCGGTGACGAGGTTGCCGGTCTCTGGCGGCACGATCGGTTTCTCCTGGTGGCAAAGCTGCTATCTGGTGCGGAGACTCGCAGTTGCGCCCGGCTGGGGCAAGCAATCGGCAGCTTTTGACCAGAGGTTTCAACAGGCGAAGCGACGGAGGCGCCTCAGAAAATCGTCGCCTCCGTCCCTTCCAGCAGCACCGCGGTCAGCGGGCCGCCAAAACAAGCGCCGGTGTCGAGATTGATGCGGTTGTGCCGAAAGGTGGCGATATCGACCGGCGTATGGCCGTGCACGATGCGCTTGCCGAAATCACCGTCCCAGTCGAGAAACTCGTTGCGGATCCACAAGAGGTCCTCCTCGTCCTGCCGGTCGGGCGGACGGCCCGGGCGAACGCCGGCATGCACGAAGAAATAATCGCCGCAGCCATAGCTGAGCGGCATCTTTGCCAGGAAGGCGAGATGATGTTCCGGTATCGCGTCGAGAAAGGCGCGGCGCAAGCCATGAAGCGTCGGGCCCTCGGCCAGGGTCCGCTCCAGATCGATGCCATAGCTCGCCAGTGTGCGCAGGCCGCCATTGTGCAGCCAGGCCTCGGCGTCCTCGCCGCCGCGGATGAATTCCAGCATCATGGCCTCGTGGTTGCCCTTGAGCACCACGAGTTCGCAGCCCGGCAAGCCGGCCGAAAGCCGTTCGACCACCCGGGCCGAGTCCGGGCCGCGATCGACGAGATCGCCGACGGAGACGACGATGTGCCGCCGCTCGGGCATGGAGGCCAGGCGTTCCTCGATCTGCTCGAGCAGAATCTCCAGCTTGTCGTAACAGCCATGCACGTCGCCGAAGGCGATGACGCTGACATCGTCGGGGATAGCGGGCAGATGGAATGGCCCCATGATGCGCTCCCTCCATGCGACACAATAAGGGGGGCGCGGGCCGGGCTGCAAGGGGCCGGAAGCGCGGGCATCTTGTCCGCTCTCGGAAACACAGCGCTAGCAAATAAGAAGAAGCGGACTGGAAGTCCGCGCTCCAAGGAGGTCAGAACACCACGGCCTCGATGCCCTCGAACCGCACGGCCGTCAGGATGCCCGAGGCATAGGCCTTGGTGTCCAGATTGATGCGATTGCGGTTGAAGTCCGGCTTGCGCACAGGTGTGTGGCCGTGGACGATCTTCTTCTCGAAACGCTGCTTGGAATGCAGGAATTCCTCGCGGATCCAGACGAGATCGCGATCGTCCTGCTCGGCCAGCGGCACGCCGGGGCGCACACCGGCATGGGCGAAGAAATAGTCGCCGATGCCGTAGGAGGTGGGCAGGGCACGCAAGAAATCGAGATGGGTCTGCGGTATGGCCGCAAGCATGTCCTGGCGCAGGCGGTCCGGCGTCTTCTCGACCTTGTAGTTCTGCCGGCTGGCAATGCCGTAGCTTTGCAGGAAGGCATCGGCCCCGAAGAAGCTGCGCCAGGCGTCGCCGATCGGCTTGTCATCGAGAAAGCCGAGCAGGGCGTCCTCGTGATTGCCGAGCAGCACAACGAGTTCGCAGCCCCGCACGCCATTCATCAGACGCTCGATCACCCCGGCGGAATCGGGGCCGCGGTCGATGAGATCGCCGACGCTGACCACGATATGCCTGAGGCCCGGAAGCAGCGAGGCACGCCTCTCGATACGCACGAGCAGCGGCTCCAGCAGATCGAGCCGCCCGTGGATATCGCCGATGGCAATGACGGAGGTCTCGGGCGGCATGCTGGGCGGCTCGGGAAAGCGCTCGATCTTCTTCTTGGCGATGGGTTTGGCTATCGGTTTCTTGGGCATGGCGGGCTCCCTCTCCCACACCGGAAGAGGGCTGGGGATTGAGATCCCTTACTTCCGCGTGCCGGCCCCAAACGTCAACAAGAGCGGGCAATTGTGACGTGGAGAACTCGGGGGCTCCCCCTCCCTTGGAAGGAGGAAGGGGAAATCTGCTTCAGCTCCGCGGCTTGGTGTTCTCGGGGTCGTAGAGCGGCTTGTAGCCGACGCCGGCCACCTCGACCGGATAGGTCTCGCCGAAATATTCGACCTGGAACTTGCGGCCTTCCTGCGCATAGGCGTGCGGCAGATAGGCGAGCGCGATGTTCTTGCCGATGGTCGGGCCATAGGCGATCGAATAGGTATAGGACCGGCGGCCGAGTTCGTCGACCAGCGTCTCGCCGGTCTCGGGGTCCATCACCGGCAGGATGCCGACGGGATAGCGTGCGACACCCTTGGCATCGACATTGTCGGTGATCACCAGCGTGCAGAGCATGGCCGGCTGGTGGGCGCGGGCGCGGTGCTCCAGATGCTTGGCCTTGCCGCAGAAATCGGCCTCCTTGACCTTCGGGCGCTGGAGGTCGGTTTCGATCAGATTGTACTCGGTGTTGAGCTCGGCATTCTGCAGGCGCAGGCTCTTTTCCATGCGGCGGGAATTGGCGTAGGTCTCGACGCCGACCGCCATCACGCCGGTGGAGCGCAGCGCATCCCAGACGGCAAGGCCGTCCTCGTAGCGCATATGCAGTTCCCAGCCCTGCTCGCCGACATAGGAAATGCGGAAGGCGGAAACGTCCTTGCCGCCGATGCGGAGCGGCTTGATCGCGGCGAAGGGGAAATTCTCCGGATCGAGGCCGGCCGGATTCTCCACCACCTTCTTGAGGTTGACGCGGGCATTCGGGCCCCAGATGCCGATGGTGACGTATTTCTCGGATGTATCGGTGACGGTGACATCGAAGCCCTTATCCTGGGCGACGCGGCGCAGATAGTTGAGATCGCGCGGGCCGGCATCGGCGCCGTCGACCACACGGCAGCGGTCGGCCATGCGGAACACGGTGAGGTCGGCGCGCACCATGCCGTCCTCGTCGAGGAAATGGGTGTAGATGCCCTTGCCGACATTGGCGTCACCGCCGATCTTGGCGGCGCAGACCCATTCCATCAGCGCGACATGGTCGGGGCCCTCGACGTCGATCATGGCGAAGTGCGAGAGGTTGATGATGCCGCAATCCTCGCTCATGGCGAGCTGTTCGGCATTGGAGACGCGCCAGAAATGGCGATTGTCCCACTCGTTCTCGCGCACCGGCACGCGGTTGCCGTATTTTTCGAGCAGATGTTCGTTGGCGGCGTAGCCATGGGCGCGTTCCCAGCCGCCGAGCTCCATGAAATAACCGCCGAGCTCCTTCTCACGCTCGTAGAAGGGCGAGCGCCGGATGTTGCGGCCGGTGTCATAGGGCTCGCGCGGATGCACGGCCGGATTGTAGATCTTGCGGGCCGCCTCGCCGCAACGCCCCTCGATGAAGCCTTCCTCCAGCATATGCGGGGAGAAGCGGGCATAGTCGATCTTGTTGTGGTCGATCGGCGTGCGACCGTCGGTCATCCAGTCGGCAATCAGCTTGCCCATGCCGGGGCCGTCCTTGACCCAGATGGCGACGGCGTACCACAGGCCCCGCACCTTCTGGCTTTCGCCCATCGAGGGGCCGCCATCGGTGGTGACCTGCAACAAGCCGTTGAAGGAATGACCCTCATTGTAGCCGAGTTCGCCGAGGATCGGCGTCAGCTCCATGGCGCGTTCGAGCGGCCCTATGATCTGCTCCATGTCGAGGTCGCGCTGCGAAGGCGACAGGCGAGCCTCGTGCTTTTCCAGCAGCTCGCGCGGATGACACAAGCGCGGATTGGTTTCCTCGTAATAGCCCCACTCGATCTGGCCGCCTTCGGCGGTAGTCGGATCGCCGGTGTCGCGCATATAGGCGGAGTTGCCCTGGTCGCGCATCAGTGGCCAGCCGATCTCCTTGCCGGTGCCGGCGAACTCGTTATAGGGCCCGAAAAAGGTCAGCGGATGGTCGACCGGCATCACCGGCAGGTCCTCGCCCGCCATCTCGGCGATCAGGCGGCCCCACAGGCCGGCACAAACCACGACATGATCGGCCTCGATGGTGCCACGGCTGGTGACCACGCCCTTGATGCGGCCGTTCTCGATGATGAGCGACTGGGCCGGCGTGTTGGCAAAGGCCTGGAGCTTGCCGGCGGCCTCGCCCTGGTCGACGAGCTTGCCCGCCACCGTCTGCGAGCGCGGGATGACGAGGCCGGCATCCGGATCCCACAGGCCGCCCTGCACCAGATGCTCCTCGATCAGCGGGAACTTTTCCTTGATCTCGGCCGGCTCGATCAAGCGGGCGCGGGTGCCGAAGGCCTTGCCGGAAGCGACCTTGCGCTTGATCTCGTCCATGCGGGCATCGTCGCCCACACGCGCCACTTCAAGGCCGCCGACGCGGGCGTAATGGCCCATCTTCTCGTAGAAATCGATGGAATAGAGCGTGGTCCAGCAGGACAGGAAGTCATGGCTGGTGGCATAGCAGAAGTCGGAGGCGTGGGCGGTCGAGCCGATATCGGTCGGGATGCCCGACTTGTCGATGCCGACGATGTCGTCCCAGCCCCGCTCGATCAAATGATGGGCGATCGATGCGCCGACGATCCCGCCCAACCCGACGATGACGACCTTCGCCTTTTTTGGAAACACTGCCATTTGCCTGCGACTCCGGATGCGTTGCGGGGGACCTTAGCGCCTTCGCCGCCGCGGTTGCTGCCTGGGTGCGACCATCTCGCAAACCCGTGCGACCATCACCGCAGGACGCGGCACCGATGCCATCCCGTTGCCGACTAGCTCTATAGAAGACGCGCCGGAACGATGTCGCATATGGGCCGGGACATGGCCAGAAAACGACGTCGAGGGAAATCCTGTCGCCGAGGCTGATCGCCAGCCGAGCTATTCCCTTCTCCCCTTGCGGGAGAAGGTGGCGCGAAGCGCCGGATGAGGGGTCTTATGACCTGGCTTTTCTGATGCTCACTCGCAAGCACGACCTAGATAGGTTGCGAAACCCCTCATCCGCCTGCCGGCACCTTCTCCCGCAAGGGGAGAAGGAAGGATCTCGCCCTGTGCGCGCCGTCACGGCGGTATCCCGCTGCCTGTGGCTTGGTCGGGCATCCACGCATCGGACCCCGCCATGAACCGCTCCCTCCGTCCCCCGCTGCTCGCCGTCTGCCTCGCTTGTCTCTGGCCGGCCGCAGGCTCCGCCATGGAACTGTGCCATCTGCGCAAGACGCCGGATGGCTTCGTCGCCTTGCGGGCCGGCCCCGGCCCGCAGCATCGCCTGATCGCCCGCATGAAGCCCGAGGACGAGGTGCAATATGGCCAGGGCCGGCAAGGCAAATGGGTCGAGGTCACCCGGTGGCGCGGCGATTCGCGCCTGGAACAGGATGGCTTCAGCAAGGGCGTCCATGGCTGGGCCTTCTCGCCGCTGATCGCCAAGGATTGTGGCTGAAAACCAGACAAGCGCCACACCATCCCGCTTGAGGTCTCGCACCGTTTGCGCCTAAGGGTGAACGGTTCCAGCCCACCTCAGCCCGCGGTTATCAGCGATGCATCAGCCCCTCCCCGCCACCAACAGCATGAACGGCGCCGAAAGCCTGGTGCGCACGCTGGTCGCTAGCGGCGTCGAGGTCTGCTTTGCCAATCCCGGCACGTCGGAAATGCACTTCGTCGGCGCGCTCGACCGTATCGAGGGCATGCGGCCGGTGCTCGGCCTGTTCGAGGGCGTGGTCACCGGCGCGGCGGATGGCTATGCCCGCATGACCGGCAAGCCGGCCGCGACATTGCTGCATCTCGGCCCGGGCCTGGCCAATGGCCTGGCCAATCTCCACAATGCCCGCAAGGTGCCGGTGCCGATGGTCAACATCATCGGCGACCATGCCTCGGCGCATCAGGGGTTCGATGCGCCGTTGACCTCGGATGTCGCCGCCTTTGCCCGCCCGGTCTCGCATTGGGTGCATTCCTCGCCCAACGCCCGCAGCGTCGCCGCCGATGCTGCCCGTGCCGTGCAGGCCGCCCGCAACGCGCCCGGCCAGATCGCCAGCCTGATCCTGCCGGCCGACACCGCCTGGCTCGCTGCCGACAGGCCGGCCGCGCCGCTGCCCGTCCTCGGTCCCGCGCCCGTGTCCGACAGCGCCGTGGCACAATCGGTGGCGGCCCTCAAGGCTGGCGGCCCCGTCGCCTTCCTCCTGCGCGGCGAGGCCCTGCGCGGCCGTGCACTCACAGCCGCCGGCCGTATCGCCGCCAAGACCGGAGCGCGGCTGATCTGCGACACCTTCGTGCCGCGCGTCGAACGCGGCGCGGGGCGCATTCGCGTGGAAAGGCTGCCCTACCGCCCCGGCCCCGCCCTCGAATTCCTCGAGGGCACCCAGACCCTGATCCTGGTCGGGGCGCAGGCACCGATCGCCTTCTTCGCCTATCCGGGACAGCCGAGTGAATTGACGCCGCCCGGCTGCCGGCCTCTCGTCCTCGCCTTTCCACACGAGGACGGCACTGGCGCCCTCGAGGCCCTCGCCGAGGCGATCGGCGCCACCACCCCCGGCAAGGCCTCCGCGCACGCCCCGCCTGCCTTGCCTGCCGATGGTCCTGTCACGGCGGAGGGTATCATGCGCATCGCCGGCCATTTCCTGCCGGAGAACGCCATCATTTCCGACGAGACGATCTCCTCGGGCTTTCCCTTCTACCCGCTCAACGAGACGGCCGCCCCCCATGACAGCCTGCAACTCTCGGGCGGGGCGATCGGCGACGGCATGCCGGTGGCCACCGGCGCCGCCATCGCCTGCCCCGACCGCAAGGTGGTGTCGCTGCAGGCCGACGGCAGCGCCATGTACACGCTGCAGTCGCTGTGGACGCAGGCGCGCGAAAAGCTCGATGTCACCACGGTGATCTACGCCAACCGGGCCTACAAGGTGCTGATGGACGAGGTGGCGGGCGTCGGCCTCGGCCGTATCGGTCCCAGGGGTCAATCGATGTTCGACATCGGCAATCCCGATCTCGATTGGGTGAAGCTTGCCGAGGGCATGGGCGTGGAGGCGGTACGGGCGGAAAGCCATGCCGCCCTTGCCGCCGCCTTCAAGGCGGCGATGGGACAGCGCGGGCCGAGGCTGATCGAGGCGGTGCTGTAGGGGGCTGATCTTCGGACCTCCCCCGATCACACCCGCCCGCTCAGGTGCCGGACCTTGCGCAGTTCGGGGAACCAGTACCACCACAGGCCGGCCACGGCGATGGTAGCGACACCGCCGAAAATGACGGCCGGCACCGCGCCGATCAGCCCGGCCGAGATGCCGGCGCGGAACTCCCCGAGTTCGTTGGAGGCGCCGACGAAGACCTGGTTGACCGCGTTCACCCGGCCGCGCACCGCATCGGGGGTCCAGAGCTGGATCAGGGTCTCGCGCACATAGACGCTGACCATGTCGAGCCCACCGAAGAGTGCGAACGCCAGGATGGAGAGCCAGACTGCCGTCGAAGCGCCGAATAAAGCAATCGAGGCACCGACCAGCGCCACGCAAACGAACATGATCACGCCGGCATGATCCCTGATCGGATGGCGCAGCAGGATCGCAGCGACCACGATGGCGCCAACACCAGGCGCCGCCCGGAGCATGCCGAGCCCCCAGGGTCCGACATCGAGGATGTCGCGGGCATAGACCGGCAGCAGCGCCGTGGCGCCACCGAGCAGCATGGCGAAGAGATCGAGCGAGATGGCGCCGAGCACGATCTTCTCGTGCCAGATATAGCGGAAGCCCGCTACCAGCGTTTCGAAGCTCGGCTTTTCCTTCACCGCCTTCAATTGCGGCGGTGGCGCGATGGTGATGGTGAGCAGGGCAGCGAAGCCGAGCAGCACCAGCGCCGTGCCATAGGCGATATTGGCCGACAGGCCGTAGAGCAGGCCACCCGCGACCGGGCCGATCACCGTGGCGATCTGCCAGGACGAGGTGCTCCAGGCGATGGCGCTGGCCAAATCCTCCGCCGGCACCAGATTGGGCATCAGCGACTGCTGGGCCGGGCCGAAAAAGGCCCTGAGCGTGCCGAACACCACCAGCGTGACGAAGATCGGCACGGCCGTCTGGCTGCCCCACAGACCGAACAGCATCAAGGCCAGGGCGCACAATGCCTCGCCTGCAAGGCAGAGCGCCATGATCCTGACGCGGTTGAAGCGATCGGCCACTGCGCCGGTGACCAGCACCAGGAGGAAGGCTGGCAGGAACTGCGCCAGGCCGACAATGCCGAGATCGAACGGATCGCGCGTGAGGTCATAGACCTGCCAGCCGACCGAAACGCTCATGATCTGGGCCGAGAAACTGCCGAGGAAACGCGCCAGCCAATAGCGCGCGAAGCCGCCGTGACGGAAGGCGCCTGCGCGCGAAAAAGAAAGCTCTGGCATGTCCAAAACCGTGGGAGAGAGGCCTTCTTGTAGAAAGACAGCGGATTCGGGGCAAGTTCCCGCGAATGGAACCTAGCCATACCCGGAATACGCTTCCGGCAGCACCGCTATCGGGCCGATCACCGTATGACGTTGATATCGCAGAGAAGGTCCACCTTCGAGTTTTCGGGGTGGTTCCACGTCATCCGCCCAATCGTCTTCGCTGCGATGGAGGGGATCGAAAGCAGTGCACCGCGGGAATTGGCGACTTGCAGCCCATATACACCTTGCTCCAGCACGACCTTGACCGTCCAATCCTCTTCGCGCAGATCCGGAAAGAGCAGAAGGGCGAGGCCTGTGGTTTTTTTCAGCTTTGCGGTGCCTTTGCCATCAAGGACGAACTCCATGGCATTGCCGCCCTCGCGACAGATCATGGTCCTCTGCGGCGGCTGATCGGCGCAGACCGATTGAACCCAGCATGCTCCGACGATCGCCAACAGGGTGGTTTTCGCCAAGAGCGGTCGCCAGCGCTCCAGGCCGGGATATCGCAGCTTTGCCGAAGGCAGGAAGGCACCTCGCCGGATAGCCGCTTTCATCATGGGATTTGCCGCCTGCATCAACATCCTGGGGCATCGCAGCGAAAAGTGAGCGCCGATCTAAGATAAAAACAAGGCGGCAACAACAGCCTACAGCGTCAGACCCGAATCCGAAATCGGGTCTGACGCTGTAGAGGCATGTCGTGAACGACCGGTGCGGCATGGCTTCTCAAATGCTGCGGAGGTCGATTGCGGTTTAGGACGCAACGAACCGAAACGCTCGCCGCGCCCATCTCTTTGCCTCCGCAGCTAGGCGGCCACCCTGGCGGATTTCACCACGGCCGGATCGACCCAGCCGCCGAAACCGACCGCGATGCGGTTCCAGCCATTGATGACATTGATCAGCAAGGTGAGCTTGACGCGCTCCTCCTCACTGAAATGCACCTTCAGGGCCTCATAGGCCGCTTCATGCGCATGCCCCTCGCAAAGCCTTGTCAGGGCTTCGGTCCAGCCGAGAGCGGCCCGCTCGCGATCGGTGTAGCAGGGCGCGTCGCGCCAGGCTGGCAGCAAATAGACGCGCTGCTCCGTCTCCCCGTTTTCGCGGGCGAATACCGTGTGCATGTTGAGGCAATTGGCGCAGCCATTGATCTGGGAGGCGCGAATCTCGACGAGTTCGCACAGGCCTGGATCGATATTGGCAGCAATGATGGAGGAAACGCGCTGCCACTCCTTCATCAGGGCGGGAGCGGCAGCGAGGGGATTGAGCTTGGCGGTCATGGTCGGTCTCCTTGTTGGTACCGAGGCCATGACGATCCGGGATTCAGGTCTGTGACATCCCTGCGGAATTTTTATACGCGAGGCCCAACCGACAGGATCGTCACTTGCTATCGCAAGGCGGCAGCAAGGTGCTTAGCTATCTAACATCGTAGAAGTGGGTAGCCGCTCTTTAGCAACGGCAATAGCCCATTCTATGACCTCCAGCGGAATATCCATCATGTACAAAGACACAGTCATCGCATGAGTGGCATCCGAGTAGAAAATTTCAAGAATAGCCGGCACCTCATTCTGAATACCGCTGACTTCAACATACATTCCGTCGCGAACGAGATCGCTTCCGAGGACATACCCATATTCAACGCCATTATACTTCATGTTTATCTCAGCCTATAGAAACAAGCCGAACCTTGCTCTTTCCTACCTTTACACACCGGCCTCGCCCAGCCTTTCCCGCAGGAAGCGACGGGTCAGCTTCATCCCGGTCGGCGAGATGGTGTGGCCGACGCCGCGCAGGATGTGACTCTGCACCATCATGCCTGCTCCCTGAAGCATCCCGGCCGCCCGCCGGGTTTCCTCCGATGGCACCGCCCCGTCGGCGCTGCCATGCACCAGCAACACCGGCGTGGCATGGGCCGGTAGAAAAGGAGCGGGCGTGACGAAGCGGCCTGAGAGCAGCGCCAGCGCTCCGACAGGCCAGCGTCCGCGGGCCACGGCATCGAAGGCCAGGGTCGCGCCTTGCGAGAAGCCGACCAGGGCGACGCGGTCCAGCCGGCCAGCCAATCCGTGTGCGGCAACGAGCGAGCCGATCAGCGCATCGAAGGCCGGCCGCGCCGCCGCGATGCGGGCCAGCCGGTTTTCCGGCGTGACGCCCTCCAGGCTGTACCATTGCCGGCCCGGCCCCTGCTCATAGGCAAAGGGCGCATCGGGGGCGACCACGGCCGTTTTGGTCAGCGAGCGCCGCAGCACGCTTGCCAATGGGTCGAGATCGTAGCCGAAGGCGGCCACGCCATGCAGCAGGATGACCAGACTGTCGGTTACCTGATCCGTCACGACACGCCTGGCAATCTCAGCGGTTTCCGCCCACCCTGCTGCGTAGCGCCATGCCGGTCATCAACGAGGCGAAGCCGTAGAACAGCAGCTCGACGCCAAGGAGGATACCGAGCAGCGAGGAGGCCGATTGCTGGAAATCCGAGAAGATCAGGACCGCCAGCAGAATCGAAATCAGGCCCGACAGCAGTAGCCAGGTCCAGTTGGTGGAGGAGCGGATGTTGAAGGCGACGACCACCTTGGCAATCCCGTAGACCAGGAACATCGCGCCCAGCAGAGCCGTCAGGGAGACCACACCGGCCAGGGGATTGAGCAGCAGGGACGCCCCGAGCAACAGCGCCAGAATGCCCATGAGCGCCGTCATCAGGAAGCCGCCCCAGGCCCGGATCACCGTGGCATGCACCAATTGCCCCACGCCCAGCACGATGAAGGCCCAGGCTGCCCAGACCACCACCACCAGCGAGGCGAAGCCCGGATGGATCAGCGCAAGAATACCGCCGATCACCGCGATCACGCCGAGAATGACGAACCAGGGCCAGGACCGCTGCAGAACTTCCATCGTCGTCTCCCCCTTTGCCGTTGAAGAACGATGAGCAACATAGCATTGCCGCTGCCGGATTCGAGCTTTCAGCGACAATATGGTTTCGATGACGCTTCAGCCTGTCCTCGGCGGTCGCCGGCCCTCGCGCAGCCATCTTCAATATCCTGCCTCCGCCGCACACGTCGCTTTCCGGCAATTCGGCGGCGCGCTTGAGCCGCAGGCGGGCGGCGCATTCCCCTATTCAAGTCTCAGGTCCAGAATTCTCGGGAGAACGCCATGACGGACGCAGCCGACAACGCCACGCATACCGAAGCTCCGTCCGCCTCGCGCCGCGGGCGCGACGCCCGCCGGGCCGCCCGCGTGCAGCGCGGCGGCACCTCGGTGCCCTATATCAGCCGCAACATCCCGCTCACCGAGGTGCTCTCGGAAGAAGCGATGCAGATCATCGAGCACAATGCCGACACGCTGCTGGAAGAGGTCGGCATCGAGTTCCGCGAATATCCGCGCGCGCTCGAACTGCTCAAGGCCGCCGGTTGCGACATCAAGGGCGAGCGGGTGCGCTTTCCCCGCGGCCTCGCCCGCAAGCTGATCCAGACGGCGCCTTCGCAATACACCCAGCATGCCCGGAATTCCGAGCGCAACGTCGTCATCGGCGGCAACAACACGGTGTTCGCCCCCAATTACGGCTCGCCCTTCGTGCATGACCTCGACAAGGGCCGGCGCTACGGCACGATCGAGGACTTCCGCAATTTCGTGAAGCTGGCCTATGCCAATCCCTATGTGCACCATTCGGGCGGCACGGTGTGCGAGCCGGTCGACCTGCCGGTGAACAAGCGCCATCTCGAGATGATCTATGCGCATATGCGCCTCTCCGACAAGCCGTTCATGGGCTCGGTCACCGCGCCCGAGCGCGCCCAGGACACGGTCGACATGGCCAAGATCCTGTTCGGAGAGGAATTCATCCAGCAGAACACGGTGTGTACGAGCCTGATCAACGCCAATTCGCCGATGGTGTGGGACAACACCATGCTGGGCGCGGCCGACGTCTACGCGCAGAACAACCAGGCCTGCATCATCACGCCCTTCATCCTCTCCGGCGCCATGAGCCCGGTGACGGTGGCCGGCACGCTGACCCAGGTGCTGGCCGAGGTACTGGCCGGCGTCTCCTTCCTGCAGCTGGTCCGCCCCGGCGCGCCGGCCATCTTCGGCACCTTCGTCTCCACCCTCTCGATGCAGTCGGGCGCGCCGACCTTCGGCACGCCGGAAGCGGCGCTCGCCATCTATGGCGCCGGCCAGCTCGCCCGCCGCATGAAGCTGCCCTTCCGCTCCGGCGGCTCGCTCTGCGCCTCCAAGATCCCGGATGCCCAGGCCGCCTATGAGAGCGCCAACACGCTGATCCCGGCGATGTTCGGCGGCGTGAACTTCATGCTGCACTCGGCCGGCTGGCTCGAAGGTGGCCTCTCGGCTTCCTACGAGAAGTTCGTGATGGATTTCGACCAGCTCGGCGCCATGCATGTGTTGGCCAAGGGCGTCGACATGTCCGAGAACGGCCAGGCCATGGACGCCTTCCGCCAGGTCGAGCCGGGCGGCCACTTCCTCGGCTGCGCCCACACCCAGGCCAATTTCGAGACCGCCTTCTACCGCTCCAACATTTCCGACAACAATTCGGTGGAGCAGTGGGAAGCCGAGGGCAAGCAGGACGCCGCCCAGCGCGCCAACAAGATCTGGAAGAAGACGCTGGCCGATTACGAGGCACCCGCCATCGATCCCGGCAAGGACGAGGCCCTGCGCGAGTTCATCGAGCGCAAGAAGGCTGCCGTTCCCGACGCGAACTACTGAGAGTGTGCCTGCTCCATCCCTCTCCCGGCCGGGAGAGGGATGCGAGCGCACCGACCCGGCTTTCGTTCCCCCACGGCAAAGTGCGGTTTCTCCGAAACCGCACTTTTTCTTTACTTCCAGGCTTCGACGCGTCTTCGCAATTCGAAGTGATGCCAGCAACTCGCAAGACGCTTCAGCCGCCGCAGCCTCCACCACCGCAACCGCCCCCTCCACCGCCACCGCAACCGCCCCCGCAGGAGCCGCCTCCGCCAGGCTTAGCGGCCGAGGCCGGCTGGTTGGCGAGGAAGAGCGAAAATGCCGTGAGGCCGAGGCCGGCCAGCCCGGCATGGCCGTGCAGGGCAACCCATTCGGTCAATCTCGGACTATTGGCTGCCGGCTTGCCGCGCGCCTGGAGCCGCCCCTCGGTCTGCCGAAGCAGCGTTCCGCCGGCCGGTGTGCGCGGCGGCTGCCTCATCGCCGCGATTGCAATCAGGAATGGCGTCGCCACCAGGCAGAAGGCCAGCAGGGCGATCGGGCGCTCATTGGCGATGCCAAAGAAAAAGCGAAGGAGGGCGAGCAGAAGCAGCGGGCCGAACAGCAGGAAAGGGATCTCCTGTGTCCGGGCCAATTCGTCCGGCCCGGGCACCAGGCCGGCGGCAAGCAGGTCCTGCCGGATCGGTTCGACAGCTATGTCGATGCTGGTGTGCCCGATTCGCAGCGGCCCCTCGGCCAGCTTGTCACCGATCAGGCGCTCCACGGCAGGAGCTCGCTGTGGGACCGGGCGAAGCAGCACTGCCTCGTCCGAATGCATGGCGAAAGTCCCGTCGAGATAGAGCTGCGTCAGCGCCGTCTCGAGCACCCGATTGGCACCGCCGGCCAGATAGGCGAAATGATACGGGCCGAGCAGAACGCCAGCATCCCCAGGCATGGCTGGCCCGTTCACCCTGTCCTGCAAAGCGCGGCTGAGCACGAAGGCGCCAGCCAGAAGCACGACATAAAGCGCCAGGAAGCCCGGCCCTTGCAGGGCACCGGGGCTCGACGAGTTGTAGATGGCGGCGCAGCCCGGCAACGCCGGCAGCAGGGCCAGGAAAGCCAGGGGCTTGACGGCACGCTTCAAGAGCGCTCGCAGGCGCGCCAGCAAGGCTTGCCTGCCCGACGATGCCGAAACGGCGAGACCCGGCGCATCCGGGTCCGGCCAGATCTCGGCCGGCGGTTCCTCGCCGAAGAACTGGCGATAGTTGGCGAGCGTCTGCCGGTAGAGGCGGTCGAAGCGCAAATCCTCCGCGATGCCGCCGCGGCTCGGCTCATGGTGAAACTTGCGCTGCAGCACCTCACTGCAGAACTCGCCCCAATAGCGCCTGGTGTCGAGCAGATGCAGATGCCAGGCTTCGTCCACCGCTCGCGAGGGACAGGCGCCATGCTTGCTTGAGAGGGCAATGGCGACGAAGCGCTTATATTCGAAAGCGACCCGGCGGGCCTTGTCGCGGCTCCAGCCGCATTCGGCCGCCAGCTTTGCCGTGAAGGGGATGAGATCGTCGGGCTTGTCGAACTCATAGGCTTCGAGCCGAGCCCAAAACCGGGTGAAAGCCGCCTGCCCCTCGGCTTGAGGGGACTTCAAGGTCGTTCTGGCTTCACCGGCATCCGACAAGAAGCACCGTAGCGGTTCTGGGGGACGTCACAAGCATTATATCACAAGGCGCAAGCAAGGCTATATCTGCTCGACGAGCATGGGCTTTGCCGGATGCGCCGGTATTTCAAGCCTGTTCGCAATCGCCTGCACCCAGTTGCGAAAGCCATCTCGCAACCTATGGTAAGCAAGGTGTCGCAAGGGAGAAGCGCCATGATGGGCCGCAGGGCGTTCCTGGCGAGTCTCGCCGCCAGCCTCACGACATCGGCCCGCGCACAGAATGCGGCCGCGCCGGATTCGAACGGCGCCGTGCTCGGGCCCTTCCAGGTCGAGCCCCTGGCGGGCCTTGCCGATATTCCCGCCCCCACGCTCGAAGCGCTGCAGGACCAGGTCACCGTCCTGAATTTCTGGGCCTCGTGGTGCCAGGCGTGCCGGGAAGAGCATCGCTACCTCGTCGCCCTCCAGCGCAAGGGTGTCCGCCTTGCCGGCGTCGCCGTCCAGGACCAGGACGAAGCGGTGCTGCATTATCTGGAAAAGGCGGGCAATCCCTACAGCCTCGTCGGCATCGACAACAAGCGAGAGCTCATCACCATGCTATCCTTGCGTTCGATCCCGCAGACTTTCCTGATCAGCCGGCGTTGCGAGGTCGTCTGGCAGACGGACGAAGGCCTCGACAACGCGCTGGTGGCCGAGCTCCTCGCCAAGATCGGGACCATCGGCGGCTAGCAGTACAGTCGTAATTCTGTTGCTTGACCGTCATTGCGAGCGAAGCGCAATGACGCGGCCGTGCCGCCTCATAGCGCCGCCACCTTGCGCCGGATCTGGGCAATCTCGTCGGCATGGTCGCCGCTGCGGGAGAGCAGGTCGATCAACGCCTCATAGGCGTCGGCCTGGTTTTCGACCGCGGCGCCACGCAGGCGCGCCAGCTTTTCCAGAAGCTCGATCTGGCGGCGGCGCGTGGCGATGGCCGGTTCGGTACGGTCCAGCCCTTGCTCGGCCCTGGCGATCTTGTCGAGAATGCGGGCCCGGCGGCGCAGGAGACTGTTGTTCTCCGGATCCTCGGCCAGACTCTTGTCGCTCGCCTCGAGCGCCTGGCCGAGATGGGTCAGCGCCGCCTGGTATTTGCCGGCTTCCAGATAGGTATCGCCGATATTGATGCTCGATACCGCCAGGAAGTCCTGGTCGAACTTCTTGTCGCCGAGCTTGTCGAGATGGGCGAGATTGGTCGCCTGCGCCCGCTTGTAGTGGATGAGCTTCATCATGGTGGAGCGGGCCGCGTGGCCCATCGCGACCTGGATCGCCGACATCGCTTCATAGGAGCCACCCCTGTCCGGGAAGCGCTCGAGCAAGGTCGCGCCGACCTGTGCTCCTTCCTGGTAGCTGGCCTGCGCGCCCTTGTCGTCGCCGACATGGCGCTGCTCGTCGCCGAGATCGCGCAGGGCCCAGACAGTGTCGCTGAGTTCGTCGAAGCCTGAGGGATTCTTCTCCTTCAGCTCGCGCCGGATCGCCACGCGCTTGCGGGCCTGATCCAGCGCCTCCTTCTCCCGGTTCGCCGCATCGAAGGCGTCGGAGAGGTCGCGATAGGCGTTTGCGAGGCCATCCAGCCGATCGGCCCGCTCAGCGGGATCGCGCGCCAGCGGCTCGCGCAAGGCGACCTCGCGCTCCAGCAACCCGATGCGCGGCGCCTCGATGCCGGCCTCCTCCAGGCGTTTGGCCAGGGTATGCAGAGCAGCGGCGATCTGCAGGAGCAAGCGTGCCCTCTCCTTGCCGTCCAGCCCATCGAGCGTGCGCAAGCGAGGCTCGGCGACATAGTCGATCAGCGCGCGCGCATGGGCGTCGGCGTCGAAGCGGCGAGCATCCCGCCGGCCGAGTTCGAACAGGTTTCGCGCCGCCGCGAAGAAGCGCCAGCTCTTCTCTCCGTCAAGCGGCACCCCCGCGAGTTCCGCCATGGACTGGCGATAGCGCCGCATCGCCGCCTCCACCTCGCCTTTCGTCTGGTAGCGGGCGGCAATCATGTCGCGCAATTGCGCCCGGCGCTCTGGTTCAGCCAGAACGGAGAGCAGCTTCGTCTCGATGGCTTCGGCCGTGGCGGCGTCCTGCTTGTCGATGCGCTCGCCCGCCAGCATCGCGGCAGCCAGGATCAGGTCGTCGCCGCTGCCCTGGGCAGGATCGCCCTGCGTCCCCGCATGCAACTGTTGCAGCCCTTCGGCGAGGATGGCGGCGGCACGAACCGGCTCGGTCTTGCCCTGCGCCACCGCCCTGACGCGATGGCTGGCGACGAGCGCCTCGCTCTCAATCGCATCGAGGCGGGCCGAACCTGCCGCCGACCTGGCCAGGACAGCCAGGGCCTCGGCGTCGGCGAGGGCCAAGGCCGTCTTGTCGGCGAGATTGCGTTCGTCGGCCCGCGCCGCCAACGCACTCACCAGGGATCTGCGCGCCTTCGGATCGGCAGGCGCGACACCGGCCCAGCGGCGGCAGATCTCGACGAGGCGGTCATACCTGCCTGCGTCGTAGTAATTGTCGCGCAGCACCTCGACCAGAAGCGGGAAACGGGCCGGGTCGCGCGGTGCCCGCTCGAGCCGGGCCGAGAAAGCCTCGATCGACGCCTGCAGCAAAGCGGCCTGGGCCTTGCCGACATCACGGTCATAGTCCTCGATCGCCTCATCGAGATCGAAAACCGCCCGCCTGGCGATCAGGCCGGCCAGCAGATCGGCATCATCCCTGGTCGGCCCGGCCTGTCCGCCGCGCGCGGCACCGCTGCGCACAGCTTTGATATCGGCGAGCGCCGCCTCGACGAGTGTCGTGATCCTGGTATCGGCCTCTTCTCCCTCGGCATCGATGGTGGGAATGCTGAGCAGGCGCGCCAGGGCCGCGACCACGGGATCGGCTACCTTGCCGGCCTTGGCGAGGAGATCGGCCAGAGAGGCGGCGATCGCGGCCTGCTTGCGGTCGTCCGCGCCCAGCATGATCAGCTCGAGCCTGGCAAGGTCATCCGCGGGATTGGCCTCGAGCGTCCTGCGCAGGGGCTCGATACGAGCCTGCCGATCCTTTTCGTCCATATCCTGGAGGATGGCGAGTACCGTCTGATAGGACAGGCCCAGTGGAGTCCTGCCCATCGTCGCACAGGCCGTCGGCTCACCTGGACAGGGCGCAGCGACGGCCGGCGGCGGCGACACGAAGGCCAGGCCCAGACCGAAAGAGCCCAGAACCAACCAGACGCCAACTCGCCACCCCGACCGCATGCCATTCCTCCGCAACCGCCAGACGTTACGTCATCCTGGCGACGAAAGGAAACAGCAGCGTGACCCTGGTTCAGGAGCGCCGGCATGCCGTGTTTCCCGGTGTCGAATCGCACGGAAATAACGGGGCCGCGGTGACATCCTCACCCCATCAGAGCAAGCGCAGCCCGCGCAAGACGAGAGATGGGAACGAGACGATGTTCAAGAAGATCCTGACCGGAGCCCTGGTTGCCGCCACGCTGGCCGGTACCGCGATCGCCACCACCGGCACCGCCGAAGCCCGCTATGGCCGTGGTGGCGCCTTCGCCGCCGGCGCCGGCATCGGCCTGCTGGGCGGCCTCCTCGCCGGCTCCGCCTACAACAACGGCTATTACGGTGGCGGCTATTACGACGAATACCGCCCCGTCTATTACCGCCAGTACCGCCGCTGCTACATCCAGAAGCGCTGGGTCGAGGACTACTATGGCGGCCACTGGGCCCGCGTGCGGGTCTGCTACTGAGTTGCGTTGCGTTCGAGTTGCGTCAAGTCGCGTTGCGTAATGTCGAGTTGCGTTTTGGGGCCCCGCCACGGCGGGGCCTTTTGCTTGCCATTCTCCGCACTCCCGGCCGGCGCAGAACGCTGCCCCCGCCGCCAGGCGATGGGGCTGACGCCGGTAAGGCGCAGAAACTCGCGGTTGAAATTGGATTTGCTGAGAAAGCCGGCCTCCATCATCACCTGGATGACGGACGTATCGGTGGTCGCCAGCAGGCGGCAGGCCTCCTCGATCCGGTATTTGTTGACATAGTGCGACACGCTCATGCCGTGGATGCGGTTGACGGCCGAGGAAACGCGCCGCGCCGGCAGGTTCAGCCGCCGGGCGAGCCGTCCGAGATTGAGATCGACATCCTTGTAGAGCGAACGATCCGCCATCAGGGCGTCGAGGGCCAGCGCCACCGCCTTGTCCTCGTCGCTGCCAGGCCGGGCTGGCGGTTCGACCGCCGATGGCTCGGCCTCCTCGGTCGGTGCCGCCGATCCCGCCGAGGCGGCCGCCACGCCCAGCACCAACAGCAGCACGACATTGCCGCCGGACACCATGGCTTCGGAAATGACGCCTCCCATCCAGCGCATGTCGAAACCGATGATGACGTCCGTCACCCCGCCGACCAGGCAGGCCCCGGCCGTGATCTGCAGCGCGCGGTGGGATCGCAGCACGCCGTCCAGCCGGGGCGTGATCAGCATGTCGGGGCCGGCCAGCGCCAGGCGTGTCAAAGCAAGGCCGTAGCCGAGGAACGACAGGATGACGAGAAGATCGACCGCCACCGACGAAGTCACGAAAAGTGGCCCGACAAGGCCGGCGGGCACGAGATGAGGCCACACCGTGGCCCAGCGCAGTGCCGGGCCTTCGGCAGTGAGACCGCGAAAGGCGAGCCACGCCAGAGCCGGCGTCAAGGCAGCCAGCGTGGCCTGAAGCGGGATGAAAATCCTGACCCCGTACCCCCAGCGCAGGCCAAGCAGCACCGAGAGCGCGGTGAAGCCGAGCAGCAGCAGGAAAAAAGCATTGTCCCGCCAGGGACGATCGCCCTGCCGCGCCATCTGCACCAGCAGGATGGCAAAGAGCAGCGCGCTGACGAAGGGCAGGGGTACGAAGATCATGGGGATGCTTCCGGAACGGGACGAATCTACACCATTCATGTCCTCGATCACGCTCGGATTCGTCCCCGATCGCGATCGAGGTCGCCGAATGCACCGGATTCCGGCGTCGTTTTCCCAAGGTTCAAAAAGGGAAGACAGCCATGCGAAGGCCTTTGATCCTCATCGTCCTGTTCGCCGTCGCCGGGATGGCCCCAGGCAGGGCGCACACGAGCCTCGGCGAACTTGACGTCGCCTCGGTGACCTCGGTGACGGTCAGCGGCCCTTCCAGCCTGGTCCGGCTGACGGCCAGCCGCACGGGTCCCTATCGCGCCGAACTCCGCGGCCGCCCGGACGGCTGGTTCGGCTTCTGGAGCTCGAGCTGGAGTGGCGCCGGCTGCACCAATGCCGGCTCGATCCGGCTGGTCGGTACGCAATTGCAGGTCGACACCGGCAATGGTGCTTGGTTCGGTGCCTCCGATTGCCGGCTCGAACTCACCGCCACCCTGCCCGAAAACGTCGCCGTCTCCATCGTGCAGGACGCCACTTCGAGCCGCCTGTCGGGCAGCTTCGCCTCGCTCGACGTCAACAGCCGGGCCGGTGACATCGCGCTGGACGGGCATGCACGCAACGTCTCGATCGAGGGCAATGCCATCCGTGCCCGCCTCTCCTATGCCCGCATCGACAAGGACGAGAGCATCGACCTCGGCGGCAACGCCATCGACGCCGAATTGCGCTTCGCCGGCGCGGAGGCAGTGAACTACGCGGTAAGCGGCCATGCCTCGCTGGTCGACAGCGCCCTGCCGAACAGGCCGGGCATCAAGCCGGCCATCACCATCAAGGGTGATTTTCTGCGGATACGCATCGGCGGAGGATGAGCACCGATGGGGGGCGGGGACGTGGTCAGATGGCGCCCCCACGCGGAGCCGGCGTTAGCGGTCCCCCTCCCCGACATCAGGGAGCTCGTTGCGCCTCTATTTCTTCACGCCATAGGCGGCCATGAACACCCGCACGGCCGACTGCGCCACCTCGCGGATGCGCGCCTTGGTCGGCGGCGTGTTGTTGGCCATGAAGAACATCGGCTTCAGCAAGGGGCCGTGCGACATTTCCAGGAACTGGGCAGCGGCCAGCTCCGTATCGTCGATTTCGAGCTGGCCGGCGGCCACGCGCAGATCGAGATATTTCGCCAGTTGCTTGCGGGAATGGCCGGGGCCGGCATTGTAGAAATGCGCCCCGATATCGGGCATGCGCTCGGTGATACCCATCACGGCCCGCATCGCCGAGATGATGCGCGGCTGGCAGATGAAAGCGGTGATGGCGGCGGAAAGCTCCAGCAGCGTGCCTTCGACGTCGGGCGAATTATAGTCGAATTCGAAGATGCGCTCGACATGGGAAGAGCGTTCCTCGTCGACGATCGCCGCGAACAACCGCTCCTTGTTCTCGAAATAGACATAGAGAGTGCCCTTGGAGACGCCTGCCTCCTTGGCGATATCGTTCATGCTGGCGCCTTCGAAACCATGGGCCAGGAAGACACGACGAGCGCCATCGACGATCTGGCGGCATTTGGCATTGTCGGCGGCCGGTGGGTCGGTAGCCGGCTCTTTCGCAGGTGCCGGGCTTTCGGCGAGCATGACTAAAATCCCTCCAAAAATTGACTGAACCGTTCGGTTCGATTTTTATTGCGTATCGCAGCGCAACATGATAGTCAACGGAAACTGACTGAACCGTTCGGTTCGATCCTGACAGTCCCAGCCAGACGGTATTGATCTTGTCGACCGGAGCAAAGCGCGTTTCCACGGAAGCGCATTTTACTCCAAGCCTTTGTTCTAATGCATATTTGCGATCCTCGGCATAGCCACCCAAATCGTAGAATGCTCCGGGGCAAGATCAACACGGTCTGGTTTTGCAGGCAACTTTTTCGAGTTGTCCAGGGGCGTCTCACCTTCCGGTTGGGAGACCACGATGGACGCAGCTCGCGACCACAATGCCGTGCCGGGTGGCCAGGGCGCCACCGGCCCGGCCGATGCCACCGACAATGTCGTGACCTTGGAGCGCCAGCGTACTGACGCGCCGGCAGCGCCCGAGACAGGGAAGGCAGAGGCCCAGAAGGCCGAGGCTCCCGCGGCTCCAGTGCAATCCAAGCCCGCCGCGACGGCCGGCAAGAAGAAATCCAAGGCCCGCACCGTCCTGCCGATCCTGCTGGTCGTCGCCCTCGCGGCCGGCGGCTGGTACGGCTATGACTGGTGGACCAATGGCCGCTTCATGGTCGAGACCGACGACGCCTATGTGCAGGCCGACGTCTCGACCCTGGGCGTGAAGGTCTCGGGCTATGTCGACGCCGTGCCGGTGCAGAATGGCGACAGCGTCAAGGCTGGCGACGTCATCGTCAAGCTCGACGACACCGACTATCGCACCGCGCTCGAATCCGCCAAGGCCAAGCGCGCCACGCAGAACGCCACCATTGCCCGCATCGACCAGCAGGTCGTGGCCCAGCAGGCGGCGATCGAAACCGCCAATGCCGGCGTCGCCTCGGCCAAGGCGGGCATCGAGTCGGCCCAGGCCGGCGTCGCCTCCGCCAAGGCCGAAATCGTGCGCGCCAATGCCGCCTTCGATCGCGCCGACGCGCTGGCTGCCCGGGATTTCGGTTCCAAGGCCACGCTCGACCAAGCCACCGCTGACCGTGACAAGGCCAATGCCGGCCTTGCCAGCGCCAATGCCACCCTCACCAATGCCCAGGCGAGCCTGAACAGCGCCGAGGCCAATGTGATCGCGGCCAAGGCCAATCTCGCCGTGACGCAGGCCCAGAAGGACGAGGCCGAGCAGGGCGCCAAGGAACTCGAAGTCGCCATTACCAAGGCGCAGAACGACCTCGACGCCACCGTGGTGCGCGCACCCACCGATGGCGTGGTCGGCAACCGCGCCGCCCAGCCAGGCCAGTATGTCTCGCCCGGCTCGCGCCTGATCGCCCTGGTGCCGCTCAAGAGCATCTATGTCGCCGCCAACTTCAAGGAAACCCAGCTCGCCCCGCTGGTTCCCGGCCAGAAGGTGGAAGTCTCGGTCGACTCCATGGACGGCGACACCTTCGAAGGCGTCGTCGGCAAGTTCTCGCCGGCCTCCGGCTCTGTCTTCAGCCTGCTGCCGCCCGAGAACGCCACCGGCAACTTCACCAAGATCACCCAGCGCGTGCCGGTGCGTATCGAGGTTCCCGCCGACATCGCTCTCAGCGGCAAGCTGCGTCCCGGCCTGTCGGTGGTGGTGACGGTCGACAGCCGCACCGGCCCGAAGGGGTAAGGTAAGGCAAGACAAGAGCCTTCTCCCCTTGCGGGAGAAGGTGGACCGGCGAAGCCGGGCCGGATGAGGGGTCGCGCCGCGCTCTCTCCGGCAAGGATGCGAGACCCCTCATCCGGCACTTCGTGCCACCTTCTCCCGCATGGGGAGAAGGCTATCTGCTTCCAAGGAGGCCGCCATGGCCACCGCAACAGCAACCGCCATACCGGTGCCCGCCGAAGAAACCATCGACAAGCGCAAGCTGATCGCCTTCCTGGCGATGGTGTTCGGCATGTTCATGGCGATCCTGGACATTCAGGTCGTCTCCGCCTCCCTGCCCCAGATCCAGGCCGGCCTCGGCGCCTCCGGCGACGAGATCCCCTGGGTGCAGACGGCCTATCTGGTGGCCGAAGTGGTGATGATCCCGCTCTCGGGCTTCCTCTCCCGCGCCTTTTCGACGCGCTGGACCTTCGCGGTCTCCTGCGCGGGCTTCACCGTCATGAGCTTCATGTGCGGCACCGCGACGAACATCAACGAGATGATCATCTACCGCGCGCTGCAGGGCTTCATCGGCGGCGGTATGATCCCCACCGTGTTCGCGGCCGCCTTCACCATCTTCCCGCGCTCCAAGCAGGCCATCGTCTCGCCGATGATCGGCCTGGTGGCGACGCTCGCCCCCACCATCGGCCCGACGGTCGGCGGCATCCTCACCGATGCGATCTCCTGGCACTGGCTGTTCTTCATCAATGTGGTGCCTGGTGTCATCGTCACGCTGATGACCTTCTCCATGGTCGACTTCGACGAGCCGGACCTGTCTCTGCTCAGCAATTTCGACTGGACCGGCCTGATCTCGATGGCGGTGTTCCTCGGCGGCCTCGAATATGCGCTGGAGGAAGGGCCGGGGCATGACTGGTTCGCCGAAACGCCGGTCCTGGTGATGTCCGTGCTCGCGGCCGTCGGTGCCGTAGTGTTCTTCGCCCGCGTGCTGCTGGCCAAACAGCCCATCGTCGATCTCTATGCCTTCAAGGACGGGAACTTCGCCACCGGCTCGCTGCTCTCCTTCGTGCTGGGCGTCGGCCTCTACGGCCTGACCTATCTTTTCCCGGTCTATCTTGCCGGCGTGCGCGGCTATGATTCCCGCATGATCGGCGAGACCATGTTCGTCACCGGCCTGTGCATGTTCTTCACCGCGCCGATCGCAGGCAACCTCACCCGCTTCGTCGATCCGCGCCTGATGATCGCCGGCGGTTTCATCGGCTTTGCGGCCGGCACCTGGATCATGACCGGCATCACGCATGACTGGGATTTCTACGAGATTCTGCTGCCGCAGATCCTGCGCGGCGTCTCCTTGATGATCTGCATGGTGCCGATCTCCAACATCGCGCTGGGCACCCTGCCCCCTGCCCGCATCAAGAACGCTTCCGGCCTGTTCAATTTGATGCGCAATCTCGGCGGCGCGGTCGGCCTTGCCATCATCAACACCGCCCTCAACAAGCGCCAGGACCTGCACCTGTCGCGCCTGGGCGAGGCGGTGAACTGGAGCCGCGACAATGTCATGCAGACCTATGAGAACATGAAGGCCGGTTTCGTGGCTTTCGGGGCGGCAGCCGACCAGATGACCGTCTCCAGGCTGGTCGGGCTGATGCGGCGCGAGGCACTGGTGATGGCGTTCTCCGACGTGTTCCTGCTGCTGACACTGCTGTTCGGCCTGCTCAGCTTCTCCATCTTCATGCTGAAGAAGCCGCAGATGGCGGGCGGCGGCGGGGGCGGCGGGCATTGAAGCCCGGAGCGCGGACATCCTGTCCGCGCTCCAAACAGCCTTGCAACCACTGTCGATCCGGCCTAACCACGTCAGCCTGATCTTTTGAAAAACCGACAGGGTGAACCATGCCCGACGAAAACCGGGGAATGGAAGACGGCAATGTCATTGCCGTCATGCGCAAAGTAGGACAGGCGGCCCGTTCGGCCGCGCGGATCCTGGCGCTCGCCCCGGCCCCAGCCAAGAATGCCGCGCTCGAGGCGATGGCCAAGGCCATCCTCGCCAGTGAAGCCGCCATCCTCGCCGCCAATGCGCAGGATGTCGCCGATGCTCTGGCGCGCGGCCAGATCGCTTCCTATGTCGACCGCCTCACTCTCGACGAGAAGCGCGTTGCCGGCATTGCTACGGCCATCCGCGAAGTCGCCGCCCAGCCCGATCCGGTCGGCCGGGTGCTGGCGAGTTGGACGCGGCCGAACGGCCTGGAATTCGAGCGCGTCTCCACCCCGCTCGGCGTCGTCGGCGTGATCTTCGAAAGTCGCCCCAACGTGCTGGCCGATGCGGGTGCCCTCTGCCTCAAGGCCGGCAATGCCGCGATCCTGCGCGGCGGCTCGGAGAGCTTCCGCACCTGCAGCGAGATCGCCAAGGCCTTGCGCGCCGGCCTGCAGGCCGCCGGCCTGCCGGAGGCCGCCATCCAGATGGTGCCCACGCCCGACCGCTCCGCCGTCGGTGCCATGCTGGCCGGGCTCGACGGCAATCTCGACGTCTTGGTGCCGCGCGGCGGCAAGAATCTCGTCTCCCGGGTGCAGGCGGAGGCCCGCGTGCCGGTCTTCGCCCATCTGGAAGGCGTCAACCACACCTATGTCCATGCCGGCGCCGCACTCGACATGGCCGTCGCCGTCGTGCTCAACGCCAAGATGCGCCGCACCGGCGTGTGCGGCGCCACCGAGACGCTGCTGGTCGACCAGGCCGTGGCGCCGGTCTTCCTCAAGCCGCTGGTCAAGGCGTTGCTGGAGGCGGGCTGCGAGGTCCGCGGCGATTCGCGCACCCTCTCGGTCGATCCCCATGTGAAGCCGGCCGACGACACCGATTGGGCCACCGAATATCTCGACGCCATCATCTCGGTGAAGGTGGTCTCGGGCCTCGATGCGGCGCTCGCCCATATCGAACGCTACGGCTCGCACCATACCGACGCCATCGTCACCGACGACGAGGCTGCGGCAGCGCGTTTCCTGGCCGAGGTCGATTCGGCCATCGTGCTGCACAATGCTTCCACCCAGTTCGCCGACGGCGGCGAATTCGGCTTCGGCGGCGAGATCGGCATCGCCACCGGCCGCATGCATGCGCGCGGGCCTGTCGGCGCCGAGCAGCTCTGCTCGTTCAAATATCGCGTGAAGGGCCAGGGTACGGTCAGGCCGTAATCTTGCCGGGACCGCCGGCTTTCAGCCGGCCCTTCCCGCCAGCATTGTGTATCCAAGAGCCGGCTGGAAGCCGGCGATCCCAGAGAACTGGCAATGGCGCCGCGCCATTGCTACATAGGGGGCGAGAGGTTTCCATGGCCCACCGCCACGCCCACGATCACGAGCCAGCACCGGTCTTCGCCGAACCCGGCCATGATCACAGCCATTGCAGCTCATCCGTGCTGGCGCGGGCGGAAAGCCTTTCGGCCGAACGCGGCGTCCGGCTGACCCAGATCCGCCGCCAGGTGCTGGAGGCGCTCGCCGCTACACACCAGCCGATCGGTGCCTATGAGCTGATCGAAAAGCTGGAGGATGGCGAGGGCAAGCGCCCGGCGCCGATCACCATCTATCGCGCCCTCGACTTCCTGCTCGAACAGGGCTTTGCCCATCGCATCGAGAGCCGCAACGCCTTCATCGCCTGCGCGCACGATCACAAGGACGGCAGCGTGGTGATGTTCCTGATCTGCGAGAGCTGCGGCACAGTGGGCGAAGCGGAGTCGGAAGCCGTCGGCAAGGCCCTCGCGACGGCCGCCGGCGCTATCGGCTTTACCCCGCGTGGCCAGGTCATCGAACTCGCCGGCATCTGCCGCCATTGCCGGGCGAAGGCGCAGGGCTAGCAGGCCTTCTTTCCGGGTGCG
>NZ_JBQEPH010000013.1:34253-86347 GCF_052045555.1 Labrys sp. 22185 | reverse complement strand
CGCACCCGGGAATTTCAGTCGCTTGCTTCGCACCGCTCGCGATGACAATGTTCGCTTGCGATCGACGATCATACGACGACCTGATGGCTATCCCTGATGCGCTTTCTCTCAAGGTTGTTCATTCCAGCGGTACTTGTTTTCGCCACGCTGCCCGCTTTTGCCAAGGACAAAAACCCATCGTTCGGCAGCTTCGGCATTGTTGCCGATAATGCCTGGGGCAGATTTCGCCTCTGGCTGTCGGCGGATGGCGATAGCTATATTCAGAAGTATCTCCTCGGCTCTAAAGTTCCTGCCGGAAGTCCCAGCCCGCTCTACATTCGCTATCGTTTTCGCCTCTCTCCCGATGAAGTAGCGCATTTCACTGCTTTTCTACGGCAAAAATCCCCTTGGGGCGCGAATTGCCGTGAAAAAAGCATTGTATACGACGCCACCACCACGACGATCTGGCAGCAACAAGGTGGAAAACTACGCGCGGTCTGCCAACCTCCGGAGCCGCTGCATCGCAGTGTGGCCTTCTGGGCGGTGTACAAATTCGCCGACAAGCTCGACGGTACCGGCCCCTCCATCGAAATCTATCGGGGCGGATTCGATGAATGGTCTCCCCCCGGCTTCCCGACGGATGCCGAAATTAGCAAGGCCCTGCGGAATGCGGGCGGCTGAAGAGCCGCGTTGCAGCGGCTGACAAAGTGTCGGTCTCCCGCAAGTGCAGCCGCTTGACTCTCCACTTGGTGGAGCCCGTACAACGCGTCCCATGAGTGAGAAAACCTACACCATCGGCGAGCTTTCGAAGCTGAGCGGCATCGCCGTCAGGCGCATCCGCTTCTATTCCGACAAGGGCCTCCTGCCGCCAGCGGCGCGAGCCGAAAGCGGGTACCGCGTCTATTCGGAGGCGGACCGGGCCCGGCTCGATCTCATCCTCGCTCTGCGCGATGCCGGCGTGAAGCTCGGCGACATCGCGCGCCTGCTCGCCCGCCGCCTCGGCCTCACCGACGTCCTGGCCCTGCGTCTGGAAGCCATCGAGGCCGAGATATCAGCCAAGCGCCGCATCGCCGCCGCCTTGCGCGCCACGCTGAAACTCGCCGATCCCACCCCGCAAGATTTGAGGAGACTGTGGACCGTGACTGCCCTTTCCCAGAACCAGTTCCGCACCGCAATCGAGAATTTCTACGACGAGGTCGGCGCCGGCGCCAGAATGGACCCGGCCTGGCGCGCCAGGATGATCGAAGCCTCCACCCCGGACCTGCCCGACGATCCCAGCCCCGAACAGATCGACGCCTGGACCGAACTCACCGGTATTCTCACCAACAAGGCCTACATCACGGAGATGCGGGCCAGCATGCAGCAATTGTGGAACGATGGCTTCGACCCGGCCGCCTATCGCCAAGTCTCGGATGAGACTTTCGCCGAGGTGCGTGAGGCCATGGCCAGGGGCGTCGCGCCCAATTCGGACACCGGCAAGGCCATCGCGGAGACGTGGCTGCAAAAGTCGGCACAGGCGATGAAGAAGGAGCCGGACCGGGCTTTCCTCGACTGGCAGCTCGAACAATATCGCAAGCACCATGCCCGTTCCCGGCGCTATCTGGAGCTGATGGCGATCCTGCGCGGAGATCCCCCCGGCCAGCTCGCGGCCAGCGAATGGGGCTGGATCGTCGAGGCCCTGTCCAGCCGGCTGTGAGGCGGTTGGAGGAAGTGCGAACACTCCGAATCGCACTTCCTCTCTAACTTTTTGTTTTGACGTATTTTCTTAATCGAAAAGTCCATCGACCTTTCTGGAAAATACTTTGAAAACCGGCCGGACTCGCCGTCATCCCGCCCGGATGGCGGCGATCAGCGCGCGCAGCCCGGCTGAAACATGGCGGTGCCCGGGATAATAGAGGCAGAGGCCCGGAAAGGCCGGGCACCAGTCGTCGAGAATGCGTTCGAGGCGCCCGTCCGCCAGGGCGCCCACCACCAGATGATCGGGCACGAAGGCGATGCCGATGCCTTGGATCGCCGCCTCGACCATCAGGGGTTGGTCGGTCAGCGTGAGCGGCCCCGTGACGTTGATCGTCTCCGTCGTGCCGTGACGCTCGAATTCCCAGCGATAGATCGCGCCACTGTCGAAGCGAAAGCGGATGCAGGCGTGGCGATGCAGGTCCTGCGGCACCGCCGGCCGGCCATGGGCCGCGAAATAGCCCGGCGACGCTACCGCGGCAAAGCGTGCCGTCTCGGTGAGGCGGACCGTAATCATGTCCTGCGGCACCGCCTCGGCCAGCCTGATACCGGCATCGAAGCCATCGGCGACGACGTCGCTTAGCCGGCCGTCGCTGACGATATCGAGATGGACCTGCGGATAGTCCCTGGCAAAGCGTGCCAGCACCGGCAGCAGCACGAGGCGGATCGCGCCCTCGCTGGAATTGATCCGCACCGTCCCGCTGGGCGCCTCGCGGAAATCGTCGACCACCTGCAGCGCCTCGGCGATCGAGGACACCGCCGGCCTGAGCTTGGCGGCGAGACGTTCCCCCGCATCGGTGAGGGAGACGCTGCGGGTCGTGCGGTTGAACAGGCGAACGTCGAGGCGCTGTTCCAGGCTCTTGACCGAATGGCTGACCGCCGAAGGCGTGACGTCGAGCTCGATCGCCGCCGCTCGGAAACTGCGATGGGCGGCAACCGAGAGGAACACGGTGAGTGCGAAGAGATCGCCGCTCTTTAATTGATGAATATCTCTCATCTCAACATCAAGAATTGGCGAGATTGTTGCAGCAGTCAAGCTTCCTTAGGGTGATTCCCGGATCTCGATCATCGAGAACGGAGGAAGACCATGTCGAAGAAAATCCTGATCACCGGCGCCAGTTCCGGTTTCGGCCGCGGCGCTGCGATCGAGCTGGCCCGCCAGGGGCACCAAGTCGTCGCGACCGCCGAATCCTGGCCCCTGGTGCGCAGCCTGCGCGCCGACGCCGCGGCCGCGGGCGTCAAGCTCGAGGTCATCAAGCTCAACCTCCTCGACGACATCGATATCGCGCATGCCGCGGGTTATGATCCCGACATCCTCGTGCTCAATGCCGGCGTGATGGAAAGCGGCTCCGTCATCGACATCCCGATGCAACGCATGCGTGAATCGTTCGAAATCAATGTCTTCGGCCATATCAGGCTGGTTCAGGGCATCGTCCCGAAGATGGTGGCGCGCAAGGCCGGCAAGGTGGTGTGGACCTCCTCGATGGGCGGCATCCTCGTCATCCCCTTCGTCGGCGTCTATTGCGCCACCAAGCATGCCATCGAGGCCATCGCCGGCTCGATGAGGGCCGAGCTGGCGCCCTATGGCGTCAAGGTCGCGACCGTGAACCCGGGCGTGTTCGGCACCGGCTTCAACGACACCGGTGCGGAGAGCCATACCCAGTGGTATGACGCCGGCAGCGTGGTCGTGCCCATGCCGGACTTCGCCGGCGCCCTGGCGGACCAGAACGATCCGCAGGAGATGATCGATGCCATGGTCGAGATCATTCCGGCCGAGGAACATCTCTATCGCACCATGCGCCCCCTCGACACCATCAAGGCTGCCAGGCAATGGCAGGAAACCGAGTGGAGCCAGAATGCCTGAGATCACGCTCGAAGAAGCGCATGGCGTCGTCGCCAAGGCGCGCACCGCCGCGGAGAAGGCCGGCATGAAGGCGGTCTTCGCCGTGCTCGACAAGGGCGCCAACCTGGTGACCTTCTCCCGCATGGACGGCGCCTGGCTGGCATCGAACGAGCTTGCCATCGCCAAGGCCCGCACCTCCGTGATGTTCCAGGCCCCCACCGTCGCCCTGAGCGCACCGCTGAAGATCGGGGAACCGCTCCTGCATTTCGACCATATCCACCATGGCGGCCTGCTGCTGGTGGGGGGCGGCGAGCCCTTGTTCGACGTTGAGGGAGCCCTGATCGGCGGCCTGGGGGTTTCGGGCGGCAGCCCGGAGCAAGACGCGGCCATCGCCCGCTCGGCGATCGAGCAACAGAGCTGACGGCGCCTCCCGATCCGTCGGAAATCACGCTTCGGAGCGCGGACATCCTGTCCGCTCTTCTCACGCCCGGCATACGGCGGTTCCAAGAGCGNCCGCGCTCCAACTACTCCCGCGCCAAATCGGAGCTGCGCTCGACCAGGTCCTTGATGTCTTGGCCGAGCTGCTCGAAGCCGAAGCGCAGGGCGTAGAGGCGGCCGACCTCCTCGCTTTGCAGGTCCCGTAGCACGCCGGCGCCACGCAGCTTGTCCATGGCAGCGACATAGGCGGAAAGGCTGGTATCGAAACCCGCGGCATCCGGCCCGAGAAAGCCGCGCCGCAGGGCTTCGGCGATGCCGCGCAGCAAGCCGACGGTCGCGTCCCGCATCGCCTCCAGAGGCTCCGTGAGGGTCGGCGCCACCCGCTCCGGCAAAGCGCGCACGCAGACGCGGGCGATGATGACGAGATCGTGCCGGACACGGTAGAGCGTGCGGGCCATCGGCTCGGGATCGATGGCATGACTGAGATGGGCGCTGCGTTCGCGCACCGTCTCCTCGACAGCCGCATCGATCTGGCGCAGGCTCGCACGGATGCGCTTGTTGATGCCGGCAAGCTCCGGCCGGCCCTTGCCGTCGAGGAGGCTGCCGGTCAGGGCAAGCAGGAGCTCGGCATTGAGATCGGCCACGCGTGCGGCCGCGGCGGCAAGCGCGCCCTGCGCCCGCGCCGGCAGCACGAACAGGGCGACGCCGACACCGACGATGATGCCGAGCGCAATCTCCGCCACGCGCTCGGCGGCATAGGCATAGGGCGGCAGCAGCGTGCCGCCCGCCGGAATCAGCACGATCAGCGCCGTGATGGGTGCCACCCGGAAGCTCGGCCTGAGCGCCGAGGCCACCGCCATCGGCGCCACGGCGGTCAGTACCGCAAGGCCCAGCGCGACATTGCCCTCATGGTGCGGCAGCACCACCGACACCACCGCGCCCCACAGGGCCCCGAGCAGCGTGCCGGCCATCCGGTCCATCGCCGCCTTGACCGAGCCGCCAAGGCTTGCCTGCATGACGATGATGGAGGTGATCACCGCCCAGCTCGACTGGGAAAGGTCCACCAGCTTGACCGCAACGAAAGTCAGGCCTGCCGCCACCGTGACGCGTACGGCCAGGGCCAGTTCCATGCGCTTGGCCGCGAACCATTTGAACAGGCGAGCCGTGGCACCAGCGCCGATCATCATCAATCCATCACATCCTTTGCAAGATGCGATGGTAGAAAGGTTCAGGCGGAGCGCAAGGGCCGGCTCTCTGATCGTGGGGGGCGGGTCTTCAGACCCGCCGTCTCGGCTCTGCTGGCGGCGTGGTTCCAGGCCGGTCCGAAGACCGGCCCCCCAAGACCTTGACGTGCCAGCCGGTGAGGTCCATGTCATCCCCAAACGAAACCAGCGGTGCCCGATGATCCCGTCCTATGCGCGCTTTGGCCTGATGTCCCGTCGCCCTACCGTTCCCGTCGATGTCGGCGGCGTCCTGGTCGGCGGCGGCGCGCCCATCGTGGTGCAATCGATGACCAACACCGACACGGCCGATATCGACGGCACGGTACGGCAGGTCGCGGCATTGGCCCGTGCCGGCTCTGAAATGGTGCGCATCACGGTCGATCGCGACGAGGCCGCCGCTGCGGTGCCGCGCATCAAGGAAAGGCTGATGCGCATCGGCGTGACCACGCCGATCATCGGGGATTTCCACTATATCGGCCACAAGCTCCTGGCCGACCATCCCGCCTGTGCGCAGGCGCTCGACAAATACCGCATCAATCCTGGCAATGTCGGCTTCAAGGACAAGCGCGACCGCCAGTTCGGTGCCATCATCGAGATGGCGATGCGCCACGACAAGCCGGTGCGCATCGGCGCGAACTGGGGCTCACTCGACCAGGAGCTGCTCACCCATCTGATGGACGAGAACGCCAGAAGCGAGGCGCCCGTCGATGCCCGCACCGTGACCTGGGAGGCGCTGGTGCAGTCGGCCCTGCTCTCGGCCGATCGTGCGGTGGAGATGGGCCTGCCCAAGTCCCGCATCATCATCTCGGCCAAGGTCTCGGCGGTGCAGGATCTCATCGCGGTCTACAGCGAGATGGCCAGCCGTTCCGACTATGCCCTGCATCTCGGCCTCACCGAGGCCGGCATGGGCTCGAAAGGCATCGTCGCCTCGGCCGCCGCTCTCTCGCCGCTGCTGCAGGCCGGCATCGGCGACACCATCCGCGTCTCGCTCACGCCCGAGCCCGGCGGCGATCGCACCCAGGAAGTCAAGGTCTCCCAGGAGATCCTGCAGGTGATGGGCATCCGCACCTTCGTGCCGCTGGTGGCCGCCTGCCCCGGCTGCGGCCGCACCACCTCGACCGTGTTCCAGGAACTCGCCCAGAGCATCCAGGGCTTCATCGTCGAGTCCATGCCGGACTGGAAGACACGCTATCCGGGCGTCGAGACGCTGAAGGTCGCGGTGATGGGCTGCATCGTCAACGGCCCCGGCGAGAGCAAGCATGCCGATATCGGCATTTCCCTGCCCGGCACCGGCGAGACACCGACCGCACCGGTGTTCATCGACGGCCAGAAGGCCGCAACCCTGCGCGGCCCCGGCATCGCCGACGAATTCAAGCAGATGGTGATCGATTATATCGAGAACCGCTATAGCGTGAGGCCCGCCGCGGAATAGCCCCTGGGAGCGGTGATTTCTGGGTGCACGGGCATCTTGCCCGTCCTTGGAAATACTGCGCTTGCGGCAAGGAAGAACGGGCAAGATGCCCGTGCACCCTGAAGCTGTTTCCGCGCTTACCGATACCGGTCGATCAGGTCTCGCGCCGAGAAGGCGCCCTCATTTCCTTTGCTTCGCCCGGCATTGCCATCGAGCACGCCGATATCCCGCAGCAAATGATCCGAAAGATCATAGGGGCCGATGAAACGGGGCCGGATGAATGTCTCATTCGGCTTGACCACGCGTTCGCTGTCCGCGTGGCTGCAATAAGACTGCCCTATGCGATTGAATTGAACGGCCGTCATGACCAAATCTCCTGTGCGGCAATTAGCAATATCTGACAGGGATATTCACATTCCGCGCGGGATGTGGCTAATTGAAGCTCGATTTGGAGCCATAAAACAGGCTTATCACAAATGACCCTTCCGCTTCCTCCCCTCACCGCCATCCGGGTGTTCGAGGCCGTGGCACGGCACCAGAGCTTCACGCGCGCCGCCAACGAACTCGGCATGACCCAGGCCGCCGTGTCCTACCAGATCAAATTGCTCGAGGAACGTTTCGGAGGCCCGCTCTTCCTGCGCCGCCCCAAGCAGGTCGAGCTCACCGAGGCCGGCCAGCGCCTGGCGCCGGCGGTGAGCGAAGCCTTCTCCCTGCTCGCCCAGGCCTATGCCTCGGCGCGCGGTGATGCGGAGGGCGTGCTCACGGTCACGGCCTCGATCACCTTCGCCACGACCTGGCTGGCCCGCCATGTCGGCGCCTTCCAGATCCGCTACCCTTCCCTGGCCGTGCGGATCGACGCCATCAACCAAGCAGTCGACTTTGCACGCAGCGACATCGATCTCGCCATCCGCCATGGCGACGGCAACTGGCCGGGCCTGTGCAGCCATCGCCTGCTATCGGGTGAATACTCCCCCATGCTCAGCCCGAAGCTCGCCGCCACCATCGGCGGCGTGAAGCAGCCAGCCGATCTCCTGCGCCTGCCACTACTCGATCCCGGCGACACGTGGTGGGACGATTGGTTCGACCTCGTCAAAGTCGCCCGCCGCCCCAGGGGCCCTTCGCGCAGCGAAGTGCAGTCCGCACCGCCAATCACGCGCGGGCAGGATCGCTTCGGCGGTGTCCATCGCGGGCCCGTGGAGATTCCCTGCATCGGCTCACAGGCCTTCGTCGGAACCGCCGCACTCGACGGCCAGGGCGTCGCCATCCTCTCCTGCGCCCTCTGGGCCCAGGATCTGGCGGAAAGGCGGCTGATCCAGCCCTTTCATCAAGTCGCCGGCGAACATTCCTTCTACCTGGTCTATCCCGAAGCCCGCCGCAACCTGCCGAAGATTCGCGTCTTCCGCGACTGGATCCTGGAGGAGGTCG
Organism: Labrys sp. 22185; assembly: GCF_052045555.1. Taxonomy (NCBI): domain Bacteria; kingdom Pseudomonadati; phylum Pseudomonadota; class Alphaproteobacteria; order Hyphomicrobiales; family Xanthobacteraceae; genus Labrys; species Labrys sp. 22185. The sequence continues at coordinate 78,294 of NZ_JBQEPH010000013.1, read as the reverse complement.
GCAGGACCGCCAGCCTCGGCAACCGGGGTGAAGAGGCCATGGCGTCTTAAGACGATCAAGAAGCCGCTTTCCTTCCGCCCCCCTCTCTATCGATAGCGATCGATCAGAGCGCGGGCGCTGGCGTCAGGCTCAGGCCGATCGTTCTTCGCGTGGCCATCGATAACACCGATGTCGCACAACAGGTGATCGGAGAGCTCACGCAGCGCCTCCCTCAATAAGGCTGGCCGACGGGCCGGCTGCGTTTCGCCATGCCCCGTATCGGCCCTATATGAATAAGCTTGCCCTATACGTTCTATCCGCGCCACTATCATGGCTAAATCTCCAGATCGGCCCTGCTTTTGGCCGTTTCATCCGGAGATTTTCCATGAATTTCGGGTTCTGACGAATTGAAGCTCAAGCAGTACCCATAAAGAGAGCTGATGCATCGTGAGCACTGTGCTGCCGCCGCTGGCCGCTATCCGAGTCTTCGAGGCCGTGGCGCGGCATCTGAGCTTCACCCGTGCGGCCGCCGAGCTCGGCATGACCCAGGCTGCCGTCTCCTACCAGATCAAGCTCTTGGAGGAACGTTTCGGCGGGCCGCTCTTCCTGCGCAAGCCGCGCCAGATCGAGCTCAGCGCAGCCGGCCAGCGCCTGGCGCCAGCGATCACCGACGCCTTCGCCCTGATGGCGGAGGCCTATGCGGCGGCCCGCGGCGGCGTCGAGGGTGTGCTGACCGTCTGCGCCAAGGTGAGTTTCGCCACCAGCTGGCTTGCCCGCCATATCGGCGCCTTCCAGCTCGCCCACCCCACTTTGGCAGTCCGTATCGAGGCGACCGACCGTGCTATCGACTTCACCCGTGAAGAAACCGATGTCGCCATCTTCTTTGGCACCGGGGACTGGCCCGGCCTGCAGGCCCACCGCCTGCTCCCGGGGGACTACACGCCCATGCTCAGCCGCAACCTCGTCGCTCGTCTCGGCCCGCATTACACGCCGGCCGATCTTTTGCGCATCCCCCTTCTCGATCCCGGCGATTACTGGTGGCGCGAATGGTTCGAAGCAGCCGGCGTCAGCTATGAAATGCCCAAGCTCGTCTACAATCTCAGCAGCCAGGCGGTGATCAACGCGGCGGCCAAGGCTGGACAGGGAGCTGCCATCCTCTCGACCGCCCTTTACGACGACGACCTCGCCGAGGGCCGGCTGATCCAGCCTTTCGAGCTGGTACTGCCGAGCGATCGGGCCTTCTACCTCGTCTATCCCGAAATGCGCCGCAACCAGCCCAAGATCCGCACTTTCCGCGACTGGATCCTGGCGGAGCTGGCTGATACAGCGGGGTAGAACGCTAGGCCTTCCCCCTTGCAGGCTATCGGCTGCACACATCTCAATATTGGCAGTATTGAGCGCGGGTAGTCCTTCCCCGAAGCCGGGGAAGGACTTCTTGCGCCTTTTCTTGCCACGTCGAGATGTGTGAATCCGGCGGCCCGCAAGGCGGAAGGTTCTCATGCCTATTTCGGCCTGAGCCCGCGGCGACGGACCGGCTCGGGCACCGGCTGCACCAGTTCCGGCGGCGTCGGGCTGAGAGGTCCCCGATAGCCGAGGGCCGCAAGGTGCTCGCCCATATGGTCCGGCGGCGCTGCTTCCGCCGTGACGGCCGGCTTCTTGGGCAGGATCGGCACGCTCACGCCTCGGGCATGCAGATGCAGCACCGGGCCGCCCTCGCGCGGCGCGCTGCCATAGATCGGATCGCCGACGATCGGAAAGCCGGAGGCGGCGCAATGCAGGCGCAGCTGATGGGTACGGCCGGTGCGCGGCTTCAGCTCCAGCCAGGTATGTTCCCCCGCCCGACCCAGCACACGGAAATCGGTCTGTGCCGGCAAGCCGTCCTCGGCCGGCTTCATCCACCAGCCGCGCTCGGGCGAGCGCCGGGCGATCGGCATGTCGATCAGGCCACTGTCCTCGGTCGGGCCGCCCTCGACCACCGCCCAATAGGTCTTCTCGACGCCGCCCTTGGCGAAGAGATCGTTGAGAGTGCGCAGGGGCCTGGCATGCCGCCCGAGCACCAGGCAGCCGGATGTATCCTTGTCGAGCCGATGCGCCAGCTCCGGATTGCGAGGCAGGCCGAAGCGCAGCTGCTCCAGCATGGCCGTGAGATTGGGCCCGCCTTTCGGCCCCGCATGCACGGGCAGGCCGGCAGGCTTGTCGAGGATCAGGATCAGGGCGTCGCGGTGAATGAGCCGCGTGGTCAAATCGAGCGATATCATCGCTTAGCGCTATCGTGATCGGGCATTGTCGGCTAGAGGTTCCTTCAACATGAGATCATTTTTCGGTGGCAGGTTGGCCACCCAAGAGCAAAACGCGTCGACGACCGAGCGCATTTTGCTCTAACTTCTTGTTTTGACGCGTCTTTGCGATTCTAGGCGATTCCGCCTGATCGCAAAACGCTTTTGGGATTCAGACCGTTTCGATGACTGAGAGCGACAAGCAAAAGCCCGGCTTCTTTTCACGGCTGTTCGGGCGAGGCGCCACGACGCCGGAAACCGAGACCAGGCCCGAGCCAGCCGCCGAGCAGGCGACGCCGGCTCCCGTCGAGGAATCCGGCACGGCGCCAGAACCGGCACAGGCGCCGCTCGAGGCCCTGATCGAACCCGTGCCCCTGGCCGCGGCCGAATTGATCGTTCCCCTAGAACCCGGGTCGCCTGCACCACCAACTCCTGCACCGCCAGCTCCTGCGCCGGCACCGCCTCCCGCACCGGAGCCGTCTCCAGCTCCGCGCGCCAGCGAGCCGGCCCCGCCGCCCGCGCCCGCCGAGAAGAAATCCTGGTGGCGCCGCCTGCGCGACGGCCTGTCGCGTTCGTCCAACGCCATCAGCCGCGGCATCACCGACATCGTGCTCAAGCGCAAGCTCGATGCCACCACGCTCGAGGAGCTGGAGGACGTCCTGATCCAGGCCGATCTCGGCGTCGACGTCTCCACCCGTATCGCCGCCGCGATCGGCAAGGGGCGCTTCGATCGCCAGATCTCGCCAGAGGAGGTTCACCAGGTCCTGGCCAGCGAGGTCGAGGCCATCCTCACCCCGGTGGCCAAGCCCCTGGAGATCGACCGGTCCCACAAGCCCTTCGTTCTCCTGATGGTCGGCGTCAACGGCTCGGGCAAGACCACCACCATCGGCAAGCTCGCCGCCAAGTTCAGCGCCGACGGCCTCAAGGTGACGCTGGCGGCCGGCGACACCTTCCGCGCCGCCGCCATCGAGCAGCTCAAGGTCTGGGCCGAGCGCACCCGCTCGCCCATCGTGGCTCGCGAGCAGGGTGCCGATTCCGCGGGTCTCGCCTTCGACGCCCTCAAGGCCGCGCAGGAAAACGGTTCCGACGTGCTGCTGATCGACACCGCCGGGCGGCTGCAGAACAAGGCGCAGTTGATGGACGAGCTCGCCAAGGTGGTGCGCGTGATCAGGAAGATCGACGCGAGCGCGCCCCATGCGGTGCTGCTGGTGCTCGACGCTACCGTCGGCCAGAACGCCATCTCGCAGACCGAGATCTTCGGCAAGACCGCTGGCGTCACCGGCCTGGTGATGACCAAGCTCGATGGCACGGCGCGCGGCGGCATCCTGGTGGCCTTGGCCGCCAAATTCGGCCTACCCGTGCATTACATCGGCGTCGGCGAGGGCATCGACGACCTCGAACCCTTCTCTGCCCGGGACTTCTCCCGCGCCATTGCCGGGATGGAGTGAGCCATGACCGCTGAAACCGCAGGCGCTCCGCGCCAGAAGGTCAATCCCGTCCTCAAGCTCGTGCTGGAAATGGGGCCGCTGGTCCTGTTCTTCCTCGCCAATTACAAGCCGGAATTGTTCAAGCCCCTGGTCGAGCGCTTCATGGCGCCGGCCCTGTTCGAGGGGCCGAGCGGCAACATCTTCACCGCCACCGCCGTGTTCATCCCGGCTACGGTGATCGCGCTCGTCGCCGGCCTCGTGCTCACCCGGCACATTCCGGTGATGCCGCTGGTCTCGGGTATCTTCGTGCTGGTCTTCGGCGTGCTGACGCTCTGGCTGCAGGACAAGACCTTCATCAAGCTCAAGCCGACCATCGTCAACACGCTGTTCGGCCTGATCCTGCTGGGAGGTCTCGCCTTCGGCAAGCCCCTGATCCGCATCGTCCTCGACGCCGCCTTCGACCTCAAGCCCGAGGGCTGGCGCAAGCTCACCCTGAACTGGGGCCTGTTCTTCCTGTTCCTGGCGGTGCTCAACGAGATCGTCTGGCGCAACTTCTCGGATGATTTCTGGACCAATTTCAAGGTCTTCGGCACCATGCCGATCACCCTGATCTTCGCCGCCACCCAGGTGCCGATCCTGATGAAATACGAGGTGAAGCCGGACAGCCCTGACGCTACCGAGCAAAGCAAGACCTAGGTCGATCATGCGTCTTTGGGTCTTGTCGGATCTCCACGTCGATAACAGCCCCTATACGCTTGCTCCAACACCTGCCGGGGCCGATGCCGTCGTCATTGCCGGCGATGTCTGCAACCGCCTGCATGACCGGGCTCTGCCTTGGCTCGCGCAGCATGTCCTGCCCCGCGGCCTGCCGCTGATCTATGTTCCCGGCAACCACGACTTCTATCGGGAGAACGTGGAAACGGAACTGCGCAAGGCCCGCGATCGGGCGCGGCTGGAAGGTATTCACCTGCTTGCCGAGGGAGAGACTCTCACCGCCAGCGGGGTGCGCTTCATCGGCGCCACGCTGTGGACCGACTACGCCGTGGCGGGCAGCCCCTTTCAGGGGCAGGTCGCCGCAGGCATGCAGATGAACGACCACAAGCTGATCCGGACCGGGCCCAACTATCGGCGCTGGCAAACCAGGGACGCTCTGCTCAGCCATGGCCGGCACCGGTCGGCAATCGCAAACACCCTTGCCCGGCCGTTCAACGGCCCCAGCGTGGTGATCAGCCATCACGCCCCGCACCCCCCATTCGCTCTGGCAGAATGCCGTCAGCGAGCCGATCGATGCGGCCTATGCCAGCGATCTGACCTCCCTGATTGCCGAATACCGGCCGCACCTTTGGATACATGGTCACATTCATGCCAGCCGCGACTATCGCGTGCATGACACCCGCATCGTCAGCAATCCGCGCGGCAACATCTATGCCTATCGAAGGGGCAAGCAATCCATCATCGAAGTGGAGAACCCGAACCACGATCCGAGCCTTGTCGTGGAGGTTTGAAGCCGGGCAAGGCGAGAAGCGGCCGGCAGGACGATCAACCTTGAAACCGGGCGAGTACTGCCGATACCATCAGGGGGTGCTATCGAGCCGTCTGTCGCCCCCGGGGTGACCGTGGCCAAATCTGAGGCGACAGCATTGACCAGGCAGTTTGCATATACGGTATTTCAGGGCCGGGCTGGCGATCACAACGATCTGGCCATGCCGGGAGCCCGGGCGATCGGCGAAGCCTTGGCACGGCGGACGGGCATCGCGCCTTTCGTGGTCGGCACGCCGGAACCTGCGCTGAATACCGGCTGGCGCGAGGAACTGGACGTCGCGCTGCCGGCGCTCAAACAGGTGCAGGCCCGCTTCGACGACGTGCTGGCGAAGGGAGACGTCTCCATTGCAGCCACCAGCCGCTGCGCGGTCTCGCTCGCGACACTGCCGGCCGTTGCCAGGCATCGTCCCGATGCCTGCATCGTCTGGTTCGACGCCCATGGCGATCTCAATACGCCGGAGGCCTCGGCTTCGGGCTTTCTTGGCGGTCTCGCCATTTCCGGTCCCGCCGGACTTTGGGACTCGGGTCTGGGAGCAGGCTTGGGCCTCGATCAGCTCGTTCTCGTGGGGCAGCGCGATCTCGACCCATTCGAGCAGGATTTGATCGACAGGCACGGCATTCCGCTGGTCGAGCCACGCGGCGACCTGGCCGCCGAATTGCGCAAGGCGATTGCCGGCCGTCCGGTCTATGTGCACCTGGATTGCGACGTGCTGAATCCGGGCGTCGTTCCGACCGACTATGCCTGCGAAGGCGGCCTGTCGCTCGCCGATCTCCGCGCTTGCTGCGAGGTGATCGCCGAGCAGGCCTTCGTGGGCATCGAGATCGCCGAGTTTCAATATGCCTGGGAACCGGGAGGGGAAGCCTTCTCCCCCGACCCGCTTCTCGATGCCCTGGCGCCGATCCTGGCGCCATAAGCACAATCGGTGCTATCGGTCTATATCAACTCGCCTTGGTGTCGGCTCTTCCTGGGATCGCAGGCGTCCTCGCCTGCTCTTGGAAGCGCTCCGACTGGTGGGTGGGCGGAAAGGCAGGCGAGGACGCCTGCGATCCCGGGAAGGCCATTCTCCGACAGATCCGTATTTCCGAGCTTGGTATCACTTGAACCACTTGTCGTAGATCTTCTGGTAGGCGCCCGTCTCGATCGACTGGTGCAGCCATTGATCGACGAACCCCTTCAGGCCGATGTCGCGCTGCAGCCAATAGGCTTTCTCGGCAAAATTGAAAGGCTTGTCGGGATGCACGGCGCACAGCACGCCCGGATGCAGCTTTTCCTGATAGAGGGTCTCGGAGGCGTCTGTCATCATCAGGTCGGCCCGCCCCGCCGCCACCTCGTCGAAGATCTTGGTGTTGTCGGGAAAGATCACGATCTTGGCCTGCTTCAGGCTGGCACGGGCGAATTTCTCGTTGGTGCCGCCCGGATTGGCAACGACCGTCACCCCTGGCTTGTCGATATCCTGAAGTGTCTCGAACTTGCCCTTGTCGGCGCAGCGGGCGATCGGCGTCTTGCCCTCGCGCATATAGGGGGTGGAGAACAGGCCCTTCTTCTGGCGATCGAAGGTCACCGACACGCCGCCCATGGCGACGTCGAATTTGCCGGCTTCGAAATCCGCCGACAGATTGGACCAGGTCGTCGGCACGATCTCGAGCTTCACGCCGAGTGTCTCGGCGAGGCTCTTGGCCTGATCGATGTCGAAACCGGAGAACTCGCCGCTCGCCGGATCCTTGTAGCTGAAGGGGCGGTAGTCGCCGGTGGATCCTACCTTGAGCACGCCGGATGCCAGCACGGCGTCGAGCCCCGGTGCCGACGGCGCCTCCCGTGCGATCGCGGCGGGCGCAAGGCAAAGCAGGCCGAGACAGACGACAAGCAAACGAAGCATGTGATTCCCCCAAATGGTTTGTTGCGGGCAGCATAAAGCTGCGAGCCCCTCGTTCAACCCATGAGAAGGATCCGTTGTCAGCGCGCGCCCTCGCCCCTATTCGGGCACGAACAGGCGCGGCAGCTTGAGGCCAGGCAGGAAGGCACCGGCGCGGATCTTGCCGTCGGCGATGGTCAGGGGCACTTCGACCGCTGCCTTGCCATCGATGTTGGTGGGCTTGCCCAGCACGGGCAGGCCGACGGTGAGGGTCGTCGCCACCATATCTGGCACCCGGCCCGATTGCTTGAGCGTCTGGGCGAGTTCCGGCACGCCGGCGAGGGCCACCGTCACGTCGCCGGAGGGAAAGCCGCTGGTTTCCAGCCCGACTGTGCCGGTTGCCTTGACGACGCTCGGGCCACGCTCGACCTGGGCCTGCGTGATGGTCAGCGTGCCACCGGCGGCGGCCCAATCGCGCAGGCGCTCGGGCATCGGCATGGGCCTGAGGTCGATCTTGGTGATCACCCCGCGGAAAGTCCCTTTCATCGGGGAAGGAGCGCCGAGGAAATCGTCGAGCGGCGCGATCGCCTTGGCGTCGACATCGGCGGCAAGATCATAGGCGCCCGGCGCGGCATTGGTGCCCTCGGCCAGGCGGATATGGACCTCGACATTGCCCTCCTCGACCAGATTGACGGCCTGGTCACCGCGCTTGACGGTACCGCTGAGGCCCTTGATCACCACCGCGGCATTCTGCGGCCCGGAAGTCCAGATCGACATGCTGGCCTCGGCGCTCTTCCAATCGGCGGTCAGCGTCGCGCCGGCATCGCTCTTGTCGACCAGCGTTACCGGTCCCTTGGCCTGGAGCAGCACCTTGTTGGGCTGGTAGACCTGGGCCACCGCATTCACCTCGGCGAGTGCGGCACTGAAGGGCCTATTGGCTCTGACGCTCTCCACCGTCGCCTGGCCGCAATGCATTTCCAAGCGGAAGGGATAGCCGCCGATGGTCTGCTCGCCGCATTTGATCTGGCGTCCGAGCTCGGCCTGCTTGGCCAGGAAGCGGCCCCATTCGGCCTCGAGCCGAGTGGAGGCGTACCACCAGAAGCCCGACCAGGCGATCGCGATCAGGGCGAACAGGATGGTCGGCAGATAGATGCGGCGGGAAGAACGGCGCGGCGCGGGATTGATCAGGTCAGTCGGCACGAAAGGGTCTCGCTAGAGCGTCTTGCGATTTGACGGGATCACCACGAATCGCAAAGACGCGTTGAAACAGGGAGTTAGAGAAAATAAGCGTTCGGTCACGAACGCGTTTTGCTCTAGGATTGGCCAGGTCGCGGATAGATATTTCGGCCTCTTGAATCAGCCTTGTTTTAGCGCAGGAATAACGTGATTCGAGACGAGGGCCCTCTATCGCGGAGAATTGGGCCAAAGTCAGGGCAATAGGAAACCTGCGAACGTGACGTCATCCATGCAAGATCTGATCGAAACCAGCCTGGAAGCGGCGCTTGCGCCCGAACGCCTGGTGGTACTGGACGAATCGGCTGCCCATGCCGGCCACGCCGGTCATCGCGAGGGCGGCGAAAGCCATTTCCGGGTGAGGATCGTCTCGCCGCATTTCAGCGGACGCAGCCGCGTCGAGCGCCATCGCCTGGTCAACGAAGCCCTGAAGCCTGCCTTTGCGCGCGGCGTTCATGCCCTGGCGATAGAAGCCAGCGCACCGGGCGAACCGGTGCGCTGGTAAAAACTCTGGCTTAGTTGGAGGCGATCGAGCCGGTGAAGATATCCGGCATCGGCGCGAAGCTGGCGACGCGCAGGGGCTTCACCGCGGCGCCGGTGAACTTGTCGGCCCGCAGGTCCTGATAGGCCGCCACGCCGAAGCGCACCACTACCGTCTTAGACGGCGCCGCGATCAGCGAAGCCGTGGTGCGCAGGTCCGGCTTGACCAGGGTCGCCTGCTGCTTGTTGCGGGCAGCGGAAACCGGTGCCGACAGCGAAGCGAAGTTCTGCTTCTCGAAGCGCGTCGCGATCAAAGCCGGCCGTGGCGGCCGGGCCGTGTTGGTCACGGGCGCCGGATCGGCGAAGCCGAGGGCGCGCTGCGACTGACGGTTGGCGCTACGCTTCATGAAGCCTTCGCTGCCCTGGGAAAGGTCTGCGAAGACCGGAGGCTTGGGATCGAGCACCGGCCGCGTCGCCGGCACCGCCGGCGGAGCATCCAGGGAAGCGAGCTGCACGGGGGCCGCCTGGCTCTCCTCGGCCGCCGTACCCGGACGCAGCGGCGGCAACGGCACATTGGCAGCCACCTCGCCACCTGCGCCATTCGCCCCGGTCTGCCAGATCATGCGCGGACCGGTATCGGCGGAGGCGAGCTGTGCTGTCGCAGCATCGGCAGCCTGTGCGGCGTCGATATCATTGGGACGGCGCTCGGGCAGCGGCACAGGCGCCATGCGACGCGGCGAGGTCGCCAATTCATCGGCCATCGCCATCTGCTGCATCGCCGGAGGAGCCACTTGAGCCGCCGGCTGCGGCGCCACGGCCGGTATGCGGGCACTGCTGCGCGTGGTCGGCGCATAGGCCTGGGCCACTTCGACCGGCGGGGCACTGGTGGTCGTATTGCTGCGCGAACCGAACAGGGCTGCGAAGAAGCCGCCGCCGCTGGTCTCGGCGACGTCATCCTCGCCGGCACCACCGCCAGCCGAGCCGCCATTGCGGCGAATTTCGTTCATCGCCAGCTGGTAGCCGGGCATCGGACGCCCGTCCGAAGGCACCAGCACCGTCTTGCCGTCGGGGAAGACGGAAGCGAGTTCGCTACGCGACATGCGCGGCCACATGCGTACGCCGCCGGAATCCATATGGACGAAGGGCGAGCCGGACGAAGGATAGTAACCCACGCCGCCACGCTGCAGGCGAAGACCGGCGACCCGCAGCTTCGACAGCGACACGCCGGGAATGAAATAATCGATCGCCTTGCCGAGCGTGTGCTGGCTGAATTTGGCGACGCCGCGCGAACGCCGGCGCAGCATGCCGTTGGTGCCGGGCGAGCGATAGCCGCAGACGATGTTGATCGGCTGGGAGGCGCCAACCTGGCGATAGACCAGCCACAGCGTATCGAGCGTGCGCGGATCCATGCGCACGGCCTGGTTCTGGCGCCAGTCGCGCATGAACCAGTCGATCTTCTTCAGCGCGGCGGAATCATAGGAGCCGTTGCGCTTGTAGGTGATGTTGATGGTCTCGCCCGTATGCAGGTGGCGCATATAGAGCGAGCGGGTATCGCCATTGGCAATCGCGTCCTGCGTCGGCCCGACCAGAACCGTCGTCATCACGGTGGATGCGAGGGAAATGGCCAGAATGCGACCGGTACGCGAAACTTTGATCCGGGGCAAAAGGCTGAGTGGGTTCTGCACGATTAGCACTCTCGGCAAATAGGCGAGGGAACCAGAGCCGAGCGTATTTCCACAAATGGGACGCTCGGCGCCAGGTCCGGATTGCCGGAGTCTTGCCGAGATTGGTTAAAGCACCGTTGATGCACCGTTCGACCCCTAATATCTAGCCGTTGAAACCGGCCTTGGGAGTGGCCTTTTGCTTGGGAAACGTGGCAAAAAGACGAACGCGGGTTGGCGAACGCCAACCCTTACCAAACATGGTAAATCGTTGCATAACAGATTTCAGCCGGGAAGGCCAAGCGCCGAAATCACCTTCCGGTCATATCCGTAGATGTCGTTGAGGCGCTGCAATTCGCCGTCACCGTCCACATAGGCGGTGAAATAAGCGATGTGGACCGGAATTTTCCTCTCCAAATCAATGCGCTGCTCTTCCCCGCCCTGCAGGCCGCGGACGCTGTCCTCGGTCCAGCCATTGCCCATCACGAGCTCGGCAAATTTATAGGGGTTATCCACACGCACGCAGCCATGGCTGAAGGCCCGTTCGTCACGCGAGAACAGGTTGCGCTGCGGCGTGTCGTGCAGATAGACCGAGAAATTGTTCGGGAACATGAACTTGATGAAGCCGAGCGCATTGCGCTCACCCGGCGGCTGGCGCACCTGCATCTGGCCGCCGACATAGCTCACTTCATAGCCCCGGCGCTCGAGATAGCCGGGATCCTGGGCGAGCTTGGGCATATATTCCTTCTTGATGATCGACTGCGGTACGTTCCAGGACGGATTGACCACCACGAAGCTCATCTGATCGGAGAAGATCGGCGTCGGCGTATTGGCCTTGCCGACCACCACCCGGGCCTCATAGCTCAGCACGCCGTCCTTGGTGAACCAGACCTTGTACTCGGGCACGTTCACGAAGACATTGGTCAGGCCCATGTCATGGGGCAACCAGCGCCAGCGCTCCATATTGGCGATGATCTCGCTCTCGGTATTGACGCGCGGCTGGCGCAGGGCCGCATTGAGGGCGACCACCGTGGCGGGACCCAGCGTGCCGCTGGCCTTGAGATTGCGGGTGGCCTGGAAGTCGCGCACCGCCGCCTGCAATGCCTCGTCATAGACATCGCTGTCGGCATCGCTGGCCGTCAGGCCGAGGCGCGTGCGCAGCACCGCAACCCGGGTGTCCGTCATGCCCACCTTCAGCGTGGGACCGGCAGGAACTTCCGGCAGAGTGGCTTCGGCGGCGGCGGCATTGGCGGCCCTGACGTCGGCCAGCTTCTGCTTCAGCGCCAGGTATTGCGGCGAGGCCGGATTGTAGCCGTCAAGCACCTTGACAGGATCGGAGGCGATCGCCACCGAAGCGAGCGCCGCCACCGGGTCGGGCATGTTGGGAGCCTTGGCGATGTCGCGGCTGATCTGCCGGGTGTCGACCCGGCCCGAGGAAGCCTGGCGGACATAGGTAAGGACAGCCGCGCTCAGCGCGATCTCGGCATCCGCCTGGGCATCGGCGCTCGCGCCGCTCAGGGCGTCGAGCCCGGCAACGCGGAAGGCCGAGGCGTCAAGGCCATCCTCGCCTGCGCGGTTCATGCGATCGACCAAGGCCTTGGCCGCGGGCGTGAGCGCACCATTGTCGATCCAGAGCGGCGTCGCGCCGCGCAGCGCGTAGAAATCGCTGATGGCCTGCGCGTCGGCGCCACGCTTGGCGACGTAATCGGCAAGCCTGGCGGCGAGATTCATGGTGACGGCGGCAGGAGCAACCGATGGCGCAGGAGCAGGCGTGCTGGCCTCAGCGGGCGGCACGGGCTCAGCCTTGGGCTCGACCTTGGGTGCCTGCGTCTCGGCCGGAACGGCAGCGGGGATTTCCGGGGTCGGTGCCATGCTGGGGGCGGGCTGCCCGGCCGGCGAAGCGGTAGCCACGGACTGGGAACCCGTCGGCGCGGCCTCGCCCTTGGGGGCCGTTGCGGAGATCGAGGACGGCGTGTCCGGGGCAACGGCCGTCTCGGCCGGCTTCGGTGCCATTTCGACGGGAGCCGGCACCGGAACGGGGCCGACCGGCGCGGGCGCAAGGGTCGCGGTCGAAGCCGGTGCGGCGTCCGGCTTGACATGCTGCACGCTCACCCGCTCCTGCGGCGAAGCGGCGGCCGGCGCGGTCTGCGGCACGGCCGGGGCGAAGGCGCTCTGCTTTTCGCCGGCACTCAGGCCGGGAACCGGCGGCGCGGCAGCATCGGGCTTATGGCTGGTGGGCGTACCGCTGTCTTGGGCATAGGCCGGGAGCAATGTGGCGCTCAAGCTCAAAGCCAGAGCGACCGAACTCAACAAATTAGCGCGGTAACTCATAAGATTCCTCAATCTCCGGCGCCCAATGTGCCAACGCCGCCTGCAATTGTGTCGATAGTGACAAGTACCATGCCAGATTCAAGACAAATTCTGGTGTGCAAACGATCACATAACCGTTCACGCCGCCTGGTGAGACTCGCCCGTTTCTCCGGCTCTCACGCCGATCGACGCTTCGTCAAGCCCAAGTTCCTTGAGCTTGCGATAAAGCGTGGATCGTCCGATGCCGAGCTTGCGCGCGACTTCGGTCATCTGCCCGCGATGATGGCGGATGGCAAATTTCAGCATGTCCGTTTCCAGCGATTCCAGCGTGCGGACGTCCCCTCGCGCATCGAGCATGGTCATGGTGTGGGGTTCGCGCACCGTGATGATCTCGCGCAGCGGTGTCCCGGTGATCATGGCCGGGCCGATGTGCACCGGCCTGGGCGGCAGCAGCGGCGCAGAAGGGATGCGCACGTCGAACCCATCCACGCGGGCGGCGATCTGCGGCAGGTCCGGCACTCCGATCTCGTCGCCTTCAGCGAGAATCACGGCGCGATACATCGCATTTTCGAGTTGGCGCACATTGCCGGGCCAGTCATAGGCCGTGAGCAGCGCCTGGGCCTCGGCGCTGATGCTGCGCACGGCCTTGCCCTCCTCGGCCCCGAAGCGTGCGAGAAAATGCCAGGCAAGGTCGGCGATATCCTCACGCCGCACCCGCAGCGCCGGCAGCATGATCGGGAAGACATGGAGGCGATAATAGAGGTCTTCGCGGAACAGCCCCGCCTTGACCAGATCGATAAGGTTGCGGCTGGTCGAGGAGATCAGGCGGAAATCCGTACGCACAGCCCGCCGAGCGCCGAGCGGTTCGATCTCGCCACTGCGCAGCGCGTCGAGCAGCTTGACCTGCAGGGCGGGCGACAATTCGCCGACATTGTCGAGAAAGAGCGTGCCGCCATGGGCCTCCGCCAGCTTGCCGGCCTGCTTGTCGACGGCACCGGCCGCGTTCTTGTCCTGGCCGAACAGGATGCGTTCGGCCTCGGCCTCCGGCAGGGTGCCGCAATTGACGGCCACGAACGGCCGGCCGCGGCGTTCGCCGCCGCCATGGATCGCCTGCGCCACCATCTGCTTGCCGGTGCCCGCTTCGCCCTCGATCAGCACGGGAATGGTCGACCCCGCCGCTTTCTCGGCCAGGCGCACCACCCGCTCCATCTCCGGACCGCGGGCAACCAGATCCTTGAGGCCGAGCTGACCCGTGACGCGCTTGGCGAGCACGGCCACTTCGCGTTCCAGCGCGCGGTGCTTGAGAGCATTGCGGATCGAGGCCTGCAGACGCTCCGCCCCCACGGGCTTGACCACGAAATCGGCCGCACCCGCCTTCATCGCCGAGATTACGGCATCGATCGAGCCGTGGGCCGTCTGCACGATCACCGGAACCTGCAGGCCGCGGGCCCGCATGCGGCCGAGCACGCCCATGCCGTCGAGGTCAGGCATCACCAGGTCCAGGACGAGAAGATCGATCTTGCCGCCTTCGAGTTCACGCAGCGCCGCTTCGCCACTGTCGACAAGGCAGGCATGATAGCCAAAACGCCTCACCATGGCCTCGAGAAGCCGGCATTGCACCGGATCGTCGTCGGCGATCAGAACAGTCGAGCCCATCAATCCCCCGTCCCATTTCATCCGGCGCAGCGATCGGATGCCGATCCCTGCGGAACCCGGCATCACCGCGCGCCAGCACGAGGCCACCCTCCGGAGAGGCGCCACGATTTCACCCGGGCGAAGCGCCCCGTGTGCCGTTTCGGATCATCTAGGAGGAGAAGCGTGAAGGACTGCTTAACGACGTTTCATCAAAGTCACATTCCGCTGAGATGGTTGAAACCGCGGCCGCGAACGGCGATATGTGGGATCATCACGGGGCCGTATCGCCGGCCCGGCTTTGTTGCAAACACGGAGTGTCAGCCTCCGGCTGGCATTCAGGAATGCCGTTCGAACGATAACCGCAATCGTAGTGCCAAGCGGTCTCAAGGAGTTTTCATGGCCGGCCAATCTTTTTCCGCATCCTCCGGTTCCTCTTCATCCGAGGCATCCAAGGCTGATTCGCCGGAGACCAGGGCCGACCGGAAGGGCAGCGAACTCGGCCGACTGCCTGAATGGAATCTCGCCGATCTCTACCCGGGCATCGATTCGCCCGAGATTGCCGCCGATCTCGACAGGGGCCTGGCCGACTGTCTTGCCTTCGAGGAGGCCCATAAGGGCAAGCTCGCCGAGATTCTGGCCGGCAAGGAGGGCGCCCGCCGTCTCGCCACCATCATCAAGACCTATGAGGGCCTCGAGGACAGGCTCGGGCGCATCGCCTCCTTCGCTGGCCTCGTCTATGCCGGCGACACCACCGATCCCGTCCGCGCCAAATTCTATGGCGACGTGCAGGACAAGCTGACCACCGCCTCCTCCCACCTCCTGTTCTTCACGCTGGAGCTCAACCGCATCGACGATGCGGCCTTGGCCGAGGCGGTCGAGCAGCAGACCGACGAAGACTTGGCGCTCGCCCATTGGAAGCCCTGGCTCGACGACATCCGCATCGAGAAGCCCTATCAGCTCGAGGATCGCGTCGAGCAACTGTTCCACGACAAGTCGGTCACCGGTCGCGGAGCCTGGAACCGCCTGTTCGACGAAACGATCTCGGGCCTGCGTTTCCGGGTGGAGGACAGTCAGGAACTGACGCTGGAGCCGACCCTGAACCTGCTGCAGGATCCCTCCCCGGCCAAGCGCGAGAAGGCGGCCCATGCCCTCGCCCGCACCTTCAAGGACAATCTCAGGCTGTTCACCCTGATCACCAACACGCTGGCCAAGGACAAGGAGATCTCCGACCGCTGGCGCGGCTTCGAGGATGTCGCCGATTCGCGCCATCTGTCGAACCGGGTCGAGCGCGAGGTGGTCGATGCGCTGGTCTCGGCGGTGCAGGAAGCCTATCCGCGCCTGTCGCATCGCTACTATCGCCTCAAGGCCAAGTGGTTCGGGCTCGACCAGCTCAACCACTGGGACCGCAATGCGCCGCTGCCCAAGGTCGAGAGCACGCCGATCAAGTGGGAAGATGCGCGCGGCACCGTGCTGGAGGCCTATGCCGGTTTCTCGCCGCGCATGGCCGGCATCGCCCAGCGCTTCTTCGACGAGAACTGGATCGATGCGCCCGTCCGCCCCGGCAAGGCGCCCGGCGCCTTCGCCCACCCGACCGTGCCTTCGGCCCATCCCTATGTGCTGCTCAACTACCAGGGCAAGACGCGCGACGTGATGACGCTGGCCCATGAGCTCGGCCACGGCGTCCACCAGGTACTGGCAGGCCACAACGGCGCGCTGATGGCGCCGACGCCGCTGACCTTGGCCGAGACCGCCTCGGTGTTCGGCGAGATGCTGACCTTCCGCGCCTTGCTGGCAGGGGCGGCCAGCCCGGCGCAGAAGAAGGCCATGCTCGCCGCCAAGGTGGAGGACATGATCAACACGGTGGTGCGCCAGATCGCCTTCTATTCCTTCGAGCGCAAGGTACATGTCGAGCGCCGCCAGGGCGAGTTGACCGCCGACCGCCTCGGCGAGATCTGGCTGTCCGTTCAAGAAGAAAGCCTCGGGCCGGCCATCAAGATCGGGCCGGGCTACGAGACCTTCTGGACCTATATCCCGCACTTCATCCACTCGCCCTTCTACGTCTATGCCTACGCCTTCGGCGACTGCCTGGTGAATTCGCTCTATGCCGTCTACGAAAAGGCGCATGACGGCTTTGCCGAACGCTATCTCGCCATGCTGGCGGCCGGCGGCACCAAACATCATTCCGAACTGCTCGCCCCCTTCGGCCTCGACGCGCGCGATCCTGCCTTCTGGCAGATCGGCCTCAACCTGATCGAGAGCATGATCATAGAGCTCGAAGGAATGGAGTGAGGCTGAAAGCGCTGCAGGCAGCGGCTTTACTGCCTCACCCTTCTCCTCTCCCCGCCGGGGGAGGCAATGACTGGTGCCGAGCGAGACGATGCCAGCCCCGACTTGATCGCAACACCGAAGTCTTCCTCTCCCGGGCCGGGAGAGGGTGTTGTGGACTGCGGCCATCCTCATCCCGCGGCAATCGCCTCCAGCTCCACCAGCCAGCCCGGTTCGAGCGTTTCAACCACGATGGCCGTGGTCGGGATGCGGCGGCGACCGAGAGCCTCGAGCCGCGCCGCCTGATTGGCTTCGACATAGGCGGCATCGCGCAAATAGCTGGTGACGCGCACCAGATTGTCCACGCCCATGCCGGCCTCGGCAAGGATGCGCCGGATATTGGACCATACGCAGTCGAGTTGCTCCGCCAAGCCGGCGGGCGCCCTCCCCGCCGGATCGAGGCCCATGGTACCGCTGAAGAAAAGCAGGCGCTGCGGCCTCACCACTTCCATGGCGTGGACGTAGTCCGGTGTCGCTTCATAGATGCCTTCAGCAGGATTTCGCACTATCATCTGCATGATCAGGGCTCCTTGGTTGGGTTATTCTGAGCAGAAAAATCTTCGATAAAAAGGGATTTTTGCCGAATGAAATCAAAAACGAAGGATCTTCAGCCGAATGAAAGGCCAGGCCGTATCCTCGACGATTTCGACCGAAAGATCTTAAGTGCGCTGAGCGCGGATGCGCGCCAGACCTATGCCGAGATCGGCCAGAATGTGGGACTTTCCGCTCCGGCCGTGCATGAACGCGTCAAGCGGCTGCGCGAATCCGGTGTGCTCAAGGGTACGACGGCCGTTCTCGACGCCCAGGCCATCGGCAAGCCCTTCCTCGCCTTCGTGCATGTCGACACCGAGGGCTGGGGCAAGAGCGAACGCATGATGACACTGCGCCGCTTTCCCGAGGTGGAGGAGATGCATTCGGTAGCCGGCGATACCGGCGTGGTCATGAAGGTCCGCACCCGACACGCGCGGGCCATGGAGCATTTCCTCTCCCAGCTCTATGTTCTGCCGGGCGTCAGGGGCACCAAGAGCTATGTGGTGCTCTCCACCTATCTGGAACGGGCAATCCAGCCCCTGGCCACCGAGGATTGGCCGGAAATCCCGCTGCCGCGGGATTAAGTTCAATATCCGGCTCTCCTGGGCGGCGTCCGCCTGCCCGCAATGCCCGTGCAATCCGCCCACCCTAGGTTGCGCCCGCATTCGGGAGCTGGACGATGATCCGCAGGAAGCAATGGGCCGCCAGGGCAGCCGGCTATGGGCTGCATGCCTATATCAGTGGCGTGATGCGCACCACGCGCTTCGCCCCTCTGCCGGGCGAGCAGCGGCCCTGGGAGAGGACGGACGGTTCCTTCATCGCACTGACCTGGCATGGCCAGCAGATGCTGAGCATCGCAGCCCTGCGCGGGGCGCCGCGCACCAGCGTGCTGGTCTCGCTGCATTTCGACGGCTCGGTGATTGCCACCGCACTGGCGTGGGCCGGCTACGGCACCATCCGCGGCTCGGGCACCCAGACCCGGGCCAAGATCCGGGGCAAATGCGGCATCCCCGCCTTCCTGGCGATGCGCCAGGCGCTGGAAACAGGCACCAATGTGCTGATGACGGCCGACGTGCCCAAGGTCGCGCGTGTCGCCGGCAAGGGCGCGGTGCAGCTCGCGCGGGCGACCGGACGGCCGATCTTCCTGTTCGCGGCGGTGACTAGCGCCCGCATCGACCTCGACAACTGGGACAAGGCCAGCCTGGTGCTGCCCTTCGGGCGCGGCTGCGTGCTGTGGTCGGAAGCCCTTACTGTGCCCGGTGATGCCGACGCAGCGGAGATCGACGCGATCAGCCATCGTATCACTACAGGGCTGGACAGCCTGCATGCCGAGGCCCATCGACGATTGCGTTCCCGGACCTGACGGCACTCCTTCCGCGTTTTGGCGAGATGTTGACGGGCTTTGGCGCGGCCATGCGTTCCGAGGAGACGGGGGACGAAGCTAAGAGGGGCGGAGCCTGGACGGAAGTACGCTCCCTCCCATGGCCGAACAGTGGACGCAAACATAGCAATTCTTCTCGGCCTGGCGGCAGCCCTGTGCTGGGGCGGCACGGATTTCCTCGGTGGCGCGGCGGCGCGGGCACTCGGCGTTCGCCGCGCTTTGTTCTTCAGCCAGGCGGTCGGCTTCATCACCCTGTCGTTGCTGCTCTTCTTCCTGCCGGCCGTGCGGGAACATATGGCGCGGGCTCCAATGTCGGCCTGGCTGTGGGGGATCGCCGCCGCCCTCGGCAATTTCCTGGCGATGCTCGCTTTGCTCTCGGCCCTGGCGCGCGGCAAGGCAGCCCTGATCGCACCGATCGCCGCCACCTACGGCGCGATCACCACTCTACTTTCCCTGGCCGCAGGCGAGGCCCTGGGCGGATGGGCGCTGGCAGGCCTCGGCCTGTGTTTCGTCGGCGTGCCCTGCACAGTCTACGCACCGGACGAGGCAAGCGCCTCCTCGGCATCGAAGGCCCCGCTCCGGCTGGCGATGGCTGCCGCCCTGTTCTTCGGTATCGGCTTCTGGCTGCAGGGGCATCTTGCCTTGCCCGGACTCGGGGCCACCGCGACGCTCTGGCTGCTCTACGCCACAAACCTGGCCTGCCTCGCCGGCCTGCTGGCGGCCAGGCCCACTGAATTCCGCCTGCCGCCCACCTCGCTCTGGCTCCTCATCACCGCGATCGGCCTGCTCAGCCTGTGCGGCTTCGGCACGCTGGCCCTCGGCGCGCTCACCGGGGCCGTCGCGGTGGTCACCGTGCTGAGCACGCTGTCCGGCGCCGTCACCGCCGCCCTCGGCGTGGTGCTGCGCGGCGAAAGGCTGTCGGCGTTGCAATGGTTCGGCATCGCCGCCGCCCTTCTTGGCGTCCTCCTGCTCAGGATCGGGGGCTAGCCGGCGTCCCCGGCACCGCTGCCTCGTTCCGGCGCAAGGGCGACCAGCCGAGCGTCATGCCGGCCGCCGCGACCAGGATGGCGCCGGCACCAACCATCTGCAGCCAGTCCAGACGGTGGCCGAAGGCGACAAGGTCGACCAGGATCGCCACCACCGGATAGATGAAGGAGAGCGCGCCGGTGAGGCTGGTCGGCAGCTTCTGGATGGCGCCGTAGAGCAGGATATACATCAGCCCGGTATGGACGATGCCGAGCGTGCCCAGGATGGCCCAGGTCTGTTCGCCGGCGGGTGGATGGGATAGGCTGGCGAGCGGGGCCAGCATCAGGGTGCCCACGATCACCTGGATCAACGCGATCAGGTGCGGCGGCACGCCCTTGAGCTTCTTGGCGACCAGAGCGGCGATGGCATAGAAGAAGGCGGCGCCGAGCGCCAGGCCGATGCCGACCAGATAATCGGTCCCCGCAGCCCCGCTTTTGGCCTGTACGATGCCGAGCATGCCGGCAAAGGCGAGGCCGAGCCAGAACAGCTTGGACGCCGTCAACTTCTCCGAAAAGAACAGCACGCCGAAACCCACCAGCATGAAGGGCTGGGTGTTGTAGACGGCGGTGGCGATCGAGATCGAGGCGCGCGGATAGGCGGCAAACAACATGAGCCAGTTCGCCACGATGGCGATGCCGCCGACCACGGCGAGGCCGATCTGACGCGCTGTGATAACGTCGCGCCTGAAAAGGCCGAGTCCCAGGCAGATCAGGGCGAGCGTGCCCGCCCCGAACAGGCAGCGCCAGAACACCACGTCGATGACCGGCTGGCCGGACAGGATGACGAACCAGCCGATCGTGCCGGATATGATCATGGCCGCCGTCATCTCGGCCGTTCCGCGGAGCTTGTCCATGGCATGCACCTCTCAAAGGAGGCTGAATTCTATTCGGGCACCGTGCAGTTTTATATGGATAGGATTAGGTACAATATGACATCCTCCTAAATCACGAAGGAAAAATCGTGGATTGGCATCATGCTTGATGAAGTGGACAAACGCATCGTCGACATTCTGGTCGAGAATGCCCGCATCTCGCTGAAGGAACTGGCGGGCCGGGTGAACCTGTCCTCCCCCTCGACCTCGGAACGTCTCAGACGCCTGGAGGAGCGCGGCGTGATCCGCGCCTTCACCGTGGACGTCGATCCGCAGGCCCTCGGCTATACGCTGCAGGCGATCGTGCGCATCCGCCCCCTGCCCGGCCAGTTGCCCCGGGTGCAGAGGCTGATCGAGGAAATCCCGGAATTCTCCGAATGCGACAAGGTCACCGGCGACGACTGCTTCGTCGCCCGGCTGCATCTGCGCTCGATCGAACAGCTCGACGAGATCCTCGACCGCCTCATCGACAAGGCCGAGACCAACACCGCCATCGTCAAGTCGCAGCCGGTGAAGCGCCGCCTGCCGCCGCTGTGAGGGCGCGCTTCGCCGAGACGAGATCAGCGCAGGAACAGCAGCGCCCCCGTCGCCACCAGCAGCAGCCAGGCGATGCCGTCCCATTCCGTCAGCGAGGAGGATGGTGCCCGGCGACGAGCCCCGAACGCCGCCATCGCCTGCAGCACGGCAAAGAGGGCGAGTAGCGCGGCGAAGGTCGCCGCAAAAGCCTTCGATCCACAGGCCGCCAGCAAGGCGGCGAAGAGGACTTCGGCAGCAAAGACGTGAATGGTTACCCTGGACACGATGTCCAGTTTTTTCGGGACTGAATGCGACATGGCGGAAGCGGTTCTGAAAATGCCTTGTTCTCACGCCGGCCCGCGAAAGCATTCGGTCGGACGAGGGAAAGATAAGGACGTTATCCTGCCCTGCCGCAATTGTTCGGCGGGCTGACATCGAAGGCATTTTACGAAATGGCAAATCCATTACACAAATAAATATTGTGTATTATTTTAAGCATGGTGCGTAAGCAAAATATAAGGACGCCGGCCCTGCTTTAGGCGGGCGGTGCAATATTCCGGGGTCGCAGGCGTCTCGCCTGCGACGTCCTCCTCAGTCGCAGCGCAGCAGGGAAGGCGGCGCGCCGATGTCGGCAACCACTGCCTCGAAGCGGCGGGTCTCGGGATCGCGCACCAAGAGATGGCCGGAAGCGATGCCGAAATAAGCGCCGTGGAGCTGCAATTCGCCGGCATCGACGCGGCGGCGCACGCTGCCGAAGGTCATCAAATTGGCGAGGCTCTGTTCCACGGCGGCCAAAGCAAGACGGGTGATATAGTCTTCCGACGGCGTCTCGCCGGGATCCTCGAGCGTATCAACCGCTGGGGCTATGATCGACATCCATTTGCCGATGAAGTCGCCGGAGGACAGCGGCGCCCGCTTCTCGGCGAAGGAGCGGATGCCGCCGCAGCTGGCATGGCCCATGATCACAATATGCTTGACCTTGAGCGCCTCGACCGCAAATTCCAGCGCGGCGCTGGTGCCGTGGAACTGGCCGCCCGCTTCATAGGGCGGCACGATATTGGCGACGTTGCGCACCACGAACAGCTCGCCGGGTCCGGCGTCGAAAATCACTTCGGGCGAGACCCGCGAATCACAACAGCCGATCACGAGCACTTCAGGGCTCTGCCCCGTGGTTCCCAACGTCTCGTAGCGCTGGCTTTCCCGGGAGAAGCGATCACCGAGGAAAGACTTGTAGCCGGCGATGAGACTGTCGGGGAACATGGGATCTCCTCGGAGCGCGGACATCCTGTCCGCTCTTGAAACGACAACGGTCGAGAAGAGAGCGAGGCGGTGATCTCAAGAGACACCGCCATGCATGGATACCGGAAGAGGGCGGATACCGCGACATGCAAACATGTCGTCGAGAGGCCCCCGCCCTCCCGGGATTATGCCGCCAGGTTGCGCAGCACGAACTGCAGGATACCGCCGTTCTTGAAGTAGTCGAGCTCATCCAGTGTGTCGATGCGGCAGAGCAGCGGCACCTTGACGACCTTGCCGTCGGCGAAGGTGATCTCGGCCTCGATGGTGGCGCGCGGCTTGATCGTCTCGATACCCTCGATCGTCACCGTCTCGTCGCCCTTCAGGCCCAGCGTCTGCCAGGAGGTGCCTTCGGCGAAGGTGAAGGGCACCACGCCCATGCCGACCAGGTTGGAGCGGTGGATACGCTCGAAGCTCTGGGCGATCACGGCGCGCACGCCGAGCAGCTTGGTGCCCTTGGCCGCCCAGTCACGCGAGGAACCGGTGCCGTATTCCTTGCCGGCGAACACGACCAGGGGCACGCCCTCGGCCTTGTAACGCATGGCCACGTCATAGATCGGGGCTTCCACGCCATCGGGATAATGGATGGACAGGCCGCCTTCGATGCCCGGCAGCATCTGGTTCTTGATGCGGATATTGGCGAAGGTACCGCGCATCATCACCTGATGGTTGCCGCGGCGGGTGCCGTACTGGTTGAAGTCCACCGGGCGGACCTGATGGTCGCGCAGATATTCGCCCGCCGGGCTCGCCGCCTTGATCGAACCGGCCGGGGAGATGTGGTCGGTGGTGATCGAGTCGAGGAAGAGGCCAAGGACACGGGCCTTGTGCACGTCGGTGGGCGGCACCGGCGTCTTGGTCATACCGTCGAAATAGGGTGGGTTCTGCACATAGGTCGAACGCTCGTCCCAGGCATAGGTCTGCCCGGCCGGGGCCGAGATCTTCTGCCAGTTCTCGTCGCCCTTGAAGACGTCCGCATATTTGGACTTGAACATCGCCTGGGTGACGAATTCGTCGATCACCGCCTGAATCTCGGCACCATCGGGCCAGATGTCGGCGAGGAAGACGGGCTTGCCGTCGCTGCCGATGCCGAGCGGCTCCAGCGTGAGATCGACCTGCAGGGAGCCGGCCAGCGCATAGGCGACCACCAGCGGGGGCGAGGCCAAATAGTTGGCCTTGACGTCCGGATTGACGCGGCCCTCGAAGTTGCGGTTGCCCGAGAGCACCGCGGCAGCGACGATGTCACCCTTGTTGACGGCCTCCGAGATCGGCTCGGGCAGCGGGCCCGAATTGCCGATGCAGGTGGTGCAGCCGAAGCCCACCAGGTTGAAGCCGAGGGCATCGAGGTCCTTCTGCAGGCCGGACTGGCTGAGATAGGCTTCCACCACCTGCGATCCCGGGGCGAGCGAGGTCTTGACCCAGGGCTTGGACTTCAGGCCCTTGGCCGCCGCCTTGCGGGCGAGCAGGCCGGCCGCGACCAGCACGGAGGGATTGGAGGTGTTGGTGCAGGAGGTGATGGCAGCGATCGTCACCGCGCCGTGGCCGATGCCATAGTCGGTGCCGGCGACGGCCTGGGTCTTGCCGGCCTCGCCTGGCTTCTTGAACTCGCCTTCCAGCGCGGCGAGGAAGCCGGCCTTGGCATCGGAGAGCAGCACGCGGTCCTGCGGGCGCTTGGGACCGGCCAGCGAAGGCAGCACGGTGGCGAGGTCGAGCTCGAGGATGTCGGTGAACACCGGATCGAAGCTCGCCGCGGTGCGGAACATACCCTGTTCCTTGGAATAGGCCTCGACCAGCGCGATGCGGTCGGCGTCGCGGCCCGATTTGTCGAGATAGCGCAGCGTCTCGGCATCGACAGGGAAGAAGCCGCAGGTCGCGCCATATTCCGGCGCCATGTTGGCGATGGTGGCCTTGTCCTCCAGCGTCATGGCGTCGAGGCCCTGGCCGAAGAACTCCACAAACTTGCCGACCACGCCCTTCTTGCGCAGCATCTGGGTGACGGTGAGCACGAGGTCGGTGGCGGTGACGCCGGCCGGCAGCTTGCCGGTGAGGCGGAAGCCGATGACTTCGGGGATCAGCATCGAATTGGGCTGGCCGAGCATGGAGGCCTCGGCCTCGATGCCGCCGACGCCCCAGCCGAGCACGCCCAGGCCGTTGACCATGGTGGTGTGGCTGTCGGTGCCCACCAGCGTGTCGGGATAGGCGACGGTGACACCGTCCTCTTCCTTGGTCCACACCGTCTGGGCCAGATATTCGAGATTGACCTGGTGGCAGATGCCGGTGCCCGGCGGCACCACGCGGAAATTGTCGAAGGCCGACTGGCCCCATTTCAGGAAGCGGTAGCGCTCCTGGTTCTGTTCATATTCGCGGGCGACATTGTTCTTGAAGGCGTCGTTGTTGCCGAAATAGTCGACGACGACGGAGTGGTCGATGACCAGGTCCACCGGCACCAGCGGGTTGATGCGGGTGGGATCGCCGCCCAGCGCCTTCATGGCGTCACGCATGGCGGCAAGGTCGACCACGGCCGGCACGCCGGTGAAGTCCTGCATCAGCACGCGGGCGGGGCGGAAGGCGATCTCGCGCTCGGCCTTGCCGCGATTGGTGAGGAAGGCGGCGATGGCTTCGATGTCGCCCTTGGAAACGCTGCGGCCATCCTCGAAGCGCAGGAGGTTCTCGAGCAGGACCTTCATGGAGACCGGCAAGGCAGAAATGCCGGGAAGACCGTTCGCTTCCGCTGCCTTCAAGGAATAATAGGTATAGGTCTTCGAGCCCACCTGAAGTGTCTTGCGGGCTTTGAAGCTGTCGAGAGAGGCCATGGCAGGTTCCCTGAAAAAGGCCGGGGAGCGTCCCCAAGCCTATGATAGGTCAGCGGAATTCGCGCTCGCGAGGCGATTTGTGCGGCGCGGGATGGTGCGTTTATAGAAGGATTCCAGTCAGGCCGCTACTGCCTATTTGGCGACGTCTGCCATGCCCGGATCGCGGGGTCTGCCACCGGACGGGTAGGAGGCGGGAGCGGCAGAAAAATCGATAGGATTTTTACGCTTTGTTAAGGCTGCCGGCCGATTCCGGGGCAGAACACCGCGTTTCCTCTCTATTTCCGCGGTGTGACCATCGACACGGCACGCTCGCGCCGCAATCGGCATCTACTCCGCCAGCTTCAGCTTTCAGAACGCGGCCGAACGTTTGCTCTTGAGGATATCATGCAGCCCTTTGCCCCCTTGCTCGCCAAGCTTCGCACCGAGTTCCGGCATGCCTGGTTCCCGACCCTGCTGATCTGCTCGATGGTGATCCTGCATGACCTGGCCACCGGCATCCAGCATGGCGGCCTGGTGGTGGCGTTGCTGATCGCCGCCTTCATTCTCGCGCGCCCCGCCTTGCTGCGCCAGCGCTCGCCGCTGCAGAGCTGGCGCCACAGCCTGATCTATGCCGGCACCATCCTGGTTGCTACCCTGGTCTCCCTGGGCACGCTCGACTGGCTGAAGCTCTAGGAACGGAGGACGACGGTCGAAGCGTTGCCGTATTCACGGTCGTTACGACATTGTCCATGGCTCGGCGCCTTCAGGTGCCGCTCGCGCCGAAGCTCGCTTGCGCCATGTCGAGAAAGGCCGACAGGGCGCTCGAAACATAGCCATCCGCCCGGCGCACGAACAGCGTATCGACCTCGGATCGCCCGGGCGGGAGGTCATGGATGGCGATCCTGCCCTCCTGCCAGGTGCCAGCCACGACGCTTCTCGGCAACAAGGTGACGCCGACGCCCGCCGAGACACAGCTGATGATCGCTTCCAGTGAGCCGAATTCCAGCGGCCTTGCGGTCACGATTCCTCTCTCGGCCAGCAAGGCTTCGAGCCGCTGGCGATAGGAGCAACCGATCTGGAACACGATCGTCTTCAGATCCGCGACCGCAGCCAGTTCGTCGATGCTGCGATGGTTGCGCGCGGTGACGAGGACGAGCTCTTCCCGGAAGACCACCTGCCAGCTCAGTTCCGGATGGCTGATGGGGCCGGCAACGAAGGCACCTTCGAGGCGGCATGCCAGCACCTCGTCCACGAGCTTGCGCGTAGTGCCGGTGGCGAGGATGAGCCGGACGGCGGGGTAGGCCTTGGCAAACCGGCTGAGCAGGCCGGACAGCCGCAGGGCCGCCGTCGTTTCCAGGCTGCCGAGCGACAGGGCGCCACTCGGCACGCCCTCGTCCTGCGCGGCCATTCGCGCATCCGCGAGCAGCCTGGCGATGCGGCTGACAAAGGGCAGCACCCGCTGCCCCGCCGGCGTGGTGGAGACACCGCGCGCATGGCGCTGGAACAGGCTGACGCCAAGGTCCTGTTCGAGTGTACGGATGCGAGCCGTCACATTGGATTGGACGGTGTTCAGCTCCTGGGCGGCCCGGTTCATGCTGCCGAGCCGGGATACGGCCTCGAAAACCTTCAGATCGGATATGTCCATGCCGGTCGCATCCGCCACCAATTGGCTAATCTCAAAAAGAGATAATTCATATCTTTTATATTCGTTTTTATAGATTGATACAGGCTCGTATGGTCGTCAAGCGTGACAATCGAGGGTCGACGAATGGCCGGCACCACCATCTTGGACCGTGGCGGGAATTCCCGGGAGGGCAGCCTCAATCTGTGGAGGGCCATTCTGTCCGCCTTCTGTGCCAGCCTGATCGGCATCGGCCTTGCCCGCTTCGCCTACACGCCGCTGCTGCCCGCGATCGTCGATGCACGCTGGTTCGAGGCCTCGACGGCCGCCTATCTCGGCGCCGCCAACCTGGCTGGCTATCTTGCCGGCGCCCTCATGGGCCGGCCGATGGCCGGGCGTTTCTCGACAGTGGCCACTCTCAGGGCCATGATGGCCCTGGCCACGCTCACCTTTTTCGCCTGCTCTTATCCGTTCGGCTTTGCCTGGTTCTTCGCCTGGCGCTTTGCCGCCGGGCTGGCGGGTGGCGTGCTGATGGTCCTGGCAGCTCCAACCGTCCTCACCCATATCGCACCGGCAAGACGGGGGCTTGCCGGCGGCGCCATCTTCATGGGGATCGGGGCGGGCATTGCCGCATCCGGCACGCTGGTGCCATTGCTCCTGCAGCAGGGACTGCGGCAGGCCTGGCTTGGCCTCGGTGCACTCTCGCTGCTGCTGATGGCCGCCGCCTGGAGCGGTTGGCCGCGCGGCGAGAATGCCACGGCCCGGCCCGCCGCGTCCGGCCATGCCCCGCGAACGGCAAGCCTGCGTGCCCTTTATGCCGAATACGCCCTCAATGCCGCCGGCTGGGTGCCGCACATGATCTTCCTGGTCGATTTCGTCGCGCGGGGATTGGGTGAAGGCGTCGAGGTCGGCGCTCTCTATTGGACCATCTTCGGCATCGGCGCCACCATCGGCCCTCTGCTGGCCGGTCACCTTGCCGATCGCATCGGCTTCGGCGCGGCCTTGCGCATGGCCTTCCTGCTCGAGGCCGTCGCGGTAGCGCTGCCTGCCGGTATGGCCGGGCAGGCATGGCTGATCGGCTCGAGCTTGATCGTGGGTGCCTTCGTCACCGGCACGGTGCCGCTGGTCATCGGCCGCATCCATGAACTCCTGCCGCACCACCCTGCCCAGCAAAAACGGGCCTGGAGCCTGGCGACGGTTTGGTTCGCCCTGTTCCAGGCCGGTGCCGCCTATGCCCTGTCCTTCCTCTTCGCCCAGAGCGGCGGCAATTACCGCCTGCTCTTCGTGATCGGCGCGGCCGCGATGATCCTCGCTTTGGCGATCGATCTCGTCGCCAACGGCATTGGCCGTCCTGGCAACGAAGGCAGGCAAGGCTGAGCGCCGTGGCATCGGGAACCGGCCGGGCACCGCCATATCCTTTCCCATCCGGAGCTTTACCTCCCACCGCTGCATGCCGATGATGCCCGCGAGGGGAATCGTACAGGGGGGAACTGGGTATGAGGAAGGTCGGATTCGCGACCCTCGTTGCGGCCGCCACCATGGTGGCCACGCCCGTGCTGGCTGAGCCGGTCCTGATCGAGAACGTCAAGGGCTATACCGTCCGCAACGGCGAGCTCGTCCGCTTCGACGCTCTGGTCTTCGGCGAAGACGGCAAAGTCATCGCCACCGGCACGAACAAGGAACTGGTCAAGGCCCATGCAGGTGCCGTCAAACGCGACGGCCGTGGCAAGGTGATGCTGCCAGGCCTGATCGATGCGCATGGCCATGTCGGCGGCCTCGGCGAAACGCTGACGACGATCGATCTGTCTTCGACCGCCAGTCTCAAGGCCGCCCTCAAGCAAGTGAGTACCTATGCCGCGGCCAATCCCAAGGCGGCCTGGATTCGCGGCAGCGGCTGGAACCAGGTGATCTGGAAGCTCGGGCGCTTTCCGAACGCCGCCGAGCTCGACGCCGTGGTGAAGGACAGGCCGGTCTGGCTCGAGCGGGTCGACGGCCATGCCGGCTGGGCCAACTCGAAGGCGCTCGCCTTGGCCGGTATCACCAGGGACACCAAGGATCCCGATGGCGGACGCCTCGAACGCGATCCGCAGGGCAATCCCACCGGGGTACTGGTCGACAAGGCCATGGACCTCGTCGTCAAGATGCTGCCGGCCAAGACCGAGGCCGATCGCTCCGCCAATCTCACCGCCGCCCTCGCTCATATGGCCAGGCTTGGCCTGACAGGGGCGCATGACGCCGGCGTCGAGGCCGCCGACATCGATGTCTACAGAAAGTTCGCCGACGAGGGCCGCCTCACCGCTCGGATCTACGCCATGGTTGGCGGCGTCGGCGAGGATTTCAAGAAAGTCTCGGCTGGAGGCCCGCTGCTCGGCTATGGCCAGGACCGGTTGACGGTACGCAGTGTCAAGCTCTATGCCGACGGCGCGCTGGGCAGCCGCGGCGCTGCGCTGATCGAGCCCTATAGCGACGATCCCGGCAATCGCGGCCTGCTTTTCAAGAAACCCGAGGCGATGCAGGCCGATATCGAGACGGCACTGAAGGCCGGCTTCCAGGTCAATGTTCACGCCATCGGCGATGCCGGCAATCGCGAAGTGCTCGACGCCTTCGAGGGCGCCTTCGCCAAAGTGGGCGGGCGCGATCTGCGCAACCGCATCGAGCACGCCCAGGTGCTGGCGCTCACCGACCTGCCCCGCCTCGAGAGCCTCGGCCTCGTCGCCTCGATGCAACCCACCCACGCCACTTCCGACATGAACATGGCGGAAGACAGGGTCGGCCATGAGCGCATCCGCGGCGCCTATGCCTGGCGAACCGTGCTCAACCAGGGCACGGTGATTGCCGGCGGTTCGGACTTTCCGGTGGAATCGGCCGATCCGTTCTTCGGCCTGCACGCGGCTATCAACCGCACCGATCACGAAGGCAAGCCCGTCGCCGGCTGGCACGCCGAGCAGGCGATGACGCGGGTTGAAGCGTTCTGCGCCTTCACCCTGGATGCCGCCTACGCCGCACACCAGGAGAAGAGCCTCGGCAGCCTCGAACCGGGCAAATGGGCCGATTTCATCCTGGTCGACCAGGACATCTTTGCCGTCGATCCCCAGTTGATCTGGAAGACCAAAGTCGCGGAGACCTGGGTCGGCGGCAGGCGTGTGTTTCCTGCCGGAAGATGAGGGACGAAATCGGGGCCCCGTCGGGCAGGAACGCTGCTTTCGGCTCAGGCCCTTCAGGCCTGGCCGACGCTGCCATAGACCATGCGGCCCTGCTGGAAGGTGGCCGTACGCGCAGGCATGCGGGCCACCGCCTCGGCCGAGCAACTGGCGGGAACCAGGGTGAAACCCGCCTCGTCGCCGGCCTTCGGCCAGGCGCGCTTGCCGCTGTCGTCCAGCGGCAGCACGCCGCCGGTAGCGATCGACAAGGCGCGCGAGAGGTGGAACTCGTCCGAGCCGTCATAGAGCTGGGCGTAGAGATTGGCCTTTTCCAGCATGTCGCCGCTGCCGAAGGGCGACCAATGATCGATCACGCTGTCCGTGCCGGTCATCACGAAGACGCCCTTCTCGCTGAGTTGCGGCAGCGGCATCACAAAGCTGCCGATCGGCACCGTCGAGGCGATGGCGATACCCTGCGCGGCAAAGCGGGTGGCGAGTTCGGACAATGCCTGTGGCGAGAGCGTGCTAAGCGCGAAGGCATGGCTGATGGTAACCTTGCCCTTGAGCGCTGCGTTCTTCTCCACCGTATCGACCATGTAGTTGATCGCCGCCACGCCGGCCGGGCTGGTCTCATGCAGGTGAATGTCCACACCCTTGCCGGCATCGAGGGCGATCTGGAACATGGCGTCGAGGGATTTTTCCATGGCGCCATCGACATTGGTCGGGTCGAGCCCACCGACATAGGCGGCACCCATTGTCATCGCCTCGCGCAACAGCCCCTCGACCCCGGAGTGCAACAGGCCGTGCTGGGGGAAGGCGACGATCTCGCAGGAGAAATCTCCTTGGTGGTTCTCCAGCGCCCGCTGCACATGCTCCAGGGCCTTCAAGCCGCTGATCGGGTCGATGTTGCAATGGCCACGCGCCACCGTGCTGCCCTTGGACTGCAACAGGGCGATCAGCCCCTCGGCACGCTGCTGCGCGACAGGCAACAGCGTGGGCAGTAATTTCTGCTCCCGCGCGATCATGTCCATGATGGTCTTGCCTTGGCGCGGGCGCGGCGCCTGCCAGGGGCCGCCATAGAAAGTCTTGTCGAGATGGATGTGCATGTCGCGCATCGCCGGCAGCAGGAGCTGGCCATGTGCCCCGTAACGGGGCAGGCCGTCGGCCAGCCCGGCGTTGGCCGCATGCAGGGCTGCGATCTTGCCGTCCTTGATCTCCAGCGTGTAGAGCGCGGTGCGGGTGCCGATCACCGTCTCGCCGTCATACTCGAAGCCTTCTTCGAGCCGCACGTCGCGGAGATAATAATGACGATCTCGCAGCGTGGTGGCACCGGATTCGCCGCCTGGGCGGCCGGTGTCGGCCATCGCAGCCACGGCGCTGCCACCGGCCATGCCCATGACTGCCGAGGCGGCGCTGCGGTTTTCGCTGTGGCTGAGAACCGCCCTGAGGCTTGGCTGCTGGTGGTTTTCCAAGGTGTTTTCCTGCCTTCGATCGGTTGTCTGGGCTCCCAATTTACGGGAGAGCCAATTTCGATGGCAGCGAGATTTGCCAATGCTGACCATTCGATTCGACAATGATGGAGGCTCTCCACGAAGCGCAAATGAATAGCCAATCTTCATGCAGAAGGGAGCGGCGATTTCCGCACCCTAGGCCTCCAGCCCGCAGAAGGTGATCAGCCGCTCTGCCAGGGTGACGACGGCATCGACAGCACCATCGCGGAAATACAGCGCCAGCTCGAAATCGGTCACCGGCTGCAATCCCTCGGCCTCCCCCAATATGCGATGGCTGGGCAGCCGGCAGCCGGCAGGCAGCAGGGTGATGCCGAGGCCGGCGGCCGACGCCGCCATGAGCGCTCCGAGGCTGGCACTGCTGTAGCCGACCCGCCAGCGTCGGCCGAGATCATCGAGGGCCTGGCATAGTTCCTCGCGATAGAGCCCATTGGGCGGGAACACCGCCAGCGGCACCGGCGCCTGCTCGATGGCCGGATGGGCCAGGCTGTCCAGCCATAGCAGCGGTTCGGGCCGGGCAGCGCGTGGCGGCTGGCTGCGGCGCTGCTTGACCAGGATGAGGTCGAGTTCCTCGCGGCCATAGGCGGCATGCAGATCCGCGCTCAGGCCGCTGGTGACATCGAGCCGCAGATGCGGGTGCTCCCGGCTGAAGACAGCGAGCAGGTCGGCGGTGGGCACGGTATAATCCTCGGGCATGCCCAGCCGCAGTACGCCGTCGCGCCACAGGCCCGTCAGGGCATCATGCGCCTCCTCGTTGAGGGCGATGATGCGCCGGGCATAGCCCAGCAGCTTCACCCCCTCCTCGGTGAGCTGCACCTGATGCGAGGAACGTTCGAACAGCGGTTTGCCGAGCATCTCCTCCAGCCGACGGATCTGCTGGCTGACGGTGGACTGCGACAGGGATACGCGCTCCGCCGCACGGGTAAAGCTCATGGTGTCGCATACCGACACGAAGCTGTTCAGCAGCTGCGGATTGAACATCGGATAGCGATTCATGCGCCCACCGCCGGCACCCCTCGGTTCGATCGCCCGACAATAGACCACAGTGGGCTCGATTGCTTGGAACGAAGATGTGCAAAAGAAAACGGCGCGGTCGAGCCGCGCCGTTTCATCAAACTCGATGGAGGGTGCCTCAGTCCTTGCGGCGCAGACGCACGATCACGTCGACGCGCGCAACTTCATAGCCTGCCGGCACCTGCGGCATCTCGGCCATGTTGACCTCGCCGGGGATGTCGAGCACCTCATTGTCGCCTTCGACGAAATAATGATGGTGCTCGTGCACATTGGTGTCGAAATAGGTCTTCGACCCGTCCACGGCGAATTCGCGCAGCAGGCCGACTTCGGTGAACTGGTGCAGCGTGTTGTAGACGGTGGCGAGCGAGACCGGCACACGGGCCTTGGAGGCCTCGTCATGCAGCATCTCGGCGGTGATGTGCCGATCGCCCTTCTGGAACAGCAGCCAGCCCAGCGCCAGGCGCTGGCGGGTGGGCCTCAAGCCGACGTCGCGCAGCATCGAACGCACGTCATGGAACGGGCAGCCCGTGCGCTGGTGGTCGCGGGAGGGAAGCTCGCGCGAGGGCGATGCATCCGGCGTGGCCGCCTTGGCGGAACGATCGAAGTGAATGACTGTGGTCGCTGACATGATGCGGTTCTACAACTTTTCTCGGCGACATTCTAGGGCAAGTGATGCCGCAGAAGCAATCATCATAATGGCTGATGCCAACTAGCCCCTGGAAAAATGGCGCTTTTTGGCGATCATCCGCGCTTCAGGGCGGTCAGCACCTTCAACCCAGGGTGGCCGGTGACCGGCAGGCCGAGCCGGCGCTGCACGTCGCGGATGGCCTGGATGGTCTTGTTGCCGATCGAGCCGTCGGGCGTGCCGATATCATAGCCCTTGCGGGCCAGCAGGGCCTGCAATTCCTTGCGCTGCGCCCGCGACAGGCCAGGGTCGTCGGTCGGCCAGGGCGTCGCGAAGGGGCTGCCGCCCCGGATGCGGTCCGACAGATGGGCGATCGCCAGGGCATAGGACTCGGCAGCATTGTAAGAATAGATCGCATCGAAATTGCGGAAGACCACGAAGGCCGGCCCCTGCGGCCCGGCCGGCAACAGGATCGCAGCCCGGGCATTGCCGCCCTGCAGCGGCGCGCCATCGATGCGTGTCACGCCCATCGCGGCCCAGGAACCGAGCGGGCGCTTCTTGGTGCGGCCGGCTAGCCCCGCCTTGAAGCCGGGCGGCAGGCGCACCTCATAGCCCCAGCGCGTGCCGGAGGTCCAGCCGGAACGGGCCAGGTAGTTGGCGGTGGAGGCGAGCGCATCAGGCACGGAATCGACCACGTCGCGGCGACCATCGCCGTCACCATCCACGGCCAGGCGCAGGAAGGTCGAGGGCATGAACTGGGTGTTGCCGAAGGCGCCGGCCCAGGAACCGACGAGATGATCGGGATTGACGTCGCCGCGCTGGATGATCTTCAGCGTGGCGATGAGCTCACCCTGGAAATAGCCCTGCCGGCGGCCCGCATAGCAGGAAAGCGTGGCCAGCGACTGCACCAGCGGGCGCGTGCCCTTGCTCTCGCCATAATTGGACTCGACGCCCCAGACCGCGACCACTACCGCCGGGTCGACGCCGTAGCGCCGCTGCACGCCCGAGAGCACCGAGCCATATCTGGACAGCATCTGCTTGCCGTCGGCCACGCGTTGCGCGTCGACCAGCGAGGCCATGTAGTCCCAGATCGGTGTCTTGAACTCGGGCTGCTTGTTCATCGCGTCGATCACGGTCATGTCCGGCTGCAGGCCGCTGAACTGCCGGTTGATCACCGATGACGACACTCCCGCCGCGCCGGCGCGCGCGCCGATGGCGGAAAGGCACTGTTGGAAGGAGGCGGCCGACGCCGGCAAAGCGGAGAGGGCGAGCAGCGCAAGGGCGGACAGGACTGTCTTTTTCATGGCCATGATCATGATTCATCAAGGTAAATGAAAGATGGCCAAACCGGCCGAAATGGGGTGGGTCCGGATTAATTACGCGCAATGATTGCGTGGACGTGACGGGAGATCACGCAAAGGCCTTCTCCCCTCTCGGGGGCGGGGAGCTCACCTGTTCGCACCAGGCACCCAGAGCACGTCGCCGCTGGCCTTGTGGTTGAGGTAGCGGCTGGCCACGAACAAATGGTCGGAGAGGCGGTTGACATAGGCCAGCGCCTCGGCGGAGACCAGTTCGCCCACCGATTGCGACAGCGCCACCATCACGCGTTCCGCTCGCCTGCTGACGGTACGCGCCATGTGCAGATGGCTGGCGCAGGGCGTGCCGCCCGGCAGCACGAAACTCTTCAGCGGCGCGAGGTCGGCATTCATGGCGTCTATTTCCTGCTCCAGCCGGTCGACCTGGGCCTGAACGATGCGCAACGGCGTCCAGGTGATTTCCTTCTCGCCGCCCTCGGGCGTGCACAGATCGGCGCCGAGATCGAACAGATCGTTCTGGATGCGGGCGAGCATGGCGTCGACATCGGCGTCCTCGCGGGCGCTGTGCTGGCGGGCGAGGCCGATCACGGCATTAGCCTCGTCGACCGTGCCATAGGCCTCGACCCTCAGATCGGCCTTGGAACGGCGCTCGCCGGTGCCGAGCCCGGTGGAACCGTCGTCGCCGGTACGGGTGTAGATCTTGTTGAGACGAACCATTGCGCTTGCCCGAGTTTGTTTGGCTTTCAGGGATCATTGTCATTGCCGGAGCAGCGACGCAATCCAGGGGCCGGCAAGCGGAGAGGCTGAAATGCCTCTAGTGGCCCGGCCAGGAGAGCATCCGGCCGGGCCTTGTGCCGGCACCACGTTATCCCCAACAGGCACCGGACGGGCGGACCCTAGGGGTCGGATGTAACTCAAAGGTAAACGCAGGAAGGTTAATGGCAGCCATGGCGCGATGCCATTGACCGGGACAGGCCATGCGGCGGCTCACCAAGCCGCCGCTAGCCCCTCATGGGATCACTGGCTCAGGGCACCGCCGAGAAGGGCACCAAGCGCAAACGCTGCCACGGGGTACCACATGCCGTCACGGTGGCGACGATAGCCCGGCCGGTAATCGCGATAGCCGCGATAGCCGTGGTAATAGCCGGCACCATCCGGCCGGCGATTTGGTCCCCATCCCCTGGGATAGCGGTCGGGTCCGCGGTGCTGTCCACCCCAGGTGCCGGGGCGATGTTCTCTCCAGTCTCGCTGGTGTTGTTGGCGCGGAAAGAAATTTTGCGCTTGAGCGCTCGCCAATGGAGCAGCAATCACCAATGAAGCTAAGGCAATCTTGAAAAAATTCGACATGAATCGTTCCTCGGTTAATAAGAGAACCAAGGTTACGTTGCGAAATGTGAATGCAAGATGAAGCCTATATTCAAGATATCGTGGGTCTTGAAAAACGTTCTTCACTTATTTGTGAGCGAAATAGATCGCCGCCATGATGATGATGATCGCCACGGCTTGCAGCAGGACGCGCATCTGCATCAGCCGCTGGGAGCGCCAGCCATCGCCACCCTTGAGCATGTTGTGCAGGCCCATGCCGAGCACGATGGCAACCGCCAGGATGGCGAAGGGCACGAGAATATAGAAGAACTTGGCCATTCGCCGGTTCTATGCCTTCGCTTAGCCGGCGTCGAGGCCGATATGGCATCCGGTCGAAAAAGTCGCGGCCACCGGCGGCGATGTCGCCCTTCCACCGCTGGCCCGGGCAATGCTATGACAAATGCGATCATCCGCTCGAATACCGCGCCGCGGCCCCCTTCGTTCGATGACGTCGTTTTCATCGCACAGGGAGAGAGCGGTGCCCGAATCGGCCGGCAAGATCGTGCATGTGGTGTGCTGCGGCGCCTCTTCCTTCGATTCGATCTTCCAGCTCGATAGCCTGCCGAGCGGCCCTGGCAAGGTCCTGCCCAGCCGGGTAACCGAGGTGGCCCATGGCATGGCCGCCAGCGCCGCCGCCGCGATCGCCAAGCTGGGCGGGCGCAGCGCCCTGCTCTCGCGCGTCGGCGACGATGCCATCGGTGAGCGTATCGTCGCCGACCTGACGGCAGCCGGCATCGACTGTCGCTTCATCCGCAGGGCCCAGGGCGCACGCTCGCCAATCTCGACCGTGCTGGTCGACCGCCATGGCGAGCGGCTGGTGGTGCCCTATTACGATCCGGCGCTCGGCCAGGATCCGTCCTGGCTGCCGCTCGAACTGGTCGCCCGTGCCGACGCCGCGCTGGTCGACATACGCTGGCCCGAGGGCGCTGCCGCCGTGCTCAAGGCCGCGCGCGCTGCCGGCCGCCCCGCCGTGCTCGATGCCGACACCGGACCCGCCGGCGTAACGGCGGAACTTGCGGCGCTGGCAACCCACATCGTCTTCTCAGAACCGGCCGCGCTGGCGCTGAGCGGCGCATCGAGCCCCAGCGCGGCCCTGCATGCGCTGGCCGGACGTTTCACCGGCTTTCTCGCCGTCACCGCCGGACCGGAAGGCTGCTTTTGGCTCGACCGTAACAAGAACCAGGTCGAGCAGTTGCGCCCGCCGGCAGTCGAGGCGGTCGATACGCTGGCGGCGGGCGACGTCTTCCACGGCGCCTTCACCCTCGCCATCGCCGAAGGGGCGCCCATCCCGCAGGCCATCGCCTTCGCCAATGTCGCTGCCGCCCTGAAATGCCGCAGCTTCGGCGGGCGGCTGGGCAC
The DNA here is from genome assembly GCF_052045555.1 of Labrys sp. 22185. Classification (NCBI taxonomy): domain Bacteria; kingdom Pseudomonadati; phylum Pseudomonadota; class Alphaproteobacteria; order Hyphomicrobiales; family Xanthobacteraceae; genus Labrys; species Labrys sp. 22185. The sequence goes on along the minus strand of NZ_JBQEPH010000013.1, from coordinate 41,215 downwards.
GCCCGACCGGACCGAGGTGGAGGCGATGCTGTCTAGAGCAAAACGCGTTCAGGCGTGAACGCCTATTTGCTCTAACTCTTTGTTCCGACGCGTCTTTGCGATTCGAGGTGACTTCGTCAAATCGCAAAACGCTATAGTTTGGAAAGTACAGGTCTGGAGGAAAGATGACGACCATTGCCGAATTGCGGGCCTGTCTCGCCGAAACCCCGATCCTGCCGGTCATGGCGATCAAGGATCTGGATGAGAGCCTCGCCGACATCGATGGCCTGGTAGCGGCGGGTGCGCCGGTGATCGAAATCCTTTTTCGCACGCCTGAGGCACCGGCAGCGCTCAAGGCGGCCAAGGCGCGCCATCCTCATTGCCTGTTCGGTGCCGGCACCATGCTGCTGGCAAACCATGTGCGTCTGGCCCTCGACGCCGGTGCGGACTTCACCGTCAGCCCCGGCCTCACGCCAGCCCTGCAGGCGCTGGTCGCCGCCAGCGGCCTGCCGCATATCCCCGGGGTGCAGACGGCCTCGGAGACCATGCAGGCCTGTGAATATGGCTATACGCTGATGAAATACTATCCCTCGGAGGCCTCCAACGGCCCCGCAGTGCTGGCGGACTACGCCAACATCTTCGAGGGCGTGGGCTTCGTCACCACCGGCGGCATCGAGACAGCACTGCTGCCGGCCTATGGCGCGGTGCGCAACATCGTTGCCGTCGGCGGCTCCTGGATGCTGCCCTCGCGCCATACGCCCGGCTCACCCTGCCTGCGGCAGCAGGCCGCCATCTTCAAGGCGGCGCGGGGATGAGGGCAAGCAGATTCCCGTGTGCGCGGATGTCTCGTCCGTGCACACGGGAAGGCCACTCTGCCTATCTCACTTCGGCGGCGTGCCGACCTCGAACTTGAAGTATTTCTTGGCCATCGGCTCGAACTCGCCGCTCTTGTAGATGGTGCGGATGGCGTCGTCGAAAGCGGCCTTCAGCTTGGTGTCGTCGTTGCGCATGCCGCCGCCGATGCCGGTGTCGAAGCTCGGATCCTTGGGGAAATCCTTGACCTCGCAGCAGGCCCCGTCCGAGCTGGTCAGAAAGCCCTGCATGCCCACGGCATCGCCGATGATCAGGTCGATGCGCCCGGCCGCCAGGTCCGAATTGGCGGTATCCTGCTGGCTGTAAACCTTCAGCGTCGCCTCCGGATGAGCCTTCTCGATATAGGCGGCGTGGATGGTGCTCACCTGCGCGCCGATGCTCTTGCCGGCGAGGCCACCGGAGCCGAAGTCGAACTTGTCGTCCTTGTTGCCGATGAATACGGACGGCGTGTTGTAGATCGGAAGGGTGAAAGCGATCTGCTTCTGACGCTCCGGCGTGATCGACATCGAGCCCCAGATCACGTCGATCTTGCCCGATTTCAGCGCCGGCATCATGCCATCCCAGGCCATCGGCGTGATCACGCAATCAAGCTTGGCGGTCTTGCACACGGCCTTGGCGTAGTCGAGCGCGAAGCCTTCCCACTCGCCCGAGGCATTCTTGTAGGCGATCGGCGGATAGGGTTCGGCGGCGATGCCGACCTTCACCTGATCGGCCTGGGCCGCAGCGGTGGCGGCGATCATGGCCGCGCCGGCGAGCAGCATCATCAGTTTCTTGGTCTTCATGGCAGGTTCCTCTCTGGTTTTTGCCGAATGCATTCGAGGCATCCGGGTGGTTGTGGTGGCGGATGGCGATGACAAAAGCCTTCTCCCCTTGAGGGAGAAGGTGGCATTGCAAAGCAATGACGGATGAGGGGTGTCGGCGCTGCTTGGAAAAGATTGCGGTTCTCCCCTCATCCGCCCCTTCGGGGCACCTTCTCCCTCAAGGGGAGAAGGCAGTCGCGTTCTTCCCGGCCTCCTCACAGCCTATTGCCGCGCCGCCACCTCATCGAAGGTCTCTTCCAGGACTTCCATGAGGAGATCGGCGTCGGCCTTGGCGAAGATCATCGGCGGGCGCAGCTTGAGGACATTGTCATGCGGCCCCTCGGTGCCCATCAGCACACCACGCCGGCGCGCGCCGTTGTTGACGGCCCGGGCGAATTCGGTGGCCGGCGCCTTGGTCTTGCGGTCGGTGACGAGCTCGATGCCGAGGAAGAGCCCCTGCCCGCGCACGTCGCCGATGATCTCGTGCCGCTCCTGCAGCTTGCGGAAGCGCGCCAGGAGATAGTCGCCCATGGCGAGGGCATTGGCGCGCAGGCCGTCACGCTCGATCACGTCGAGCACGGCAAGGCCGACGGCGCAGGAGACCGGATTGCCGCCGAACGTGTTGAAATATTCCATGCCGTTGTTGAAGGAAGCGGCAACCTCCTTGGTGGTCACCACCGCGGCCATCGGATGGCCGTTGCCGATCGGCTTGCCCATGGTGACGATGTCGGGCACCACGTCCTGCAGCTCGAAGGCCCACCAATGGCTGCCGACGCGCCCGAAGCCGACCTGCACCTCGTCGGCGACGCACAGACCCCCGGCCGCACGCACCATGGCGTAGACTTCCTTCAGATAGCCTTCGGGCAGGAAGACCTGGCCGGCGACGCTGGGGATGGATTCGGCCATGAACAAGCCGGGCGCCCGGCCCTGCCGTTTCATTTCGGCGATCTCGTCGGCCACCCTCTCAGCATAGCGGCTGGCGATCTCCGCCACCGGCCAATCCACCGGGGCGCGATAGCTGTCGGGGATGGCGGCCTCGAAGACATGCGCCTTGCGACCCTCGCCGCCCTTGCGCTTGTACTTGTAGGGGCTGAGGTCGATCAGGGCCTGTGTCGTGCCGTGATAGGCCCAGTCCAGCACGATCGCCTCGTCCCGGCCGGTGTGGGTGCGGGCCATGCGCAGCATCAGGCTGTTGGCCTCGCTGCCGGTGCAGGCAAAACTTGCCACCGTCAGATCGTCGGGCAGCGTGGCAGTGAGCCTTTCGGCATACTCGACGATATTGTCGTGCAGATAGCGCGTATTGGTATTGAGGATGCCCGCCTGGCGCGCCAGCGCCTCCACGACATCAGGATGGGCGTGGCCGAGATGGCAGACATTGTTGAAGCAGTCGAGATAGGCCCGGCCGCGATCATCGATCAGCCAGACGCCGTCGCCGCGCACGAACTTGATCGGCTCCTCGTAGGAGATCGAGAGGTTGGGCAAGAGGCCACGCTTGCGCTCGGCCACGATCGCCTCGCGGCTGCGGCCGGTCTGGTGGAAGGTCTCGGGCGGCACGCCGGCGAAATCGGCCGGATCGGGGAAGAGTTCGGCCCAAACGGGCAGATAGGGGGCTTCGCCGACACCGAGTATCTCCGTGGCCGTAAGGCCGGTCGCGGTTGACAGCTGCAGGTGCAGATGCGGCGCCCAGCCGCCATTCTCGGCCGGCGCACCCATTTCGCCGACGAGATCGCCGGCCTCCAGGCGGTCGCCTGGCTTGAGGCGCCCGACCGCCTCATGCGCCAGATGCCCCCACAGGCTGACGAAGGGCGGGCAGCCCTCCGGGGCGTGTTCGAGCTTGATCAGGCAGCCATAGCCGAGCGCCTCGGTCTCGATCACCACTTCCTTCACGCTCGCCGCCAAAGGCGTGAACAATTTGGTGCCGGCCGGCAGGAACAGGTCGAGGCCGAGATGGCGCGTGCGCCGCGTGCCCGCCACCAGGCGGGATTCGAACATCGGGCTGGTATAGACGGTGCGCTCCTCGCCCCAGGGGCCGATGCCGAGATCGATGCCCTCCCGCGCGCAATGTTCATCCCACCAGGCCGTCGCCTTTTCCGGCTCCTCGGTGGCGGAGGCCACGGTCATCGGATTGGCCGGATCGCCATAGGGCACCAGCCCCTTGCGCATGCGAGCCGGATGCTGCGACAGCACGGAGTGCAAGCCCTTGGCCTCCGCCCGGATCCAGCCGATCGCAGCCCGGGAACCGGGCGCGGCGTCGAAACCGCAGGCCTGGCGCAGGATCGCGGTGGCGAAGACGGGATTGATGGCATCGAGCCGCTGCAGCAACGCCCAGGCCGGCGCTTCGCTGACGGAGAGATAGGGATTGTCTGCGATCTTGTCGTGACGCTGGGCTGACATCGTCACGCTGATCACCAGGCGCATGGCGATCAGGTCGAAGAGAACGTCGATCTCCTGTTCCTGCAGCGGATAGGCGCCATGGAAGCCGGCGACGATGGCGGCGGCGGCCCCGATCGGATCGTCGAGATCGAGGATCGAATAGGCACAGGCGACGGCGACTTCCGCGATCAGCAACGAATGCAGGGCATCGCCGAAATCGATCAGCCCGGCGACGCGGCCCGAGCCGTCGGCATCGACGAGCACGTTCCAGTCATTGGCGTCGTTGTGGATGACGGCAGCGCGCAGCCCGGGCAGGCGCGGCGCCACCTTCGCATCGAAACGGTCGAGGAAGCGGGTCAGCAGGGCTCGCTTTTCCGGATCGGTGACGAAGCCGAGGCGCTGGCGCGCCTCTCCGGCTGTGCGGATATCCCATTCGAAGCTGCGGAGCGCACCAGGATGGATGAAACCCTGCATGGCGCGGTCGAGGTCGCCGAGCACGCGACCGAGATCGCCGAGGGTTTCGAGCGTGCGCTCGGCCTTGGCCAGCGGCTCGCCGAGCTGCCATTCGACCATGCGCGCCCGGAAAGGCCCACCTTGCGCCTCGACCACGGCGAGCGCCTGGCCGTCCCTGGCGCGCCTGAGCCGCGGTACGGAAAGACCGGGCGCATGCTGGGCGAGATGGTCGAGCAGGGCGGTCTGGAAGTCGCTCTGCTCCTGCGGCTCGCTGGCATTGACGATCTTGAGCACGAAGCCCGATTCGCCGTGCACGATGATGCGGAAATTCTGGTCGCGCTCGCTGGCGAGGGGGCTGATGCCGCCTTCGACGCCAAAGAAATCCCGCGCAATCGCTTGCGCCTCGGCGAGCGACAGGGAGGGCGCGGGATGAGTGAGATCGGTCATGGAAAAGCTTTTCGGCAAAGCGTTTTGCGATTTCTTGGAATCACCAAGAATCGCAAAGACGCGTCGGAACAATGAGTCAGAGCAAAGCAGCGATTACGTGTAACCGCGCTTTGCTCTAGGCTACGATGGTGCCGAGCTTCACCCGGACCGCGCGCCGGGGCATCCGTTTATCGGCCGGTTCGGCCGGACGTTTGCCGGCTTTGACCGGCAATCGGTCGGCGGCTAAGAAGGGCGGCGATGAAGGATCTCGACGACAAAGACCGCGCCATTCTCAGCATCCTGACGCGCGATGCCAAGATACCGCTGAAAACTCTGGCGGGCCGCATCGGATTGTCGCGCAGCGCCACCAGCGAGCGCGTGCTGATGCTGGAAAAAGCCGGCATCATCCGCGGCTACCGCGCCGATGTCGGCACGCTCGAAGACGGCGCGGTCGGCGCCTTCCTGATGATCAATCTGGTGCGCACGCCCGCGCCCCGCGTGCTGGACCAGCTTGCCGCCTATCCCGAAGTGCGGCGGGTCTCCTCGATCGGCGGCCAGCTCGACCTCGTGGTCGAGGTCGAGGCCCCCTCGATCGGCCGCCTCAACACCATCCGCGACAGCGTCGCCCTGCTCGAGGATGTCGACGACCTCACCACCGCCATCGTGCTGCGGCGGGATATCGACAGGATGGGGTGACGGCGTTTTCGAGAAGGCACGGGCATCATCACTTTCAGCTCGGCGTATCCGTATCGTCCCAAAGCGTGCCGGGCGGGTTGTGGAAGCCGGTCAGCCAGTTGAGGGCGAAATGGCGCTCCATCACCACGCCGCCGTCGAGGCCCACCGGCTCGGTGCCATTCTGCCGAGCCTGCCTGACAATCCAGTGCTGGCGCCAGGCAAGATCGAGGGCATCGAGAATCTCGGCAGCCGGCCGCAGGCTGACACGTGCGGGCAGGTCCTTGTCCTGGGCGCTCTTCAGCATGGCCAAAGTAAGGGTTCCGGCGTCAACGATCCTGTCCGCCGGCCCGGGTTCGATGCCGTCGATCGAAAGCGCCCAAGCCAGAATATTGACTGCCTCGTAACGCCAGCCCATGGCAACGGTGGTCTGGTTGTCCGGCGCTTCGGCCAGCATGAAAGCCTGCTCTCTGGGGGTCAGCGCGGCAATGCCGGCCGGATTGCGCTCGCGCAATTTCGTCAGGAGGCTGCCGTCTCCCTTGCCCATCGACTCGCCCTGAGTCGCCACGCAGATCAGGCCGAGCGCCCGAGCCAGCACCTCGCCCGCCGGCCGCAGCTCGACTTCCCCGATGCCGAGCGACGGGGGCATGCTGGCCGGCGGCTTCGGAGTGAAACCTTCCAGCGCTGCAAGCGTGCGCGTCCGCCGCTCCAAGGCGTCCGGCGGATAGGGCAAGGCGGCGGCGGTATCCGTGCTGCCGTCCGCGGTGATCAAGGCATTCATGTCGGCATCGCGCACCGAACCGTCCGGAAAGAACAGCACGGCATTGGCCCGGCGTGCCCAGGCCCCCATCGCCGGCAAATCCTCGTCGGCGACGGTAAAGCTCGCCTGGTTGCGCACGCGCTGGATGTGGCGCCACAGATGATAACGCTGCGCGGTCATCCGGCCATCACCCCGGCCCATGACATAGCCGGCAAAGCCTTCGAGATGCCCCGCCATCTCGGGATCCGACAGATCGCGCCGGTTGATCAGCCGGTGCGGGAAGTCGAGCGGCGGCACTTCCCGCAAGGTGGCATAGGCGTTGACGAGCCAGGATTCATCGTCCCCCTCCACCTCGTCCCTTTGCGCCTCGACGGCAGGCTTTGCCGCGCCCCGCCCGAAAATCCGCGAAAGAATGCCCAATGCCGCCTCCCCTGCACAGGCCGCCATGGCCCGCCTCATACCGTTACGGCAGCAGGACTATGGGCCGAGGTCAAGCTGGATCAGGCGGCTGTACTGTGTGGAGGTTTCCGGGGATACAGGCGCGCATGGATTATCCGGGGCAGGCTTGTCGCCATCAAGAGCCGAGCTGGCGGCGGCGCCGGGCGCACGGGCATCCTGCCCGTTCT
>NZ_JBQEPH010000013.1:0-34233 GCF_052045555.1 Labrys sp. 22185 | reverse complement strand
TGCGCCCCTCCCCTACTCCTCGTCCTCCTGGTTTTCCTCCTCGCCATTCCTGACGTCGCGGCTGTAGACCAGGATCTCGCGCTTGCCGGCGTGGTTGGCCGGGCCGACGATGCCTTCCTTTTCCATGCGCTCCACCAGCGAGGCGGCGCGGTTGTAGCCAATCTGCAGGCGGCGCTGGATGTAGGAAGTCGAGCACTTCTTGTCGCGCATCACCACCTTGAGCGCCTGGTCGTAGAGGTCGCCGCCGTCTTCGGAGCCCATCGCGGTCTTGTCGAACACCGCGCCGTCGGCGGCCTCGTCGTCGCCGCCCTCGTCCTCGTCGGCGGTGATGGCGTCGAGATAGTCGGGCCGGCCCTGGGCCTTGAGATGGGTGACCACCTTCTCCACCTCCTCGTCGGAGACGAAGGGCCCATGCACGCGCGAGATGCGCCCGCCGCCGGCCATGTGCAGCATGTCGCCCTGGCCGAGGAGCTGCTCGGCGCCCTGCTCGCCCAGGATGGTGCGGCTGTCGATCTTGGTGGTGAGCTGGAAGGAGATGCGGGTGGGGAAGTTGGCCTTGATCGTGCCGGTGATGACGTCGACCGAGGGACGCTGCGTCGCCATGATCAGATGGATGCCGGCGGCACGCGCCATCTGGGCCAGGCGCTGGATCGGCCCCTCGACGTTCTTGCCCTCCTGGATCATCAGGTCGGCCATTTCGTCGACGATGATGACGATATAGGGCACCGGCGAGAGATCCATCTCCTCCTGCTCGTAGAGGGCCTGGCCGGTTTCCTTGTCGAAGCCGGTCTGCACGGTGCGCAACACCGTCTCGCCCTTGGCCATCGCCTCGGCGGCACGCTGGTTGTAGCCGTCGATGTTGCGCACGCCGAGCTTGGCCATCTTCTTGTAGCGCTCTTCCATCTCGCGCACGGCCCATTTGAGCGCGAGCACCACCTTCTTCATGTCGGTGACGACGGGCGCCAGCAGATGCGGGATGCCGTCATAGATGGAGAGCTCGAGCATTTTGGGGTCGACCATGATCATGCGGCACTCCTCCGGCTTCAGCCGGTAGAGCAGCGACAGGATCATGGTGTTGATGGCGACCGACTTGCCCGAGCCGGTGGTGCCGGCGACGAGCAGATGCGGCATCTTCTCGAGCTGGGCCATCACCGGCTCGCCGCCGATGGTCTTGCCCAGGGCGAGCGCCAGCTTGAACTTCGACTTCTCGAAATCCTCCGAGGCCAGAAGCTCGCGGAAATACACCATTTCGCGCTTGGAATTGGGCAGCTCGATGCCGATGACGTTACGGCCGGGCACCACGGCGACGCGGGCCGACAGCGCCGACATCGAGCGGGCGATGTCGTCGGCAAGGCCGATGACGCGCGCGGCCTTGATGCCGGCAGCAGGCTCCAGTTCATAGAGCGTCACCACCGGCCCGGGGCGGACATTGATGATCTCGCCGCGCACGCCGAAATCCTCCAGCACCCCTTCGAGCAGGCGGGCATTCTGTTCCAGCGCCTCCTGGGAGACGCCGACGCCGCTCTGCTTGCGGGGTTCCGCCAGCAGCGAAAGCGGCGGCAGCTCGTAGCGATGCTCGAAGGGGAAATCCGGCTCGCTCTCGCGCTGGAGACGCTTGCCCGGCTTCGGCGCCGCGCTCGGCTGGGCCACCCGGGTCGTCGTGATGGCGGGCTCGACCCGGCGCGCAGCCTCCTCGGCGCTGATCAGCGGCCGGCGCGGCGGCGGCATCGGCGGCAGCTCGTCCTCGTCGTCATAAGGCTGATAGCCCGGCTGGCTGCCGGAATATTGATCGATCGCCTCGGGCAGTCGATCGTCCAGTTCCTGGCCGTCGAGTGACACGGCCTCATGCGGACGCCGGGCATCGGCGCGCGGAGCGGTGCGCGGCGTGAAGGCCGGCTCGCGGCGGGCCGGCCCGGGCTCGGCCTGCGCCGAGACGGGGCGGGCGATGAGGTGGGCGGCCGCCTTGACGCGGGCGAAGAGATCGGAAATGCCGCCGGGCCGGTACATCGGCGGCTCGCGACCGTCGCGCTCATAGCGCTGGCGTTCGATCCGGCTCGGGGTGACCTTGACGCGCTTGCGGAACAGCGCGCTCTTGGCCATCAGCCCCCAATGCATCAGGGCGCCGAGCACGGCGGAACGCTCGTCCTCCTCATCCTCCTCCTCGCTCATCCGGCGCGGCTGGCCGCGGATGCGCATCGGCATCTCAGGCGCCGGGCGCTCCTCCTCGCGATATTGGAAGAAGAAGCCGGAGGCGATGGCCAGGGTGAAAAAGGCACCGAAACCAAGTGCCAGCGTCAGCACGGCCTGGCCGATCACCGACTTGCCGGCGAAGAACAGCGGCGTGAACAGATAGAAGACCCAGTCGCCGACCGCGCCACCCAGGCCCGTGGGCAGCGGCCAATGCGCGGTGACCGGCAAGCCCGACAGGCAGCCAGCCGCCAGGAGAACGCCCACGACGAGGCAGATCAGGCGCATGCGCTGCGAATCGAAGGCCTTGTGGGCGAGCAGGCGCCAGCCCAGGAAGGCGAGCGGCGCCAGCAGCGCAATCGAGGCGATGCCGAACATCTGGGTGAGGAAATCGGCGGTGACGGCACCGGAAAAGCCGAGCCAGTTGCGGATCGGCAGGGCGCCGCCGACATGGTTGTAGCTGGCATCCTGCACCGACCAGGTCGCCAGCGCAATGGCGGCCAGGCCCGTGAAGCCGATCAGCGCCATGCCGAGCAATTCGTTCAGCCTGCGCGTCAGCATGCTCTTCAGTTCGTCGGGAAGAGCGTAGCTTTGTGCAAAGCCGCGTCGCATGGTCCGCATTGCCGTAAACCTCAAAGTTGCAAGGTGCGGCAATCCGGATCGGATCGAGACGTCCTTTCGGAAATCTGACGGGAACGCAACACCAATAGCCCAGGCTCACGCTAGGCAAGGCGGGTTAAGGGCCGGTATATGGCAAGGGACAGCCAATTTCCGGGCGCTTGACCGTATTTTCAGCGATTTTCCGGCCCTGCGGGGCGTTTCCTGGAGGCGGACAAGATGTCCGCGCACCCGGCAATGGGCCTCGGCTTCATCGGAAGTTACCGGGATGGTTTATGCGGCGTAAATTTGGCGCGATCCGGAGCGCGGACTTCCAGTCCGCTCTTGGAATCGCAGCGGTTGCAGGATGGGAAGAGCGGACATCGCGACATGCAAGCATGTCGCTGTGACGTCCGCGCTCCGATATCCCTCACACCGGCTGGGCCGAGTCGAGCCGGTAGGTCCAGGTCTCCGTCAGCGTCTCCGAGCCCAGGCGCAGGAAGGCTCGCAAATCGACGTCCTCGCCGGGCGGCGGCTCGGCGTCGAAGCTCGCCCTCACCCCGTTGATGGCGGGATTGGCCACCACGGAAGGGCCCGAGACCGTGCCGTTCGAGCCCCAGATCACCAGCTCGATCTTACTGACGTCGAGGGCGACGTCCTTCAGACGGTCGCCGACGAAATCGATCAGGAAGCGGGTGACGCTGGGCTTGCCGGCGGTGGTGGCGGCGGCATTGTGGGTTTCGAACGTGGCATAGGCCTGGCCGCCCTGATGCAGCGGACCGGCAACGGCGTGGATGACATAGGAAATCTGCGTCTCGCTGCCCGCCTTGGGCTGGATGTCCGGCACCCAGGTGGCAACGACATTGTCGTCGGTCTCGGCATTCGAATGCAGTTCCACCAGCACCACGCGCCCTTGTCCGAGCCGGCTCTTCATCTCGACCCAATAACCGGGGCGCTTGTCGTAGAGAGCCTCCAGATCCTGATAGCTGCCGAAGGCGCGGTCGCGCTGGAGGAGACCAAAACCCTTGATGTCCTTGGAAAAGAAATTGGCGACGGAATTGCGCGTGGGGTTGCGCAACGGGCGCCACAGCCATTCCCCGCCTTCGGACTGGATGGCCAGGCCGTCGGAATCATGCACTTCGGGACGGAAGTCCCGCGGGCGATTGAGGGTATTCTCGCCATAGAGGAACATCGAGGTCAGCGGCGCCAGGCCCATCTCCTTGAGGTCCTTGCGCGCGAAGAGCGTGGCCTGCACCGCGACATCATCACCCGTGCCCGGCTCGAACGCGAAACGATAGGCGCCGGTGACAGAGGGGCCGTCGAGCAGGGCATGCACGGCGATGCTGCCCTGGCCGGCCTGCGGTGTCTCGACCCAGAATTCGACGAAGTCGGGAAATTCCTCGCCCGGGCCGCCCGACCCCAGCGAGAGCCCGCGCGCCGAGAGGCCGTAATGCTGCCCCTTGCCGAGGAAGCGGAAATAGCTGGCGCCCAGGAAGGCGGCGAGCTCGTCCATCTTGCCGCTGTGATTGAGCGGATAGAGCAAGCGTATGCCGGCAAAGCCCAGCGAGGTCGGCAGGCCCTGCGGCGGGCCCCTGTCGCCGAAATCGAACAAATCAGGCGAATAGAACAGCGGCTTGACGGCGCCGTCGGCCACCAGATTCACCTTGGCCTGGTGCTTGAAGATGCTGCCGCGATGGAAGAGCTGCAGGCCGAAATTCGAGCCGCCGTCGCGCAGCAGGGTATGATCGGTGCGGAAATTGATGCGACGGAAATCGTCATAGCTGAGCTGGCTCAGGCTTTCGGGCAGGGCATCGCCGGGACCGACATAGGGCTTGGCCGCCAGTTCTCTCGCCTTGGCGATCACCGTCTCCGGGCCGAAGGTATCCGTGGCCGCGAGGGCACCACCCCATCCGGTCGCCAGGCTCGCACAGGCCGTTCCGGCCAGTTGCAGGGCGGCACGTCTGGTCAGATCCATGTCAAAGCATTCCCATTTCAAGGCCGGAACACCAGCGAAGGCATTCACGGCCGCAATTTTACGTTAGGGGAATTGGGCCCTGCCAAAATGGCTGGATTTTGTTGCAAAAATGACGCGGCGGGGGTGCTGTTCCCTAGAGCAAAGCGCGTTCAGGCGTGAACGCGCTTTGCTCTCACTCTTTGGTTCGACGCGTCTTTGCGATTCTTGGTGATTCCATCAAATCACAAAACGCTTTAGGGATCGGCCCAGCGGCATCCAGGACGCCCGACCTTGCAGGACGGCGCAGGACACGCGGTGTGCCGGTCTTCATGCCGGCATTGTCCCCGCCGGCAAGCGCTTCGGCACGGATAGGCAGAGCGGAAATTGCCGGTCTGAAGACCGGCACACCACGCCCGAGCCCGCTTAGCCACCTCCCGAAAATGCTGTCAATTGCAGCGGGTTTTTTCTACCCTTCCAGGACACCCCGACGACCCCTGGGAAATGCGCAGCCTGAGACGGGTTTCCCCAACCGCAAGGACCCCGATTCATGTCTCAGACCGGCCGCCCATCCTTTCTCAGGAGCTTCCTCGCCACCGAGGCTGCCGGCGGCATCATCCTGATGGCGGTGGCAGCGCTCGCCCTGATCGTGGCCAATTCCCCGCTCGGCGAAGCCTATTTCCATACGCTCCACCTCTATGTCGGCGGCCTCAGCCTGCTGCACTGGATCAATGACGGGCTGATGGCGCTGTTCTTCCTGCTGGTAGGCCTGGAGATCAAGCGCGAGGTGCTGGACGGGCAATTGTCGAGCTGGCCGCGCCGGGCCCTGCCGGGCATCGCGGCTGTGGGCGGCATGGTGGTGCCGGCCCTGATCTTCGTGGCGGTCAACTGGCGGGCCGAGGGCACGCTGCAGGGCTGGGCCATTCCCTCGGCCACCGACATCGCCTTCGCCCTCGGCGTGCTTGCTTTGCTCGGCCCGCGCGTGCCGGCCTCGCTGAAAGTCTTCCTCACGGCGCTCGCCATCATCGACGATCTCGGCGCGGTGGTGATCATCGCCCTGTTCTATACCGCTTCGCTGAATATCTGGATGCTCAACGGCGCCTTCCTCGTTCTGGTGGTGCTTTCCGTGATGAACCGGCGCGGCGTCACCTTCCTGCCGGCCTATCTGGCGCTCGGCGCGGTGTTGTGGGTCCTGACCTATCTGTCGGGCGTACATGCCACGCTGGCCGGCGTGGCGCTCGCCTTCACCATCCCGCTGCGCCGCAAGGGCGGGCACGAGCATGATCACACACCGCTGCATAAGCTCGAGCACGGGCTGCACCCTTACGTGACCTATCTGATCGTGCCGATCTTCGGTTTCGCCAATGCCGGCGTCGCCCTCGGTGGCCTGTCGCTCGGCAATTTCGTCGATCCCGTCACGCTCGGGGTGACGCTCGGCCTGTTCGTCGGCAAGCAGATCGGCGTCTTTGCCTTCGCGGCCCTCGCCATCCGGGCCAACTGGGCCGAACTGCCAGCCAATGCCAGCTGGCGCCATCTCTACGGCGTGGCGCTGCTCTGCGGCATCGGCTTCACCATGAGCCTGTTCATCGGCGGCCTTGCCTATGCCAATGCCCCGAACCTGCTCGACGAGACCAAGATCGGCGTGCTGCTGGGCTCCATCCTTTCGGCCATATTCGGCGCAATCTTGCTGCGAACCACCAAGCCGCAACACTAAACGTTCAATTGCATGCGGCGGCGCACAATGATATTCCAGCGCGCCGCTCCCATATGGGAGACGGTTGTACATCCGACAATTCACGGAGAAGGACTTAAGACAGTGGGTTACAAGGTCGCCGTCGTGGGCGCCACAGGCAATGTGGGCCGCGAGATGCTGAACATTCTGGCCGAGCGGGCGTTCCCCGCCGATGAAGTGGTTGCTCTGGCTTCGCGCCGCAGCCTGGGCACGGAAGTTTCGTATGGCGACAAAACGCTGAAAACGCGGGACTTGGCCACTTATGACTTCTCCGACACCGACATCGCGCTGATGTCGGCCGGCGGTGACGTATCCAAGGAATGGTCGCCGAAGATCGGCGCGCAGGGCTGCGTCGTCATCGACAATTCCTCGGCCTGGCGCTACGACGCCGACGTACCGCTGATCGTTCCGGAAGTGAACGCCGATGCGGTCGCCGGCTTCTCGAAGAAGAACATCATCGCCAACCCCAACTGCTCCACCGCCCAGCTCGTGGTGGCGCTGAAGCCGCTGCATGATCGCTTCGGCATCAAGCGCGTCGTCGTCGCCACCTACCAGTCGGTCTCCGGCGCGGGCAAGGAAGGCCTCGACGAACTCTTCGCCCAGACCAAGGCCATCTATGTCAACGACGCGGTCGAGCCGAAGAAGTTTCCCAAGCGCATCGCTTTCAACGTGATCCCGCATATCGATGTCTTCATGGAAGACGGGTACACGAAGGAAGAATGGAAGATGGTGGCCGAGACCAAGAAGATCCTCGACCCCAAGATCAAGCTGACCGCGACCTGCGTGCGCGTGCCGGTGTTCATCTCCCATTCGGAAGCCGTGAACATCGAATTCGAGAAGCCGGTGACGGCGGACGAAGCCCGCGAGATCCTGCGTTCGGCGCCGGGCTGCCTGGTGATCGACAAGCGCGAGCCCGGCGGCTACATCACGCCCTACGAGGCCTCGGGCGAGGATGCCACCTACATCTCCCGCATCCGCGAGGACATCACGGTGGAGAACGGCCTGGACATGTGGGTTGTCTCCGACAATCTGCGCAAGGGCGCCGCGCTCAACGCGATCCAGATCGCCGAGGTGCTGATCAACCGCAAGCTGCTTCCGGCCAAGAAGAAGGCGGCCTGAGGTTTTGACGTTTGAAAGCCGTCGTTCGGGCAACCGGACGGCGGCTTTTGTTTTTCGAGCAAAGTGCAATTTCTCCGAATCGCAATTCTTCTCTAACTCTTTATTTCAACGCGTTTTCTTGATCGAAAAGTCTATCGGCTTTTCTGGAAAACGCTTTTGAGTTCCCATGTCCAGCGCCGATTCCGCCGTTCACCGTCCCGCCCTGCCGTCCTCCGTGCTGGCGGCCCTGTTCGTGCCCTTGTGGTCGACGGGCTTCGTCACGGCGCGGTTGGTGGCCCCCCATGCCGAGCCGCTGACCTTTCTCGGCCTGCGCTTCGTGGCGGCGGGGTTGCTGCTCGGCGTCTATGCGTTGTGGAGCGGCGCCTCCTGGCCCCAGAGCGGCCGGGCCTGGCTGGATGCGCTCGTGGCCGGCCTGCTGATCCATGGCCTCTATCTCGGCGGGGTGTTCTGGGCCGTTTCACACGGCCTGCCTTCGGGCATATCGGCGCTCATCGCCGGCCTGCAGCCGCTGCTCACCGGTCTCCTCTCCAGGCCGCTGCTCGGCGAAGAGGTCTCGCGCCGGCGTGCGCTCGGCATCGTCATCGGCGCGGCCGGCGCCGGGTTGACCCTTATTCCCAAGCTCGGCGCGAGCGGGGAGGGCGGCATTCCGCTTGTTCCACTGCTCGTTTGCCTGGGTGGCATGGTGGCGATCACGCTCGGCACCATCTGGCAGAAGCGGCGCGGGCGCGGCGCCGATCTCGCCACCAACACCGCCGTGCAATATGCTGGCGCCATGGTGCCGATCGTCATAGGCGGCCTCGCGACCGAGAGCGGCCATTTCGACTGGGCCTCCGTCGCCGCCTGGACGGGCCTCGCATGGTCCGTCTTCGGCATGTCGATCGGCGCCATCCTGCTCCTGATGGTGCTGATCAAGCGCGGCGCGGTGGCCCAGGTGGCGGCGCTGCTCTATTTGGTGCCCGGTGTCTCCGCCCTGATGGCCTGGGGCATGTTCGGCGAAGCCCTCACCCCCATCCAGATCGCCGGCCTCGCCATCGCGGCACTCGGCGTGGCGGTCGCCAACAAGGGATAGCTTCCTCGCGGCACATCAAATCGGAAGCCGGCGAAACTGCCCGCCTCTGCCGGGGCGCGGACACTTCAACCGGCTTCGACGACGAACATCCTCGCTTGCTGGGCTTTTCGGCGTTCGGCCTTGATCGGCGCATACTTTTCGGAATTGTAGAAGGCCAGCGCCTGGGCCAGGGTCGGAAACTCGAACACGCCGGCCATGGGAAGAGGCGTCTCATCGCCCTCAAGCACCTGTGCGACACGGCCGAAATGCAGAATCCGTCCGCCAGCTTCCTGCAGAGCCGCCTGAAAGCGGGGGGCGAGCGCCGCCTGCTTGGCAGGGTCTGTCACCTGCAGATTGACATGCACATAGGCGGCCATGGCAAAATCTCCAATAATGTATATACAGTATTATGGTCCCATCCGGTTGTCGAGAGTGCCAACATGAGCAGGCTTGCTCCAGAATCTCTCAAGGACATTGCCGCGGAATGTCCGGGCTTTCGGGCTCGCGCGACCGCCCGGGCGGTCACGCGTTATTACAACGCCTGCTTCAAGCCGCTCGGGCTGACGGCCGAGCAATTCAGCCTCCTGGTTGGAATTGGAGCGTCCGAAGCAGCGACACTCGTTGACCTTGCAAACAGCGCCGGAGTCGATGCGACGACACTCAGCCGAAACGTTCAGAACCTGGAGGCACGGGGTCTGGTCCGCGCCGAAGGTGGCCGTGGCCGTGCAGGAAAGCGGCTGGAATTGACCGAATCCGGGCGCGGCCTCCTCACACAGGCATTTCCCCTATGGAAATCGGCCAAGACCAAACTGTCTCGCCATATGGGCGATGAACGCCTTCGGTCGGCAACACAGGCAATGGCGGAATTAGCCGAGGCTGCGGCGCGGGCATAGAGTCCGCGCACTCCCCTACCTTACTGGCCGTAGGTCGCAGTAATCGTGGCCGAGGCCAGGGCATTGGCGCGGATCATGAAACCGATCATCGCGCCGCTGGCCGTGGCAGGCAGATCCAGCTTGGGCACTTTCAGCGCGGTGATCGTCAGGACATAGCGATGGGCTGGGCCGGGTGGCGGGCAGGCGCCCATGAAAGCGGGCATGCCGGCATCGTTGCGCCCCTGGACCGTTCCCGATGGCAGCGCCTTGCCGTCCCCCGCTCCGGACGGCAGGGATGTCGCCGAGGCCGGAATGTCGTACACGATCCAGTGCCACCAGCCCGAACCCGTCGGCGCATCGGGATCGTAGAGCGTCACCGCATAGCTCCTGGTGCCTTCGGGCGGGTTCTTCCAGTTCAAAGCGGGCGAGACGTTTCCGCCCGAACAGCCGAAGACGTTGGACACCTGTGCCTTGGCGAGGGTAGCTCCCTCGCCAATATCGGCACTCGCCAGTTCAAAGGCCGGGGCGGGCTGGGTGGCGGCAAATCCCAACGCCACGGCGCTGGCCAGGATGTATTTCATGATTGAGCTTCCTTCGTTCAGGGAAGCGATCCTGTCATCCCGTTGGCATCGCGGCAGCGCCATCCAGCTCGAATTCCGTGCCGTTCCGATCAAACTCACGATGATGACCTCTGATTTCGCTGGGTGCAAAACCAAAGCGACTGCGGAACCGCACAGAAAAACGGGACGCGGAGTCATAGCCGACATCGAGGGCGATGCGGGTAACCGGCCGGTCTGTGGACTGCAGCAGATAGAGCGCGGCCGTCATGCGGACATCGATGAGCAGGCCGGTGAAGCTGGTGCCGCGTTCGGCAAGATGGCGACGCAGGCTCGGCTCGCTCATGCCGATCGAGGCTGCGACCGGGGCGGCACGCCAGGAACGAGCTGGCTCAGCCACCAGCATCCGGCGCAGGCGCGCCACGAGATCGTTGCCGCCGCGCAGTTCGAAACCATAGCCGAACCCATCCAGCCAAAGCAGGATCTCGCGCACACGCGCCGCGGCCACCGCTTCAGGCAAGGTCTCCCGTTCCGCGATGGCCCGCGCCGCGACATCGCAAGCGTGCCGGAACGCTGCGGATGGATCGACAAGGACCTCGATCCTGCGCAGGGGCGGAACATTGGCGACCCGCAGGTCCCGAAAGAGAGCAGGCGCGAAATTCAGGGCGACGGCGCGATAGGGGCCGTCGGATGCCGGCTGGTTGATCACGTCGAAGTCGCAGCCGTCCGGCACCAATACGATCTGGCCGGCCGCGGCCGTCAGCTCGACGCCATCGCTGCGGATGATCTTGCGGCCCCTCTCGACCAGCACCAGGCCGGGGCCATCGGAAGCGAGCCTGCGGCACAGCAGCGAGGCGTGCTGCACCACCTCCGCCGCACTGCCGATGCCCGGCCACGATCGGATCGTCCGGCCCAAGGCCAGATCGCCCCTGGAGATATCGCTTTTGCTCACCCTCTTCGCCTCGCATCAAAACCGCGGCGGCCGTCAGGGAACGCTACCGCGAAAGGCAAGCACCACTTCAGGCAAGCCGGGCGACCCAAATCGTCGCCCCTCCGCAATCGGGATCTTCCACCACATGCGAGACGATATCAAAGCCATTGGTTTCCAGCAGCCGGCGGTATTCCTGGGGATTCAGGCTGCCGTGGTAGAGCGGCTCGCCCTGGAAGGAGCCGACTGCCTCGCCATGCCCGGTACCGCTGGTAAAGATCAGCACTGCCTTCGGATTTGCATGCCGGCGAAAGATCGGGAACATGTCCCTGTGGTCCGTCGGCGGGAGATGGAAGAGGCTATTCCAGGCGATGATGCCGTCGAAGGTCCGGCCGAGCGCCAAGGTTCGCATGTCGCCGACCAGCCAATCATGGCCCGGGAAGCGCGCCTGGCAAAGCCCGACCAGGGAGGGAGCAGCATCCAGGCCGGTCACCCGATGCCCCCGTTCGATGCAATGGCGGGCGACCGGCTCGCCAGCACCGCAGCCGATATCGAGGATAGAAGCCTGCACTGCCGGCAGAAGCGCCAGGAACCGGTCGAACCAGGCCTCCTCGAGGAAATGCCGACGCCGTATTTCGTCCCAGGCATCGGCATGGGCTTCGTAAAGGCTGACGACCAGGTCTGCGGGGCCCCTACTGCCAGGCCGTTTCGCCCCGGATGGCATTCATCAGCCGCCCTGGTAGATATAGTAGCGCACGCCGTTGCCGGGGTCGACGAAGCTGGTCTTGGTGCGGTCGCGCACCTTCTGCCCGGCCGTGAAGCGGCGGCAGCGCCCATCGGCCATGTGGTTGTCGAACTCGCGCTGGAATTGCTCCCCTGAAGCGTGCAGCGTGCCGACATGCTGCTGGGTGCGGCAAGCCACGATGGGCCGCTCCAACCCGCGCGTCACCGTCTCCACCTTCGGCGGCGTGGTGGAACAGGCGCCCAACATGGCGAGCGGGGCGAAAAGTGTGCACAGACGGAACATCGGGGGTCCTTGAGCGAGTGGGAGGCCTATTGTCCCGCGACCGCATCGTGGCAGCACACGCAGAGCTTGTTGCCATCGGGGTCGCGGAAATAGGCGCCGTAATAGTCGGCATGATACTCGGGCCGCAGTCCGGGCGCACCCTCATCCGTGCCGCCATGGTTAAGGGCCGCTTGCCAGGCCCGAGCCACGGCGGGCCGGTCCGGCGCCAGAAGGGCGACCATCGGACCGTTGCCGGGTGCTGGTACCTGCCCGTCGAAGGGCCGGCCGATCAGGAAGATCGGGCGAGAGGCGCTCGGCCGGACCCAGCCCGCCCAAGGACGCTGATGGGGGTGCTCATCTTCGCGAAAACGCAGCACCAGCCCGAGTTCACCAAGCACGGACTCGTAGAAGCGGAAAGCCTTCTCGAAATCGCCGACGCCAAGGAAGGTGTGCGAGATCACCGCCCTACTCCACCGTTACGGTGCTGAGGTCCTCGAAGCGGCTGAACAGAGCCATGTCGTCGCGATGGATCATCTCGCTGGGGCCGGCCCAGCCGAGCACGTCCTCGATGCTGCGGCTCTTCTTGCCGGCGATCTGGGCCGCCTCGCCGATATCGTAGGCCACCAGGCCGCGGCCGATCTCGGCGCCGGAGGGATCGCGGATGATCACCGCGTCACCCTGCGAGAAAGTGCCCTCCACCCGCTTCACCCCCGCTGGCAGCAGGCTGGCGCCGCCGCGCAGCGCCTTGGCGGCGCCCGCGTCGACATGCAGCGTGCCGCGCGGTTCGAGATGGCCGACGATCCACTTCTTGCGGGCGGTAACGGGATTGGACGGAGTGAGGAACCAGGTGCAAGGTCCGCCTTCCTCGATGCGCAGCAGGGGCTGCTCCACCTTGCCCGAGGCAATCACCATGGTGGTGCCGCCGCCCACCGCGATCTTGGCCGCCTCGACCTTGGTGCGCATGCCCCCGCGCGATAGCTCGGAGCCGGCATCGCCGGCCACGCCCTCGATCGCGGCGGTGATGCGCTGCACCACCGGTATCAGGGTGGCGGCGGGGTCGAGATGCGGCGGCGCGGTATAAAGGCCGTCAATGTCGGAGAGCAGCACCAGGCAGTCCGCCCCGGCCATGGTGGCGACGCGTGCGGCGAGCCGGTCATTGTCGCCATAGCGGATCTCGGTGGTGGCGACGGTATCGTTCTCGTTCACCACCGGAACGCAATTGAGCTCGAGAAGCTTGTCGATGGTGCGGCGGGCATTGAGATAGCGCTT
This sequence comes from Labrys sp. 22185, assembly GCF_052045555.1. Taxonomy (NCBI): domain Bacteria; kingdom Pseudomonadati; phylum Pseudomonadota; class Alphaproteobacteria; order Hyphomicrobiales; family Xanthobacteraceae; genus Labrys; species Labrys sp. 22185. The sequence goes on along the minus strand of NZ_JBQEPH010000013.1, from coordinate 20,967 downwards.
GCGCTCCTCGGTATCGCCGAGCGTCACAAGGATCTGGGCCGCCGTCAGCCCCTGCGCGCTGAGGGTCTCCGCCCAAGCCTGCGCCAGGCCGACCTGGCCGACGGCCGCCGCCGCCTGGCTCGATTCCAGCGCCAGCGGGCCCTTGGGCAGTTGCAGGAGCGTGCGCCCCAATGCGATGGCGCCGGAGGAGACCACGATCACCTCGGCGCCGCGCTGGGTGTGACGGGCGAGATCGGCCACCAGGGAAGCCAGCCATTCGCGGCGCAGCTTGCCCTTGGCCTGGTCGACCAGCAGGGAGGAGCCGATCTTGACGACGATACGACGGAAGGAACTAAGTTCGGGCATGGCGGGACGGAGCTGAAGCGTTGTGGGAGGCGCGGTGGCAAGGCAACCGTACCGGTCAACACGGCCTAATGCGGCCAGCGCCGTTCGACAAGCGCAAACACGAAGCAGCGGTGGCAGATCGGAGCCGGCAGGGCGTCCCCAGTTGGCGCCCGTCCCGCCAGGTCACTTCACTTCCTTTCCTCGCTCACCAGAAGCAACACCTTGATGTCCGTCTTGGGCACGTAGTTCTTCACCACCATCTCGAACGTGGTCGGGCCGATCTTCTTCACGCCTTCGCCGCAGAAGGACACCAGCGTCTTGGGATCGCCCTTGTCGACCACCAGGCGGAAATCGCCGATCGGGCCGGCCCAGTTGCCGCCGGAGGTGATGACATAGGCCAGATATTGTTCGTAGCTGACGAAGGTCTTGCCTTCATCGGCCGAAGCGCGCTTGCGCAAGGCTGCCGCCGCCTTGGTGAAGGCCGCATCGGTGCAGAAATCCTTCTCGTAGGACTTGCGCTGCTTGGCGTCGAGATCCGGCGAACCGAAGACCAGGGACGAGACGCCGCCATGACTGGGCACGTAGTCCTGCTGGACGATTACGTCCTTGCCGGCCGGGAAAACCTGCTTGCGCCAGAATTTCGAACGCAGGGTCCAGAGCGGGTAGTAGACTTGGCGTTCGCCCTTGTCGTCGGCGTTGTAGCTGTCCTGATAGACGATGTCGGCATCGGCCAGGGCCTTGCGATCGGCTTCACTGAGGGCATTGATGGCCTTCTCGGTCGCCTCGATGGTCGGTAGCATCGGAATCTTGAGGGCTTTCAGCCTGTCGGTGATCTCGACATCGGGCTTGCCGTCCGTGCCCTTCATGAAGGCGCGCTGCTCGACCTGCGATTCCACCGGCTTGCCGTCGACCTTAGTAGTGAACTTCAGGAAATTGTCGCTGGTGGGATCGGGAATGTCGGTGATGCCGCCGGGCCCGTCGCCGGTGATGTCGGGCATCGGAAAGGCTACCAAGGCCTCATAGTCGGCATTGGTGAGGTTGCGGAAACGATAGCTGATCTTCACCGCCTTGATCGACAGATAGAGATCCTCGGAGACGAGCGCGATCTTGTCGGTCTTGGTGAGCACGAGCCCGCCGGCATCGAGAGAGGCCAGGGTGTCGTCGGCCCGCGCGGGCGATGCCAGCAGGGCGGCAAGAACGGCAATGGCCGGGATGAAACGGGGCACGAACGACTCCTCACAACAACATGAAACAAGCGCGACGAGCATATAGGTGTCACCTCCCCGGACACAACGTCACGACATGGCTCAGGGGAGTGTTCGCGCATGGCAATCGTGATCACAGCCCAGATCTGAACCCTTCTATTCTTTGCGACTCTATCTTGTGGCTAAGCTCATCGGGACGATCTTAGGGCTTGGCGGTATGGTAGGAGGAATGCAACAAATAGATCAGGGAACATGAAACGTCGGCTTTAGCGGACAATCAAACCAACGGATCGCGCAAAGCCTGTTTCGGATAAAACAAGGGGTCGTCAATGGCACGCAGCGCAAGCCGCTCTCGCTCCGGTGCAGCACAAACCCGCCACAGCCAGGCGGCGGCGCTGATCGGCCAGCGCATCGTTGCCGGAGAATGGGCGGTCGGCATGGCACTGCCGACGGAAGCCGACCTCTCGCGCGAACTCGACGTCTCCCGCGCCTCGCTGCGCGAGGCCATCAAGCTCCTGGCCGGCAAGGGCCTGCTCTCCTCCACCCCGCGCCGCGGCACCATCGTGCAGCCCCATGCCAATTGGAACCGGCTCGATGTCGATGTCCTGGTCTGGCAGACCTCGGGCGGCGCGACCAAGAGCTTCGTCAAGGACCTGTTCGAGCTGCGCCGCATGATCGAGCCGGAAGCGGCCGCCCTCGCCGCCCTGCGCGCCACGCCGGAGCAGCGGGCCGCCATCGCCGAAACCTTCGAGGCGATGGCCAATGCCGAGGACATTCAGCTTTCCATCGACGCGGATCTCGCCTTCCACCGCGCCATCGTGCGGGCCACCAACAATGTGCTGCTGGCCGCCTTCCAGCCGGCGATCGAGGCTTCGCTCGCCGTGTCCTTCAAGGTCTCGCGTGCCGGCAATGTGTTGCTGCCCTACACGGTGCCGATGCACCGCGCGGTAGCCGAGCCGATCCTCGCCGGCGATGCCGACGGTGCCCGCAAGGCGATGCTCGCCCTGCTCGACCGCTCCGAAACGGATGCGGAAAGCGCGGCCGTCGAAGACAAGAACTGATACCAGCGGTCTTGGTGCTTGTCCGGTCAAGCACCGTCATTGCGAGCGTAGGGAAGCAATCCAGGAATTGTGGCCGCCACGTTTTCTACCCCTGGATTGCTTCGCTACGCTTGCAATGACACAGAGGCAGATATCGCTGCCGCCAGTATGAATAGGCAAGAAAAAAGGCCCAGCCCGTCTTCGCCCACGAGGGGGACGACGGGCTGGGCCTTTTCATGGATCCGAAGATCGACCCGATCAGTAGGGGTTGACCACCTGCGCATCGGCGATGCGCGAAGCTGAGCCGAAGTCGAGATTGTAGATGTCAGGACGGAAATGGGCGGTACCGTCCGGCGTGACATAGGCGGTCATGTAGACCCAGTGCACCGGAACGCGGTCCGGAATGGCCTGGTCCTTGCGGGCGCCGGTCGCAATCTCCTGGCCGACGCGCTTGGCGTCCCAACCGGAGCCGAGCAGCCAGGCGGCGAGATCGTTCACGCCCTGCACGCGCACGCAGCCATGCGAGAAGAAGCGGTCGACCGAGCCGAACAGGCGCTTGGACGGCGTGTCATGCATGTAGACCGAATCCGAGTTCGGCATCTGGATGCGCAGCTGGCCGAGCGAATTGCCGGCGCCATAGGCCTGGCGAATGGTGTAGTTGGCAGCCTTGCCGCTCGACCAGTCGATCGTCTTGGGATCGATGGTGCGGCCCGAACCGTCGATCACCGACATCCTCTGGCGCGAGAGATAGGAGGGATCGCGCACCATATGCGGGCCGATTTCCTTCTTGATGATGGATTGCGGCACCGTCCAGGTCGGATTGAAGTTGATGGCGCTGATGGTGGCGTCCACCTCGGGCGAGGGATTCTGCGGACGGCCGACCACGGCGATGTAGCGGCGCGCCACCTCGCCATTCTCGATGGCCTCGACCTGGGCGCTCGGGATGTTCACCACCACATAGCGGCGGTTGAAATCGATGAAGCGGGCACCGACCCGCTCCATGTTGTGGCCGATCTGGACCAGGCGGTGCTGCACCGAGACGGCCATCTGGGCGCGGGTGCGTTCATCGATCTTGCCGGTGGCCTGCAGGCCGTAGCGCTGCTGGAAGCGGCTGACGGCGGTGGTCAGCCTGGCATCCCATTTGGGATTGTCGCGCTCGGATTCCGGCAGGTCCTTCTCCATCACCAGGCGCTGGCGCAGCGCCAGCACGGCACTGCCCGTAGCACCCTGGGACAAGCCGGCGGGCGGAGCAGCGGGGAAGCCGCCATTGCGAGCGATCTGGGCATAATATTGCGACAGGCCGTTGAGACGGTCGAGCGAGCCGGCATCGAATGTCGGCATCGAGGACCAGGGCGTGGCCGGGATCTTGATCGGCGTCGAGGCGGCGTAGGACGGACCGGCTGGAACCGGCTTCTTGGCGACCTTGGGCTTGGCCGGCGTGGCGGCAGGCGCCGCGGGGGCAGCATTGTCGGCTGCTGCGGGAGCCGTCGGAGCCACGGGAGCGGCAGGTGCCGAGGCATCGGGAGCCGAGACCGTCGCCGCCGGTGCAGGAGCAGCCGGTTCAGGAGCAGCCTGCGCGGCCGGCGCCGGAGCGGGGCTGGCGGGCTGGGGCGCCTCAGCGGCAGGAGCAGCCGGGGCAGCAGGTGCCTCAGGAGCCGCAGGCGCGGCAACCGGAATGTCCGCCGTTGGCGGGGTACTGTCCTGTGCCAAGGCCGGCGAGGCCAGAACCAGGGCCAAAACGGAAACGGCGGCCAGAACAAGAGGGGTAGGCTGCTTCATAGCAGGAACTTCCACGCTGGTTGCCGAAACGTAAGGTCCGGCACAAAAAGGGATCATAGGCAGCCCTCTATCACGCGACCGGGCCGCGCGGTATGGCCGCCACAGTCTTGCCGCACGATTGTCGGACGGCGTGTCCGATTAACCACATCAGCACTATGTGCTCCGAACTTAATCCGAAGTTTTGGCCTCAAAAGGGCAGAGCTTCTTCATAGCCCAGGGGAGTTAACAAGAAGATATGCCGAGCGGGAGCGTCCCTCCCACCCCCCGCCTGGCGCCCGACAAAAAAGCGACCGCCTCTCCCCTGGCGAGGAAAGGCGGCCGTGCTTTTCGGAGCTGGAAAATCGGCGCCCTGTCAGCGCGTCGCAACCGGCTTTTCGCCGCGATAATCGTAGAAGCCGCGCTTGACCTTGCGGCCGAGCCAACCGGCCTCGACATATTTCACCAGCAGCGGGCAAGGCCGGTATTTGGAATCGGCCAAGCCCTCATGCAGCACCTGCATGATCGACAGGCAGGTGTCGAGGCCGATGAAATCAGCCAGCTGCAACGGGCCCATGGGATGATTGGCACCGAGCCGCATCGCCATATCGATGGATTCGACCGTACCGACGCCCTCATAGAGCGTGTAGATCGCCTCGTTGATCATCGGCAGCAGGATGCGGTTGACGATGAAGGCCGGGAAGTCCTCGGCCACCGCAACCTGGCGATCGAGCTTGGTGATGAAGGCCTTGGCGGATTCAAACGTGCCGTCATCCGTGGCGATGCCGCGGATGATCTCGACCAGTTGCATCACCGGCACCGGATTCATGAAGTGAATGCCGATGAAACGCTCGGGCCTATCGGTCGCCGCGGCCAAGCGCGTGATCGAGATCGAAGAGGTATTGGTGGCGAGGATCGCCTCCGGCTTCAGATGCGGGCAGACATTGCCGTAGATCTTGACCTTGACGGCCTCGTTCTCGGTGGCGGCCTCGATCACCAGATCGCAAGCACCCAGACCTTCCACATTGGGCTCGGCCTTGATGCGGGAGAGTGCTTCGTCGTTCTGGGCCTGCGTGATGAAACCCTTGGAGACCTGGCGCTTGAGATTGCCGTTGACGGTGGCCAGGCCATTGTTGACCCGATCTTCCGACACGTCGTTGAGCACCACGTTCAACCCGGCCAGAGCGGCGACATGCGCGATGCCGCTGCCCATTTGCCCGGCGCCCACAATCCCGACCGTCCTGATATCCACCGTCATTTCCAGTTCCCTGCCATTTGCTCGATCTTATCGAGGCAATCGGCGCGTGGGAAGACCGCAGTCGCAGCTTTCCTGCAGGCCTGTCGGTCGAAATGGTCGCATTCTGACGCCGGCCTCTCGCGAGGAGAAGTGCGTCCCATGCGGCCCGACCTGCCGGAAGAATATCACGAAACGGGCTGCCTGGAAAAATGCAGCTCGATGAAACCGTGATTTCCCTAGATCAGGCAATGCCCGCCATCGATATGGATGGTCTCGCCCGTGGTGAAGGCACTCTGCATCAAATAGAGATAGGCGGGGGCGACATCTGCGGGGGTCGCGATCCTGCCCGCCGGCAGGCGGCCCGCCATGCCCGCGAAGAAGCCGGATTTGGCCTCTCCGACGATCTCGTCCCACATCGGCGTATCCACCCAGCCGGGCGAGACGATGTTCACGCGCCGCGGCGCCAGTTCCAGCGCCAGGGCGCGGGCGAAGAAGCCGAAGGAACCGGCGATCGCCGAAACGACTGCGCCTCCGGGAACCGGCGGCCGGTCCTTGTTGATTCCGGAGGTGAAGATCATCGAACCGTCCCGCCTCAAGGTGGCGGCGGCGTGCTTGGCCAGCATGACGGCGCCGATCAGCTTGTTGTCGACGAAGCGCCGTACCATTGCCATGTCGGTGCGTTCGATAGGATCGCCTGGCGGCGGCGTTCCGGCCGTCGACACCAGATGATCGAAGGCGCCGGCATTTTGGAAGAGCCGGGCAAGATCGGCCTCTTCCGTCATGTCGGCAACGACGGATCGCACCTGCAGGCCCGCATCGAGGCTCTGCTCCGCAGCCCGCAGCTTGTCGGGTGAGCGGCCGACGATCACCACGTCCGCACCGTTCTCCAGGGCCGCCCTGGCAACACCGAGGCCGATGCCGGAGCTCCCTCCGACGACGATGATCTTCTGTCCCGTGAACGCGGCCATGGGAAACCTCCGATTGTCTGCTGTCACAGGGATGGGTCAGGCCCGGCCCGCATAGGCCGCCTCGAGATCGGCGACGATGATCTTGGTCATCTTGTATAGGGCCTGTCTGACCCGATCCGCCTTCTCGCGGTCGGGATCGGCCATCAGCCGCAGTGTGACCTCCGGGATGACCTGCCAATAGACCCCATATTTGTCCGTCAGCCAGCCGCACGGCTTTTCGGAGCCGCCATCGGCCGTGAGCGCCTGGTAGTAATAGTCGGTCTCGGCCTGATCTGACGTCTCGACATAGAGCGAGAGCCTTTCATTGAAGGGCGGCATCGACCCGGCGTTCAGCGCCGTCAGGCGCAGCCCCTCGAGTTCGAAGTCGAAAGTGGCATGCGGAACCGTCCTGTTCGTCCCGGAGATCCAATCGGTGAACTCGGTATCCCCGAGCGCCTTGGCGTTCTTGAAGACCGACAGATAGAAGTCCCGGGCCTCCCGGGCATTCAGGTTGAACCAGAGAAAGGGATGGATCGTTGCCATACTGTCCTCGTGAGGATTGATCACAAATCCTGCGCATTGTGGGCAGCAGATTCTCGACAGACAAACCAAAATTCGGCATATTCCTGTGATTCAAACTCACAGATATCATGGCTCGCAAACTTCCACCCCTTCATGCCCTACCGAGTTTCGAGGCCGCAGCCCGGCATCTGAGTTTTTCCCGGGCGGCGCAGGAGCTCAACGTCACCCATGGCGCCATCAGCCGGGCGATCAAGACTCTCGAAGATCGCCTCGGCGTCCTCCTGTTCGAACGCACGAGCCGTACGGTGCGCCTGACTACCGTCGGCGCCCCCTATGCGCGGGCGGTTCGCAACGTGCTCGACCAATTGGGGGTCGCCACCGCTGCGGCGACGGCCCACCAGTCGAGCTCGACCCTGAACGTCAGCACCTCCGACGGCTTTGCGGGACGCTGGCTGGTGCCACGCCTCTATCGTTTCCATCGCGCAAACGGCGATATCGACGTGCGGGTCTCGACCACCGGCAGGCTGACCAACTTCCTGGGCGACGGCATCGACATCGCCGTACGCTATGGCGGCGGCACCTATCCGGGCCTCACCTCGGAATTCCTCATGGGCGAAGAGGTCTTTCCCGTCTGCAGCCCGAAGCTGCTGGAGGGCGCTCATGCGCTGCGCCGGCCCGAGGATCTCAGGCACCACACCCTGATCCATGACGGTTTTCCGATCAATTGGGCGAGCTGGCTCGCCAGTGCCGGGGTCGAGGGTGTGGATCCGCATAGCGGGCTCACCTTCGATTCCTATTCCTTCGCCGTCGAATCCGCGGCGCAGGGCGAAGGCGTCGTACTCGGCCGGACCATGCTGGTCGCCGCCGATCTCGCTGCCGGTCGGCTGGTACGCCCTTTCGGACACGCTCTCAAATCCCTCTCCAGCTTCTATGTCGTCTATCCCCCCGACGCCATCCGACAGCGCAAAGTGAAAGCTTTTCGCGACTGGCTCTTTGCGGAGATGGCGCCGCCATCGGCTTGACCACGGCCTCAGGCCTTGCAGCCGAAGCCTGGCGTGCCCTATTTAAGGCGGCAAAGTCTCGCATTGGCGATGCGGGCGGATCGGACGGCGAAACCCGCAAGCAAGGCCGGGTCCTCGGCCGCGCGCCCGGCCTTCCGGCACATGGGAGCTGGGACGGCACGCTCCTTCCACCTTGTTCAATTGATTTGAGAACGCACGACCGATCATGACGATTTCGAACGAAGACGAATTGCTTAGGCTCAAGGAGATCGGCCGCATCGTCGCCAACACGCTGGCGGCGATGGGCGCTGCGCTCGAACCGGGCATCACCACGGCCGAGCTCGACGCGATCGGCCGCAGGCTGCTCGAACGGGAGGGAGCCCGCTCCGCACCCGAACTTTGCTACGATTTCCCCGGCGCGACCTGCATCAGCGTCAACGAGGAGATCGCCCACGGCATTCCGGGCCAGCGCCGGATCGAGCCCGGCGACCTCGTCAATATCGACGTCTCCGCCGAGAAGGATGGCTTTTTTTCCGATACCGGCGCCTCCTTCGCGGTGGAGCCGGTCTCCAAGGCCACCCAGCGCCTGCTCAGGGACGGCAAGCGGGCGATGTGGACGGGTATCCGCCAGGTTGGCGCCGGCCTGCCGCTCGCCAATATCGGCAACGCCATCGGCGAATTCGCCCGCAAGAACCGCTATACGCTGGTGCGCAATCTCGCCAGCCACGGCGTCGGCCGATCCCTGCATGAGGAGCCCAAGGAGCTCGCGACCTGGCCTGATCGCTCCGAACGCCGGAAGATGCAGGAAGGCCTGGTGTTCACGGTGGAACCGTTCCTTTCCCTGGGCGCCGAATGGGCTGCGGATGGCGACGATCCGTGGACATTGTTCAGCGAACCCCGCGCCCCGACCGTGCAATATGAGCATACGGTGGTGGCAACCCGCACCGGTCCCCTCGTCCTCACGCTGGCGGCGTGAGGCCCCCCGGAGGAAGCGAGAAGCAAGCCCAATGGACGCCACCATTCTCGCAGGCCTCTACCAGGCCTACATCGCCTGCCTCAACCGGCAGGACTGGAGCGAACTCGGGCATCATGTCGATGAGGCTGTCGAGCATAATGGCCGGCGGCTGGGGCTGTCAGGCTATCGCGGCATGCTCATCAAGGATTTCGAGGACATTCCCGACCTGGCCTTCCACATCGAGCTCCTGGTCTGCGAACCGCCCCTTGTGGCAGCCCGGCTCGCCTTCGATTGCACGCCGAAGTCCGGCTTCCTCGGCTTGAAGCTTGACGGGCGCAGGGTCTCGTTCACGGAGAATGTGTTCTACACTTTTAAGGCCGGGAAGATCGTCACGGTATGGTCTGTAATCGACAAGGCCGCGATCGAGGCGCAACTGGAGCTCTGACGAACGGTCCCGCCAAGAGGCGAGAATGTGTCGCGGTCCGGCCGCCACTTGCGACAGCGTCGATCTCGGGTGTTATGGTCGCCGCCCAACCCCGAAGCCGATGGAAGCCGACGATATGCCCTCCTTTGACGTGTTGCTCGCCTTCATCGTCACGACGGCCCTGTTTTCCGTACTGCCGGGCCCCTCCATGCTCTATGCCGCGGCCAGAACCATGGCGGGTGGGCGCCAGGCCGGGCTGATGGCAGCGCTCGGCCTGCATCTGGGCGCCTATGTCCATGTCGCCGCGGCGGCCGCCGGCCTGTCGGTGCTGTTCCATGCGGTGCCCATCGTCTATGCCGGCGTCAAGCTCGCCGGTGCCCTCTACCTGATCTGGCTTGGCATCACCCTGTTCCGGGCGCGGCAAAGCACGGATGCCGGGACGACCGGCGCCACTCGCTCGGCCCGCCAGGCCTTCGCACAAAGCGTCACCGTCGAGGTGCTCAACCCGAAGACCGCGCTGTTTTTCCTGGCCTTCCTGCCGCAATTCGTCGACGGTGCCGCCACTTTTCCGCTCTGGCTGCAATTTGCCATCCTTGGCACGGTCGCCAATGTCCTGTTCGGTTTCGTCGATGTGGTGATCGTGATGCTGGCCGCCGTGATCATCGGCCGGCTCAAGCGTTCCTCCGGCGTGCAGCGACTGATGCGCCGCGTGGGCGGGGCGATCCTGGTCGGCATGGGCGTCCATCTCGCCCTGCAGAGGGGTTAGCGAAAGCCCACGATATTGATCGAGAATACCGTCGCGATCAGCCGCATTGCTGCGCGAGCAGCCCCTGATAGAAGCCGAGCTCGGTCACCCTCGCCGACCAGTCGGCATCGGGATTCAGCTGCGCCGTCCCGCATCGCCGCATGATTGGAGCCGCCGTTTTCAGCACGTCGACACGCCGCCGATAGACTTGGCAGATGGCGGCCTGGTCAGTCGCACTGACGGCCCTCAGCTCTTGATCCGAAGCTCGCATGGCCTGTTCCGCCGCCACGACCTCAGTGGTGCAGGAGGATCTGTAGGGCGAGAGAGCGATCCACGAGGCGAGGAAGGCGATCGCGGCTGCCGTCGCGAGAAGGGGCGTCCTCCACCGCTTGAGTGACGGCATGAAGATGGCCTCCGGTTCTGGTTTTCTCAATCAGCCAGATTCGTAACGCTGTTTCGCTCCGGATCAAGGACATCCTTTTCGCGCCACCGGCGTTGAAGAGCCTGAGCTCCCCTCGACGCCGGTGCAGTATCGAAGGCTCTCACCCGGCCGGAGCCAGTTGCTCCCGCGGCTTGGCGAAAGGCCGGAAGGTCAGAGCGATCAGCGTCGCCGCGATGCCCATGCCCCAGGAGCCGACATAAAGCCACATATAGGTATTGAAGTAGTCGTAGATCATGCCGCCCAGCAACGGGCCGAGTGACATGCCCAGGCTGCCGGCCATCGCCGTGCCGCCGATGATGGTGCCCATCATCTTGAGCGGGAAATTCTCGCGCACGATCACGGCATAGAGCGGCATCACGCCGGCATAGATGAAGCCCACCACCACGGCTACGGCATAGAACTGGCCGAGCTGGCTGGCGAAGGCATAGAACAGCACGCCGAAGGCCTGGGCGAACAGCCCGATCACCAGCATGCGCTGGGCGCCGAAGCGGTCGCCCATCACGCCGAAACCGATGCGTCCGAACATGCCTGCCAGGCCCTCGACGCTGTAGATGGTGACGGCGGCGATCATCGGGATGCCGCAAGTCACGGCATAGCTCACCGTGTGGAAGATCGGCCCCGAATGCGTGGCGCAGCAGAAGAAATTGGCCAGCATCAGCACGATGAACTGCGGCGAACGCACCGCCTGGCGCAGCGTCATATCCGATTGCGGCTCGTTGGCCAGAGCTGCTTCGTTGCCCTGCTCCAGGGCAGGCGGCCGGCGCAGCAGCAGGGAGGTCGGAATCATGACGGCAGCAGCGATGGCTGCGATGATCAGCATCGACGTCCGCCAGTCATGGATGGTGACCAGCCAGGCGGCGAGCGGCGCCATGGTCATCGGCGCCATGCCCATGCCGGCCGAGACCAGCGACACAGCCAGGCTGCGCTGGGTATCGAACCAGCCGGTGACGCAGGCCATCATCGGCGCGAACATGGCAGCGACCGCCACACCCACCAGCACGCCGAAGACGAGCTGGAACTCGACCAGCGATCCGGCCTGGCTGGCCAGGGCCAGGCTGGCGGCAAGCAGGACGGCGCCGGCCAGCACCACCGGACGCGGGCCGAAGCGGTCGGACAGATTACCCCAGACCATGCTGGCTAGCGCCATCGCCAGGAAGCCGAAGGTCATGGCGGTCGAAATGCCGGTCACCGACCAACCGGTCGCTGCCGACATGGGTTTGAGGAACACCGGCAACGAGAACATCGCGCCGATGGCAACACATCCGAGCAAGCCGCCTGCGGCGACGATCACCCAACGATAGGAATTCCTGTCCATCATGGTCCACCCGTTCCTGTGCCGCGGGCTGCATCGCATCTCGCGCTTCGTCGGGAAGGACGGGAAGCGCAAGGACGCGACGAAACAGGATGTGTGAGCAACGAGCGTTCACGTCCGAGCGCCTTTGCTCCAGGCCTGTCGCGGCGATACCTCAAGGACGCACGAGCAACTGACGATCCGACATGCGATTGCAAAATTATTCTGGTTGCAAAATGCCATCAGAAAATACACGGCGCGCAAACATGGCGTTGTGGCCGAGGACAGGCCTAGCCAGCCCCCCACCCTGCCCTCGTTTCCGGCCGGAATCGTCGCCACAAGCCTCCGTTCGGCCGAGCTTCGTCTCAGCCGGCGATCTCAACTCTGCCATTGGCAGCCGAGGAGGTGGGAGTAACAAATCCGGCGACATTGCAAGGCGAGGGAAACAGGCCTGGAGCAAAGCGCGTCCTTGCGATTCTTGTCGATGCCGCCAAATCACAAAACCCTTTAGGGTTGGCGCAGCCCTGTCGCCAAGGCGCGAAAAGTCTCCACGGCCTTGGGCAAAACCTTCTGAGGATTCTCGCTCGCGGCGATCCACAAGGCTGCATTGAGTGCAGCCGCACTCAACAGCCGGGCCGCGGCTTCGGCATCCAGCGGTTTCATGATGCCTTGCCCGATCAGGCGTTCGACCGTTCGCTTCGTCACCTGCAGGCAATTGTTCTGGCTCGGCCATAGCGAGGGATCGCCGAGGACCGCCGGCCCGTCCAGCAGAACGATGCGCTGCACCTCCGGATCGAGAGCCATCTCGATATAGGCCACGCCCTCGATCAGCAGTCCTTCCCATTCGTCCTGGGCGTGGATGGCCGCCTGATGCGCACGCTCCGCCATCTCGGCGTCGATCTGGTTGACCACGGCGGCCAGAAGCCCGCGCTTGTCGCCGAAATTATGATAGAGCGCCCCCCGCGTCAGGCCGGCTTCCGCCGTCAACTCATCCATCGAGGCCGCAGCATAGCCGGTTCTTGCAAACGCCCTGCGCGCGGCCGCGATCAACTTGGCGCGATTCTCCTCCATCGTCTCGGCCCGGCGTCTGGCAGCCATCGCAGATCCTTTCATATACGCGTCGTATCTGGATTGACATGCGGCGCGTATGTCCATAATTCTAGATACGCACCGTATATCAAATGCGATGGGGCCGTGTGAAGCCCTTATGGCGTCGAGCGAGATCCGCACGTAGCCGGATCATGAACAAGAGGACTGAAGACATGGCACAGCGTGAGGCAATTTTCCCGGCGGACCGGCATGCGCTTTACGAGGCGCACGGCTATTCGGCGGCGATCCGGTCGGGCAATCTCCTGTTCGTGTCGGGTCAGGTCGGCAGTCGTGCGGACGGCACGCCGGAACCCGAGTTCGAGCGCCAGGTACAGCTGGCCTTCGACAATCTGAGGGCAACGCTGAAGGCGGCGGGTTGCGGCTTCGACGACATCGTCGACGTGACCAGCTTCCATACTGATCCCGAAGCCCAGTTCGAGACCATCATGGCGGTGAAAAACCGGATCTTCGACCGCCTCCCCTACCCGAACTGGACGGCAATCGGCGTGAACTGGCTGGCGGGTTTCGACTTCGAGATCAAGGTCATCGCCCGCATTCCGGATGCAGCCTGACCTGTCCGCCCTGCGGCGGCATTCTTCGATGGCGGCGATTACGCTGCGAACAGGCTGGTGGCCATATAGTCGACGAAAACCCGCACTTTCGGGGAGAGGTAGCGATTGCTCGGCCACAGCACGCGGAAGGTGCCGGCTTCAGCAAGATGGTCCTCCAGCAGCGACGTCAGGCTGCCCCGCGCCAGTTCCGAAGCGACGGCGAAGGGCGGCAGGCAGGTGATGCCGAAGGCGTGCTCGGCCAGATAGATCAAGGGCTCCAGCGTGCTGGCAATCGTGGTCTGGGGCAGGTCGAGCTTGAGTTCACGCCCATCCCGCACCAACGGCCAGGGTTCGAGCTTGCCCGAATTGGCATAGCGATGATGCAGGCAGCGATGGGCCAGCAGATCCTCCGGCACGTCCGGCGTGCCATTGGCGACGAGATAGGCGGGTGCCGCGACGATCCTGTGCTTGAAGGCTCCAAGTTTGCGGCTCATCAGGCGCGTGTCCCTGACCTCCCCGGTCCGGATTACCGCATCGAAACCTTCCTCGATGACGTCGACCAGCCGGTCCGTAAAGTCGAGATCGAGATCGATCTCGGGATAAGCCGCCATGAAGGACGCAATCGTCGGCATCAGCAGCATGCCGGCTAGCGGCAGGCTCACGCGCAACTGCCCGCGCGGAGTTGCCTGCGACCGCGACAATTGCGCCTGCGCGGTTTCGAACTCGGAGTGGATGCGCCGGCAAGTGTCGAGGAAGAAGCTGCCCTCCTCGGTCAGCGCCATGCTCCGGGTCGAGCGGTGGAACAGGCGTGCGCCCATCTCCTCCTCAAGCCGTGCGATAGCCTTGCCGACGGCTGAGCCGGACAGGCCGAGGCGCTGCCCGGCAGCCACGAAACTTCCGGCTTCGGCGGCCTGGATGAAGATGCTGAGCGTTCCGAGCTTGTCCATGGGCAGCGATTACGGAATAAATTTCCGATGTGATATGAATACCAGCTTATTTATCCGCTATTTTGTCGTCGATATCCAGATGTGGCCGCGGCCAGCCGCCGCGTTTTCATCGGAGACACTCATGGATACCGAATCCCCCGCCGGTTTCTCGGCCGCTCCTGCGCCGACGACCTTCGTCGTCAACGTCATTCACGCCCATCCGGGCAAACAGGAGGAGGCTTTCGCGGTCATCCAGGACGTCGTGCACTATGTGGCCGAGCGCAAGGAAGGCTTCCTGTGGAGCACCTTGGCCAAGAGCACGGACGGACTGACGGTCGTCAACATCGAGGCGATCCGGGGCGCCGGCAATGTCGAGGAGTTCTTTTCCGACCCGGTATTCGCGGCAAAATTCCGCGAGCTCGATGAGGTTTCCAGGAGCGAGTTTCACACCTATACCGTCGGCGACCTCGTCCTGCCGAAGCGCGTGACGGCGACCTGATCATCCAGCTCCTCACTCGAACCGGTGCCCGGGTCAATCAGGCTGCATCGCAATCCCTCGGCAGGTCTCTCACGAAAGCGCCTGCCGCCTTTGTGGCTGGCAGGCGATGCCCACCAGATGGGCGCTGGGGCCGACGAACCAGCGCAAGGCCGTAGCCTCGAATTGCACGAAGCCTTCGCTCTGCAGCGTCGTGAGCAGGCGATGCGCCGTCGATGGAGCCAGGCTGGTGCCGCGAACGACTTCCGAAAGCGTCATGCCGCGCGGGTCCCGGGCAATGCATTTGAGGATCGATAGGGCTCGCAACACGGCCTGGACGCAACCATGACCGACGGGACCGTCGCGATCCTCGCGAAATTGGCTGGGATTGCCGAATGGCAGTCCCCGCGTGTCACCGGCGATGCCGCCGAGATGTTGCTCGATTGCTTCCAAAGCAGACACCGGTTCTCCCTCCCGTTGTTTTGCGGACGCTCCCTCCTTATGTTGCCGTTCCTCTTATACGTCCAATATATCATTAGGATCGGGTGATACTCTGTAGATATTTATTATCGCCGGAATCGATCGATGGCAGAGGGTCATTCGGACGGGTCGGATTGCCCATGCCGGCCGTGCTGCAGCACCAACGAAAAACCTCCCCCTGCAGGACGCGGGGGGAGGCTGGCAAAGTAGAATGCGTTCAGCTGAGATGCCGTTTCATGCCTCAGCGAGACGATGAAGCCTCTTCGCCCGGCAAGGCGGTCTCCTGCGCTGTCTTTTCGTAAGGGCCGGCACGCTCGCCGTTCAGGACGCGGTTGGCCTGTGCTCTGTCGATGTCGCCTTCCCAGACGGCAATGACGACGGTGGCAACACAATTTCCGATGAGATTGCCGAGCGCCCGCGCCATTCCCATGAACCAGTCGACCGACAGCACCAGGACCAGGCCGATCACCGGGATCACAGGCAGCGCGGACAGGGTGGCGGCAAGAACGACGATGGCCGATCCCGGTACGCCATGCGCCCCTTTCGAGGTGAGGAGGGCGACGCCGAGCACGACCAGAAGATCGGTTTCCGAGAGCGGCGTATTGGTGGCCTGCGCGATGAACACGGCAGCCAGGGTGAGGTAGATGGAGAAGGCATCGAGATTGAAGGAATAACCCGTCGGGATGACCAGGCCGACGGTGGAATCCTTGATCCCCATCCTCTCGAGCTTGCGCATGATCTGCGGAAGCACGCTGTCGGACGAGGCGGTGCCCAGGACGATCGTCAGTTCTTCGCGCAGATAGATCAGGAACTTGATCAGGCTGAAACCGGCCATCCGCATGATGATGCCGAGCACCACCAGCACGAAGAAGATCACGCTGACATAGAACAGGAGGACGAGATAGCCGAGCTGCTGCAGGGAGCCGACCCCGTATTTGCCGACCGTGAAGGCGATGGCGCCGAACACGCCCAGCGGAGCGAGCCGGACGATGAAGCCGATGATCTTGAAGAGAACGTCGGTGGCGATGTGGATGAAGTCGGCCACGGGCCGGCCACGTTCGCCGAGCAAAGACAGCCCGGCGCCGAACAGGATGGCAATCATCAGGACCTGGAGAATGTCCCCCTTGGCGAAAGCATCCGTGACAGTCGTCGGAATGACGCGCAGCAGAAAGTCGACCCCGCCGGTGACTTCGCGCACATGATCGGTGTAATTGGCGAGCGCGCTGCCATCGAGTGTCTTGGGATCGATGTTCATGCCGACGCCCGGCTGGAAGAAATGGGCCATCAGCAGGCCCAGGCACAGGGCGATCGTCGTCACCACCTCGAAATAGACGATGGCCTTGACGCCGACCCGGCCGACCTTTTTCAGATCCCCCGCCCCGACGACACCATGGACGACGACGCCGAAAACCAGGGGCGCAATCACCATCTTGATCAGCTTGATGAAGGCATCGCCGAGCGGCTTCAACTGGCTGGCAAAGCCCGGCCAGAGAATGCCGACCACTATTCCCAAAACAAGCGCTATGACCACCTGCCCGAACAGGGATCTGAAGAATCTGAGCATATATTTCCTCCACGGTCGGCGCCGTCATTGTTTCTGATTTTGCCGAAGGAGCGGTCAGTTCCCCAAAGGGGTCCGGTAACGGTGCGTTCTCCCAAACGTCGTCCGCCACACTCCCGATCGCAATGGCGCCGTATGCAGCAACGCTTAGAGCACAAAATCCCAGCGCCAGGAGGCGCGATTCCATATCATGGAAACGGGTATCGTAGCGCCACCGACGGAAGATTACCCAAAGGCATTCCGGTCTTGCCTAAGGCGAAACAAGAAAATAGGCACGCGTCTCATCCAGGAACCGGTTCACCACGGCGCTGCGATCAGAGCGATACAGCATGATGACATCGGCAATCGGCGCCGGCTCAACCAGCGCCCGGTAGACGACACCGGGTCGCAGCATTTCCTTCGCGGCCTCCGGCACGAGAGCGACACCGAGACCTGCAGCAACCAGGCTGAGCAGCGAATAGGATTCGACGACCTGCTGGGTGATATTGGGGTCAAATCCCGCCTCGATGCAGCATTCCTTGAGATAGCGGGCAAACCGGGAATTCTTCACCCTCAGAAAAACGAACTGCTCGTTCCTCAATTCGGAGAGTTCGATCCTCTCATTGACCGCCAGCGGATGCGACTGCTGCAGGGCCACACCGACTTTTTCCTCCCACGCCAGTTCGGTGACCAGATCGGGATCGCCGACCGGCCCCCGCAGGAAACTGATGTCGATCTTGCGTGCGTGAAGGGCGGCCTCCTGCTCGAGCGGCGGCATCTCGCGGATACGCACCTGGACTTCCGGCACGTGCAGGCGAAACCGGGCGATCAGACCCGCCAGCGGCCCCATCAGCACCGATCCGGTGGTGGCAAGGTCGAGCGTCCCGATCTGCCCTTGGCCAATGGCGTGCGTCTGTTCGGCGGCTTCGTCCACCTGGGCAAGGATCGCAGTCGCATGATCGCGAAAGGCGAGGCCGGCGGCGGTCAATTCGACACGCCGTTTGTTTCGCAGGAAGAGCTGGGTCTTGAGTTCGTATTCCAGGTCCTGGATCTGCGTGCTCAGAGGCGGCTGGGAAACGCCAAGCCGAGTGGCGGCGGCCCGGAAGCTGAGTTCCTCGGCGACAGCGATGAAATAGCGCAGATGACGCAGTTCCATAATCTCTCCCCTGTGTGGCACTTCGATGAGCCGAGGCTAGCGCGTCATCTTCGAGTCTCGCTGATATTTCACAACACCGCCTCCCCAATCCCGCCCATCTGCGCCCCGCACGGCCCGGCGAGGCAATCGATCAACGCGCCATCGCGCCGTCGATCCACGCCCGCACCTCGGGCAGGACATAGCCGAGGCTGAGATGGCCGGCCCCCTCCACGGGCATGAAGGTCTTGGGCTGGTTGGCGAGGTCGTAGAGGCTCTTGCCGAACGCGAAGGGAATGACACCATCGGCAGTGCCGTGCACGACGAGCAGCGGGACCTTCACCTTGGCGATGCGCTCGTCGGAGGGGAAGGGATCCAGCATCACCCAGCGCACCGGGAACATGCCATAGAGGCGGGAAGCCACGGCGAGAGCCGAGGTGAAAGGCGAATCGAGCACCAACGCGCCCACGCTGTGTCGGGCCGCCAGGGCGACCGCCACGCCCGAGCCCAGGGACTGGCCGACGACCACGATGCGCTCGGGTGCCGTTCCGAGAGCCAGCACCTTGGCATAGGCAGCCTCGGCGTCGAGCAGCAAGCCCTGCTCGGAGGGCGAGCCGGTGGAGCCGGGATAGCCACGATATTCCACCGCCATCAGGCCGTTGCCGCCGGCCACCAACGCGCGCAACAGCTCGGTCTGCAGGGTGAGATTGCCGCCATTGCCGTGGAAATAGAGCAGAAGGGGCCTGCCCGGCGCGGGCGCGACATGCCAGGCGATCAGTGTCTCACCATCTTCGGTGCGCAGCTTGACGACCTCGGCGCCGGCTATGGCGGGTGGCAGCACCTCGCCGCCCGGCTGGAAGACGAAGGAGCGCTGGGCAAAGGCCAAAGCGGCGAAGGCCGCCAGATAGAGCGCCGCAACCAGGGCGGCGATGACAATCAGGAACTTCGACACCAAGCAGGCTTTCCAGGACGGCACAGGAAGCGCAATTCGCCATGGGCCGGCAGGGAACGCAAGGGCGAAGGGAACAGCGTTGGGGGTATCGATGGCCACCGCATACAAACGTCATTGCGAGCGTAGCGAAGCAATGACGATCTCCATCATGGTAGATGCATTTCGGCCTCGGCCATGTTTCCAAAGAAAATGTGCCGGCCCGTGAGGGCCGGCACACTCAAATCATCCGATAAAGACGGGCGGATGCCGCCCGTTGTCCCTACTTACCGAGCTTGGCGAGTTCGTCCTTGAGCTCCGGCAGGGCGGTGTAGAGATCGGCGACCAGGCCGTAGTCGGCGACCTGGAAGATCGGGGCCTCTTCGTCCTTGTTGATGGCGACGATGACCTTGGAGTCCTTCATGCCGGCCAGATGCTGGATGGCGCCGGAGATGCCGACGGCGATGTAGAGGTCGGGCGCGACCACCTTGCCGGTCTGGCCGACCTGCCAGTCGTTGGGGGCATAGCCCGCATCGACCGCGGCGCGCGAGGCCCCCATGGCGGCGCCGAGCTTGTCGGCCACCGGTTCGATATAGGTGGCGAAGTTCTCGCGGTTGGCCATGGCCCGCCCGCCCGAGATGATGATCTTGGCCGAGGCCAGTTCCGGACGGTCGGACTTGGCCAGTTCCTCGCCCTTGAAGGTCGACAGGCCCGGATCGGCCGCGGCCGCTGCCGGTTCCACCACCGCCGAACCGCCTTCGCCGGTGGCGGCGAAGGAGGCGGTGCGCACGGTGATCACCTTCTTGGCGTCGACCGAGGTCACGGTCTGGATGGCGTTGCCGGCATAGATCGGCCGCTCGAACGTATCGGACGAGACGACCTTGACGATGTCGGAGATCTGCATGACGTCGAGCAGGGCGGCGACGCGCGGCAGCACGTTCTTCCAGGCCGCCGTCGAGGGCGCCACGATGGCGTCATAGCCGCCGGCCAGGCTGACGATCAGGGCCGCCGTCGGCTCGGCCAGGCGATGCTCATAGGCGGCATCGGCCACCAGGACCTTTTCGACGCCCTGCAGCTTGGCGGCCTGTTCGGCGGCAGCCTGGGCGTTGGCGCCGGCCACCAGCACATGCACCGGGCCACCGAGTTCCTTGGCGGCGGTGAGGGCACGGTTGGTGACGTCCTTGAGGCCGGTGGCGTCGATCTCGGCGATGAGAAGAGTGGTCATGATATCAATCCTCCTGCGCTCAGATGACGCCGGCTTCGTTCTTGAGCTTGTCGACCAGCTCGGCCACCGAGGCGACCTTCTTGCCGGCCTGGCGCGCCGGCGGCTCCACCGTCTTCACCACGGTCAGGCGCGGGGCGATGTCGACGCCCAGCGCCTCCGGGCTGGTCTCGTCGATCGGCTTCTTCTTGGCCTTCATGATGTTGGGCAGCGAAGCATAGCGCGGTTCGTTGAGGCGCAGATCCGTGGTGATGATCGCCGGCAGGTTGAGCGCAACCGTCTGCAGGCCGCCATCGACCTCTCTGACAACGTCGATCTTGTCGCCGCCGACCTCGAGCTTGGAGGCAAAGGTGCCCTGCGGCCAGCCCAGCAGCGCCGCCAGCATCTGGCCGGTGGCGTTCATGTCGTCGTCGATGGCCTGCTTGCCCAGGATGACCAGGCCCGGGTTCTCGTTGCCGATCACCGCCTTCAGGAGCTTGGCCACCGCCAGGGGCTCGACGGTGGCATCGGTCTTGATCAGGATGCCGCGGTCGGCACCCATGGCCAGGCCCGAGCGCAGCGTCTCGGCCGCCTGGGCCGGGCCGATCGAAACCACCACCACTTCGCTCGCCTTGCCGGCTTCCTTCAGACGCAGCGCTTCCTCCACGCCGATCTCGTCGAAGGGGTTCATCGACATCTTGACATTGTTGAGATCGACACCCGAACCATCGGCCTTGACGCGGATCTTCACATTGTA
>NZ_JBQEPH010000012.1:0-204394 GCF_052045555.1 Labrys sp. 22185 | reverse complement strand
GATCAGACGAGATCGAAGCGATCGGCGTTCATGACCTTGGTCCAGGCGGCGACGAAGTCGGCGACGAAGCGGGCCTTGGCATCGTCGCTGGCATAGACCTCGGCCAGGGCGCGCAGCTGGGAGTTGGAGCCGAACACCAGGTCGGCGCGGGTGCCGGTCCACTTCACCTCGCCCGTGGCGCGGTCGCGACCCTCGAACACGTCCTCGGCTGCCGAGGTCGCCTTCCAGGCCGTGCCCATGTCGAGCAGGTTGACAAAGAAGTCGGTGGTCAACACCCCCGGCCGGTCGGTCAGCACGCCGTGCTGGCTGCCGCCGGCATTGGCGCCGAGCACCCGAAGGCCGCCGACCAGCACGGTCAGTTCCGGCGCCGTCAGGCCCAGGAGCTGGGCCCTGTCGACCAGCAGCCCCTCGGCCGGCACGCTGTAGGTCGTCTTCAGATAGTTGCGGAAGCCGTCCGCCACCGGCTCCAGCACGGCAAAGGATTCCACATCCGTCTGTTCCTGGCTCGCATCGGTGCGGCCCGGCGCGAAGGGCACCGCCACGTCCTGCCCGGCCTGCCTGGCCGCCTGCTCGACCGCGGCATTGCCGCCCAGCACGATCAGATCGGCCAGCGAGACTTGTCTGCCACCGGCCTGCGCCGCGTTGAAGCCCTGCTGGATCTCCTCCAGCACGCCGAGCACCTTGGCCAGCTGCGCCGGCTGATTGACCGCCCAGTCCTTCTGCGGCGCCAGGCGGATGCGCGCACCATTGGCCCCGCCCCTCTTGTCGGAGCCGCGGAAGGTCGAGGCCGAAGCCCAGGCGGTGGAGACCAGCTCGGCGGTCGACAGGCCCGAAGCCAGGATCCTGGCCTTGAGCTCGGCCGCGTCCTTGTCGTCGATCAGGCCATGGTCGACGACCGGCAGCGGATCCTGCCAGATCAGCTCCTCGGCCGGAACCTCCGGGCCGAGATAGCGGGCGCGCGGACCCATGTCGCGATGGGTCAGCTTGAACCAGGCCCGGGCAAAGGCATCGGCGAAGGCGTCCGGGTTCTCGAAGAAATGCCGGGAGATCTTCTCATAGGCCGGGTCGAAGCGCAGCGCCAGGTCCGTGGTCAGCATGGAAGGAGCATGGCGCTTGGAGCGGTCATGCGCATCCGGCACCGAGCCGGCACCCGCCCCATGCTTGGGCTGCCACTGATGGGCACCGGCCGGGCTCTTGGTCAGCTCCCAGTCATAGCCGAACAGGTTCCAGAAGAAGTTGTTGCTCCATTTGGTCGGCGTCGAGGTCCAGGTCACCTCGAGCCCCGAGCCGATGGTGTCGCCCCCCTTGCCGCTGCCGAACTGGTTGTGCCAGCCAAGGCCCTGCAGCTCGATGCCGGCCGCCTCCGGCTCCGGCCCGACATTGGCGGCATCGCCGGCACCATGGGTCTTGCCGAAGGTGTGGCCGCCGGCAATCAGCGCCACCGTCTCCTCGTCGTTCATCGCCATGCGGGCGAAGGTCTCGCGGATGTCGCGCGCCGCCGCCAGCGGATCGGGATTGCCGTTGGGGCCTTCCGGATTGACATAGATCAGGCCCATCTGCACGGCGGCCAGCGGGTTCTCCAGATTGCGGTCGCCGCTGTAGCGCTTGTCGTCGAGCCAGACGTTCTCGCTGCCCCAGTAGACGTCCTCTTCGGGCTCCCACACGTCCTCGCGGCCGCCGGCAAAGCCGAAGGTCTTGAAGCCCATCGATTCCAGCGCGCAATTGCCGGTCAGGATCATCAAATCGGCCCAGGAGATCGCGTTGCCGTATTTGCGCTTGATCGGCCAGAGCAGGCGGCGGGCCTTGTCGAGATTAACGTTGTCGGGCCAGGAATTGAGCGGGGCGAAGCGCTGCTGGCCCGCACCCGCGCCACCGCGCCCGTCGCCGGTGCGGTAGGTGCCGGCGCTGTGCCAGGCCATGCGGATGAACAGCGGGCCGTAATGGCCGAAATCGGCCGGCCACCATTCCTGCGAATCCGTCATCAGCGCAAAAAGGTCCTGCTTCAGCGCCGCCAAGTCGAGCTTCTTGAATTCCTGCGCATAGTCGAAGCCCTTGCCCATCGGATTGGACAGGCTCGAATGCTGGTGCAGGATCTTCAGGTTCAGCTGGTTCGGCCACCAGTCACGGTTCGAACGAACCTCAAAACCGGGACGCGATCCATGCGCTACCGGGCACTTGCCGGTGTTCGGCGTATCGCTTCCGTCCATCATTTTCTCCGTATCTGCATTGCTCGAATGGGCGCGGGCCGGCGCAAGGCCGAACCCGGCCTGCCCGGACAAAGCGTGTCGCCTTGTCCGGGGTTTCGATGTGAAAGACCCTTGTCTATTTCGCTCGGGCGGCAGCGCCGCTCAGGCGCGCCCGAGTTTTTCAGCTCCGCCCCCAAGGGCCGGGTCGGCAGTCGGGTCCTCGTCCTCGGCGAGATCGCCGACCAGGGTCTCCGTGGTGAGGATCAGCTTGGCGACCGAGGCGGCATTGCTCAGGGCAGCGCAGGTGACGCGAACGGGATCGATGATACCGGCCTCATACATGTTCTGGTATTCGCCGAGCGCGGCGTTGTAGCCGAAACCGCCATTGACGCTCGACACCTTCGCCACCACCGCCTCGGGATCCCCGCCGGCATTGGCGACGATGCGCCAGAGCGGGCGCGTCAGCACCGATTTCACCAGGCGGACGCCCGCTGCGACATCCCCGTCGAGCCTGGCAAGCAGGGGATCGAGCACCGGCCCGATCTGGGCCAGAGCCGAGCCCCCGCCGGCGACCACGCCCTCATCGAGCGCGGCCCGTACGGCAGAAAGGGAATCCTCGATCAATTGGATGGTACGCTTCTGCTCGACCGGCGTGACGCCGCCGGCATAGAGCACGGCCGTGCCGCCGGAGAGCTTGGCGAGACGCTCGCGTAATTTGTCCTGCTCGATATTGGGCGGCGCGTTCTCGAACTGATGCTGGACCTGGGTGCGGCGTGCGGCGATCGACGCCTTGTCGCCGCCGCCATGGATGATCGCCGTATGGGTGGCGCTCGTGCGCACCCGCTCCGCGCTGCCGAGATCGGCGGCCTCGATCTGTTCGAGCCTGCCGCCGAGATCGCGGGCGATAACGCGCCCGCCGGTGATGATGGCCAGATCCTCCAGCAGCGCCTTGCGCCAATGGCCATATTCGGGCGGATGCACGATCAGATATCTGCCGGCGCCGCTGCGCCCGAGCAGCGTCACGACCACCTCGGGCGAGACCTCCTCGGCCACGATCAGCAGCGGCCTGCCGGCCTTGTCGGCGATCGCGCGCGCGGCATCCAGCGAGGCGGGGTCCTTGATCTTCAGATCGGTCAGCAGGATCAGCGGGCGTTCCAGCACCGCCTGCATCTTCTCCACATCGGTGACCATGTGGTGGGAGATATAGCCGCGGTCGAAGGACATGCCCTCGACGACGTCGAGCGTAGTCTCGGTGGTGATGCTGAAATCGGTGGTGATGATGCCGTCGGCACCGACCTTCTCGAAAGCTTCGGCCACCAGGTTGCCGAGCCGGGCATCGGTGGCTGCGATATTGGCGACGGCCGCCAGGGCGCCATTCTCGCGAGCTGGGCGCGCGCTGGATTTCAGCGACGACACCACGGCGTTGACGGCAAGGTCTATGCCCTTCACGAGGTCGACGGCCTTGGCGCCCTGCTCGTTGGCCTCGACGCCCTTCTGGACCAGGGCATTGGCGAGGACGATGGCCGTGGTGGTGCCGTCGCCGGCGATCTCGTTGGTCTGCATCGAGACCTCGCGCACCACCTGCGCACCCATATTCTCGAAACGATCGTGCAATTCGATCTCCGAGGCGATGGAAACGCCGTCGCGCGTCACCATCGGCGTGCCGATCGGCCGGTCGATCATGGCATTCATGCCTTTGGGGCCGAGTGTCGGCTCTACGGCGGCTGCAAGCTGGTGGACGCCGCGGGCAAGGGCTCGGCGGGCGTGCGAATTGTGAAGCATCAATTTGGGCATGGCTCCTCCTTCCGCCCTCGCGGGCGGTTGTTGTCGGCCTCGGGCGACGAGGCCTCTGTTCAGCTGTTGACGGCGGGCGCGTTCCCGGCGGCAGGCGGCACACGGTCGAGGATGAAGTCGACCAGCGTCGGTTCGCCATCCGTGAACTCGGCCTGCTTGTACCGGGTCTGCTTGAGGCCACGGCACAGGGCGCCGTTGAACTCCATGTTGATCCGCAGGCTGCGCAGGTCTCCGAGATAGGAGGCCAGCATTGCCGCGGTGAGGGGGACGCCCTCCCAGGTCCTGAAGACGCCGTCTCCCCGACCGATTTGGGGATGGCGCTCGAGCAGGGCCTGACGATAGCGCGGCTTCTGGGCCACCGCTTCCTCCCCCGCGAGCTGCGTCGCATCGAAGGCCGGCAGGTCCATGGCAAGGATGGCGTCGTCGCCGAGGCCGGCCTGGCGCAATCCCAGCAGCACGGCCTCCTGCCGCCGCTTATAGGCCTTGGCACGGAACGTCTCGCGCAAGGCCGTGAGGTCGAGATCCCCGGTCATCTCCCCGAAGACCTGGCCGAAGCTCTTGCCCGCCGCGATGCCCCGGTTGACCTCGTCGGCGAACATGTGATCCTGCAGCTGGACCCGATAGGCTGGCTTCCAGGACAGCGCCTCGAGCGCCTCGCGCACACCATCGAGCATCAGGAAGGCGAAGTTGGGCGAGCACCAATAGGTGGGCAGCCTGAATTCAACCTCCACCGACGCATTGTCCAGGATCTCGGCGCGCTCGACGAAACCCATATTGGTAACGGGCTCGTCGAGTTCGGGGTCATTGACCTCGGACAGCCGCCGCCAGAGTTCGGCCTGGCGGCGACCGCGGAGCGCAGTGCTCATCATGCGCTTCACTCCGCCGCGATCGACAGGGGCGCCTTGGCCAGGGCCGCTTTCTTGGCTGCGATGTCGATGTCGTAGAGGCGCGCTGCGTTGAGGCCCAGGATCTTCTCCTTGATCTCGGGGGTGAGATCGACCCCGCGCTCACGCTTGATGTCCTCGGGCAGTTCGAAGGCCCAGAATTTCTCGACCAGCCAGCGCGGTGTCCAGATCGCGTAGTCGGAGCCGAACAGGATCTTGTCCGGGCCGAGCCAGAACAGGAGCTCGGCGATCACCTCGGCGAAGTAGCGTGGGCGCGAATGGATGAAGGGCAGGGCGACGGCAAGGCCGCCATAGACATTGGTTTCCTGCACGGCGATCCAGCAGAAATCGTCCAGGCGAGGCAGGCCGCAATGCTCGACGATCCAGTTCAGGTTCTGGAAGTCGGTGGCCGCGTCGTCGACGTCGCCCACGTTGAAGGCGTCCTTGCTGAGCGGGATGATCGTCGGGCCCTTGTGGACGTGGACGTTGCGGATGCCGAGCTTCTCGCACAGTTCGAAGCAGCGATAGGCGTTGGGGTCGGTCAGCTTCCACCCGCGGGAATCCCCATGCCACTCGGCCGTGTACATCTTCACGCCCTTGATGTCGTAGGTCTCCTTCATGAAGTGGATATATTCGAGCGCGGCCTCGCCATCGCGCGGATCGAAGGAGCCGTTGACGATGAAGCGCTCGGGATAGCGCTTGGCCATCTCGGCATTGCGCTCGAGCGTGTTGAAGCCCTGCTTGTAGAAATCCTTCAGATAGGTCGACTGCACGATGGCGACATCGTCAGGACCGTCCACGAACAGGTCGCGATAGAGATCGTCGGCGCTGTATTTCTCGAACTTCTCCTTCGGCCAGAGCTGCTCCTTGGGGCTGAGCGCCGTGTGATAGGCATAGAAGCACTCCACGAACTGCTTGCCGTGAATGTTGCGCTGGTTTTCAGGGCTGCCGTCCCAGAAATGGGTGTGGCCATCAACGACGAAAATTTCCTTGCCTTCGGGCGTGATATACATGGCTTCCTCCGTTGGTATTTCGCTCTAAGCTTTTGTTGCAACTCGATTGTTCGACTATTCCGTGAGATCAGGTAGAGGGTGCCGCGGCTCCGCGAGGCGTGTGAAGGGGTGGCAGCCGAGCCATCCGCGCGGTGCGCAACGGGCATCCCGCACATCCCTCGGATGCAGCGCCGCTGCAGGCGCGGTCGTCCCGCGCCGCTTCCGCATCTTCCGGACCGGCGCTTGGCTTGCCCCTCGGCCCACCCATTCTCGCGGTCGGGATGCCGGCTTCGGAACAGGGGCCATATGAAGCATCGAGCATGGTTCTCTCTCCCATCGCTGCCGTTGCGGCATGTATTCCTCAGGTCGTGATGGCGACCTTCAGCACGCCGTCGCGCTGATTGGCGAAGAGGTCGTAGGCCTCCTCGATCTGGTCGAGCTTGAAGCGGTGCGTGACCAGCCCGCCCAGATCGACCCGCCCAGAACTGACGACATCGAGCATGCGGCGCATGCGTTCCTTGCCGCCCGGGCACAGCGAGGTGCGAATCGATTTCTCGCCGAGGCCGGCGGCGAAGGCATCGAGCGGGATCTTCAGGTCCGACGAGTAGACGCCGAGGCTCGAGAGCACGCCGCCGGGCCGGAGGACGCGCAGGGCGGCCTCGAAGGTTGCCTGCGTGCCGAGCGCCTCGATCGCCACGTCGACGCCGCGCCCGTCGGTCAGGCGCATGATGGCCTCGACGGGATCCTCCTGCTTGAAGTCCACCACGATGTCGGCGCCCAGGCGCTTGGCCATGGCCAGGCGGGCGGGCACCGTGTCGACGGCGATGATGGTGGTCGCGCCCATCAGCCTGGCGCCGGCCGTGGCACACAGGCCGATCGGTCCCTGCGCGAAGACGGCAACGACATCGCCGATCCGGATGCCGCCGGTTTCGGCGCCGGCAAAGCCGGTCGACATGATGTCCGGGCACATCAGAACCTGTTCGTCGCTCACCTCGTCCGGAATGGGGGCAAGATTGGCCATGGCGTCGGGCACGCAGACGAACTCGGCCTGGCAGCCATCGATGGTGTTGCCGAATTTCCAGCCGCCGATGGCCTTCCAGCCATGCTTGGTGCCGGCGCCGTCCTGCGAGCCGCAGCCGCACAGGCAGGCATGGCTCCAGCCCGAGGGAGTGATGGCGCCGGCGACGACGCGCTGGCCTTCCTTGAACCCGCGTACCGACGAGCCGAGCTTTTCGATCACGCCGACCGGTTCATGGCCGATGGTCAGGCCCTTGGCCACGGGATATTCCCCCTTCAGGATATGAACGTCCGTTCCGCAGATCGTCGTCGTCGTGACGCGGATCAGGGCATCGGCGGGGCCGATCTCGGGGATGGGCTTGTCATCGAGAACGATGCGTCCCTTCTCGACAAAGATCGCGGCCTTCATTTTGCTTGGCATGACTGGCTACTCATTTTCGGGCGTGCAGGGGGAAAGGCGATGCGCCAGGGCGGCGCATCGCCCGCGATTTGCCGTCAGGCTCAGATGTATTCGAAGACTTCGTCCATATTGCCGAACAGGATCACGGTGTTGTCGTCGACCCTGACCATGCGGCCGTAATGGGTGGAGGTATTGACTTCGAAGATCTCCGCCGTCATCTCGCGGCCGAGATATTCGCTGATCTCGTCCATCTTGAAGATCAGCTTGCCGTCGCCGTCGATGCGGATCAGCGCGGGCTGATAGGTGACGATCACACCCTCCTTCTTGCCCATGAATTCCGCGATGGCGCGAGCCTCCACCGAGTCGTTCATGGTGACCCCGCACTGGTGCGAGATGGTCTGCTCGAAGGTGATGTCCTTCATCGACTTGAAGATATTGGCGTGCGAGGAATCGCGGGCTGCCGTGGACATGGTCGTTTCTCCCTTTGGATGGTTGCCGGCCGGTCAGTCGTCGAGGCCGAGTTCGTGCAGGATCTGGCCGATCCGCTCCTGCGAGACGGCGCGGACATCTTCGAATGAGACCGGCTTGGAATGCGGCATCGACCAGATCGGCTGCAGGCCCAGCGCTGCCTTGTCGGCGAGGGCGCGGTGCTTCTTCAGCCAGCCTTTGAACAGCTGACGGTTGGCCGCGGCATGCTTCTCGTCATGGGCGAGCAGGTAGATCAGGTCGATGGTATTGGCGAGGTTGCGCTCGTAGTCGGCTTCGGCCGCGGAGATTACCGGGGGGGTGATGAAGTCGTGGTTGGCGGCCGCCACCTGCATCAGGAAGCCCGAGCGGAAAAGCTCGCCCACGAGCGGTTCGAACACGATGTTGATGGCGAAATACTGCTCCAGATAGTCTTCCGCGCCCATGATGGTCTCGATGGCTTCGCGGGTGCCCTGCCAGGCGCCGTCTTCCAGCCAGGTCTTCTTGCCGAGCTCGTCGTTCCAGCCGGGAATATCCATGCCGATCTCGGCCAGATAGAGCGTGATGTCCTGCGCCAGGCGCAGCTTGTAGGAAGAGTTGGTCAGCGTGGCGTTGTTGATCATCTGGGTGTAGCCGTAGCGCTGGGCCTGCATCAGCGAGGTGCCCAGTCCGAATTCGGCGTGCTTCCACGCACCCAGATGGTGCTGCAGGATGCTGACCCAGACCTTATCGAAGCTCTTGGGCGCGCCGGACTTGCGGCCATTGGCGATCACGCTCTGTACCATCGTCTCGATCTTGGACTGGCGTTGATAGTGGGTGCGCTCCCACTCCTGGTCGGGCGCCCGGAAGGCATGCCAGTTCGAGCTCTGCGCCAGCGTGTTGCCTTTGACATAGGCGCCATTGCCGTCGGCGAAATTGATGATCCAGTTCTGGATCAGGTAGCGCTCCGGATCGGGCTGCACGTCGACCGTGACGTCCTCGTAATGGGTGGCGCGCTGCCCCCTGGGATCGAAATAGCGGTATTTACGGCTGTCGGAATCGGCGAAGATCGCTGCACCGGCTGCGCCGGACCCGACCGAACTCGAAATGGCAGGCATGGTATTCACTCCCTGGTTGTGGTGCGTTTCGACGATCCGCCCGAGGGCGGCTCTTAGTGGCCGGGCGAGGTTGCGCCCGACGAGGTGGTGAACTTGTCGAAGAAGATGTGCTCGACCTCGAAGCCGTTCATGAACAGTACGGGCTGCAATGCATCGATCATGGGGGGAGGGCCGCAGGCATAGACGTCGCCCTGCCCATCGATGGCGAGTTCCTTGAGCTTGGCGCCCACGCTCTCATGCACGAAGCCGCGTTCACCCTGCCAAGCGCCGTCTTCTCCGGCATGCGAGAGCACGGGGATGAACTGCACCTCCGGATAGCGCTCGACCAAAGCCGAGATCCGGTCGAGATGGAACAGGTCGTCCTGCGTGCGGGCGCCGTAGAAGAAATAGACCGGCCTTTGCTCGCCGCTGGCCAGGTGGTCGTTGAGGATCGACCAGACCGGCGACATGCCCGACCCGGCGCCGACCAGGATCAGGGGTCCTTGGCGTTCTTCACGTCGGAAGCAGGTGCCATAGGGGCCGACGATGGCGACTTCGACTCCGACCCGGATTCCGCCGGCGTCGAGTTCGCCGGAGAATCGTCCCTCAGGGTACTTCTTGATGATGAATGAGAGTTTCTGGGTTTCGTCCGGCGTATTTGCCATGGAAAACGAGCGCGTAAGCGTCTCCCCTTTTTCCGTGGTGACTGTGATGTCGACATATTGGCCGGCCCAGAATTTCATCGGGGAACTGAGCGTGATCTCGATGCCGCGAATATCGTGGGTGAGGCGTTCGATTTTCTCGATGCGCCCCTGATAGCTCTTCACGGCGATCGATTTGGACAGGACTTCCTCGTCATAGTTGAGGAGTTCGACTTCCATGTCCGAATAGGCGATCGAGCGGCACAGAAGGATGTGGCCGCTATCCTTCTCCATGTCGTTCAACGCAAAGGTCGAGTATTTCAGCATGTCGACTTCGCCGTCGAGCAAGACGCATTTGCAGGCCGAGCATTGCCCTTCCTTGCAGCCGTGCGGCAGCGCGATGCCCTGACGAAAGGCTGCGTTCAGCACGGTCTCGCCGTCCTCAACTTCGAATTCAACGCCGACGGGTTCCAGGCGCACAGTGTGGGCCACGCTCATCGGTCCTTCCTCCAAGACTGTCCCGTGCCCCCTCCCGGTGAAGAGAGGGGGCGTGATCCTTTCGCTTGCAGAAGCCGCCGGGCGGCGTCCGCGAAGCGGCAGGTTCAGTGGCAGGGGTTGATGGTGAAGCCGGCGCGATACTCAGCCAGATGCTTCTCGCGATCGGCGGGAGTCATCTCACGCAGCAGCGTCAGCGGCGACAGGATGGTGTGGCCCTTGACGTCGTCGAGCGTCCACATTTCCTTGGCATCGAAGCGCAGATGCGGCTGCGGGATCAGGGTTTCGCCGTCCGAGCGCACGAAGTTGAGATCCTTCATGGCCTCGGCGAGATCCCAGCCGTGATACAGCGTCTCCCATTCGCGCTTGCCGCTGAAGCGGCCCATCGCCGGGGTCGGACGTCCCTGGTACTCGTCGGAGAAGGCCTCCACCGCCGTCCAGCGATCGAGTTCATGCGCGAAGGTGTGCAGCTTGCCGTCGATTTCGTCGACGACCATGTCCTCGCGGATCAGGCAGGGAACCAGGCAGCTCCAGCAGCGATGCGGATAGACGTAGCCCACCTGTTCGTTGAAGGTGAGGATCTTCTCGCCGCGGTGGCTCAGCTTGTCGTGCCATTTCCAGAATTCGCCGAACTGTGCATACCAGCCCGGATATTTATGCTCGAACCACTCGAAGTCCTTGTCCGTCTGGGCTTCGATGCGCCAGAAATTGAGCGGCCAGCCGACAGTGAAGAACTGGGCCACCTTGTGGACGTAGAATTTCTCGGTGATGCGCTTCCAGGCTTCCTGAACGTCGTCGTGATGGATCTTGATGCCGTATTTTTCCAACGGCAGCATATAGGTGCGGTAGTAGTCCTCGAAGATCCAGCGGTGCCACATCTCCGCGTAGGATTCCTTGTTCTTGTCGCGGTTGGTGGTGCCGTATTCGATGAAGGTGCCAATGGCGGCGTCGACGATGGCGTGGTTCTGCCAGAAGGCGTAACGCAGGTCGCGCTCGAGCAGCAGGTGGTTTTCGGGCTCCTTGAGGGCGGCCATCAGCAGGGAGTGGCCATTGCCGATATGGCGGCTCTCGTCCGACTGCACCGAAAGGAACACGGTCGGCAGGGCATAGTCGCCATTGCGGGCGGCCTCCGAGGGCATGGCCACGAACAACGTGTTGGTGAAGGCGGTTTCGGCGACGACGGTCAGATACATGCAGGCCGCGGTCATGGTATCGCCGGTGATGAAACCTTCACCGAACTGGCGGCCGATCGTGGTGGCATAGCATTTGCCGAAGGCCTCTTCGGTGATGTCGAAGCCGGCCGGATCGATATAGTTTTCCATGTACCACTTTTTCAGGTTCATCTGAATGGTGGAATGGCGGAACTCGTCGACCATCTGCATGGTGAAGCCGGTGCGCAGGTCCTCGCCGGGCGCAAGCCTTGCCACCATCGCCATCGAGCGGGCGGCCGAGATTTCCGGGAAGGGGATGATGGCCAGGAAGAGTTTCATCCACTCCACCCAGCGCGGCTCGACATTGCGGAACATGTCGCCGCGCAAGGCGGCATCGAGCGCACCATAGACGCGGTTGTCCTTTTCCTCCTGCATCGGGAAATAGGAACGCAGCACCTGCTTCATCGGATCGCGCGGCGCCTTGCTGATCTTGTAGTCCGTCGGGAAGGTCATCGCTTCCTGGACATAGGTCGGGTTCCAGCCGAGATCGGATATCTTCTTGGTCGCCTCGCCGACGGAAATGCCGCGCTGCGAGGTTATCTTGTTGAGCGTCAAAGACGTCATAGCCATGAGCCTCCACCAGATTGCGCCACGAACCCCCATGGTTCGGGCGGGGAGCGGCAGGTATCGCCGCCGATGAGTGCGGGCGGCCGGTTCAGGGGACATGGCGTGCCACCATCCGGCTGCTCGAGTGGATCACGGCAAAGGTGTCTGGAGTGGTTCTGAACGCCTGGTGCGCAAGGCATGCGCGCCATGGCATTCCGACCTTGGGTTCCCCATTCCTTCGTTCTTTTGGCATCGCGCCGAAACGCGATGGGCTTCTTATGGAGAATGATGCAGCAAGGACCGTGCCAACTCACGACAAGCTCTAAATTGTGCAGCTTCAGGCGCCCTGGATAGCATCGATATTCGCATGGGCCCTATTGGTGTAACATAACGTTACAGCTGTAATTTACAAATGTAATGCTATTTATCTATTTTGATATTTAACACATTTATTGATATTATTGGCATTGGAACTTATAGACAACTTAATATCGTGGGTTATCCTGTCGGTATTATGACAACCCAACCATTCGGGGTCATGCCGATGTCTTCTCCCGACAATCCTCGATCGCCATCGGCTTTCGATGGGCCTGATGACAGCGCGGTCGTCACGGACCTGCTGCGGCTGATGCCGCGCGACCTGATCTTTTCCATGCGCTTTCTGGGCGAAAGCCAGCTGCGCCTGCAGCGCCATTTCCACGACTTCATGATCGCCGAGCTGACATTGGCGGGGATTACGGCGGAAACCCATCCTTTGCTCCATGCCTTCGTGGAACGGCATGCCATCACGCTGCGCGATTTCGTCTTTTCGGGCGTTTCCCTGTCCCGGCAGTTTCGGGTGGAGGACATCGAACGCCTGACCGGCGACACCACCTCCCTGTTGCGTGTCGATATCTGGGACCAGCTCAGGAGCCATGTGGAAGCCGCTCAGGGCCAGTTCAAAGCCCAACTGCCGGAGCTGCCGGCCTTGTTGTCCGGCTGGGAAAAGCCCAAGGCGGCCAAGGAAGAGAGGCGACAATGACCGCAGCAAATCCCAAGCACCAGGATCTGCTGGCGCGCCGGCTCGAATTGGTTGCCGGCTTGTCCGCGCTCAATGCGCAAGCCCTCAAGCTCACCCAGCTCCTTGCCGGCCTCGAGATGGAAGTGCTGCGCCTCGAGCTGGCATTGAAGCAGGCGCCGGCTGAAGGGGAGTTGGCGCGGGAATTGCTAGACGAACTGCGAACGGCGCACGAAAGCGCCGAAGCCGAGAGCGGTCGGCAAAGCCAATGTGCCGGACGCATCGAGACAGTCGAGCAGGAAATCGAGGCGCTCGATCGCCTGCTCCAGCAGGCAATGGAGCGGGAGGGGAGGACATCATGAACCAGCAAAGCAGACAGAACCCGACGCTGTTCGACCTGCTGGGACGCTGCTGGCAGCGACCCGCACCCGTCGCGGGCGTAAACTTCGATTGGCAGGGAGGTTCCGTCGCCTTTACGACCGCCGATGGAGCCATTGCCCTTGCTCCCGTGGCAGAAACGGAGGGACCGGAAAGCCGCATCCGGGTCAGCGGGGATCTCGGACAGATGAGGATCCTGCCGCGCACAAAGCCGCCGGCCCCCTTGACTGCGGTCGCAATGCAGGAAGGCAATGTTCCTCTCGTCGTTCCCTTCCATGGGGGTGGCTTCCTGGTCGGGACGGTCGATGGTGCGGTCAGGCCGGTTTCGGTACAGGGAGAGGTGCGCGAAGATTTCTTTCGTCTTGGCGGCCCCGTCCTGGCCCTCGACCATGCGGAGCAATCGGGCGTGACAGCCGTGTCGGACGGCAACGATCTGTACCTCCTGGACCAGGCGGCAAATGCCATCGCTCGCTCGCGGCCGGTGCTTCCTATTCCGGGGGCCCTTAAATTCTCGCCCGATGGCCGGCACCTGGCGGGATTGAGTGCGGACAATCTCGTCGTCATGGCGTTGGATCCGGCCTTGACGATCCAGCTGGTGGCAACGCTGCCTTCGCGGCCGACGGGTGTCCATTGGAACCGGCAGGCCGATCGCATTGCCTGCGGTCTGGAAATCGGCGGTCTTAGCGTCGTCGATGTTCCGCTTGGTCGGACCGACACCATCCTCGACTTTCCCGCACCGGTGCAAGACCTGGCCTGGGCGGCGGACGGGCAGCTGGTGGCATCGGGGGCCTATCGCATTGCAGCCTGGGGAACGGGTGCCGAGGCCGCCAGCCAGGCTTTGCTGACCGGCCATACCGGCCTGATCCTGGTCGAGACCGTCGCCGCCCATCCCAGGCGCGACCTGGTGGCGGCCGGCTATGCCGATGGCCGTATCGTGGTGGCGCGGCTCGGCGGGCGCGACGAGCTCTTCGTGCGGCCGTTCGGCGCGGCCGTCACTGCGCTGGCCTGGTCGGCGGACGGGCGTCATCTCGCCGTCGGCGATGCGGAGGGCCAGGCCGCTCTCATCACCTTTCCGCCCCAGCTCTTCAAATAGGCGCAGCAGAGCGCCCATCACAGGAGGACGACATGCCGACAGAGCAGACCCGCGAGGAAGAGAGCAAGGACCTGTTCTTCCAGAAGCTGGAAAACCTCGCTCGCGAGATGATCGACGCCCATGACAAGGACTTTGCCATGGGGGCGCTGATCCTGACGGCGCGCTGGATCGCCGAGGACCGGATCGTCAAGGTCGCAAAGGCGAGCTGAGGCGATGGGAGAGGAGGCCGGAGCGACCCGGCCTCTTTCGGAGTGTCAGCCCTCCGGCGGGATCATCCCCCGGTAGAGCAGGCAGACGGTACGCAGGAGCGAGGCGAAATTGGGAGCGGCGCCGTGGCGCTCGAGGGCTTCCTCGTAAAGCACCGAAATCAGCCGGGAGGTCGAAAGCCCTTCCCGACGGGCCATTTCGTCGAGGACCTGCCAGAACGCCGCCTCCAGCCTCACCGTCGTCGAATGCCCGGCGATACGCATCGATCGGCTCGCCTTGCGAAAATGGAGGGGGCTCTGGCTCGTGAGGACCTTGCACATGGCGCGCCCTTTCAGCCTTGACGCCGCCCTCCCGCCGCCCCGCTCGTCCGGGCGCGGGAAGGGGAGGGGCCGACCTCCACCGATCGGGAGGAGGCCGGCGCTTTTCTCGTTACGGAATGAGGACAGCGCGACCATGGATCCTACCGGCGTTGAGATCCTGGAGAGCCTTGTTGGCATCGGCCAACCGGTATTCCACCGTGGTCAGCTCGACCAGGCCGCGATCGGCCAGGGCCATCAGTTCGACGAGCTCGGCCCAGGTTCCGACCAGATTGCCGATGATGTTCTTTTCCGTGATGACCATGTCGACGGTGGGGACCCGGATGTCCTCGCCATAGCCGACGACATAATAGCTGCCGGCCGATCGGGTCATGGCGAGGCCCTTGGCCGTCGTGCCCTTCTCGCCGACGAAGTCGATCACGGCTTCGGCGCCGGCGCCACCGGTGAGTGCGAGCACGGCTTCCACCTCGTTGCCGTCTGCCTTCACCAGCTTGTCGGCTCCGATCTTGCCCGCCAACGCCAGGGAGGCGTCGGACTTGTCGACCACGATGACGTCGGCGGCACACATGGCCTTGAGGCATTGGATGCCGATATGGCCGAGGCCGCCGGCACCGATCACCACGCAGCTTTCCCCGGGCAGGAGGTGGCGCGTCGCTTTCTTGGCGGCGCGATAGGCGGTCAAGCCGGCATCGGCATAGGGCGCGACTTCCTTGGGCGCGAGTGTCTTGGGAAGCGGCACGATATTGCGTTCGGAGGTGCACAGGAACTCCGCATAGCCGCCGTTGCAGTCGAGCCCCGGAAAGCGGCCCGGGCCGTGCATGTCCATGCCGCGGCGGCAGGCCAGGCAGGTGCCGCCCGAGATCTTGGGATGGACGATGACGGGATCCCCGACCTTGATGCCTTCGACCTCCTTGCCGACCGCCTCGACCCAACCGGCATTTTCGTGCCCCATGATCAGTGGGAGCAGCTGGTCGCCGCTCGGGTCCATATGCGGGCGCCAGACGCCCTCGATGATGTGGAGATCGGTGCGGCATACGCCCGCTCCGCCGATCCGCACGATGACGTCGTTCGACTTTTCGATCCTGGGATCGGGAACCTCCTGAAGATCGACCCACTGGCCGGCCTTCAGATCGTCGTCATAGCGGGTGAGCACTTGCGCCTTCATTGTCGTTTCCTCCGCGAGCGCGGGCTTGTCCACGCTTCGACGGAACGGCAGCAATCCTCGTGCCAGAATGAATATATTAGGTTTTTCAAGGCATTGCTTGAATTTCATCGAGCTGTTTGTGTCGCGAAACTGAACAGTTATGCGGGCGGTGTGTCCAATCGGCGTACAGATCTCCCAGGCAACGGCGTTGCCGGCCGGGCTGTCGAAATCGAGGAATAGATCATGCAGATCCTGTCGGGAATGGACCGGGCCCGGAATGCCCTTGAGCGCGGTGATCGCCTGCCCGGCGGCACCTTGCCGGTGCCGATCGCCGAAAGCTGGCAGCGTTGCAGGGATCTGGGTCTCGATCCGCGTCTCCAGCCCCGCGGTGAGGTGGTGCCATTTGCGGCGGTGACGCGTCGGCGCCAGAAAATGGAGGGCCTGCGCCGGCTGGCTCTTGCCGAGATGCAGGTTCTCTATGCTCAGATCGCCGGCTCTAATCTGATGATCGCGCTGGCGGATGCGAGCGGCATGGTACTCGACACCATCAGCGATCAGGCCTTCACGGAGAGCGTGGCAGGGCGCTCCATCCTTCCCGGCAGCCTGTGGGATGAGGCCCGGCGGGGCACCAACGCCCTCGGGCTGGCCAGTGACAGCAGCCAGCCGGTCGGCGTTTTCGGCCGGGAGCATTACTTTACCTGCCACGCCCATTTGAGCTGCATGGCGGCGCCCATCCTGGACTCGCATGGCCAGGTCCTGGGATTGCTCGATGCATCCTGCGCCAACGAGGCGCGGCAGCAGCATACGCATGCGCTGGTGCGCATGGCCGCGGCCCAGATCGAGAACGGGTTGATCTTCCAGGAATGCGCGGACAACTTCATCCTGGCCTTCCATCCGCGCGCGGAATATCTCGATACGCTCTCGGCAGGGCTGCTGGCTCTTTCGCGGGATGGTGTGGTCACGGCGCTCAACCGTCCCGGTTCCGCCTTGTTGTCCGGGCTGCCGACCGCCGCCGGTGTGAGTTTCGACACGCTGTTCGAGATGCCTTTTGCCAGGGCACTGGATGGCCTTCTGCGCGGGGGCGTTTTCCCCATACGCGATGCGGCCGGCAGTCAGGTCCTGATGGTCTGCCGCCAGATCGCTCCCGGGCTAACGGTTCGCAATCTGCGCCGGGAACCGCCGGCGATGCAGCATGGCAGGGCCGGACCCATGCCGGAGTTCGTCTGTGCGGACGAGACGTTGAAGGCCGCGATGGCCGACATCGGGCAAGCCGTCGCCATGGGCATGCCCGTTCATCTCACCGGTGAGACGGGCACCGGCAAGGAATTGATGGCGCGCCATATCCATGCGGTGAGCGGCCGGCGCGGGGAGTTCGTTGCCGTCAATTGCGGTGCCTTGGCCGAACAGCTCTTCGTCGCAGAGATCTTCGGCCATGAGCAGGGCGCCTTCACCAATGCCCGTGCGGAGGGATCGATCGGGCTGGCTCGACAGGCCGATGGGGGGACGTTGTTCCTCGACGAAGTCGCCGATGTTCCCCTGTCCGCCCAGACGGCTTTACTGCGTTTTCTCGATGCCATGGAAGTACGGCCTGTCGGGGGGCTGAAGATCCACAAGGTCGATGTCCAGATCATCTCCGCCACCAACCGCAATCTGGAGGAGATGGCGGCGGAGCGGACATTCCGGGCCGACCTGTTCTACCGTCTCAACGGCCTCGTTCTGTATCTGCCGCCGCTGGCGGCCCGCACCGACTTTGCGCTCGTGGTCAAGCACCTGTTGCAGGAACTGGCCCCGGGAATGGCGATCACCGATGCCGTCATCGCGAGGCTGGCTCAACGCGAATGGCCCGGCAATATCCGCGAGCTTCGCAGCGCCCTCCAGCGCCTGCTCATGCGCCAACGGGGACCATTCGTCGACGAGACCTGCTTCGTCGATGGGTCGGAGGACGTGGGTGATGCTTGCCCGGCTTGCCGGGACCGTGGTCTGGCGCGCCGGGTCTGTCAGGAGATCAGGACGACATATCGCTCCTGCCGAAACGTCACGCATACGGCACGCGCTCTGGGACTGTCGCGAACCACGATATACAAGCATTTGTGAGCCGCTTGCGGGGTGACCCAAGTTCGACGCGCGCCCTGCGCATCGACCCATCGAGGAGA
Source organism: Labrys sp. 22185 (assembly GCF_052045555.1). Lineage (NCBI taxonomy): Bacteria > Pseudomonadati > Pseudomonadota > Alphaproteobacteria > Hyphomicrobiales > Xanthobacteraceae > Labrys > Labrys sp. 22185. The sequence goes on along the minus strand of NZ_JBQEPH010000012.1, from coordinate 186,398 downwards.
TCGCTTAGCGGCTGACAATCAGCGGCCTGGCCTGGCTCGATGCCAGGATCCACTCCAATGCCGAGCTGCTCCGGCCGATGTAAATCGTCGCCTCGATCATAATTTCGTCACTTCGGGCTGAATCATGTCTCCCGGGGTTGGCTAATGCGGCTACCCGTAATCTTGGCGCTTCGGTGCGCCGGTTTTCGAGCTGGCTGTGTCCCACGCTCCGTCTTCCCAACGACTCCGAGCGCGCCGTCGCGCTCCCGATAGAAGGGAGAATCACATGGCTTTAGCATCCCGATCGAACGTAGCGACCATTGACGAGATCACCACCGACGCAACGGTCGAAGCCCTGAACGCTGCCCTGTCGCACCACGGCATTACCCCGGATCGCATCGTCGCCGTACACTACCTCGACGGCGTTTATGTCGCGAATGGACCGGGGCCGCGATTTCGAGTGCTCTTCTGGATCTAGGGCGTCGGCGCTGATCACGGAACTGGATGCGGTGTTTCGGGCCGCCGAAAAAAGCTCCCGGGCTGTTGGTGATCGCCGGCTGGCCATCGCCGCGCAAGGGCGAATTGTCGGCTGCTACAGGCCGGGTCCATTCTCGGGGTCATAGCGCCAGAACCTTCCTGAGGGTTTCGAGCCTTTCCATCGCAACCACGCCGTCCTGAATGCTCGGAGCCGGCGTGTCTTCCCCCCTGAGCGCCGGAACGACGTCGGCGAGGAGTGCGTGGTAGCCCTTGAAATCCTCGTTGGCGGCGGCGGTGAAATTGGGTTTCCAGGTGAGGCTGTCCTGGCTGTCGGTGAGGGTTGCCGCTGCATCGGCGGTCTTGAAAGGGGGATCGCGATGCCAACGCACCTCCACCACGTCTTCGATTTCCAGGCGTTGATGATCCCCCATCACTTCGATGCGCTCGACGGGCGTGCCCCGCGATTGGATCGTGCCCATCGCGATGGTGCCGATGGCGCCGCAATCGAAGTCCAGGGCGATATGGAACAGCACCCGGCCCGGTGTCTTCTCCACCTTGCGGGCCGTCAGGCCGGTGACGGGCGAGACGAGGTGGGAGACGAGATCCATATAGTGCACGCAGTGGTGCAGGAAGAAACCGGTGTAGTCGACATTGCCGGCAAAATAGCCAGGCGCGGTCATGTAGTAGCCGGTGAGACCGAGCACGGGGCCGAACCGGCCGGACTTCAGGATGTTGTGCGCGATCTTGTTGCCCACCGAATAGCGTTTCATGAAGCCGAGGAGCAGCGGCTTGCCGGCTTTCTCGGACGCTTGACGCAAGAGGCGGGCCCCCTCGGCCGAACCTGAAGGAGGCTTTTCCATGAAAACGGGCAGGCCGTGCTCCAGTGCGGCCTTGCCGAAGGCGAGGTGCTGATCGGGGCCGACGGCCATGCCGACGGCATCGATGCCGGGCGTACGGATCAGCTCCATCGCATCGGTGAGCAGTGTCGAGACGCCGAACTGGCGGCCAGCATCGGCCAGGCGTTTGCCGTCGATGTCGCAAAGGGCTGCAATCTTTACGTCATGGCGCAGGAGCTGCGGCAGCAGCATCTGGGTGGCGTGCACGCCGCAACCGATCCAGCCAATATTCAAGGTCATCTGCGAAATTCCGTCAGCGAGATATGGGAGCGGATGAAGGAGGCGGAGGCGGCGAGGCGCTTGCTCTCGTCCTCATGCGGCGCGCGCCATTGCGCCAGGGGCACGCCGAAACGATCATCGTTGCGCCGGAAGGGTTCGAGCGAGACAGGCCCGTCATAATCGATGTCATGAAGGGCACGGCAGACGTCGACCCAGTCCGTGGCCCCGGTTCCCGGAAAGCCGCGATGATTTTCATTGGCCTGGAAATGCACGAGGAGAGACCCGGCTAGGCGGATGGCTTCCGAGATGGAGGCTTCCTCCATATGCATGTGGAAGGTGTCGAGCATCAGCCGCACGGCGAGGTGATCGACGGCCTGGAGCAACTCCATCGCCTGCTGCGTGGTGCACAACACGTCGCTTTCGAAACGGTTCAGGGGCTCGACGGCGAGGGTCACGCCAAGGCGGGCGGCATGATCGCCTGCTTCCCTCAGGCCGGTGACGCAGCGCTGCTTGCGGGCAAGGCGTTCGGTCTCGGATACCGGCTGGGGCGCACGGCCGGCAAAGACGAGCGGATTGCCGGTCAGGGGACCGCCCACCAATGTCGCGCCGAGCGCGGCCGCGCAGTCGGCGGCATATTTCAAATAGTCGATGCCGGCACGATGGCTGGCCGCATCTTCCGAGGACAGGTTACGCTGCAGATTGACGCGAGCCGCCAACACCACCCCGAGACCGGCATCGGCCAGGGCCGCACGGGCCGCTGCCAGATCCATTTCGCCGGGCTCGGGCACCAGGAGTTCGACGAAGTCGTAACCGAGCTCCTTCATGCGGGCGAAGAGGGGAAAGTGCTCGGCGGCAAAAGGCCGGGCATATTGCATCGATATCAGGCCGATAGGATTCATTGTTTGGCTTCACAGTTTGCAGAGGGCAGGCGCGGTGCTGGCTTCATCATCCCTTCACCGCTCCTTGGGTCAGGCCGCCAACCAGGCGTTTTTGCACGATGAGAAAGAGCAGAGTCGCAGGCAGGGCGCCGACCACGCCGCCGGCGGCGAGCAGCCCCCATTCGATCTGGTATTCGCCGATCAGGGTCTGGATCGCCACGGTCACCGTGCGTACGTTCTTGCCGCCCAGAGTGAGGGCGTAGAGATACTCGTTCCAGGCGGTGATGAAGATATAGATGCCGGTGGAGATGATGCCGGGCATGGCAAGCGGCAGCACCACCCGGCGCAGGGCCGCCAGGCGCGAGCAGCCGTCGATCATTGCCGCTTCGTCGAGGCTCCTGGGGATGGCTGCCACATAGCTCGTCAGCATCCACACCGCGAAGGGAATGGCGACGGTGGCGTTGGCCAGGATCAGGCTGAGATGGGTGTCGAGCAGGCCGAGCCGGCGCATCAGCACGAAAAGCGGCAGGATCAGCAGCACCACCGGGAACATGTTGACCAGCAGGAACTGCAGCATGATCGCCCTGCGCCCGAGGAAGCGGAAGCGCGAGAAGGCATAGGCGGCCGTAACCGAGACGCCGAGGCCGACGACCACGGTGCCGAGGGCGATGATCAGGCTGTGGCCCATATTGCCGAGGAAGGAGGTCTGCTCGAACAGGCGGGTGTAATTGTCGAAGCTCCAGCCGATGGGCGACAGCGAAACCCCGCTTGCCGCAATGCGCTCGGACGGCGTGAGCGAGGTCAGTATCATCCAGGCGAAGGGCCCGAGTGCGAAGAGCACGATCGCTGCCACCGGCAGGTCGGTGGTGAGAATGCGCCGGAGGGTCGACGGCTTGTTCATCGCTCGACCTCCTTCATGGTGCGGATGATGTAGATGGCGACGAAGACGCCGAGCAGGATAGTGAAGGTCACCGCTATGGCCGTGCCATAGCCGAAATCGAGATTCTGGCGCGCCTTGATGAAGGCGTAGAGGGGCAAGGTGTGGGTCGCGTAGCCGGGACCGCCCCCCGTCATCACGAAGATGACGTCCATGGAGTTGGCGACCCAGATCACGCGAAGCAGCCCGGCGGTCGCCAGGACCGGAGCAATGCCGGGCAGGGTGACGTTGACGAACTGGCGCCAGGGCGTCGCGCCGTCGATGGAGGCAGCCTCATACTGGCTGCGCGGAATGCCCTGCAGGGCGGCGAGGATCATCACGGCAAAGAAGGGAAAGCCCTGCCAGGTGAGCGTGGCGATCACGGCATAGAGCGCGACATTGGGATCGGCGAGCCAGGGCACTGCGCTCTGGATCAGATGCACGCCGAGCAGCATGTCGTTGAGCACGCCGGTGTTGGGATCGTAAATCCAGCGCCACATCAAGGCGATGACAACGCTCGGCAGCGCCCAGGGGATGATGATCAGCGCGCGGGCAAGGCCGCGCCAGGGAAAATCGCGATTGAGCAGCAGGGCGGCAACCAGGCCGAGCCCCATCTGCAGCGGCACCGTGAGGCCGATCCAGATCACCGTGTGCCAGAGCGCCGTCCAGAACACCGGATCGGCGAACAGCTTGATGTAGTTGCTCAAGCCGACGAATCTGGCGGCATTGGGCTTCCACAGCACCAGATCGAACAGGCTCGTATAGACGGCCTCGATCATCGGGACGAAGACGACGACAAACACCACCAGCAAGGCCGGCGCCAGCAGGGCATAGGGCATCAGCCGCGCCCGCAGGGGGACCGCGAATTCCCGATCGAGTTCGGAGGTGGACGAGTGCAGCGACATGGCCCGGCGCGATGGTGAGAGGGGAGAAAGGGGCTCTCTGTGCGGCGCACAGAAAGCCCGGTGCCCTTACCTAGTTTGCAAACAGCGTCTGCAATTGCTGCATCATCTGCTCGGGCGTCGCTGCGCCTGTCAGGGCCTGCTGCATGTTGGTCTGCCAGGCCGTGTTGACGAATTCGGTCGTGGCCGGGGTCTGCGGCAGCACCGAGGCGAAGGGCAGCGACTGCACGGTGGCATCCACGAAACGCCGCTGGTGCAGCGTCCAGTTGGCCGAGCCCGACTTGGTCACCGTCATCTGACCGGTGGCCTTATTGAACTCGACATTGTTCTGTCCCTCCGCCAGGAAGGAGATCCATTTCCAGGCGGCGTCCTTCGCCTGCGAGGAGGAAAAGACCGCCAGCGATTCATCGCCATAGGAGGTCCACTGCTTGCCGTTGCAGGCCGGGGCGGGTACCGCCGAGACCTTGTCGCCCAGGGCTTTGACGAGGTCGTTGGACGAGCCGACATGGTGGATGGTCATCGCGGTCTTGCCGGCCTTGAAGGCTGCGATGATTTCCTGGAAGCCGTCGTTGGGCGCGGAGGGCGGAATCGACTTGTCCTCCCGGAACATGTCGACCAGCCATTTGTTGGCGGCAATCGCTTCCGGCGTGGTCAGGCCGCCCGGCTCGAGCTTGGCGCCCCTGGAAAAGACGAAAGTGCCCCACTGGTCCCAGCCGCCCTTGCCGCCGCGCAGACCGAAGCCATAGGTCTCCGGCGCCTTGGTGAGTTTCTTGGCGTCCTCGCGGAACTCGTCGCAGGTCTTGGGCGGCTCCAGCCCCGCGGCCTTGAACAGGTCGGCGCGGTAATAAAGATAGAGAACGACATATTGGATCGGCAGATAATATTGCTTGCCGTCCGGCCCCTTGTTGAGATTGAGGAGATTGTCGAGCAGGTCCGCCTTGCCGGGCCAGGCATCGATGCGGTCGCCGATCGGCTCCAGGGCTCCCATCTCGACGAGGCGGGGCTGGGCGAACAGCTTCACCATGGCGGCATCGGGTGCATTGCCGCCGACGATCGCCGTGTAGAGATTGTCGTAATAGGAGTTCCACGGCACGTTTTCGGCTTCGACCTTGATGCCGGGATTGGCTGCCTCGAACTTCTTGATGAGATCGTCCATCGGGTTGGCCGGATTGTCGAAATGATACCAGAAGCGCACGGTCTGCGCCTTGGCGGCCCCGAGCATCATGCTGGCGCTCAGGGCGCAGGCGACGCCGAGTGCCTTCAGCGTTTTCTTCAGTCCTGTTCTCATCATCTCCTCCCGAGGAATGTGCTTTGATGCCGGTTCATGCCGGCTTGATCATTGACGTTGCCGCTTGACCTGCGGTCTTGAGGGCGTTGCGGGCTGCGCTCAGCCCGATGCTCATCTGTAAAAAGCCGTGCGTCACGCCCTTGACAACGTGTGTCTCGGCCGGCCGTCCCACCGAGCGCAGGCGCGCTGCCAGATTGAGTGTGTCCGACAAGAGCGGATCGATCTCCGCGGCCAGAAGGAAGAGCGACGGCAGACCACGCAGAGCCTCGTCACTGGCATGGAGGGGCGAAGCGAGTGCCTCCTGGCGTGCCTTCGGATCGGGCAGGTACCAGTTCCAGTAGCGCTGCATCCGCGCCGTGGTGAGACCGGGCCCCTCGGCAAAGCGCCGATAGGACGCCGTCTCGAAATCCGCGTCATAGACGCCATAGAAGAGCAGGACGCCGTCGGGGGCCTTGTATTCATTGGCCTGTCCGCGAAGCATGGCCGCCAGGGCAAGGTTGGCGCCTGCCGAGTCACCGGCCAGCAGAAGCGGGCCGGGGCGGATGCCGAACGGGGCCGTGCTCTCGAAGACACTGCCGAGACAGGCAATCACATCATGCAGCCCCGCCGGGAAGGGATGCTCCGGCGCAAGGCGATAGTCGGGCATGAGAACGGGCAGGCCGGTCTCGATGGCGAGGACCCGGGCGCACCGTTCATGGGTCTGAGGGCTGCAGAAGGCAAAGCCGCCGCCATGGACGAAGACCAGGGCACCGTCTCCCGCCTGCGGGGGGATCAGCACCTTGACGCGGCAGTCGGCCGACGGGAGCGCCGGATCCGCGGGGATGATGACGTCGCCCGCAAAGGCCATTGCCGGCAGGTCGCGGTTCCAGCGCTGGTTGAGGCGCGCGGCAAGGGCGCGACCCTCTGCCGGCGGCAGCAGCGTCGTATCGGGCTGCGGACCGATCTCATCGTCGATGGCGGCCAGGAGGCGTGCCAGCTCCGGATCGAGCCGGCCGGGCAATTCTTCGACCCGCATGTCGGGGAAAGGGAGGTTCATTGCCCTGCTCCCGGAAAAACGTTGGGCCCGAAATCGACGATGGTCGCGATATGGTGCTCAAGGGAGGTCACGGCCGCGGCGCTGTTGCCGGCCTCGATTGCGGCTACCAGCGGCCGATGACGCTGGGCTGTCAGCACGAGATCGCGCTGGCCTTGCGTGCGCGAAATCTTGAAGCGGTGGTTGTGGATCAGGCAGCGATGCAGGATCGGATCCAGTGCGGGCAGGTCGGCATCGTGGAACAGGCGGCGGTGGAAATCGCGGTCGAAGGCGGCAAGCCCCATCTCGTCATCCTCCCGCGCGGCTTCCTCCATGGCTTCGACCAGTGCCTTCAGATCGGAAAGCAGGCTGCGGCTGGGGTTGCGCAGGGCGCGGAGTACACCGGCACATTCGATCTGCTTGCGGACGCGGAACATCTCCACGGCCTCGTCGGCCGTGCAGTCCGAGACCTGGGTGCCGCGATGGCCGCGCCGATGCACCAGCCCTTCCTCCTGGAGCTGCAGCAGTGCTTCCCGCACCGTGCCCTGGCTGCAGCCGAAACGGGCGGCGAGTTCCAGTTCCACCAGCGGTTCGCCGGGAGCGAGTTCGCCGAGCATGATGTCGTGCTTGAGGGCATCGAAGGCGATCGCCGAGCGGGCGACAGGGCCGGGCCGGGTGCCTTTGGCGCGGAGTGCCGGGTCGAAACGCCGAGATGCTGGCCGCTCGCTCATGTCTCCCCCTTGTGCTGGCGCCCACCTTGTGAGTGTTCGCTTACCTCTTGCAATTATCATTATTGATATTGATAATTAGGTCAAGGGCTGGAAAGGCCTCGCTTGTCGCAGGCAGCATCGGGGAGAACGCAATGGCGGGCATTGGCCTCAGGGATATTCGCAAGTCCTACGGCACCCATACGGTGATCCATGGTGTCGACCTCGATATCGCCGAGGGCGAATTCCTGGTGCTGGTCGGTCCGTCGGGGTGCGGCAAATCCACCTTGCTGCGCATGGTCGCCGGGCTCGAAGAGATCACGGGTGGAGAGATGCGCATCGGGGACAGGGTGGTGAATGCGCTTACGCCTGCCGAACGCAATATCGCCATGGTGTTCCAGGATTACGCGCTCTATCCGCATATGACGGTGGCCGAGAACATGGGGTTTGGGCTGCGCATGCGCGACCAGAATCCACAAATGATCGACCAGCGCGTAAGGCAAGCCGCCGAAACCCTGAAACTGGCGCCCCTGCTGGAGCGTCGGCCGGGGCAATTGTCGGGCGGGCAACGTCAGCGTGTCGCCATGGGACGGGCCATCGTTCGTGATCCTCAGGCTTTCCTGTTCGACGAACCGCTGTCCAATCTCGATGCCGGCTTGCGGGTGGAGATGCGGCTCGAGATCGCCAAGCTGCACCGGCGCATCCAGGCAACCACGGTCTATGTCACGCATGACCAGGTCGAAGCGATGACGCTGGCCGACCGTATCGTCGTGATGAATGCGGGCCGTATGGAACAGGTCGGCCCGCCGCTCGACCTCTATCACCGTCCGGCAAGCCTGTTCGTGGCGCGCTTCATCGGCAGTCCGACCATGAACACCGTGGAAGTGAAACTGAACGGAGGCGGCGAGCTTTCGATCGGCAGGGCCAAGATTGCCGTGCCATGGCTGTCGGCGGTAGCCGGAACCCCTATCGTCCTGGGTATCCGGGCGGAAGACCTTTCGCCCTGCGACGCCTCCCAGGCGTGGTTCACCGGCGAATTGGCGATGGTCGAACGTCTCGGCGGGCAGACCTTTGGCTACCTGGATGCGGGTGGAGAACGCATGATCACCGTCGAATTTCCGCGTCACAGCACCGTGAAGGTGGGAGACCTGATTTCGGTGAAGGGCGAGGGGAACGTGCTGCACCTTTTCGACGGAAAGAGCGGCCGGCGGCTGGAACCGGCCTGAAGTGAACGCAGGGCTGGGCGATGCCGGCCTGACCGCCGCCATGGAGGCGGTCGATAGTCCTTGCCGATATCGACCGAAGAGCCCCGCATCCGAAGGGAAGTGCTCAGGCTGCGAGCAATTCGTCCGCCGGGCCGAAGAACTCGTAATGGATGCGGTCGGATCGCACGCCTGCGAGCGACAGCGCCGAAACCGCGGCCCGCAGAAAAGGCCTCGGCCCGCAGATATAGTAGTCCGCTTCGCTGGCCGGGGTATTGGCAATCAGCCAGCCGTCCGTGATGAGGCCAGCGAGATCGTAGTCGCGTCCGGCGGTCTCATCCGCGAGCGGCGTCTGGTGAAAATCGGTGACGCGCACCGCCTTGCCTCGAGAGGCCAGCGCGCGGACATGCTCGCGCATCGCATGGGTCTGGCGATTATGCGTCCCATGGATGTAGTGGACCGGAACGCTGCTGCCGGTGGCGACCAACGCCTCCAGCATCGCCACCATCGGCGTGAGGCCCACGCCGCCGGACAGGAGGACCACAGGGCGCTCGGGGCGGTCGGCAAGAAAGAACTCGCCCGCCGGCGCCGCCACCTTGAGGATCGTTCCCGCGGCGGCGTGGTCGTGGAGCCATCCCGATGCAAGACCATGGGGCTCGCGCTTCACCGAGATGCGATAGGTCTGCCCATTCGCTGCAGCCGAAATGGAATAATTGCGCTTGATAGGCGGATGGCCGGGAATGTCGAACCAGAAGGTGAGATACTGCCCTGGCTTGTGCGGCATGACGCCCTTGTCATCGACCGGCCGCAGCACGAATGATTTGATCACGCTGCTTTCGCGCACCACGTCCTCCACGCGGAAATCGCGCCAGCCGTTCCAGCCGCCGGCGGCTTCCTTCTGCTCGGCATAGATGCGTTCCTCGCGGGCGATCAGGATATGGGCAAGGAACCAGTAGGCCTCTCCCCATGCGGCGAGGATTTCGTCGGTTGCGGCATCCCCCAAAACGGCCTTGATCGCACCCAGCAGGGCATCGGCGACATGAGGATAGTGCTCGGGCAGGATCTGGAGCCCGACATGCTTTTGCGCGATTCGCTCGACCGCAGGCACCAGCGCGCTCAAATTGTCGATATTGCTGGCATAGGCCAGGATGGCGCCGGTCGGCGCGCGCGGCTGCGATCCCGCATCGCCATGGTGGGACTGATTGAACAGGTCTCGAATGTCGTGGTTCCTGAACATGCGCGAATACATTTCGTGCACGATATCGAGGCCGTGGGCCTCGAGGGCGGGAACGGTGGCTTTGACGAGCGCGATGGTTTGCGCACCGAGCGGCTGTGACATCACATCTCCTGTGATCTGGATGCTTTCAGGACAGGGTTTGATCGGTTCAAAAACATGTATCCTGGATGCATCTATACCGACGAAATAAAACATGCAACATTGATGCATATTTTTTGGAGCAAATCGGTGCGACTGACGCGCTACACCGACTACGCCATGCGTGTCCTGCTGTATCTGGCCAGGAAGCCGGACACGCTATGCTCGATTGGCGACATTGCGCGCGCCTATGCCATCTCGCAGAACCATCTGATGAAGGTCGTCAACGATCTGGTGAATGCAGGCTATCTGGAAAGCGTGCGGGGCCGGCATGGTGGCATTCGTCTGGCCAAGCCAGCCGCCGACATCAATGTCGGAGCCCTCGTCCGCCATACCGAGGACGATTTCGATCTGGTCGGCTGCGGGTCCTGCATCATCGCGCCGGCCTGCGGTCTCACAAGCGTGCTGGACGAAGCACTGCAATCGTTCCTGGCGACACTCGATCGCTATTCCCTGGCGGATATCGTCGCCCGCAAAGGTGACTTCGGGTACCTGCTAAGAGCCTCGTAAGACAGAGGGCGTGCCTCGCCTTTGTAATAAATCCTCGACCGGCCGAACTGAATCACGAGGATGAGCCCCTGGTGCGACCGGGAGGTTGCGATCTGGGGGCATCGAGGCTTTGGGGGCTCCTCCCAAGGCAAGGCGGTTGCGGACGTCCGGGGAGTTGTCCTCTCGGTTTTACTGTCGCTTTCGGCCACGCGCCTATGCGCAAGCAGGGACTCCTGGGCCCAAGCCAGTGACCCCAAAAAAACGTTTGGCGAATTCAGTATTTTGTGCGTATGCTACCAGTTACGTTCAACAGAGAACGCGGTCACGGCACGTTGCGCAGCGCGCAGTAGGTACTGTGCGTGACCATCCCCCCAAACATAAAAGATAATCGTACCGCACGACATGTGTTGTGCTGTCCGGATCACACTGTCCAACGTAAATCTGGAGGAGTCCGCCTATGAATATAGACGGAAGACTGAGCAGCTATGCGTCTAATGGGTCACGTGTTCGAGTTGCCATAGACGTTGGAGGAACATTCACCGACGTTTTCATTCTGGACTCCAACGGCAACCAAACCGTTGCGAAAGTCCCGAGCACGTCCAATCCGATTGACGCCGTGATGAACGGCGCTGCCGCGGCCCGGATCGATTGGCATGACGTGGAACTGTTTACCCACGGCACGACGATCGCCACGAATGCGCTGATAACCCGTAATTTCAAGCCCGCGGCAATGGTGACGACCAAGGGTTTTCGCGATGTTCTCGAAATCGGGCGCGGTACCCGAGAAGATCCCTGGGACGCCTACAAGGAAGGCACTCCGCCCTATGTTCGCCGCCGCGATCGTTTCGCCGTCACCGAACGCATCAACTATCGCGGCGAGGTCATCGAGCCCTTCAACGAGGCCGAGGCCCGTGAAGTCGCGCGCATCCTGCGCAAGCGGAAAGTGACCGCGGTCGCGGTGTGCTTCATCAACGCCTATGTCAATGGCGCTCATGAACTGCGAATGGCCGAAATTCTCGCCGAAGAGCTCGGGCCGGATGTCGCAATCACCACGTCGCACGAAACGCACCCGGAGATCTTCGAGGACGACCGGTTTTCGACGACGGTCGCCAATACGATCTTGGCGCCGATCATCCGCCCCTATGCACGCGATATCGACCGCAGAACCAGCGAAGCCGGCTATGAGGCCGACGTGCTGCTCCTGCATTCCGGCGGAGGCGTGATTACGCCGGCGACAGCGGAAAAATATGCGGCGCGGCTCGCGGCCTCGGGCATCGCGGCGGGCGCGATTGCGAGCAGGCATTTTGCCGGCCTGTGCGGCTACAAGAACGCGATCGGTCTGGATATGGGCGGAACATCGGCCGACATTTCGCTGGCGGCGGACGGCCATTTGCGCATGACCGACAAATGGGAGGTCGATTGGGGCCATCCGATCTGTTTCCCGTCGGTCGAGGTTCTCACCATTGGTGCGGGCGGCGGCTCGCTCTCCTGGCTCGACAAGGCGGGGTCGCTGCGCAACGGCCCGCAATCGGCCGGCTCCGTGCCAGGGCCCGCCTGCTACAAGGCTGGCGGCACCGAACCGACCAATACCGATGCGAACATTATTCTGGGCCGCGTTGGTACCGAACTCGCCGGCGGTACGATGAAGCTCGATCGTGATGCCGCGCTCGGGGCAATGAAAAAGATCGCCGATGCGCTGGATCTCAATGTGATCGATGCCTCGCTCGCAACGCTCCGGGTCGCCAACGCCAACATGGCCGACGCAGTTCGCCTGATCTCCATTGCCCGCGGCCATGATCCTCGCGATTTCGCGTTGGTGGCTTTCGGAGGAGCGGGACCGCTGCACGGGGTGGACATTGCCCGCGAGCTTAACATCCCGGTGGTGATCGTGCCGCCGAACCCCGGCGTGACCTCGGCGGTCGGCTGCATGCTCGTCGATGTCCAGCACGACGTGACCCGGATGTTCTTCAAGGATGCCGTCGAGGCCGATCCTGCCGACATCGAGGCGGCGTTCAGGGAGATCGAAGCCGAAGGGCGCCAGCGACTGGAGACCGACGGCGTCGAGGAGAAGGACATGACGTTCCAGCGTCTTGTCGACATGCGCTATCGCGGCCAGTGGCGTTCGCTGGCGGTGCCGGTTTCCGGCCAGATCAAATCGATGAAAGAGGCGATTGCGATCTTCCACAGTGAATATGAGAAGGCGCACAACTTCCGGCGTGAGGACTTCCCGGTCGAGATCTATCGCCTGACCGTTCGCGCCATCGGCGTCACGCCCAAACCGTCCTTCCCGAAAGTCAAGATCGACAGGGATGCAAAGGCGACACCGAAGGGGACGCGGGAGGTCTGGTTCCACGGACAGCCCGCGGCGATGACCACGAACCTCTATGACCGCGATCATCTGGCGGCCGGGGTCACGATCAAGGGACCCGCCATCATCGACCAGCTCGACTCGACCACTGTCATCCCGCCGGACTGCGTCGCCCATATCGACGAGTGGCTCAACATCCAGATCAAGCTCGACGCTGCATAAGCGGTGCCTGGCAAAGGAACATGGAGAGGAAGAACAGCATGAGCAACTCCAACAAATATGCAGGACTGTCCGACAAGGGTATTCAGCATCCGCCGCTCCCCGCGGATCGGAAGACGGTGTTCAAGACCACGCTCGACCCGATCACATTCGAGGTTCTGCGCAACGCCTTCGTCAACATCGTCGACCAGATGGCCGAACAGCTGTTGAGAACCTGCTATTCGTTCGTGATCTATTGCCGCGACTTCTCGTCGGGGCTGAGCGATCCCCAGGGCAACCTGGTGATGCAGGGAACGGGCGACATCGCCGCGCATGTGGGAACGCTCCACTATACCTGCAAGGCGGTGATCGAGGCGTTCGGCGACGACATCCACCCCGGCGACGTCTTCATCATCAACGACCCGTTCCGCGGCGGCAGTCACTTCAACGACACGCGGATTCTGCGCCCGATGTTCTACAAGGGCGAGCTGATCGGATATTCGCAGGCGAATGGCCACTGGGCCGACATGGGGGGCGCAGCACCGGGATCCTTCAACATCACGGCGCTCGACCATATGGGCGAAGGGCTGCGCATCACGCCGGTGCGTGTATGGAGCAAGGGCGTCTGGCTCGAAGACGTGGCCCGCATGATCGCCGCCAATACGCGCAATCCCGGCGACGTCATCGGTGACATGCAGGCGCAGGCCGAGGCGACCGCGGTCGCCGAGCGTGAGATCATCCGGCTTTGCGACAAATATGGCGCCGAGACGATCAAGACCGCGTTCCAGGAAGTACAGGACTATGTCGAAGTACTCATGCGGGCGCGCCTTGCCGAATTGCCCGATGGGACCTGGTACGCCGAGGACTATATCGATCAGGACCCCAAGCTCGAAGAGGGGCTGATCCCGATCAAGATCAAGTTCACGATCGACGGCAATCACGCCCATTACGATCTGTCGGGATCGCATCCGCAGATCTCGACCTTCCTGAATGCGGCCTATGGCGGCTCGTTTGCGGGTATCGTGGCGGGAACCAAATATCAGTTCCCTGATCTGCCGCTGAACTCCGGCCTCTACCGGGCGGTAACCGTGAATGTGGGAGAACCGGGAACCGTCGTGAACGCCGATTGGCCAAGCCCCTGCGCCGGCTTCTGTTCCGGCCCGTTCGAAAAGCTGATGAACTCGGTGTTCGGCCTTTGGGCCGAGATCCTGCCCGAGCGGACCATGGGTTGCGCCTTCAATCTGGAATATCTGCTGGTTGGCGGGCGCGACACCAGGATCAAGGGACGTCCCTATTTCATGTGGTATGACTGGATGGCAGGCGGTTGGGGCGGCCGCAACGGCCGGGACGGCTTCAATGCCACCGCTCCGGTGTTCGGCGCCCAATATGGCATTCAGCCCCTTGAAGGCCAGGAGCGCCTCGCTCCCGTGCTGACGAAATGCCATGATTTCGTTCAGGACTCGGCAGGTCCCGGGGAGTCCCGAGGCGGGCTTGGCGCCGAGAAGGGCGGATCCGTCTTCGAAGGCGAGCGCATCGTGGTGTCCTATTGCTGCGATCGCGAGCGCTCGGTCACCTGGGGTATGTGGGGCGGCCTGCCCTCCATCCCGCACGGCGTATGGCTAAACAAGGGGACGGAGAAGGAGCGCTATCTCGGTTCGATCTTCTCCAACTTGCCGATCGAGCTGGACGACGTGTTCACGCGGCCATCCGCCGGCGGTGGCGGCGTCGGCGATCCCTTGCTGCGCGACCCTCAACTGGTCTGCGAGGACGTGGCCGACGAATATGTCAGCCTCGAGCGGGCACGGATCGACTATGGCGTCGTCATCAGCGTGATCGACCGTGACCTGGCCCAGTACGAGGTCGATGTCGAGGCAACCGAGAGGGAGCGCCAGCACATTGCTGCAGCTCGCCTGGGCTGGCTCGATGAGAATGCCGAGACGATCGCTGCCGATTATCGCGCCGGAAAGCTCAACGAGATGGATTGCATCCGGCAATATGGCGTCATCCTCGATTGGGGTGACGGTACGCTTTTGCCCAATACGACCAGTCAGTTTCGTCAGATGCTCAAGCGTAGGGTCGTGCCCTATTGGGGCAAGACGCTGGCGGTCCTCGGCAAGGAAGCGACTCAAAGATCTCGCGCCGCCTAAGGCGGCCGTGGAGGGGAGGCGGAGCGCCAGAACGCTCCGCCTCCGCATCAGTGCCGCTCCTTGAGGCGGCCTGTAATCGCGCTGGGTTGGCTGGGAACGCCAACGCCATCGTGTTCAGGGCAATGCGCACATCTTCGACTTCCGGGCTCACGCCGGTTCGCGTTCTGCGCGAGCAGGTCCGCGCATGCACCTGTTGAAGGTAGTTCTCGCGTGTAGGGAAACAGCCAGCCGCGACAAGAGACGGCTGGAATTTCACATCCTGCGGACCGGCCACTGATCCCTGGTTCCCCAGCTGACATTGGTACGACCGCGACCACAGAGGGGACATCATGGACACAGCCAGTACTGTTCCAAAACCGGACATCATCTACCAGGACGAACCTGGAGTCTTGCGCCAGGCAGCCGCCGAGGATTTCTCTTTGCATATCGTGCCGCCGACGTGGCGAAGCTCGCGATTTTCGCTTGCGATGGCCTGGTTCGGCCTGATGAGCGCCATGTTCTGGGTCGTCGTCGGCAGTACCGTGGCATTGTCGGTCGGCACGGTCGATACGTTGATCGGCATTGCCTTATCAACGGTGGTCTACGGCGTTCTGTGCAATGTCGCGGCCCGCTTTGCGGCACGAAGCGGCACCAATGTGGCGCTGTTTTCCCGAGCGGTTTTCGGACAGGTCGGCGCGACTTTCGCCGCGCTGCTGTTCGGGGTGACGATCACCTATTACGCCATTGCCGAGGGCACGATCGTCGCGATCGCGCTTCAGGATTATTTCGGCGGACCGATGAGTCTGTGGTATTTCATTGTCTGCTGCTACAGCGCCCCTCTGGTCATGCGTGGCGTCCGCACCTGGCTGGATCGGATCAACGGCGTTTTGCTTCCTCTCTACGTCCTTGGCCTCATCGCCTGCGTCATCTGGGCGATCGTTACACATGGATATTCAAACAACTGGCTGACTCATCTTCCAGCCAAGAGCGCCGACATGGGTGTTCCCGGCTGGTGGTTCGCCTTCACGGTCTATATGGGCGTGTGGGTCGTGGTGATGATGACATGGGACGTGGCCCGCTTCGGCCGCAAAGAGGACGCCGTCGCCAACGGCAATACGAGCTTCGGCATTCCCTTCTATGTCGTCACCTTGCTGATCAACGGTGCGGTCGGGATCTTCATCGCCGAAACCATTCCGATCGTGGGGCCGCTGTCGGAGACGTCGGCGATCATCGGCATCGTGGCGCTGATGGGGCCCTTCGGCGTGCTTCTGGTCTGGGTCAGCCAGACCAGGATCAACACGATCAACTTCTATCTTTCATCCACCAACATGCAGAACTTCTTTGCGCGGGCCTTCAAGATCTCATTGCCCCGCACCGTGTGGGTGGCGATCATGTCGGTCGTGATCTTCCTTGTGATGCTCACCAATGTCTTCGGCTACCTTCTGCAGACGCTCCAGTTCCAGGGTGTGATCATCGTTGCCTGGGTTGGTGTCGCCATGACCCATGTCGGCTGGTGCTACCTGCGCGGGATCAAGGCTGACATGCTGGAGTTTCGTCCCGGCCGGGTTCCGCTGGTCAATCCGGGCGGACTTGGAGCCTGGGTGGTCGCATCGGCGGTCGGCTGCCTGCTCCTGGTCTTCGGCGGCAGCTTTGGCGGCATCTGGGCACCGCCAATCACCTTGGCGATAGCCGTCGTCATCTATGCGGCGTCTCTGGGGATCGCGCGCGCGAACTGGTTCATCGTGGAGCGGCCGCACGACCCCAGAAGTGAAGTCGACGATCCATGGACTGCGAGGATCCGCTGCAGTCATTGTGCCCAGGCCTATATCGCCCACGAAATGGATCGCGACCCTTCATTCCGTCATGAGCCGATTTGCCTTGCATGCGCGTCCGACCGCCGCGAATTCCTGCTGGCAGCCCGGGCAGAGGCAAGAACCTATGCCGGGCGCTGCGAGCCGGTCATGCTCGGCTCTCGACGCAGTTCGGCGACGTAGAACACGATTGCGGGCTGCGCCTTCGGTGCAGCCCGGCTTGCATGACCGCCCCGGCTCGGGCCGCCAAGGCGGCATCTTCCGTGGATATCGTCAGAACGGAACCGGCCTCGTCCTTATCCGCCGTGGAAGGTCGGGAGCGCACCATTCCCCAGAGCGCTTTCCAGAAAAGCCGATAGGTTTTTCGATTAGGAAAACGCGCCAAAACAAAGAGTTGGGAAAAAATGACGATTCGGAGAAAAGCCATTTTTCTCTAGGGGGATGTCGGCATGTCCTCGTCGCACCAGTCGAGAGCGTTCAGAATTTCCCCGGAAACGACCTCCACCGTGGTTCGCCGTTTCATCGCCAACTGGCGCAGCATGCCATAGGCCTCCTGCTCAGAGCGGCTGTTCGTAAGCATCATCGCAAGCTTGGCGCGTTCGATCGTGCGGCAGGTTTCGAGCTTGGCCTGTATGCGGTCCAGGTTGGCGCAAAGCCGCTTTTCGCGCCGGAAATTATTCACGGTCACCAGGAGATTGGTGAGAATGCCGAAGGGGCGGATCGGCAGTCCGATGACCGCATTCGCTCGAATTCGCAGCAGCCTGTCGATCGCGAGGGGATTTTCATAATCGATGACCCCGATCAGGACCGCAGGGGGATCGTCGGCTTGCCATTCGAACGTCAGCTTGTGTTCGATGATCTGGTCGAACATTGCGAAAACGATATCGATGTTCTCGAAAGTGCTCGGCGGAGGCCAGATTTCTTCCACATGACAGCCGATCCGCATCAAATGAGACCGTAGAGCCGCGCCTTCGCTGTTCTTCGGCTGGACGAGCAGGACACGCAAGGATCGCAAGTCCTTGACTGAAACCATCTGGTCCCTGTCCTTGCCACTGGAGGAATGGGAACCCCGCATGATCAGATCCTCTCACCGGCATCCGTTTGTCGCGAGCGGCTTGCCTGCCGAAGCACGTGGGGCCTCTCAGGCATCACTGGATCACTCCTGAGTGCCGAAAAAGTCGGCGCGAAGCGTTTTCGGCAGGTCGGGGGGCTGCAATGGCGTGTCCTCGTCATCCAGGAAATAGGCAGCCCGATAAGGGTCTGGCGGCACGGCGTGGCTGGTCTCGGCAACGATGTCGAACTGCCCATCCTCCCGCACGACTCCGATCTTGGGCCAGACATGCGCGTGGGAATTCAACGGGTCGATGGCGATCACACCCTGCGGCGCGTCGAAGGTCGAACCGAGGATTTGCGCACGTACGAGATTGACGTTGTCGGAATCGCACTGCCGCATCGCCTGCGCGACCACATGGGCCTGGGTGTAGGCGGCCTCCCAGCCCATGTTCGCATTTGGCTGCTCGCCATGCGCGGCCTGATACCGCTGGAGACACGATCTGTTTGCCGCGTTGGTTTGCGACTGGAAATAGGTGGCAGCGGTAATATGGCCAGATGCCGCACCGATGCCAATCTCCCGGATGTCGGTTTCGCTGGTCGTCAAGCTTGCCACCGGCATCTGGTAGGCGTCGAGGCCGTTGTCGGCATAGGCCTGGTAGAATTTCACATTCGAATTGCCGACGAAATTGTTGAACACGATATCCGGTTTGCGGCTTTTCATGTCCTTGATCAGGGCGTCGAACTCTTCGAATGACGCCTCTTCTCGAAGGTAGCGCTGGCCCACGATCTCGCCGTCGCGGGAGCTGATAAGATCCGCCATGATCCTCCCGGATTCACGCGGCCACACATAATCCGAACCGACGATGTACAGTCTCGGCGTGAAGTTCTCCAGAAGATAAGATCCCAAGAAGAAACTGTTCTGATTGGGAACTGCGCCGAAATAAACGATATTCCTTGAATATTCGAAACCTTCATATTGCGCTGGATAGCACAACAATCCATGCTCTCTGTCCAGGACGCTCAAGACAGCCTTGCGCTGGCTGGAAGTATAGCATCCAAGGATGATGCTTGCCTTCCTTTCTGACAAGAGTTCTCGGGCCATATCCTGATATGCTGACGGCTTTCCCTCAGGGTCGCCATAGATCGGAACGAGCTCTCGCCCGTTTATGCCCCCTGTTTCGTTGATCTCGTCGATGGCGAATTTGGTTGCGGACAGCATGCTGCGCTCGGTTGCCGCGGTCCAACCCGTTTTCGAGAACAGCACCCCAATATGGATTGGTCGATCGCTTGTCATTATTGCGCAAGACTCCATCACACGAGAATGGGGCAACCTGCTCTTAGCCAGCAAACTTGCCTTTCAAGCGGCACTGCATTCACAGGTGATCTTGAACGCTAGATGAGCCAATCTAGGCGGTCAATGCTTTGTTCGGGATTGGCTTTTGAGGCGGTGTCCGGATGCTTGAGATCACTCTCGCTCAATGGGCTCCGCCGCCGCCATTGCCGGCCTGGATCTTGCGGGTGAACAATACGGCGAGTGCCGCGAGCGCCAGCACGGTCCCGATCACGGCGAACGTGTCGCCGAAGCCTAGGATGAGTGCCTGGCGATGGACGGTTGCGCCGATCACGCCGATGGCCTTGTGCTGGGCAAGGGCCGCATCGGTTACGCCATGCGCCATGAAATACTGGATCAGGTGATCGATCCGATCACGCACCTCGTCGCGCACGAGCGTGACCGACTGCCCGATGATGTTGGAGTGAAACTGCTCGCGCTTGGTGAGCACCGTTCCCAGTGTGGCCGTGCCGACGGCACCGCCCAGATTGCGCAGCATGTTGGATAGGCCCGAAGCGGCACCGGCATCACTTGGCGCGATTCCTGCCGTGGTGATCACGCTGATCGGCGTCAGCACCAGGGCCTGGCCGATAGCGCGCACGATGTTGGGCAGGAAGAACTGGTCGCCGGCATTGTCGGGTGACAGGTTGACATTCATGAAGGCGCTTGCCGCGAAAATGCTGATGCCGACGAAAGCGATGAAGCGCACGTCGAAATGCTTGAGCAGCAACGGCACGAACGGAATGATGAGGAGCTGCGGCAGGCCGGTCCAGGCCAGCACCAGACCGATCTGCTCGGCATTGTAGCGCTGCACCTGGCCCAGATATTGCGGCAGGATGTAGACGGTGCCGAATAGCGCTACCCCGACCAGCACGTTGACCACAATGCCGATGCCGAAATTGCGTTGCACGAGAAGGCGCAACTTGACCAGAGGCTTTTTGACGGTCAGTTCGATGACGATGAAGGCGCTCAGGAACAGCGCCGCCGTCAAGGCGAGCTTGACGATGAAGGACGACTGGAACCAATCATCCTTGTTGCCCTCCTCGAGCACGGTCTGCAGCGCTGCAAGCCCGATCGCCATCGTGACGATGCCTGCCCAGTCGCCCTCCTTGAGGAGCGAGAGCTGCATCGGCTTCTTTTCCAGGGTGAAGTAGAGCGCGACGAACATGATCAGGCTCGGCGGCGCGTTGACGAAGAAGATGGTCTGCCAGCCGTAATTCTCGGTGAGATAGCCGCCGATGGTCGGGCCGATCGCGGGCGCGAAGGTGACCGACAGGGCGAACATGGCAAGGCCGATCGGCTGCTGGCCCTTGGGCAAGCGGGTCAGGACCATGGTGAAGGCCATCGGGATCAGCACGCCGCCGGCGAAACCCTGCAGGCCACGCAGTGCGATCATGGTGCCGAGATCATGCGCGAAGGCGCAGGCGGCCGAGAACAGGGCGAACAGCACGATATTGGTCAGCATGTAGCGCCGGAACGAAAACACACGGCTGAGATAGTCGGTCAGGGGAATGACCACGATCTCGCCGATCAGATAGGAGGTCGAGATCCAGGCCCCGTTGTCCACGCCGGTGCCGATGCCGCCCTCGATGTCGAGCAGCGAGGCGTTGGTGATCTGGATGTTGAGGATCGCCATGAAAGCGCCGATCATGGCGGCAAGCACTGCGATCCAGGCGGTCGTGCTGGCCTTGTCGGCGGGCTTGGCGGCGATAGGGGTGGGAATGGGAGAACCGAGCCGAACGGTCTGGGCCGATGATGACATCGCAGCCTCCTGCCATGGCTTTCTTGTGAGGGGAATCTCAGTTGGTGGCGGCAGCACTTGCCGAGGCGACCCGCGTTGCCGTGGCCCTGGTGTCGATCGAGGGATAGACAGACATGCCGGGGCGGAGCACGACCGATGGCGCACTGGCTTCGTCCAGCACGATCTTTACCGGAATGCGCTGCACCACCTTGGTGAAATTGCCGGTGGCATTGTCCGGCGGCAGCAAGGCGAACTCCTGGCCGCTCGCAGGCGAAAGGCTGTCGACATGGCCCTTGAAGATCTGCCCGGGGAACGTGTCCACTTCAACTTCGACCGGCTGTCCCGCCTTGACGTCCGTAAGCTGCGTTTCCTTGTAATTGGCGACGATGTAGGCCTCATGGCTGGGAACCACCGCCATCAGTTGTGTACCGGCCTGGACATATTGGCCCACCCGCAAGGTGCGGTTGCCGACGAAACCGTCGATAGGAGCGAGGAGATTGGTATAGGAGAGGTTCAGTTCGGCCTGATCCTGCGTGGCTTCGGCCCCGGCGAGCGCCGCTTCAGCCTGGGTGAGTTCGGCGCGGTTAACGTCGAGCTGCTTGGTTGCCCTGGCAAGCACGGCGGTGTCGCGCGTGACCGCAGCACGGGCGGCAGCAATGCGAGAGGCGGCCTGCTGGGCATTCTGGACGCTGCCGAATCCCTTCTGGGCGAGTTCGGCATAGCGCTTGTCTTCCTGCTCGGCGAAAGTCTGGTTGGCAAGGTCGACCGTGACCGTTGCCTGAGCCGCATCGATTTCAGCCTGTTCGGCCACCAGGGCTGCCTGCTTGTTGGCGATGGTGGCCTTGGCGGCCGCAACCTGCGCTTTGGCTTGTTCGAGAGCGACCCTGAAGTCGCGGTCATCGATGCGGGCCAGCACTTCGCCTGCCTTCACGGGTTGGTTGTCGTTGACCAGCACCGCTGCGATATAGCCGGATACCTTGGGCGCGATGGTGGTGCTGTCGGCCTTGACATAGGCGTCGTCGGTGGTGACCAGGAAGCGGCCCAAGGTCCAATAATCCCAGCCATAATGTGCGGCTCCCGCGAAAGCGGCGAGGGCGACGCCCGCCAGCAGCAGCCAGCGCATCGGGCGTGCTTTTCTTGTGGGCTTGGATGCAACGGGGAGGGATGGCTCGTTCACCAGTTCCATGCCGGGGATAGTCTCGGCCGGGGGGGCGGTCTTCTCGCCGGTGACGATGACTTCATGCTTGCTCATGATCGGGTCCTTTCCCGCCGGAGCCGCCATAACGGGCTTGCTCCACTTTAGGAAAATTGTTATTTTCCTAATTAATCTCAACCGTTCGCGTTGTCAATAGAATTTGGAAAATGGTTATGGTCCTAAATTCGGAAACGCCCAGACGCCAGCGCGGGCGCCCCCAGGTCCGGCCGGATGCCGAAACCAGGCAGGTAATCGTCGAGGCGGCACGCCATGAATTCCATGGCCAGGGCTATGCCGGTGCCAGCATGGGGCGGGTTGCCGAACGGGCCGGGGTCTCCACCAAGACCATGTACCGCCTGATCCCGACCAAGGCCGATCTGTTCCGCAGCGTCATCGCGGCACGGATCTCGCGCTTCTATCTGGACCTGGACGAAGAGCGGCTCGAAAAGCTGCCGATCGACGCCGCTCTCGAACATATTCTCATCGGTTATGGCGCGTTGACCTTCGATGAGGAGACGGTCTCCAGCCTTCGCCTCGTCATGGCCGAATGCGACCGCTTCCCTGAGATCGCCACCGCGTTCTACGAATTGGCTCTACGTCCCACCAGCCAGACCATGGCAGCATGGCTCAGGCGGCAGCACGATCTCGGTGAAATCGAGATCGAAGACCCGGAGACTGCGGTCGGCATGCTGCGCGGCATGATGATCATGGAGCCGCAGCGCGCCATCATGCTGGGTCTGCGCTCGCCGCCCGGCCGCGAGGAGATCGCCGCGCGGGCACGTTATTGCGCGCGACTTTTCCTGAGTGGATGCCGGGTGCGTCGAGGCTAAAGCATTAGCCAATCCAAAGGCTCCGCGGCGTCCGGGTGGCGGTTTCGATGGGATCGCACCATTGCCGAACGGTTTTTGCCGGCTGGTTCCAAGACGGACGAGACCGGCAAGATGCTGCTCGTGGGCAACCTCGGCCGACGGAGATGGATCACGGGCATACGGCAGACTCCCGGCAGCCTCGCCGCCTCGAGCTGGCAGCGAGACTGGGCCTTCATGGGGGCGAACACCTCACCGGATTATGCGGAACGTCGCGCGCAGGTCTTCCGTCAGAGCCTCAGGCTGCTCCCAGGCCGCGAAATGCGTGCCTTCCTCATGGCGCTTGTAGAAGACCAGGTTCTGATAGGCCTTGCGCGTCCAGCTTTCCGGTGCCTGATAGATCTCGTCACGAAAGGCGCTGACGCCGGCCGGCAGCGACACCCCCTTGGGTGCGAAGAAGGCGAGCTTGCTTTCGCGATAGAGCCGGGCCGAGGATACCGCTGTATTGGTCAGCCAGTAGAGCGTGATGTTGTCGACGATATCGTCCTTCGTCAGGCCTTCCCTGGCGCCATCGAAGACGCGCGCGATCAGGTTATAGCTGCGGATGTCGTGGTCGATGACCCAGGCGGCAAGGCCGACCGGCGAGTCCGTCAACGCATAGAGTGTCTGCGGACGGCCTGCCATTTCCTGCGCGTAGCCGAGTCCGTGCGAATAGAAATCGACGAGCTGGTCCCAGGCATGTTTTTCCTCGCCATTCAAGTCGGGCGGCTCCGGGCCGTTCGGGATCAGTGCAGCGATCTGCGGGGGAATGGCCGCGGGCATGTTGGTGTGGATCGCGAGGAGACCGGCGGGGCGCTGAAGCGCCATCTGTTCGGTCACGGCGTTACCCCAATCACCGCCCTGCGCGACATAGTGCGTATAACCCAGCCGCTGCATCAATACCGCCCAGGCGCGGGCGATATGCTGCGGATCCCAGCCATTGACGGTTGGCTTGCCGGAAAAGCCATAGCCCGGCAATGACGGGATCACCACGTCGAAAGCATCGGCAGGGCTGCCGCCATAAGCGGTTGGATTGGTAAGCGGGTCGATGATCTTCAACTGCTCGATGATCGATCCGGGCCAACCATGCGTGACGATGATCGGCAACGCGTTGGCGTGCCTCGACTTCACCTGGATGAAATGAATATCGACGCCGTCAATATTGGTGATGAAATTGGGATAGCTGTTGATCCGTGCTTCGGCGCGTCGCCAGTCATGCTTGTTCGCCCAATAGTCGGCGAGCTTCTGCATGGTGGAAAGAGCGACACCCTGTGACGGATCGTTTTCCTGCTCTGGCCATTTGGTGGCTTTGATCCGGCGCTTCAGGTCGGCGAGTTCCGCGTCGGTTGCGCGATAGCGAAACGGCTGGATCGAACCGTCACCGATCGTCTTATGGCCGGCAGCGGTAGCTCCGGACGATACATTGGCGAGGCTCGAGGGGGATGCGGTCGCGGTGGAAATCAGGGCCGGAAGCATCGTGCCGATGGTTCCGGCCACAGCAGAAGCGACAAAGCTCCTGCGGTCAATCAGGGGATGGGAGGTGGGCATGGCAATTCTCCTGGAACATTTTTCAACGGAGCCTTGGGGCTTCTCGATAAAAATGCGATAAAACAAAGGGTTAGAAGAAAAAGGGAGGATTTGGAGAGACGATATCTCTCCAGCTGCGACGCTGGCAGGAACGATGGAAAACCCGTGCCGCGTCCTCTTGGCCCGGCGCACGTACCTGCACATGCACCGGGCCTGTTCATTCGGATTAGGCAGGGATGGTGAGTGCGACGCTGGCGGCGATGCCGCCGCGGGTCATCTTCGAATAGGGGCAGGTCTCGTGGGCCCGATCGATCAGCTGCTGGGCGATGTCGTCGGCGACGCCGGGAATGCTGACGTTGAGGTGAGCGGTCAGGAAATAGCCTTCCGCTTCATCGAGCGACAGGTTCACCTCGGCATCGACCGCGGTTTCTGTCGGAAGCCTGATGCCCCGTTCCCTAGCAGCATGCCCGAGCGCGCCCTCAAAGCAGGCGGACCAGCCCGCTGCGAAAAGCTGCTCCGGATTTGTGCCGGGACGGTTCGAGCCGGGCACCGACAGCTTGACGTCGAGCTGGCCGTCCGAACTCTTCGTCCAGCCCTCGCGGCCGCCAACCGTGTGAACATGTGCAGTGAAGAGAGTCTTGGCAGTCATAGGTAGTCTCCTGTTGTTGTATGCGGTAGTGAGCGATACTTGGAGGAGACTTGAAGTCTGCGGCAGGCAGCCAAAACGATAGGCAGCCTCTCAAGTGCCGATATGCGGAAAACCTTGGGGGCGGGTTTTTATGTCGCTCGGGCCAGCAACAATCCAGCGGCTGGGTCGATCTCAATTCGGCTTGAACGCGCCGAGGTCCTTCAGCTTGCGCTTCAAGCGTGGCGCTATCCAATCGATGAACACGCGCACCTTCAGGGGCAATAGTCCCTGGCGGACATAAATCAGATGGACAGGAAATGAGGGGCTCTCATAGTCGTCCAGTACCGCGACCAGGGCCCCCGATTGCAGTTCGCCGGCAACCTGGTAGCGGGGGAGACGCACGATTCCGATGCTGCGCAAGGCGGCGGTCAGGGTAGCCGTGGCCGTATTGGCGCGAATGCGGACATTTGGCTTTCCTTCCAACCTGCGGCCTTCGCGCTGATAGATCCAGCCTGGTTCGGTGATCTGGCCGAAGACGGCGCCGTCGTGGGCGGCAAGGTCTTCCGGGCTCGATGGACGCCCCCTGCGTGCCAGATATTCCGGGCTGGCACAGGTCACAAAGTCGAAGTCGCCGACCTTGACCGCATAATATGAGCTGTCGGCGAGTTCGCCCAGGCGGACGCCGACATCGACATGTTCGTCGATGAGGTTCACGACGCGATCGAGAGAGAGAATGTTCAGCGTGATCTCGGGATGCTCGCACATGAAGTCGAAGGCAAACGGCAGCACGTGGTCGTGGCCGAATGTGATCGGTACCGTGACCGTCAGCGTGCCTCTGGGCGTTTCATACTCGCCTGACGCCCGCAATTCGGCATCCTCTATCTGCGCGATAATCTGACGGGCGGCATCGACATAGTCGCGGCCCGTGTCGGTGAGCTGGATGTTCCGGCTGGTCCGAACCAGAAGGCGCGTACCCAGATGGCGCTCGAGTTCGGCGACCTTCCGGCTGACACTCGGCAGCGGGGCATTCAGCTTGCGGCTACCTGCCGACAAACTGCCGGCATCGACAACCGCCAGCAAGACCTGCATCGCATCGAGACGGTCCATAGGGCCACTCCCCAATGTTGACGGAACCGGCCTGATCCGCGGCGCCGATCGCACATTGTATAAACATACCGCTCGTTCGACATCGCAAGTAGACACGCCGCGGGCGATGACCGGAACGGCGAGATAGTCGGGGACAAGGCAAAACCAGGAACCGTGGCATTGCCGCATCCCTTGGTTGGACGATGGCTGACCTTTCGCTTTTCGGAGAGGCTGGTTTCCATTCTCAACAGCTGCCGCGCCAAATGCGGAACCATTAGGTTTCCCTTTGCCGCCAGACATCGAAGGAACTTGATATCTGTGCACCGATGAGGAGATATGTAGATGTCAGAGACAATGGGAACCGCCATCGTCACCGGCGCATCGAGTGGAATCGGGGCTGTTTATGCCGATCGCCTTGCGGAACGGGGATATGACCTCGTCCTGATCGCACGGAGCGCGGACAAACTGGCGCGGGTTGCCGAGCGGATCCGCGCGAAGACCGGCAGCAAGGTAGACATCCTGCCGGCCGATCTCGCGAATGCCGCGGATCTTGCCCAGGTCGAAGCGTTTCTTCGAGATACGCCGGACGTCACCTTGCTCGTCAACAATGCCGGTCTCGGTGGGGCGCTGAAGCTGGTCAACTCCGACGTCGACCAGATGACCTCGCTGATTTCGCTCAACGTCACGGCGCTCACCCGTTTGACCTATGCGGTCGTGCCGCAATTCATCGCGCGCGGAGCCGGCACGATCATCAACATCGCCTCGATCGTTGCCGTCAATCCAGAGGCTCTGAACGGTGTCTATGGCGGCAGCAAGGCGTTCGTCCTTGCCTTTAGCCAGAACCTTCAGCACGAGCTCGCGGGGACAGGCGTCATCGTGCAGGTCGTGCTTCCGGGCGGCACCGCTACCGACTTCTGGGCGATTACCGGGCGCCCGATCGAGCAGTTGCCGGGCGAGATGGTCATGCGTAGCGAGGACCTTGTCGATGTAGCTCTCACCGGCCTTGACCGGGGCGAGTTCGCGACCATCCCCTCTCTTCAGGACAGCGAGCTTTTCGACGCCTATGAGGCGGCCAGGCGGGCTATGATCGGCAAGCTTTCGACGGCTGTTCCAGCCTCGCGCTACCGCGATGGCAGTGACCGGCTGCCCGGTATCTCGCCGAGCAGCGCCTCGACGTCCAGGCCGGTCCTGCCCTGAATCTCGCTCACGGTCGCGGTGAAAGTCTTCTTGGCCACGGGTGTGCGAAGGGGCGGCAATCCCGCGCGGATCAGCACCAGCGCCGCTCAATGCGACATCGCGCGCCTGCCATGCCCCGCGCTGAAATGCGCAGCAAGGTGAATGTTGAGTCGGCCCCGCGATATTTGCGGCGGCGAGCGCCGGCTATCATCAGGCATCAAGAAGCCTTTTCCACTCGAACAGGAGACGCCGACCGATGGCGAATGCCCAGACGCTGAAGGCACAACGCGACAAGACTCTCGAACTGACGCGTTCGGGGCCGCCGGCGCGCACCTCCAATCCCTTCTTCGGCGTTGGACCGATCACCGACGGCACACTGGATGAGGTGGATGCGCGCCTCCTGCGTTTCGAATTCGATCGCTGGCTCGAAAAGAACTATCGAAAGCTCGATGACCAGGGCGGCGATCTCGGGCCCTTCACCACGGCCGAGGTTGGACGGAGCATGCATCGGGGCTATCCCGCCGACAAGTTCCTGACCGACATGATGCGGGAGATCCATCGCTATTTCGAGTTCCCCAAGGCGAACAAGATGGCGGTGGGACTCGGCGGTGGCCATAGCGGCTTCACGGTCTGCGCCCTCCACCTCGTGACCGCCGGCGATCCCGGCCAGCATGTTTACGTCGACACGCTCCGGCCGGAGTCCGAAGCTGCCAAGGCGGGCGGTTTCTTCCGCCAGTCCTGGGGCGCGCAGCTCATCGAGATGCACCGCTATGCCCGCAATGGCGATGAGTCCCGTATCCACTTTGCCGAAGAAGAAGGCGCCATTCCCAGCGCCGACGCCCTCGAAAAGATGGGTGCCAAGCTTTTCATCGGCGTCGGCCATGAAACCACCGGCGCCACCACCTATACCGCCCAGGACATCGCGAATCTGCTCGAATGGCTCGATCGCAATCCGGCCGAACACCATGCCGTGCTCGACGCCACCTCAATGCTCGGCGCCATGCCCTGGGGCGAGGAGGCGGTGAAGAACGTCATTGCCAAATGCTGCCTGTTCATGCCGTTCCAGAAGGCGATCGGTGGCATCTCGGGCTATTTCGTCGTCTCCTTCACGCCGCAGGCGCTTGATCTCGTCGAGAGGAACCAGAAGTCGCCATCCTGGGCGATACCGCGCCAGCTCAAGATCGTGGCGCCGGTCGACCCCAAGCGCCCCCTCACGGGCGAGAGGACCGTCAATGTCGGGCCGATCTACGATCCGGCGCAGGACAAGATGCTGGGCGGCGTGATCAACACCTATTCCACCCTCGCCTTTGCCGAGACCACCTTCGGCCTGCTGCGCTCGGAAAAGCGCCTTGGCTCGGTTCAGGATCTCTACAAGCGCTCCGTGCGCAACCGCGCCGCCGTGAACCAGTGGGTAGCCAGCCATCCCCTGTTCGAGCTCGGCGTCGCCGATCCCGAGCGGCGCGGCGCGGCGGTGACGCTGCTGCGCATCAAGGATGCCGACATCACCGACCCCGCCATCCACGCCCGCATCATCGCCCGTTCCAAGCAGATTCTTGCCTATGAAGGCCTCACCCATCCCAATGGCGAGCACGAGCGCGGTCTCGACGTTGCCCGCTATGTCAACGCTTTCCCGGGCACGCCCGGCGACTATCGCGCCTGGATCGGCGGCATCCGGCCTGTGGAAGATATCGATGCGCTGCTCGATAACCTCGAATACGCCTATCTGCGTGCCAAGATCGTGGTGCTGGAAGAAGAACTCGCCAAGCTTGGCGAGACCTTCCCAGCCAGCGCCGATGCCGGCGGCGAGCGCGTCAGGCGCGACGATCCCAACCGTGCCTACAAGGTGCTGGTGGCCGATCTCATCGGCATGCGCTTCGACGGTGAGGGAGAGCCTGATCACCAGGAAGTTCGCCGCTATATCGAGGCGAAGGGCGGCGTCTTCCATCTCGGCCCGATCCGGGACGAAGGAGTGCTGGCGAAGGGACGCATCCACTTCTTCTACCAGCCCGATCTCAGTACCGAGGCAGAGATCCTGCCGCAGACCGACAAGGGTCAGTATGATGCGGTGATTGCCGCTGCCACCTTCCTGCCGAAGAACTCGGTGTTTCCGCTCGGCGGCGTGCGCATCGGTGCCGGCACCGGCAATATGGGTTCGGTCTCCTGGGGCGGCGGCAGTGGCGTCGGTGGCGACGCGCCCCTGATGAACACGCCGAGCTTCAACAGCCGGGCAACGGCCCAGATGGCCTTCAAGGCCCTGCTCAAGGTGGCGCCCGACCTCAAGGTCGACGAACTGCACCGGCGTGTCGTCGCCGGCGAGTTCGATACCGGCAAGCATTTGCGCGACTTCCCGACCGAAAAGCTGGAAGGGCGGCGCATCGCGGTGATCGGCTATGGCAATATCGGCCGCGAGCTCGCCAAGCTCGCCAGCGCCTTTGGCATGCAGGTGGCCATCCATGCCCGCGAGCGGCACAAGGATTGGATCGAGTCGGAAGGCTTCGAATACGCTCCGACCGCCGAAGCTGCGGCGGAGGGTGCTCATGTCCTCACTGTGCATACCGGCCTCGGCCCGGTCGATGCCAAGAGCGGACGCTTCGCCAACCAGTCGCTGATCGGCAGCGATATCCTCAACCGCCTCGCCGATGGCGCCGTGCTCATCAACTATGATCGAGGCGAAGTGGTCGACGCCGAGGCCCTCGATGCGGCGCTTGCCGAGGGCAAGGTCTCCTATGCCTGCATCGACGCCGATCTCTTCCGCAATGCCGCCGACGGGACGCTGTCGGGCCCGATGGTGCCCTATCGCGCGCTCGAAGGCCGGCATTCCGGCAAGCTCGAACTCTTGCCGCATGCCGCCGCCGACACCGACCATCCCTCGCGGGTGGAGGGAGCCAGGCAGGCCGTCGACCAGATCTTCGACGTCATCCAATACGGCGTCGTCACCAATCTGAAGGGCGATTTGCCGCCAGGCTACCGCAATGCCGGCGCTCGCACCGTCAATGGTATCGGTGCGGTGACAGGTGGCACGCTTGCCCGCGCCGTCGCCGATGAAGCGGTCCTGCGCCAGGCGCGCGAGGCGGTGGAATCCCTTGCCGCGATCTGGGGAGCGCTGTCGTCGACCACCGATCCCGACCGTCGCACCACCCTGCTGCAGCGCTATGGCGCCGCTCTCGTGCGGGACACCAACCGCTACACGGCCCTTACGGAAAAGCTCGGGCTCAGGGGGCCTTATGCCGAAGCCTAGAGGAAGCGGTTTGGCCGAGGCGAGCTACAGGGGATAACGCCGTATGGCCTGATCCGGCAGGGTCATGCGGAATTCGATCGGATGGGGGTGTCTCGCCACACCTCCATCCAGCCTGCCGGCGGCATCGGTCCTCAAAAGCGGCTCGATAGCCTTGGATCGAGCCGACGGCACATTCTCCTAAGATCCGGCTGGATGCTTCGATTTAGGGCTCGGCAGCGGGGGCGCGGGACAAGAACAGGTTTGCCTCCAGCAGGCGCCGGGTGGCCGGCGCGCTGGCCTGCCTGGTGATAGTGCGGGATGACAGGTCTTCCACCAGGCGTCCCTTGTCGAGCACCAGGATGCGATCGCAGAACGACTGCACCACCGCCAGATTGTGGCTGATGAAGACATAGGTCAGGCCGAGCTGCTGCCTGAGCTCGAGCAGCAGCGCCAGGATCTGGGCCTGCACGGAGACATCGAGGGCGGAGGTGGGCTCGTCCAGGATCAGGCATTCGGCCTCGACACCGAGCGAGCGGGCGATGTTGATGCGCTGACGCTGCCCGCCGGAGAATTCGTGCGGATAGCGCTCCGCGGCATCCGCGTCCAGGCCGACCAGGCGGAGGAGCTCGGCCGTGCGCTCGTGCGCGTCCTCGCGGTCGGCGGCGACGCCCAGCCGCAGCATCGGCGTTGCGATCTGGACGCCCACGCGCCGGCGCGGATTGAGGGCCGAGGAGGCGTCCTGCAGCACGAGTTGGAGACGGCGGCGCAGCGGGCGGCGTGCCTGGTCGGACAGCCCGTCGATCCTGGCGCCGTCGAACAGGATCTGCCCGCCGTCGGGCTGGTCGAGCCCGGTCAGCAGGCGCCCGATCGTGGACTTGCCCGAGCCGGAGGCGCCGATGATGCCGACGATCTCGCCGCGTTCGATTGCGAAATCGACGTCCTCGACGGCAACGACTTCGTGCAGCGGGCCGAACAGGCCGGTGCGCACGCCATAGCGGCGGGTGAGGCCCCGGACCTGGAGGATGGGAGATGACGCCATCGCTTATCGCCCGGCTGTGCGGGCAAGGAGGGCCGGCCGATCCTGCTCGCTGATCACGTTGAGCGTGGGGCGGGGCAGGGGATGGTCGAGGCGCGGCACAGCGTCGATCAGTGTCGCCGTATAAGGATGCTGGGGTGCCGCCAGCACCTGCGCCGTCGGCCCGGTCTCGACGATGCGTCCGTGCTGCATGACGGCGATGCGGTCGCTCAGGAACGACACCACGCCGAAATCATGGGTGATCAGCAGGATGGCGGTGCCGTAGCTGTCGCGGATGCGGGCCAGCAGGGCCAGGATCTGCTTTTGGGTGGCGGTATCGAGCGCCGTCGTCGGCTCGTCGGCGATGATGAGCTTGGGGCGGCTGTTGATCGCCATGGCGATCAGCACACGCTGGCGCATGCCGCCGCTCAGCCTGTGCGGATAGGAGGCCATGACGCGCTCCGCCGCGTCGATGCCGACTTCGCCGAGCCAGCGCACGGCTTCGCGGCGGGCCTGGCTGCGGCCGAGGCCGTTGCGGAAGGCGATCATGTCGGCAAGCTGGCGCCCGATGGTGGATGTCGGATTCAGGGAGGTCAGGGAACTCTGCACGATGAAGGCGATGTCCTGGCGCAGGATGCGCTGACGGTCGCGGGTGCCGGTGGCGAGCAGATCCTGGCCTTGGAAGAGGATGCGGCCTTGCGTGATCCGGGCGGCGGGACGCGGCAGCAGGCCGACGATGGAGGCCGCCGTCATGGTCTTTCCCGAGCCGGACTCACCGACCAAAGCGAGAATCTCGCCCGCCTGGAGATCGAGGTCGACGCCCCTGACGGCCTGGATGGTGCGGTGGGGCGTGGTGATGGTGACGTGCAGGGCGGCGAGCCGCAAAAGCTCCGGAGAGCCGAGTGGCGCCTGAACCTTGTGATGCGCAATGGGGGCAATGATCGACATGGCCGCTCCTTCAGCGAGTGCGATTACGCGTGATGATGAGGATCCAGCCAGTTCCGCAGGCCGCTGCCGAGCCAGTTGAAGGCCAGCGAGACGATGATGATGGCGATACCGGGCGCGATCACCACATGCGGCGCGCCCTCGGCGAACACGCCGACGCCGTCCACGGTCATCCGTCCCCAATCGGCCAAGGGCGGCTGGATGCCGAGGCCGAGAAAGCTGAGGCCTGAGGAAAAGCCGATCATCGGCCCGATCAGCGTGGTGGCGTAGATGATGGCGGGCGAAAGCACGTTGGGCAGGAGTTCGCCGAACAGGATGGCCGAGCGGCCGGCGCCGAGCAGGCGCGCCGCATCCAGATATTCGCGCCCGGTTTCCGCCAGCACGGCGAAATAGACCACGCGCGTCATATAGGGCACCAGCGACAGCGCGATGGTGGCGATGATGGTGGTGAGGCCCGGGCCGAGCAGGGCGGCGATGGCGATCGCAAAAAGGATCATCGGAAAGGCGAAGAGCACGTCGATGCCGCGCATGATCGCCGCACCCAAAGGCTTGCGCGCAAAGCCGGCGGCGAGGCCCAGGCCAAGGCTGACGATGAAGGCGATGGCGACCGGGACGATGCTGGCGATGAGGGACAGGCGTGCGCCCCAGATCAAGCGGGAGAGGATGTCGCGCCCCTGGCCGTCGAGCCCGAGCCAATGGCCCGGCGTGCCGGGCGGTGCGAGCCGGAGGGCGCCTTCGCCGATGTCGGGATCATAGGGGGAGATCAAGGGCGCCAGGGCTGCCAGACCGACCACCGCGACGATGATGGCAAGGCCGATGATGCCGCGATCGATCCGGCGCCGGCGCGTCGGGGTTTCGGCGGGCGATGCCCCGAGGGCGTTTGAGGCCTGGAAGAACGACATCAGGCTCTCGCTCGCGGATTGAGCCAGACCAAAGCGAGGTCGACGATCAGGTTGATCACGATGAAGGTCGCGGCAATCATCAGGACGCCGGTCTGGATGACCGGGATGTCATGGGCGGTGATGGCGTTGTAGAGCTGGGCACTGAGGCCGGGCCAGGCGAACACCGTCTCCACGAAGATGACGCCGCCGAACAGCGTGCCGAATTGCAGCCCGCCGATGCTGACGATCGGTGCCAGGATGTTGCGGGCGATCTGGGTGAACAGCAGCCTCGGCGTCGACATGCCGGCCGAGGCGAACATCCTGGCATAGTCGGCATTGAGCGCATCGATGACGCTGGCGCGCGTCAGGCGCATGATGATGGCGATGGCGAGCACGGCGGCGGAGAAGGCCGGCAGGACGAGATGGGCGAAAAGGTCCGCCAGGGAATGGGAACCCCTGAGATTGTACATGCCCGACGACGGCAGCCAGCGCAGCTGCTTGGAGACCAGCCAGATCAGCATGATGCCGAGCCAGAACACCGGCGTCGCCGCCAAGCCCTCGCTGATGGCGGCTGCCAGCCGGTCGAACCAGCCCCCGGCCCGCAGGCCGGAGAGAATGCCGAGCAGGACGCCGACGGTCAAGGCGATCACCAGGCTGGCCAGGGCCAGGATGAAGGTGTTGACATAGGCGGGGACGAGGATGTCGAGCACCGGCACATGCATAGTGATGGAGGTGCCGAAATGGCCGCCCAGCAGGCCCCACAGCCAGGCGCCATACTGGACGAGGAAGGGCCTGTCGAGGCCGAGATCGCGGCGGATCTGGTCGGCAGTCTCGCCCGAGGCGTCGCGGCCGAGCATGATCGCCACCGGGTCTCCCGGGCTGAAATAAACAACCAGGAAGACCAGGAAGGTGACCAGCACCAGAATAGCCAGTGAAGCGGCGGCCCGGCGTGCGATGAGGGCGATCATCCCGGCACCCCCGGCCTATTGCTTTTCCTTCAGCCAGACATGGCTGAGATCATACCAATCCTGGGCAGGGGTGGCGAAGCCGCCGACATTCTTGCCCACGGCATAATGGGTGCGCTCGTAATAGATCGGCAGTTTGCCGACATCGGTGGCCAGGATCCGGTTGGCCTCGCGCCATTTGTCCCTGATGTCCTCGGCCTTGACGGCGGTGATCGCCTCATGGACGGCCTTGTCGAAGGCGGGATTGTTGTAATTGCCCGTATTGCCGCTGCTCTGGCTGTGGGCGACGATGTAGAGCCAATAGGGCGTGAGAAAGCCCCATTCCATCGAGGTCAGGGCAACCTCGGGGCCGTTCTTCTTGTTGCGGGCCAGGAAGCTGTTCCAGTCATAGGAGCGGATTTCGAGCTTGATGCCGGCCTTGGCCGCGTCGCGCTGGATCCATTCGGCCACCGGCTCACCGCCCGCATAGATCTCCAGGAGGCCGCTGACGCCGCCGGGATGGCCGGCTTCGGCCAGCAACTGCCTGGCTTTCTCCACATCGTAGGGATAGTCGCGGAAGGAGGGGTCGAAGGCATCGCTCCCCGGGTTCAGGATGCCATAGGCAGGGCCGGCCGTGTCCTTGAGAAGGTCGCGCGCCAGCGCGGCCCGGTCGATCGACAAGGCGAGCGCCTGGCGCACGCGCGGATCCTTGAAGGTCTCGTTGGCGGTGTTGAAGGTGTAGTAGTAGACCGAAGGCAGGTCGACATTGTCGACGCCGAAGCCCTCCGCCTTCAGCTTGGCCACGCTGTCGCGCGGCGGCCAGGAGATGATGTCGACCTCGCCGGTCTCCAGGGCGGCGACACGGGCATTGCCATCGATGATCGGCCGGAAGATGATGCGGTCGAGGAAGGGCTTGTCGCCCCAGTAGCCGTCGAAGCGCTCGATCTCGACCTTCTGGCCGCGTACCCGTTCGACGAAGCGGAAGGGACCGGTGCCGACGGGATGCTCGGCATAGCCGTCATTGCCGTATTTGCGGATGGCCGCGGGGCTGGCAATACCGCCCGAACCGCCGCTGCCCTGGGCGAGCATCCGCAGGAAGGGGCTGAACGGTTCGGCGAAGGTGAGGACGAGAGTGTGGCCGTCAGGCGTGTCGATCCGGCTGAGCGAGGAATAGGTGTAGGCGAGGTTGGCGGCGCTGATCTTGTCGTAGAACTCGAATTTCGGATCCCAGCCGCGACGGATGTTGAAGGCCACGGCCTCGGCGTTGAAATCGGTGCCGTCATGGAACTTGACCCCGCGACGCAAATGGAAGGTGTAGATCCGCCCGTCCGGCGAGATCTCCCAGGATTCGGCGAGGGCCGGCTTGAGGGGCGGGACCTTCACCTCCGCGCCGGATTTCGACAGGTCCTCGGTCACCAGCGGCTCGTGGATGTGGCGGGCGATGCGAAAGGTCTCCCAGCCGCCTTCCCGGCCTGGATCGAGATTGGTGATCTCGGCGTTCTGGGCGACGATCAGCGTGCCGCCATATTTATCGGCGTCGTCGGCGAGGGCCGCGCCGTGGACGAGGGCAAACAGGGCGCCGGCAAGGCTCAGTCTGAGGCCCAGGGAAACGAACCGCATCGTAATCTTCCATTCATTCCAGTCAGAGGAGCGGACGCGCCGGGAGACGGCGCGTCGCGGCAGGCGGAAGGCCGGAGCGATCCGCCTGCCTGATCTCGGCGTCAGAAGTCGCCGATGCCGCCGCCCGGCGGGCCGACCGGCGGTTTTTCCCTGGGCAGCTCGGTCACCAGGGCCTCGGTGGTGACGATCAGCGAGGCGATCGAGGCGGCATCCTGCAGGGCGGTGCGCACCACCTTGGCCGGATCGACGATGCCGGCCTCCAGGAGGTCGACGAAGGTCTCTGTCTGGGCGTTGAAGCCGAAGGTCGCCGACTTGTTCTCGGTGATCTTGCCGACCACGATCGAGCCTTCGACGCCGGCATTCTCGACGATCTGGCGGATCGGCGCTTCCAGGGCCTTCAGCACGATGTTGATGCCGGACTGCACGTCGGCGTTCTCGCTTCTGAGCTCCGCGACGGCGGCTTTGGCCCGCAGCAGCGCAACGCCGCCGCCGGGCACGATGCCTTCTGCGACGGCAGCGCGGGTGGCGTTGAGCGCGTCGTCGACCCGATCCTTCTTCTCCTTGACCTCGACCTCGGTCGAGCCGCCGACGCGGATCACCGCGACGCCGCCGGCGATCTTGGCCAGGCGCTCCTGCAGCTTCTCGCGGTCATAGTCGGAGGTGGTCTCCTCGATCTGCGCCTTGATCTGGGCGACGCGGGCGCTGATGTCCTTCTTCTTGCCGGCACCGTCGACGACGGTGGTGTTTTCCTTCTCGATGCGCACGCGCTTGGCGCGCCCGAGCTGGGAGAGCGTGACGTTTTCGAGCTTGATGCCGAGATCCTCCGAGATGGTCTCCCCGGCGGTGAGGACGGCGATGTCCTCCAAGATGGCCTTGCGGCGATCGCCGAAGCCCGGTGCCTTGACGGCGGCGACCTTCAGCCCGCCGCGCAGCTTGTTGACCACCAGGGTGGCGAGCGCCTCGCCCTCGACGTCTTCGGCGATGATCAAAAGGGGCTTGCCGGTCTGCACCACCGCTTCGAGCACGGGCAGCAAGGGCTGGAGCGAAGACAGCTTCTTTTCGTGGATGAGGATGTAGGGGTCCTCGAACTCAACCACCAGCTTCTCGGCATTGGTGACGAAATAGGGCGAGAGATAGCCACGGTCGAACTGCAGGCCCTCGACGACGTCGAGCTCGGTCTCCAGGCTCTTGGCTTCCTCGACGGTGATCACGCCCTCATTGCCGACCTTGTCGACGGCGGTGGCGATGATGGCGCCGATCGAGCTGTCGCCATTGGCCGAGATGGTGCCGACCTGGGCCACTTCCTCGGACGACTTCACCTTCTTGGCGCGCTTTTCGATGTCCTTGATCGCGGCCGTGACGGCGAGGTCGATGCCGCGCTTGAGATCGAGCGGATTGAAGCCGGCCGCCACCGCCTTGGCACCTTCGCGCACGATGGCCTGGGCGAGGACCGTGGCGGTGGTGGTGCCGTCGCCGGCAAGATCATTGGTCTTGGAGGCGACTTCGCGCAGGAGCTGGGCGCCGAGATTTTCGAACTTGTCTTCGAGCTCGATCTCCTTGGCGACGGTGACGCCGTCCTTGGTGATGCGGGGCGCGCCGAACGACTTCTCGATCACGACATTGCGTCCCTTCGGACCCAAGGTGACCTTGACGGCATTGGCGAGGATGTCGACGCCGCGCAGCAGGCGCTCGCGGGCATCGGAGGAGAATTTGACGTCTTTTGCTGCCATGATTGGATTCCTTCAGGTCCGGAAGCGACGAAAGCGCTCGAAGGCCTGTCTGGCTGTGAAAAGGGGAGGAGGTGTCAGGCGATGATGCCGAGAATGTCCGCTTCCTTGAGGATGAGCAGGTCCTGGCTGTCGATCTTGACTTCGGTGCCGGACCATTTGCCGAACAGCACGCGGTCGCCTGCTTTCACATCCAGCGGCTGAAGCTTGCCGTTCTCGTCGCGCGCGCCAGGGCCGACGGCGACGACCTCGCCCTCCTGGGGCTTTTCCTTGGCGGTGTCAGGTATGATGATGCCGCCCTTGGTTTTCTCCTCGCCTTCCAGGCGACGCAGGACCACGCGATCATGGAGCGGTCGAAAGCTCATGGATTCTACCTCAGATTGATTGAAGCACCGCGATTTGCCGCCTGATTCAGGCAGGTCTTGCGGCTTGAACCCATGCTAGGGCGGGTCAACGGCCGGCGTCAATAAAAAGAATATAAAATATATAGACAATATATAATTTATGCGCAAACATACC
Organism: Labrys sp. 22185; assembly: GCF_052045555.1. Lineage (NCBI taxonomy): Bacteria > Pseudomonadati > Pseudomonadota > Alphaproteobacteria > Hyphomicrobiales > Xanthobacteraceae > Labrys > Labrys sp. 22185. The sequence continues at coordinate 148,166 of NZ_JBQEPH010000012.1, read as the reverse complement.
TCCATCGATTTGCCGGACGCAGCCTGCGGCGACAGCAGGCGCCGCTCTCCCGGCGAACCAATTTCCCTACCAATGGATGATTTGCGTCGTGTCCGCCGAACCGATCATTTTGAACGGGTTCACCATGAACTCAGTTTCCCATGTCAATTACGGGCTGTGGCAACACCCCGAGGATCAGACGTACCGTTATACCGATCTCGACTATTGGCTCGAGCTCGCCCGCATCCTCGACGAAGGCCGCTTCGACAATCTGTTCATCGCCGATGCGCTGGGATTGCTCGACGTGCATGGCGGCAGCGCCGAGGCCTCGTTGCGAACAGGCACGCAATCGCCCCTCGGCGATCCCCTGCTGTTGGTTTCGGCCCTGGCGGCGGCCACGCGCGATCTCGGCTTCGGCATCACCGTCTCGACCAGCTACGAAAAGCCCTATCTGCTCGCCCGCAAATTCACCACGCTGGACCATGTCACCCGCGGGCGCATCGCCTGGAACGTGGTGACTTCCCAGCTCGACAGCGCCGCCCGCAATCTGGGGCTGGAGGCCCAGTACCCCCATGATGAGCGCTATGATCGCGCCGACGAATTCCTCGAAGTAGCCTACAAGCTCTGGCAGGGTTCATGGGAGGACGGTGCCGTCCTGCGTGACCGCGGCAGCGCCGACCATCCCGAAGGGCTCTATACCGATCCCTCCAAGGTGCACGGCATCGGCCATCGCGGCCATTACTACAACGTTCCCGGCCCGCATCTTTCCGAGCCCAGTCCCCAGCGCGTGCCGGTGATCTTCCAGGCCGGCGGCTCGCCGCGCGGGCAGGCTTTCGCGGCCCGCCATGCCGAGGTGGTCTTCGTCGCCGGGGCCGATGCCGCCGGCATCCGGCGCAATGTCGCTGGCATCAAGGAACTGGCCCGCGAGGCGGGCCGGGCGCCGGGGGCCATCCGCTTCATCAGCGCGCTGGCCGTCGTCACGGGCGAGGACGACCAGGCGGCCCAGGCGAAACTCGACGATTACCTGCGTTATTACAGCCTGGAAGGCGCCATCACCCATTATTCGGCGAGTACCGGCATCGATTTTGCCGGTCATTCCCTCGATGAGCCGCTGCGCTATCAGGACACCAACGCCAACCGATCCCTGCTGCGCATGTTCGACGATCCGGCCTCGGGCAGGCGGTGGACCTTGCGCGAGGCCTTTCTGCCCGATGGCGGCTTCGGCCGGGTGAAGACGCTGGTGGGTGGGCCGGCCCGGATCGCCGACGATCTCGACGCCTGGCTCGCCGAGACCGATACCGATGGCGTCAATCTCATCCACATCGTCAATCCCGGCAGCTTCCGCGATTTCGCCCAGCATGTCGTGCCCGAGCTCGACCGGCGCGGGCGCCTGCGCGAACGCCGGGCCGGCGCGCTGCGCAGCCGCCTGTTCGGTACCGATTCCCCGCTTGTGCCGCCCGACCATCCAGCGGCCCGCTTTGCCTTCCCGGCAACCCAGACGGCTGAGGCCCGGTCATGAGCGCCGATGGAGCGCGGGCAAGCCTGAGCGGGGAGGAGCGGTTCCGGCTCTGGGTCGAGGCGGCCGAGCAGGTCGCCGCGGAATTGAGAAGGACAGGGGCGGCGCGCGATGCCGCCGGTGCCGATCCGGTGGCGGAGATCGAGCTGTTGCGCCAGGCCGGTCTCCTGACGATCTTCCTGCCCGAGGCGATCGGCGGAGGCGGTGCCAGCACCCGGGAGGTCCTGCGCATCATCCGCATCTTGGCCAAGGGCGATACCTCCATCGCCCAGATCGCCACCTACCATCTGTTCGGCACGGCCCTGGGCCGGAATGGCGCGAACCAGGCTCTGTTTGCCCGGCGCGCGGAGGGTTTCCTCCGGCAGGGCTGGTTCCATGGCGGCGTGGCCCAGGCCGCCTATGAACCGCTCATCAGCGCCACGCCGCAGGGCACGGGCTTCGTGCTCAACGGTTCCAAGCCCTTCGCCAGCGGTGCGGCCGTGGCCGACACCCTGCATGTCTGGGTGCGTTTCGCGCCGGGGACGACGATCGCCGGAAATGACGCCGGCGGCCATATCGGCCAGTTCGTGGTGCCCAATCCCGCGCCGGGCCTGAGCTTCGGCCATGACTGGGACAATATCGGCCAGCGCCTCACCGTCTCCGGCAGCGCCAGCTTCGACAATGTCGCGGTGCGCCTGGACGATCTTGTCGCGCATCGTCGCGAGGACGCTCCGCAGACGCCGGCCGAGACCCTGCATGTGCCCATCATCCAGCTCGCCTTCGGTGAGCTCTATCTCGGCACGGCACTCGGCGCCTTCGAGGAAGCGCGCGATTATATCCGCACGCGCTCGCGGCCCTGGCTTTCCTCGCCGGCCGGCAAGGCCAGCGAGGACACGCTGGTGGTCGAGCGTTTCGGCAGGCTCTCCGTCGCGCTGGCCTCGGCCGTGGCCCTCTCGGATGCGGCAGGCGAGGCGGCCCAGCGTGCGGTCGAACGCGGGAGCGAGCTGACCGAGCGCGAAAGAGGCGAGGTCGCCGCCATCGCCTACCAGTCGAAGGTGCATTCGACCGAAGTGGCGCTGGAGGTCACCTCCCGCCTGTTCGAACTGATGGGCGCACGGGCCACCACCAGGGCACTCTCCTTCGATCGCTACTGGCGCAATGTGCGCACCCACTCCCTGCACGATCCCGTGCACTACAAGGTCCTGGAAGTCGGCGATTACGCCCTCAACGGGACGGTTCCTCCACCCACCTATTATTCGTGAATGGTTTGAACGATGTCCGTTTCATCGCCGCCGATTGCCGCCAAGAAACCCTTTTTGCTCAATGGCTTCGGCATGACCGTCGTCGGTCACGTCTCGGCGGGCCTGTGGCGCCATCCCGACGACCGCGCCGACACCTATACCAGCATCGACTATTGGATCGGCCTCGCCAGGCTGCTCGAGGAAGGTGGCTTCGACGGACTGTTCCTGGCCGATGCGCTCGGGCACCTGGACGTCTATGCCGGCACGCCCGATGCCTCGCTGCGCACCGCCGCCCAGTCCCCGGTCAACGATCCCTTGCTGCTGGTCTCGGCCATGGCGGCGGCCACAAGGCATCTGGGCTTCGGCATCACGGTGTCGACCACCTATGAGCAGCCTTATCTGCTGGCGCGCAAATTCACCACGCTCGACCACCTCACCAAGGGGCGCATCGCCTGGAACGTCGTCACCTCCGTGCTGGAGTCGGCCGCGCGCAATCTCGGCCTCGAGCGCCAGATCGAGCATGACGAGCGCTATGACCGGGCCCAGGAATTCGTCGACGTCGCCTACAAGCTGTGGGAGGGATCGTGGGAGGAGGATGCGGTCATCCGCGATCGCCAGCGCGGCATCTATACCGATCCGGCCAAGGTCCATGCCATCCATCATCGCGGCACCTATTTCACCGTGCCGGATGCGCATCTGTCCGAGCCGAGCCCGCAGCGCACGCCCCTGCTCTACCAGGCGGGCACCTCGACGCGCGGACGTGAATTCGCGGCGCAGAATGCCGAAGTCGTCTTCCTGGGCGGTACCAATTCGCCTTCGATCCGCCGGCGGATCGAGCAGATCCGCGCGCGTGCCGTCGAGCTCGGCAGGGCACCCGATGCCATCAAGTTCATCACCGCCATCAGCGTGGTGACGGCTGCAACCGACGAGGAAGCCGAGGCCAAATATCGCGACTATCTCTCCTACACCAGCGTGGAGGCGGCGCTTGCCCTGTTCTCGGCCTGGACCGGGGTCGACTGGTCGCAATATCCGCTCGACCATCCCATCGAATATATCGAGACCAATGCCGGCCGCTCGGCCTTGTCCAGCCTCACCAGCATCGATGCCGACCGGCGCTGGACCGTGGGCGACGTCGCCGACTATATCGGTGTGGGCGGCATTCATCCCACTTTGGTCGGCGGGCCCAAGAAGGTGGCCGACGCGCTCGAGCGCCTTGCCGACGAGACCGGCATCGACGGCTTCAATCTCGCCTATGCCATCAGCCCCGGTTCCTTCGAGGATTTCATCCGCTTCATCGTGCCCGAGCTTCGCCAGCGCGGCCGCATCCGCGAGCGACCGGCGACGCCGGTGACCCTGCGCGAACGCTTCCAGGGCGAGGGCCAGCGCCGGCTGCGCGAGGATCATCGCGGGGCTTCCTTCCGCGACTTCACCCGTTTCGTCCCTGCGCGGGACGTGCCGGCCGCGACCGCGGCCGAGTGACTCCCCAATGTGCCGACAGCTTTGAACGAGGACGAGACAAGTGGCCTATGACGCAACCGTGAGCGCCTTGCGCGATACGCGCAGGGATGCCCCCGCCATCGAGATCTATGCCGGCCTTTCGGAGGCGGAATTCGCGGAGTGGCGCAGCCGCGCCGAAAGTGTTGCCGCCGAACTCGCGGCCACTGCGCTCGAACGCGACCGTGCCAACCAGGATCCGTTCGAGGAGATCGAACTCCTGCGCAAGGCCGGCCTCCTCGGCCTTGCCGTGCCGCGGGCCCTAGGCGGCGCCGGCGCCAATCTCGCGCAGGCGCTCGAGATCAGTCGTATCATCTCTGCAGCGGACGGCTCGATCGGGCAGCTGATCGCCTATCATTATTCCAATGGGGTGTGGAGCTACATCCTCGGCACGCCCGAGCAATGGCAGGCCACGGCCCGCGGCGTCGGCGAGGAGGGCTGGTTCCAGGGCGGCGTCAGCAATCCGCGCGATCCCAAGGCCGAGCTGGAAAAGACCGCGAACGGCTATCTGATCAGCGGCCGGCGCACCTTCGCCACCGGCGCCTCGATCGCCCAGATCCTCACCGTTACCGTCTGGGATGGCGAGAAGCGCGTGCATTTCCAGGTCCCGCCATCGCGCAAGGGCATCAGCTTCGAGGGCGACTGGGACAATCTCGGCCAGCGCCTCACCGCCAGCGGCTCGGTGATCTTCGACAGGGTCGAGGCGACCGATGCGGACCTCCTGTCGGGTCTGGATCATTATGCCGGCGATGTCGAGCAGCGCGACGGGCTGCGAGTGCTGTTCAGCCAGCTGATCTTCGTCAATTTCTATCTCGGCATTGCCGAGGGTGCGCTCAAGGCCGCCTCCGCCTATGTGCGCAGCCATGGCCGGCCATGGCCCGAGTCGGGGCTGGAAAAGGCCACCGAGGATCCCTACCACCTCCAGCTTTTCGGCCGCCTGTCGGCGGGCATCGCCGCCGGCGTCGCCCTGGCGGACAAGGCCGCGGCCCTCTATCAGGCGGCGCTGCTGGCCGGCCCGGCGCTGACGGCGCAGGCCTGGGGCGAGCTTGCCCTTCTGATCGACCAGGCCAAGGTCATCGCCACCAAGGTCTCGCTCGAAGTCACCGCCGATATCTATGAGGCGACGGGGGCGCGCTCGACGGCCAACAAATACGGCCTCGACATCTATTGGCGCAATGTGCGCACCCATACGGTGCATGACCCGGTGTCCTACCGCCTGCGCGAAATCGGTGAGTTCGCGCTCAATCAGACGCTGCCGAAGCCCCGCGTCTTCACACCGCCGGCGAAGGCCTGAATGTCATGTCGCTGCACGCCGTAGACCTCTCGGCCGTCAGGGCACCGAGCCTGGCTCCCGCCCGGGTGAGGGTTCTGGAAGACACATCGGAACTGATCCAGGCTGCCCAGCTGTTTCGTACCGCCATGGTGGGGCTGCCGAATTTTGGGCCGATCGATGCCGGCTTCGTCGCCAATATCCATGAGCCGGGCCGCACCCTCGGCGCCTTTGTCTCGGGCACGCTGGTCGGCACCGTCAATTCCTATGCCAGCACCCTGACGGTTCCGGGCGGAGGACGGCTCGCCCATGCCGCGGTCACCCATGTCGGTGTGCTGCCCACCCATACCAGGCGAGGCATCGGCACGGCCCTTCTGGAGAGGCAATTGGCGGAGGCGCGTTCGCGCGGCGACGCCGTTGCCACGCTGCGGGCCTCGGACGCGCGTATCTACGCCCATTTCGGCTATGGCATCGCCAGTTCGCAGGTCAGCTTCGACCTTGCCACCGAAGGGGCTCGACTGCGCCCGGGCGTGGCGCGGGACTTGCCGGTGCGCTTTGTCGAGTTGGAGGAAGCGTGGTCCGTGCTTCCTGCCATCCATGCCCAGGCCGGCACCGCCCAGGCAGGCGCCATCGCACGCTGGCGCGGTTGGTGGCACTTCCAGCGCCTGCGCCAGGACTTGTCCAAGGCGCCGGCCTATGTCGTGGTGGCCGGGGAGGAAGGACGGGAGCGCGGCTATGTTCGCTACCACCCGATCGGCCTCGACGAGTGGTTCGCCGGCTCGGATCGCACCCTCGTCGTGGATGATCTGGTCGCGGCTGACGATGCTGCCTATGGCGCACTCGTCGCCCATCTTCTCAATGTCGATCTGGTGCATCGCATCCTTTTCCCCGGCCGGCCCGTGGATGATGCCCTGCCATGGCTGTTCGAGAACCATCGGCAGGCCCGCGTGACCGGCCAGCGTGACGAGACCTGGCTGCGTCTTCTCGATGTGCGCCAGGCCCTGGAAACGCGCCGCTATGGCGGCGATGGCGAGGCGGTGCTCGCTGTCAGCGACCCCCTTTTCGCCGAGAACAATGGCCGGTTCCGCATCTCGGCGCAGGGTGTGGTGCCGACCGACGCGCCGGCTGAGGCCGAGCTCGATGTCGCCGCCTTGGCAACGACCTATCTCGGGGGCACCCGCTGGTGGCAGCTCGCCAGGGCCGGCCGGGTCAAGGCCGAGAGCGAGGCGGTGCTGTCCACGCTCGACACCTTGTTCGCCACATCAGCCCAGCCCCACGCGGGCACCGTCTTTTAAGGCCTCCACCAGCGCGAGCGGCCTTCGTCCTTGTCTTCGATACATCAGGAAACAGACTATGAAATCCCGGCATTTCGCTCGTTCTTGGCTGCTCGGCTCGGCGTCGCGCTTTGCGGCCGCCCTGCTGCTGACGGGCGGCCTCGCTCTCGGCGGGGCAGAGGCGGCTGACGAGGTCCCCTATGGCGGGACGCTGCGCATCGCCTCGCTCGACCCCGATCTCGACGCCTTCGATCCCTTGACCGGCTACAGCACCGATTCCTGGGAGATCCTGCGGGCGGTGACGCGCCAGCTCGTGACCTATCCGGGCGCGTCCGACGACATCAAGGACGACACCAAGCTGGTGCCCGACCTTGCCGAATCCTGGGACGTCAGCCCCGACGGCAAGACCTATACCTTCCATCTTCGCGACGGCATCACCTATTCCGGCTCGACCACGCGCAAGATCACGGCGGGCGATTTCGTCTATGGCATCAAGCGCTTCTGCGATCCCAACAAGCAGGTCGCGGCCATCAACTATTTCAATCTCGCCTTTTCCGGCTTCGCCGACTACTGCAAGCAGTTCGCCAAGGTGCCGACGGGCGATCTCGCCGCCACCAAGGCCTTTACCGATACGCATGACATCGCCGGCGTCTCCGCGCCGGACGACAGGACGCTGGTGCTGCGTTCCGACAGCAAGAACTATGATTTCCTCAACATCCTGTCGATGAACTTCGTCAGCCCGCTGCCGCCGGAAATCGCCTCCAAATATTTCCCGGATTCGCTGGAGTTCAGGAAGAACCTGCCTTCGAGCGGTCCCTACTACGTGGCGACCTACGATCAGGGCCAGAAGCTCGTTCTCAAGAAGGTGGCCAACTACAATCATGCCGCCGATCCGGCTCGCAAGGCCTATGTCGACGAGATCGTCGTCGACTTCACCACCAATACCGAAGATGCCGTGGTGCAGAAGATCCGCGCCGGAGAAGCCGACCTGTCGCTCTATCTCGACGTGCCGCCTTTGGCTGCGATCCGGCAATATCAGGCGCAGAAGAGCCCCTATCTGCATGCCTCCAACAGCGGTTCGGCCAATTTCATCACTGTCAACGCCCGGCCGGAAGCAACCAGCCCAGGCGCCACCGCCCTGCGCAAGCTCGAAGTGCGCCAGGCTCTCGCCTATGCGGTGAACAAGGCCCATCTCGTCCAGCGCCAGGGCGGCTCGATCGCCGCTCTCCCGCTCGGCCAGATCATCACTTCGACGATCCTCGGCCATGAGCCCTTCGATCCCTACGCCACGCCCAAGAGCGCAGGTGATCCCGCCAAGGCCAAGGAGCTGCTGGCCAAGGCCGGCTATCCCGACGGCTTGACGCTGGATGCGCTTTATCAGACCACCGCGCAGACCCAGGCCGTCGCGGTGACGCTCAAGGAAGACCTGGCCGCGGCGGGCTTTACCCTCAACCTCATCCCGGTGCCGAGTTCGCAGTACCGTTCCTACATCCAGGATCCCAAGAGCCATTGGGACATCTTCCTCGGGGGCGCCTTCGCACCCGACTGGCAGGGACCGAGCACGCGCATGCTGCTCGGGGGCTGGCTGAATTCGGATGCCTCGCCCTGCGGTACCGGCAACGTCTATGCGATCTGCTACTCCAACAAGGAGCTCAACAGATTGGCGGCCGAAGCTTTCCCCTCCGATGATCCCGGCCCGGTCTGGGCCAAGGCCGATCGCCTCGTCTCCGCCGACCTGCCCTGGATCCCCCTGTTCGAGAAGCGCAAGGTCGCCATCACCTCCGATCGCATCGCGCTGTGGACCTGGTCCTCGCTCGCCGTGCAGGCCGACATCACCAACATCGCCCTGCGCAAATAGCGGCAGGGTGCAGGAGAGGCGGCCATGGCGATCTTCTCGGTCGATAATCTGGATGTGAGCTTTGGAACGCGCCGGCATCCCACGCAGGTGGTGCGCGGCGTCTCCTTCGCCGTCGATGCCGGCAAGACCCTGGCCATCGTCGGCGAATCCGGCTCCGGCAAGAGCGTGTCGCTATTGGCGGCTACCGGCCTGCTGCCCCCCTCGGCGGCGGTGTCGGGCAGCGCTCGCCATCGCGGCACTGAGCTTCTCGGCCTGTCGGCCGGCCGGCTGCGCCGTTTGCGTGGTGCACAGATTGGCTTCGTCTTCCAGGATCCGCTCTCCAATCTGCATCCGCTCAAGACGATCGGCAGCCAGATCGGCGAAGCGATCACGGCCCACCAGCGCGTAGGGCGGTCGGCCCTGCGCACGCGCATCCTCGATCTGCTCGACGAGGTCGGCATTCGTGATCCCGCCCGGCGCCTTGACGACTACCCTCATCAGTTCTCCGGCGGCATGCGCCAGCGGGTGATGATCGCCATGGCGATCGCGCTCGGCCCGGACCTGCTGATCGCCGACGAGCCGACGACGGCACTCGATGTGACGGTCCAGGCCGCCATCCTCACGCTCCTGCGGCAATTGCAGGAACGCCATGGTATGGCCCTGATCTTCGTCAGCCATGACCTCGGCGTCGTCAACGACATCGCCGACGACGTGGTGGTGATGCGCGGGGGAAGCGTGGTGGAGCAGGGGGCGGCGGCGCGCATCTATGGCGCACCGAAGGAACCCTATACTAGGCTGCTGCTGGGAGCCGCACGCCACGGCCTGGCCCTCGGCACCGCCGCACCCGTGGAGACCAAGCCCCTGCTGACGGTGGAGGGGATTTCCCGCCGCTTTCGCCGAGGCGGCAAGGCCGAGGGCATGCTGCAGGCGCTCGACCGGGTCTCGTTTGCCCTGCGCGAAGGCGAGATCCTCGGCGTGGTCGGCGAGTCCGGCTCGGGCAAGTCGACCATCGGCCGCATCGTCGTCGGACTGGACAGGCCTGACGAGGGCCAGGTTCGGCTCGGCAACAATGTCTATGCCCATGCCGGCGCTACAACCCTCACCGGACAGCAACGTTCCGCCATCCAGATGGTGTTCCAGGACCCCTATGGCAGCCTCAATCCGCGGCGGCGGATCGGCGCCATCCTGGCCGAGCCCTTCATCATCAACACGGATCTGTCCGCGCCCCAGATCCGTTCGCGCATTCGCGACCTCGTCGATGTGGTGGAACTGCCCCAGGACGTGCTCGACCGCTACCCCGCCCAGCTCTCCGGCGGGCAGCGCCAGCGGATCGCCATCGCCCGCGCGGTGGCGCTGGAGCCGCGCGTGATCGTGGCGGATGAACCGGTGTCGGCTCTCGACATCACCACGCAGGCGAAAATCATCGCGCTGCTGCGCTCACTCAGGAGCCGGCTCGGCGTCTCCATCCTGTTCATTTCCCATGATCTCGGCGTGGTGGCCGATCTGTGCGATCGCGTGCTGGTGCTGCAGGCCGGCCGCATCGTGGAGGAGGGGCCGACGGCACAGGTCTTCCACCGTCCCGGCCAGGCCTATACGCGGGCACTGATCGCCGCCATTCCCGGTCAGAGGAACCGGGATGGGGACAGGCTCGAAAGGCTGGCCTTGCATGGCTGAGGCGAGCCGGACCATCTCTGCCGACGGAGCCGAACGGGTTTCCTCCCATCGTGAATTGAGGCGATCTCCCACCGGCATAGCGGCCGTACTGGCGGAACCCTCCGTGCGGTTCGGCGGCCTGCTGGTGCTGACGGTGCTGGCTGCCGCGCTGCTGGCGCCCCTGGTGGCGCTCTGGCTCGGCCATGGGTCGACGGAGCAGTTCAGCGACATCGCCCTGTCGGAGGATGGCCTGCCCATCGGGCCGAACTGGGCCTTTCCGCTCGGCGCCGACGGCGATGGCCGCGATGTCCTGGTCCGCACCCTCTATGGCGCGCGCATCTCCCTGCTGGTCTCAATCCCCGCCACCACGCTCGCCATGGTGGTGGGCACTTCGATCGGCCTGATCGCCGGCTATTTCGGCGGGCTGGCGGACCGCATGATCTCGCAGGGTATCGACGTAGCCCTGTCCTTTCCCTTCGTGGTGACGGCGCTCAGCCTGCTGGCGCTCAATCGCGGGGCCAACGGCCAACCGATCGCCGATCCCGTGCTGGTGGTGGTGCTGATCATCGCTTTGTTCTCCTGGACCTATTTCGCCCGCCTGACTCGGGGGCTGGTGCTCTCGCTTCGGCACAGCCCCTTCGTCGAGGCAGCGCAGACCCTGGGGGCAAGCCGCCGGCGGATCCTGATCCGGGAGGTCCTGCCCAATGTCGCGCCGGTCGCCCTGGTCTACTGGGCCGTGCAATTGCCCAACAACATCGTGGCCGAGGCGACCTTGTCCTTTCTGGGCGTCGGCATCCAGCCGCCGACGGCGAGCTGGGGCAACATGATCGCGGATGCCCAGCGCTCCTCGCTCTACCAGTTGCAGCCCTGGTTCCTGCTCGGGCCGAGCATCGCCCTGTTCCTGACGGTGGTGGGCTTCAACACACTGAGCGCGGGCCTGCGCAACGTCCTCGATCCCCATCGGCGTTGAGGGAGGGATCATGCTGCGCTTCATTCTCGGCCTCGCCGTACGGGCGATCTCCACTTTGCTGATCGTCCTCGTCATCGCCTTCTTCATCACGCGCCTCGCCTATCAGAATCCGGCGGTGATGCTGGCGCCGCGCAATGCCAATCAGCAGGCGATCGATGCGGTTGCCCATGCGCTGCGCCTCGATGAGCCCTGGCATGTCCAGCTCTGGCAATATCTCTATCGCGGGCCGGACATTCAGGGTGCGGCGATGGGGCTCGCGCACTGGCCGCCGGCCCTTGGCTATTCCTTCCGCAAGCAGACGGGCGTCACCGAGCTGATCCTCGACAAGGTGCCCGTGACCTTCTCGCTCGCTTTGGGAGCGCTGGTCATCTGGATGGTGGTCTCGCTGGTGCTGGGCATCCTGGCGGCGCGGCGGCCGGGCTCCCTGCTCGACCATGCGCTGGCGGCCATCGCCTATGTCGGCCTGTCGGTCCCTACCTTCCTCTCCGGGATGCTGCTGTCCTTCTTCCTGTTCTACCAGCTCTCGACCGTGGGCATCGACTGGTTCCCGAGCAGCGGCTATGTGCCGTTCTTCGACAATCCCTTCGAATGGGCCCGTCATCTGACCTTGCCCTGGCTGACGCTGGCGATCGCAGAGATCGGCATCTTCCAGCGCGTGGTGCGCGCCGCCATGCTGGACGTATTGGGCGAGGACTATATCCGCACCGCCCGGGCCAAGGGGCTCAGCGAATGGCGCATCCAGGTCGGTCACGCGCTCAAGGCCGCTCTCAACCCCATCATCACCCTGGCGGGGCTGGAACTGGCGGTGATCATGGGCGGGGCGATCGTTACCGAGCAGATCTTCGGCCTCGACGGTGTCGGCAGGCTGGCGATCAACGCCGCGCTGGACGGGGATTTTCCCGTGGTGATCGGCACGACCATCTTCACCGCGGCGATCTTCGTGGCCTGCAACTTCCTGGTCGATGCCATCACCAGGCTGCGCGACCCGCTGGCGGCAGCCGGATGAGCCGCAGACAGGCATTGCGGTGATGGCTGAATTGACCTTCTCCTGGAAGCAGCCTGCCAATTGCTCCAGCATCGCGGGCAGACTTACCAAGCTCCCGAGATAGCTTAAAACTTGGGGGCAAGGTCAAGCCGAGGGCTGGAGTGCATAGAGCGGGCTTCTTTCTGTCATATTCACCGCCCAAGGTGACTATGATGATAGCGATAGGCTTCCCCACGGACTTGTGACTCAAGATGGCCGCTGAACATCCCAATGGCCTGGCTCAGGCGATGAGCCAGGCCAGCATGGACCCTTCATGGCTGGCAAGGCGGGTGGGCGTGGATCTCGCCCAGCTTGAGACATGGGCGGCCGGCCGAGAATCGATCCCTCCCGACGTTGCGGTGAAGCTGGCCGCCAAGCTGAAGACCACCGTGGCGGACATTCTATACGGACTGGGACAGGCCGAGGACGATCGGCCCTCGAGATGGCAGATGCGGCGGCGAGGCCGATAATCAAGGCGGCTCTATTCCACCAAATGCCGATCCATGCCGGCCAGCCCCCGTAACCTTACAGGGACTGGCGGGTACGCTAGGGCGAATGCTATTCGGCCTTGTCGTAAGTGAACTGGATGCCGGGGGTCCCGCCCGTCTGGATGAACAGATCCAGGAATGCCGGAACGGTCTGGCTGCGCTTCCAGTCGCGTTGAAGTTCGCAGAAGAGCTGGACGGTCGAGATGAGCTTGCCGCCCGCTTGTTCGATGCGCCGCAGCGCTGCCTCATGCGCCGCAACCGAGGTCCCCCCGACCGCATCGACAGGTACATAGACCTCGTAACCTTCAGCCAATGCGTCCAGCGCCGGGAAGGTGAGGCAGGCCTCCGTCCACAGAGCGGTCATGACGAGTTTCTTTCGGCCGGTTTCCTCGACGGCCTTGCGAAATTCAATGTCCTCCCAACTGTTGATGCTGGTCCGATCATAGGTGGGATAGTCGCCCAGCACCTTGCGGATATGTGCAACGGGCGGTTTGTTGAGACCTGTCTGCACGTTTACGGTCGAGTGGACGATCGGCAGCCCGTAGGTGACTGCCGCCCTCGAACAGCCAACGATGTTGTTGAGCAGCAGCTGGCGATCCATCGAAGCGATCGAATTCACCTGGACCGGCTGATAATCGATGATGATGAAAGCCGCATTCTGCGGTGTCAGCAGTTGATCCGATTGCGGATCGCGCACGGGTTCGCTCGACATGGGTCGTTCCTTTCTTCTGCAGGCGCCCAACTTCCTTTCCGCGCGGAGAAGTATTCTCGGCGGGCAGAACGGCGCGGGCGCTTCGGCCGCCCCGATTGGGAAAACCAGCCCGGCTTCCAAGGCAGAACCGGCAGAATTGGAAATATCAGCGGGACGACTGACCCGGAAGATTGCTTAACCCGATGCAGCGTCCTATCAATGGGACGATGCAGGATCTCAATGACCTCTTTTATTTCGTGCAGGTGGTCGATCACGGCGGATTCGCTGCGGCATCGCGAGCCGGCGGCATGCAGAAGTCCAAGCTCAGCCGGCGCATCCAGCAACTGGAAGATCGGCTGGGTGTGCGACTGCTCAATCGTTCTTCTCGCCGGTTTTCCGTCACGGAGATCGGCCGTGAATATTACGATCGTTGTGTTGCCATGCTGGTCGAGGCCGAGGCCGCCGAACAGGTGATCGTGCAGGTGCAGGCCGAGCCGCGTGGCATCATCCGGGTAAGTTGCCCGGTAGCGCTGATCAATTTTCAGTTTGGGGCGCTCTTTGCGCGCTTTCTCGCTGCGTATCCGGCCATCGAGATCCATCTGGAAAGCACCAACCGGCGCGTCGACGTGATTGCCGAAGGCTTCGACGTGGCCATTCGCGTGCGTTTCCCGCCCCTTGAACCGACTGAACTCGTCATGCGGCGGCTCGACACAAGCACGCAGTGCCTGGTGGCCAGCCCAGGCCTTCTGGCCGGGCGCCCCATAGCCTCCCCGGCCGATCTGGACCGCCTGCCGAGCGCCACCCTCGGGCCTCCGCAGCGCGAGTATCACTGGCAGCTCGAACATGCCGATGGGCAAAGCGCAAAGGTCAGGCATCTGCCACGGCTGGTGACCGGCGACATGGCCGCACTTTGCGATGCGGCGCTTGCCGGCGTGGGCGTGGCGCAACTGCCCACCATGGCCGTCTGGCGGCACGTCGCTGCGGGACAGCTCGTCCATGTCCTGCCGGACTGGCGACCCAATGCCGGCATCGTTCATGCGGTTTTTCCCTCACGGCGAGGCTTGCTGCCGTCGGTTCGTGCGCTGCTCGATTTCCTTGCAGCCGAATGTGCGGCGGCGCGAAAGCAGGCTGCCATGTAGGGCGCAGACGACACTTCTGCGAGCACACGGCGCTTCGTGCGCTGCCGCCGGCGTGCCTGCCCGAGACGCAGCGCGAATTCGGCGGGAGAGGGGCCATTTTGCGGAAAAGACTCGTTTCAGGAAATCTGGACGAGGTTATGATCTCAAGGCATGCGCCGCCCGAGGGCGGCGTCTGCCTTTTCTTGCGAATATCGAATCTAGACAAAAGGGGAGGGATCACGATGACCACGGAACTGGATGGCGGCATCACGCGGCACGGCGAGGGCTATGAGCAGGTCGAATGGAACATCCTTGGCCAGCGCTATTTCCCGAAGGCCGATTGCGGGTCGACCTTCGCTTTCGAGGCGAATTCCGAACCCGGCCAGTTCGTGCCGGTCCACATCCATCCGACGCAGGATGAATTCATCTTTCTGCTGGAGGGGCAGCTGGAGCTGAAACTCGACGGAACCTGGCAGACCGCCAAACCCGGCGACCTGGTGCGCATGCCGCGCGGCATCCCGCATGGTTATTTCAACAAGTCGGACAAGCCGGCTCGAGCGCTTTTCTGGGTGTCGCCCGCCGGCAGGCTGCGCGACCTGTTCGAGACCTTGCACAACATGTCCGATGTCGAAGCCGTCCTACGCGCCTCGGCCGAGCATGACGTCGATTTCCTGCCGCCGGAAGCCAATGACTGAGACGAGGTCATTCCGGGCGGTGGGATCGGGGGAGGCGAGCCCCGCTGCCGGATGACGGGCCTGAAAGCGAGAGTAAGATGCGATATCGGGTGGTCGACTGGACCTGGGCTTACGACAATGCAGCCAACATTCCCGGGAGCCAGGCGTGGCCGCAAGCCTGGGTGGAACCTGCCCGGCTGGCACGCGATGCGCTCGTCGCCGAGGATCGTGCAAGGCTGGATCTCGCCTATGGCGACGATCCGCGCCAGCGTTTCGATCTGTTCTATCCGAAGGGAGGCCTTGCGGGTCTGGTCGTCTTTGTCCATGGCGGATTTTGGATGGCGCTCGACAAGGGCTTCTGGTCGCATCTCGCGCAGGGGGCGCTGGCGCATGGCCATGCGGTGGCGATACCCAGCTACCCGCTCGCTCCAGAGGTGCGTATCGCCGACATCACAAAGTCGATCGGCCAGGCCATCGTGGCGGCCGCGGGCATCGTGCCGGGGCCGATCCGGCTGATCGGCCATTCTGCCGGCGGCCAGCTGGTGACGCGCATGATCAGCCAGACGACGCCGCTCCCCGGCGAACTCGCCGGCCGGATCGTGGGAACGCTCTCCGTTTCAGGCCTGCACGACCTTCGGCCGCTGATGCATATCGCCCGCAATGCGACGCTGAAGATCGACATGAACGAAGCAAAAAGCGAGAGCCCGGCTCTGCTCGAGCCATTGCCCGGCAGCAAGCTGATCTGCTGGGCAGGTGCCCGGGAGACCTCCGAGTTCCTGCGGCAGAATGCACTGCTCGGCAATATCTGGCGAGGCCTCGGCATCGAGACCGATGTCGTCGAGGAGCCCGATCGCCACCATTTCAATATCCTGGATGGGCTCGTCGATCCCGACCATGCCTTGACGCGCGCTTTGTTCTCCATGTGATACCCGATCGCAGAAAGACGGACCTGTCATCCCCGGCGAGCACGTCACAAGCTTTGCTTGTGACTGGGAGGGAAGTGGATCCGGGAGTTACGAGCGACGTTCTCGGCCTCTGGATTCCCTTCCCACTGCCTGCGGCGGCGCCGGGAATGACAGCGCCCCCTTTGCAGGCACAGGTCAAACATTGTCCGGATGGGTATAAGATGCTTGGCGCGTCGGGTCAGGGTTGCATCCCGGACGCGGGCCGGAGGCCGCTCGCCGCCTTGCCTTCGGACCTTCGCACCCTGATCTCGATCCGGCGCCGTTCCTTGACGTCGCCCCTCACGGATCCGTCGGTCACCTTGTCTCCCGGCAGGATCATCTGGCCTCCGGAGAGAGGCAGGACCGTCACGCCCTTGAGACGAGGGTCATTCTCCAGGACCCTGGCGACGGACACGGCCCGGGCCATGCCCAGACCCGCATTGTCTGCCGGAGTGAGGCCGTCGATCTGCACCTTGCCCGCCAGGGCAGGGATGAGCTTGCCATCCAGGTTGGAAGCACGGTTGTTGACGGCCTGTTCGTCGGTGTGGCCGATCACCTCGACGACATCGACATCATATTCGGCGACGATCTTCGCCACGCGCTCGACGACGTTCGTCTTGAGCTTCCTGTCGAAATCCGCTGTGAGGTCGGCCCGGCCGATGGCGAAATTATAGCCACTGGCTTCGCTCAGATTGATGATGGGTGGCCAGTCGTGCTCGCCGCGCCCCTCTCGCTCGGCCTGCTGTGTCTTGGCACCCTTGACGATGAGGTCGGCCACCCCAGAGACCGTCAGATTCCCAAGCTCGATGGTCGTCATCCGGCTTTTCGCTTCGGCGATCTGGCGCCATGCCGTTGCCAGATCGGCTCCCGAGACATCGGCGGTCAGCGTGGGCAGGATGTCCTTGAGTTTCGCGGCATATTGCTTGAGCTGGTCGGGATCGACGCCGTTCTCCCGCAGTTTGTCGACGAGGCCGCGTGCTTCGACCAGCTTGCGCCAGCTATCATCGAGTTGCTGAGGAATTGCTCCGGTACGTTTGAACTCGTCCAGGAGTGCAGCGAGATCCTTCGAGGTCTGCTGCTCCTTTGCGAGCGCCGTTTCCGCCTGCTTCAGGCGGGCGGCAAGAAGATTGGCGCGTTCCTGCTCCCGGCTGAACATGACCGTCAGGGCGATCAGCAGACAGAAAACCAGCAGCAGCATGATCTCGGCCATGGTCAAACCGAGGACGATGCCTCGCCGATAGGCCGCCCCATCGGAGCCGATGGAGGTCGCTCTACGCATCAGCCGCCGCCGATCTGCGCAAGAGGCGCCTGATATATCGCAGCGGCCTGCTCTGCTTGGCGGCGGCAGCCTCTTCCATCTGCCGTGTCAGGCCGGCGATCGCTTCCGCCAGATTGTCGATGCGGGCATTGCGCTTGGCTTCCGTATCGAGAAGCTGGGTCGGTGCCATCGGCGAATTGTGCTCGATGAAAGTTGCGAGGCTCTTGCTCAGCTGGGAGACGGCCTGCGTCAGTTCCCCGACCGAAGGCTGGAGCTTTTCTTCGATGACGTTGGCGGGTACCTGCAGGCTCTTGAGGTGGTCCGATACCGCCTCCAATGTCGCCGTGAGCCTGTCCGTCCCTTCGGACAGTTTGGCAGTTTCCGCGGCAAACTTCGTATTGGCCGCCTCGACGCTCTCGAATGCCGATTTGGCAAAGGCCTTCAGGATCGTGGTGCTGGCATCGGCACTGGCCTCGATCGGCCCGGCAGCCTTCCGGGTCAGATCCTCGAAGTCGCCGAGGGCCCTGCTGGTCGCATCCCGCACGCCCTCGCGGGCTTCCCCAAATCCCTCGAT
This sequence comes from Labrys sp. 22185, assembly GCF_052045555.1. Classification (NCBI taxonomy): domain Bacteria; kingdom Pseudomonadati; phylum Pseudomonadota; class Alphaproteobacteria; order Hyphomicrobiales; family Xanthobacteraceae; genus Labrys; species Labrys sp. 22185. The sequence continues at coordinate 130,182 of NZ_JBQEPH010000012.1, read as the reverse complement.
GATCATCTGCTGGGAAGAACGGCGGAAATTCGCGATTTCGACCACGATGGTGTCCAGCTCCCGGCGAACCCGCCGGGTGGCTTCCGACAGTTCCAGACGCGAGGCCAGCTCGACCTCGTAGGGATCCTGCCGCATCTGCCCGAACAGCACGCGAAGGGCGACACCGGCGATGGTCGAGGCAATTGCGACGCCGAAATTGCGGACGATTTCCTCCACCGCCCCCTCGGCCTGAAACTGATAGAGCGAGACGCCCAGGCTCGTGAGGGTGAACAGGAAGCCCATATAGTAGATGTTGTCGCCTGCCTGGTCCAAGCGCAGGCGGAAGCGCCGCAGCGCGACGATGACGAGCGCGTAGACCACCATCACCGCAACCGGCACGGATGTCACCAGGAAGGCCGGATAGTGCATCAGCTTGGCGGCGATGATGTAGGCGCTGCCCGCCAGGACGAACAGGCTGAAGAGGCTGGCACTGATGGCGCTGTCGGTCGTCGACCAGGCCTTGTCCTGGACCATCGTCAGTTCACTCCCTGCAGGCGATCGGCGCTGTCGAACCTGCCGTTATTGTCGGCGATCCATTCCTGCCAGAACCGGATATGGGCAACGCTGTCGATCGGCGGCTTCTGGCGCTGCACATATTTGATGCCTATTTCGGCACCGTGAAGATCGGTCCTGAATTGCTTGTAGGCGACCGACTTCTTGAAACGGGCGAAGGAGAGGTCGCCGCGATACTGGCTGTAATCCCGCCCGTTCTCGATCATGTCGGAGACGATGACCAGCTTCTTGGCGACGTTGTCCGACCTGGCTCCCGTGAATCGCTCGACGGCAATCGCCTGGATGGTCGCCATGATCGGAGAATTGTCGGAGGGAACGCCGGCCAGATCCGCCGCCAAGGCCCGTTCGAGCGGTTGCTTGAACCCCTGCGTCCATTTCCGCCTGGCAAGCTCCTTGTTGCCGGTAAGGGCGTCCACGCTCGAACCGTCACCCGGATTGCAGGCCCGGAACTTCACGGCGCCGCCCGATGCGTTGGGTTCGAGGACGCGCAGTTCGAACAGGCCGTATTCGGGCGTGGCCTCGGCCAGATCGGTGAGCTCCGTCGCCAATTGCTGACGGCCGATCGGCGGCAGGGCATCGGAGGCATCGAGCAGGACGATAGTCATGGATGTCGGGCCATCGACGGGGCACAGCTCCGCATCGAGTTTCGGCGGAACCTTGGCTGTCAGCTTGAGATAGGCAAAGCCGATCGCCACCGCCGCGGCCGCCAGCAGCAGGAGGCCGCCTATGATGTATTGCGGCAAACCGCCTCCACCGCGCGAGCGCCTACGCCTGTTTCGAGCCATCACCCATCCCCGGCTCGGGAACCACGTCGTCGAGCTGCTGATATTCGTCCATGGTGGTCTGGTAGGCGGTGTGGATCTCCTTCACCTCGGCCGTCAGCATCGCCTGGATCTGTTCGATGCGGGATCGCAGGTCGCGCAGGCTCCATTCGCCCTCGGTGTTGGCCTCCACGCTGACCTTTGCAAGCGAGAAGGGGCTTGCGAAACGGGCCGGAGGCGGCGTCTTGCGAGCCTTGGCATTCGCCTCGCGATAGAAACCGATCAGCGTGTTGGCCGCTCGTTCCAGATGGTCCTGATGCTGGCTGAAGAGCTTCAGCATGCGCGCGCGATTGGCGATGATGGCCTCATACTCGCTCCGCCGCAGGGACAGGTCGCTGCTGATATCCTGCATCCTGTCTTGATATTCGTCGCGAACGTCCTTCAGGTTTTCATCGAGTTCCGCCCTGCGGTCGCGATAGGCGTCCCTGGCCGCTTCGAGGCGGTGCTGGACTTCGGCATAGCCGGGATAGGCATCCGAGAAGGTCAGGCTGTCGATCAGGGCGACCACGGAGAACATCAGGCCAAGCCCGAAGAACAGCCAGGAATTGAGATCGCGGAGCTGGAAGGGGGTGGTGGCCATGACCTGCATCACCCGCTCGCCGCCTCCCTCCAGGAACTGGGGGGAGACGTCGCGATAATGGGCCAAGGCGAGATTGAGGCCGAGGGCAAAGGCCACGTAGAAGCAGAAGGCCAGCACCCCCAGGCCTTTGCGGAATACGCTGTTGTGGGCGATCTGCTTGACGCCGAAATGGCCGATGATGAAGGTGCCGAAAATGTTGAGGGCGGCAAAGGAAATGGCTTCGGTCACGCCACCGAGCAGGCCCTGTTCGCTGCCCTTGGCCAGGAAGTTGCCATTCGCGAACGCTTCCACCACGAACATCACGATGAGGAGGGCGACTTTCAGGAAGGTCGCTGCCCCGCCATGAACACGGGCGGTGCGGTCGATCTTGTGCTTGCGTCGGAAGGCCTGCTGCTCGGCGTCGAGGTCGCGCAGGTTGCGACGCAGCGCATAAAGGTCGTCGCGTCCCGCGCGTGCTTCCAGCTTGAAATCGCCGACGGCTGCCGGGGCGGTATGCTGGATCTGCGTGAACCTGTCCTCGAAATCGAGAGCCGCCAGGCGTTCGGCATAGGTGCGCAACTCATCCTCGATGGTGGCATGAGCGGCCTTCTTTGCGGCCTCGATACGCTCGATGATCTGGGTCTCGACCGAGTCCATCGTCTCGGATGACGTCGCAGGCTCCTCGTTGCCGCCGCGTTCTCTTCCCCGGCCGGCAAGATTGAGCTCGGCAGCGAGCCGGTCCGTGTCGATATCCGCAAAGGTCTCGATCGAGGGACGCTTGTCGTGAGAAGGCTTCGTGATCCCCTGCAACAGGCGGGCGAGGGCAGTGCTCTTCAAGATGCAATATCCAGAAACTCAAACGAAATAATCAGTCGCGATTTTAGCCGACGGCGTAGTTATATAGGCAGTGCTGCGGCTATCATAGCGGTGGTTTTGCCGCCGGGGCCTAGGATTGTGTCTGTTGAGCCATGGGCGTGCGTACTGCCATGGCGCCTGTGGCCTTCTGTGACAGGAAGGACTGGCTGTACCGTCCTTGAAAGCGGCGCCTTGATGCTTGCCGTCGCGACGATGGCGAATGAACACGCACGCGCTGCAATGGATACGAGACCATCGGCGAGCTTTCGCTTGGTGCGGCACCGAGCGTTTCGGCGATCGCTGGCTTACCGCTCGGGGGCTGGAGCTGCCAGCCGCTTCCAGGGCCTTGACTTTGCCTTCGTTATCTAGAACAAATAAGGAACATCGCGATGCGGGATTCCGGGTCATGGAAACCCTTGCCACCATTCTCCACGCCGACCTCGACGCCTTCTATGCCTCGGTCGAGCAACTCCTCGACCCCAATCTGCGCGGAAGGCCGATCGCCGTCGGCGGCGGGGTGGTGCTGGCGGCGAGTTACGAGGCCAAGGCTTTCGGGGTGCATGGCGGCATGTCGGGCCGCAAGGCGAGGGAGCTGTGTCCGCAACTCCTTTTCGTTGGTGGGCATTTCGACGAATATCAGCGTCTTGGCGATGCGGCGATCGCCGTCCTGGGGGACTTCACGCCGCTGGTAGAGCGTATCTCGATCGATGAGGCTTTCGCCGATGTCGCCGGCTGCACCCATCTCTTCGGGACGCCGGCCGATATCGCGGCAACCATTCGAGAGCGTGTGCGGAACGAGTTGGGTCTACCGATCTCCATCGGCGTCGCGCGGACAAAGCACCTGGCCAAGATCGCTTCCCAGGTCGCAAAGCCGGACGGCCTCGTCGTCGTCGATCCGGCTCACGAGCTCGACTTTCTTCATGACCTCCCGGTCGGCCTGATGTGGGGTGTCGGGCCGGTGACCGAGGCCAGGCTCAAGGAGCGTGGCATTCTTACCATCGGGCAGCTCGCCAATACGCCCGGCCACTCGATCGAGCGGCTTCTGGGGCGCGCGGCTGGCGAAAAGCTCCGCTCACTCGCCTGGAACCGGGATCCCCGCCGAATCCGCACGCAGCACAGAGCCCGATCCGCCGGCGCGCAATCCGCGCTGGGGCGGCAACCCGCCATCGAAGGCGTGTTCGTGCCGGTCGTGCTTCAGCTTGCCGATCGCGTCGCCTCGCGCCTTCGCGCCAAGGCCCTGGCCGGCTGGACCGTGACCGTGCGCGTCCGGTTTGCCGACATGCGTGCCGTCACGCGGTCGGCAACGCTGGAGGCGCCGGTCGCAGCGACGATTGTGCTGGCGGAGATTGCCACCAGGCTGGTGCGCATCGCGCTTGCCGATCACCCGCGAGAGACCATCATCACGCTGGTTGCGGTTTCCGTTTCCCATTTGCACAAAGAGCGGGAGATCCAGCTCGATCTTCCACTCGCCCTTCCCGACGAGAAACGGCAGCGCGGCGCCAGCCCGGGAGCCGCAAGAGAAACAGCCGATCGTGCCATGGATGCGATCCGCCGGCGTTTCGGGCGTGACGCGGTGGGCTACGCAACGGCGGCGCTGCATCGGAAGCGGTCTGTTCCGGATGCGTTCAGAGAACTTGCGCAGAAAGAACTGGGTGGCTATGAGGCGGACGGATAAGCAGGGCCGTAACGATGCACAGCCCTGCGCGCGTTAATTTGCCTATTGCACGATCTGCACGATCCGCCGCGTCCCTGGGTCGACAAGGACGACCTCGTCGTTCACATACGCGTATCGATAGCTGATATGCCCGTACTCGGCGGGCACTTCATAATATTCGACGCCGTCTGAGGGCAGGACTGTACCAACCGCTACCGGCTGGTCGTACCTGAACACGCGGGGATGCTGTTCGATCACGTATTTCTTGAAACGCGGCCTCTCTTTAATACCAATCAACCCGTTGATCCCGCCGGTGACGGCACCCACCGCGCCTCCGACGACACCGCCGACCGGTCCCGCGGCGTCGTTACCTTGTTCGGCCCCTTCCTTGGCCCCGGGCAGTACGCCCTGGGCGAGTACCGCCGACGGTGCAGCGATGCAAAGTGCCAAGCTCGTCACGAAAAGCATTGATCTTGCAGTCATTGTCGACCTCCTGTTCACATCGGATTGTCCCGCTGTGGGAATCGTGGGCCGAACTGCGTTGGCGTGGCGAGGTTCCACTGGTGCTGCGCCGCCTTCCTTCACAAAGGAATACCGATTGTTACAGGAGGTCCCGCCTGGTCAACTGCTTCGCGCCGGGGGAGGGCAACAAAGCGCACGAGATTCTATTCAGATATTTGCCGGACGCATTGCCTACATCGTCTCGTCTGGACGAAGCCTGATCGATATGGCGCCTGATTGTTGCTGCGCGATACCTCACAATGAAATTCGCAAGAACATCTGGGATGCTGATGAAATGGGCAGGGATGCCTGATGAGTGATTGAAAAATGCCGCGCTCGCGGGGCACTAATCCGCCGTTCGCAAAAGGATTATGAGTGAAAAGGGAAACCGTATAATGCGTTCATTGGCGTCTCTAGCGGTTGGCGCACTCGTCGTCTCCTTGTTGGGTTGTGTGACCGACAAAGGAAACGCCGATCCGATGTCGGACTACAAGGCCCAGTGCGCTGGCTTTGGCTTTACAGAGGGCTCGGATCCCTTTGCCAACTGCATGATGCAACTGTCATTGCGGCAGAAACGCCAGCAGCCCCCCGATCACGATACGCTGGTTCGCCAATATAGGGACCGCAGCATGGCTCGGCGTGGCGACGATCGCTATACAGTATGCAATGCTGCAATGATGGAAAATGAACTCGACACCTCGATCAACAAGTGGGTTGGCCCCAACTGCCGGATGGCGCCGGATTAGGACGGGAACAGCGCTTTGAGGCGGCGGTGGGGGCTATGCAAAGGCGGCGCCGGGGCGAAGCATATCGTTCCGAGAGCTCAGAAAGACCTGGGCGAATATCAAAGCCGTTGGCTTCACAAGACCGAGAGGCGGCACAGGCCTTGCACATCGTCAAGGGGAGCGCTTGTTCTCGCCTTGTGCGGCATCGTCCTTGAAGTCGACCTTCACGCCCGGCTTGACCATGGTGGCGAGGTCCTCGGCGTCCCAGTTGGTCAGGCGGATGCAGCCATGCGAGAAGGTCGTGCCGATCTTACCGGGGTCGGGCGTGCCGTGGATGCCATAGCTTTCGATGGAAAGATCGATCCAGACCGATCCCACCGGATTGTTCGGCCCGGCGGCAATGGTGAAGGGACGCTTGGTCTTGATCCCTTTGAAGGCAAATTTCGGATCGTAGTAATAGGTGGGATTGTGCACCACGTGCCTGACCTCCGCCAAGCCGCTCGGGGCCGGCTTCTCCTCGCTGCCGATCGAGGCAGGGTAAACCGCAAGGACGTTGCTTGAGGGATCGAGTACACGTATCTGGCGGGAGGCCTTGTCGACCTCGATGCTGGCAGCAACAGGAGGTTGCCCGCTGCGGCCGACATAAGGCACCGTCAGGCTTGTACCCATTTTATTGAAACGGGCACCGGGGTTGAGCATCGTCAGCAATTGTTGGCTGACGTGGAAACGCTCCGCCAATTGCTCCCGCAGGTTGCGATAGCCGAGCCGTTTGAGACGAGCCATCCTTTCCATGCGCGTGGGAATTCGCCGGGTGAAGCGGCTGCGCACGTCCTTGCGGGTCACCTCATAGGTCGTCAGCACGGGGGCGACGGAGGTCGCCGCGAGCTTGTCCCAGGTTTCCCTGGTGAGCTTGCCGTCGGATGCCAGGCCGTTCGTCGCCTGGAAGGCCGCGACGGCCTTGGTGAAGTTGTCCGAAAGGCGGCCGTCGATGAGACCGGGCGAAAAGCGGGCGCGATCGAGAAGGATCTGCGCCTTGATCAGCATCGGATCGACATCCTTCGGCTCGCCCTCGCTGAATTGCGCCCGATCGACTCCATCGAGGTCGAGCTTGGCGGCCTGCGTGGCACCGCAGACGAGTGCACATGTGAGGGCGAGAAGCAGCCTGAACATGGACCTCACTCCAGGACCGGGACGAAGTACCTGTTCCTAGGACGCGGTACGGCTGATCTGGTTCCCGCCTAGCGGTCCTCCCAGTTTGCGCGTTGCGTGCCGCTAGCCATCAGCCACCCTCGCAAGTGACCTATCTGGCCTTTGCACGATGCGCTGACGCGGCCAGATCCGCGACCCGTGCCTCAGCCTGGCATCCTCACCTGCGAGCCCGCCGTCAGGAGCCGAGCCGGTGAGCGATGTATTCCTTCAAGGGGGCGATGGCATCCAGGGCATGGGCCAGGCTGCCATAGGGGGCATCGCGGGACGGTGCGGGCAAGGCATGAGGCGCCGTCGATACGGCGCCCGGTTCCGTCCCATGCCGGCAAGCCTGCAATTGCCCGACCGTGGCGAACCGGAAGCCTCGCATCTTGAGGGTGTGGATGATGTCCGGCACGGCCTCGATGGTGCTGGCATGGATATCATGCATCAGGATCACGGCTCCCGCCGGGGCTCCGGCGCCGATCAGCCTGGTCAGAGACGCTGTGTCGTCGAGCCAGTCGAAGGAATCGAAGTCCCAAAGTGCCATTCGGCGCCAGAGGCCGGCACCACGCAAGGCCGCCTTGATGCGAGCATCGATCTTGCCCCAGGGCGGGCGAAAGACATCCGGCCTCTGGCCGGTTTCCGCCATGACCGCCTCATCCGTCAGTTCCACTTCGGCGATGGCTTCGCCATCTGTCAGTTCGGTGAGTGCCCGATGGTCGAAAGTGTGATTGCCAATCTCATGGCCTTCGAGAAATTCACGCCGTACCAGGCCGGGCGAATAGGCCAGCCTTTTGCCGACCACGAAGAAGGTGGCATGGACCTTTTCCCGGGCCAGAATATCGAGAAGGAGAGGGGTCAGCGTCATGTCCGGCCCGTCATCGAACGTCAGCGCCACGCAGGGCGTGGGGCTTTGCCGTGCTTCATGCCTTTGTTGGCCGGCTGAAGCAGGGGGGGCCGGCAGCACCGATGACAGCGCCACGAGGAAGGTCACGATGCCCAGGCATATCCGGCCGGGAGTGTTGCCATGCCTTTGCTTCGAAACGCCCTTCCGGATACGCGACACTGCTTTGAACCTCACCGAGACCTCGAGGATCGATCAAAATGCTTTTCGAGGAAAAAAGCTACAACCATGACTCCGTCTGCCATGGAGACGCCGGGCCCGCATTCATTGAAGGGCGAGCACGATTTGGACGGTGAAGAACGAACAACAAAATGCAGCCATAATCGCGGTATCAGTGTTGTCAGCCTTCCCTGGGGCGATTTGGAAGAGGGAATGGAAGGCGCATCGAGTACGTTCGAACTCGAACTTGGCCGCCAACAGATGAGACCCTGATGCGTAATCTCGCCCTCATATCCACGGGAGCCGCGCTCGGCGTGCTCGGTACGGTTGCCCTGACGCAACCCCATTTTCTTCTCGTCGGTCGGGCTCAGGCCGCGTTGGCCGACAGCTACAAGCAGCTCAACCTGTTCGGCGAAGTGTTCGAGCGGGTGCGTTCGGACTATGTCGAACAACCCGATGACGGCAAGCTGGTGGAGGGGGCCATCAACGGCATGCTCGCCTCGCTCGATCCCCATTCGAGCTACATGGACGCCAAGAGCTTCCAGGACATGCAGGTGCAGACCAAGGGCGAGTTCGGCGGGCTCGGCATCGAGGTCACCATGGAGGACAACGTCCTCAAGATCGTATCGCCGATCGACGACTCGCCGGCTTCCAAGGCTGGCATATTGGCGGGCGACGTGATCACTGCGCTGGATGGCGAGGCGGTTCAGGGATTGAGCATGCAGCAGGCCGTCGACAAGATGCGCGGGCCGGTCAACACACCGATCACGTTGAGGATCCTGCGGGCGGGCAAGGGAGTGCCTTTCGATGTCAAGCTCGTGCGTGACATCGTCAAGGTTGCCTCGGGGAGGGATGAAGAGTTAGCCGGAGGTATCGGCTATATCCGCATCACTCAATTCACCGAGCAGACTTTCGACGGCCTGAAGAAGAGTATCGACAAGCTGAGCAAGAAGATCGGCCAGGACAAGCTCAAGGGCTATGTGATCGACCTGCGCAACAATCCGGGCGGCCTGCTCGACCAGGCCGTTTCGGTTTCCGGCGCTTTCCTGGGGCGCGGGGAGGTCGTTTCGACACGCGGACGAAACGTCGACGACGTGCAGCGTTTTGCTGCAGACGGGCCCGATCTCACGGGAGGCAAACCGATCGTCGTGCTGGTCAATGGCGGTTCGGCTTCGGCCTCGGAAATCGTGGCCGGCGCTTTGCAGGACCACAAGCGGGCCACCATCGTTGGCACGCGTTCCTTCGGCAAGGGCTCGGTGCAGACCATCATCCCGCTGCAGGGCGACGGCGCGCTGCGCCTGACCACGGCGCGCTATTACACCCCCTCCGGGCGCTCGATCCAGGCCAAGGGCATCGAGCCCGAAATCGTGGTGAAGGAGAACGTGCCGGACGATCTCAAGGGTGCCGACGAGACGAAGGGCGAATCCGGCCTCAAGGGCCATCTGGCGAATCCGGATGCCGACAAGGCCGAAGAAGGCGGCTCCTCGGCCTATGTGCCCGCCAACGAGAAGGACGACACCCAGCTCAACAAGGCGATCGGCATCCTGCAGGGGCGCCCATCCTAGGGTGATGCGCGTTCAAGGGCGAACACCTATCTGCTCCGACTTTTTGCTTAGACGCGCCTTTGCGATTTGAAGTAATTCATTCAAATCGCAGGACGTTCTTGGGCGATATCCGTGCGGCCGTGCGAAAACGGCATGATCTTGCACATATCGCCCTCACAGCCGGATGGCAGCCCCGAGGGCATTGTACCTAAGAGCGAGCGCCGTCGATCGTCGCATGATCCGCTTGACCGAAGCCGGGAATAAAACGCGGGCGAGGCGAGTCCTGCTTGGAGATCACGTGCTCACGGAGGGGGAATGACTTTGGCCATGATAGGGGCGAAGCCAACTCCTCGGAATTGAAGCCGTGTTTGATGAACCCGGTGCGCGGCCGGCGTTGATGCCTTAAGTCATGCGAGTGCTTTGCAAAGATCGAGTACGCCTATGTCAAGAACAAGTTTTGTTCTATATTTGCGCCGGGGTCGTCGTCTCGGCGTTTATTTTGTTGACCATTCGGTCAGTTTAAGGGGCGGCGTCATCCTATTCGGCGCGCTCCTCTGTGCGGGCTGTCACGCCTGAATCCGCTGGACTTGCTATGATCCATATCGGCGCGGTGTGTGCCCGCCAGATTTTAGGAGATACCGATGACGAGCAAATTTGAAGTTCGGCGGGGCCTGCTGTTTGGGGTCTTGGGAAGCGGGCTGGCCGTTGTGCTTGCCGGCTGCGCGTCAGGTTACCCCAACGAACCCATCTATGTGGATGAACCGGAGCCGCCGCGCCGGAGGATCAGGCCCGCCCGGCCTCACCATACGACGATGCCCCGTCGCAGGCGCGTGATCATGGAGCCGGATGCCGGCGACGATACACGCGACAGGATGCCTGCCGGCAGTAGCGGCGGGGGCGGCGGAAGTGGCGGTGGTGGCGGCGGCGGTGGTTCGGGAGGCGGCGGTGGCTGGTCCGATCGCCGGCTCAAGACCGATATCCGTGCCATCGGCCAGTCTCCCAGCGGCTTGACGATCTATCGCTTCCGCTATGTCTGGGGTGGTCCGGTCTATGTCGGCGTCATGGCCCAGGACCTTCTGGAGACCCATCCCGACGCGGTCATCCGTACCGACAGCGGCTACTTCATGGTCGACTATGACCGCATCGATGTGAAGATGATGATGTTGGCGGACTATCAAAGGTCGACGCAACTGCTCGGGCGCGGCGCGTAATGCTGGCGGCAGCATCGAACCTGGCGGGAAGCCAGGTTCGATGCCATGGAGAAAAGCCGCGCTCTGCCGGTATGGCGGCCCTGCCTCAGAACAGGTCGAGACGGGGGTTCCGCTTCTGCCAGGCCTTGCGGGCAGCCAGCACGATGGTGTCGTCGACATCCGATGTCGGGGTTACCGCATCGCTGCCCAATTCGGCATTGAGCTTGTCGATGACCTTCTTCTTCTCGGCCATCGGCAAGGCGCTGAGGTTCTTTCCCTCATCCTTGTGTTCGCCATAAGCGTCGAGTGCGATGGCGAGGCTCGAATACCAGGCGGCCTTCTCCAGGTCGCGCTGCGCCGCCGGACCCTTGGAATAGATCCAGCCGAGATTGGATGCCGCGTAGAAGTCGCCACGTTCGGCACCGATCTCATACCAGCTTATGGCGCTCGCCAGATCCTTCTTGACGCCATTGCCCTTGAAATACATGGCGCCGATATTGGTGGGCGCGCTGGGATGTCCGCCCTCGGAGGCTTGCTTGAACAACTCCATCGCCATGGTGGGCTTGCGCGCCACGCCTTTGCCGTCGAGATAGGCGATGCCCATGTTGCGCATGGCATAGATGTCGTGCCGCGCCAGCGCCGCTTCGTAGAACTTGATGCCGCGCTTCGGATCGGCCGGCAGGTTCTGGCCATAATAGTACATGGCACCGACAGTGTTCATGGCATAGGTGTGCCCGAGTTCCACGGCACGATTGAGCAGCTTGACGCCCTCGTCGACGGATTTGGGCACGCCGCGCCCGAGGGTGAGATTGCGGCCATAAGCGAGCATGGCATAGGGATCGCCGCGTTCGGCGCCCATTTTGAACAGTCTGTTGGCCTCGACCAGGTCCTGCGAGCGGCCGAGGCCGCGCTCGGCCAAATAGCCGAGCTCGTAGTAGGCGCGCGTATAGCCCGCATCGGCGGCCGCGTTGAAGAGGTCGATGGCGCCCGCGACATCCTTGTCGGCCAGCTTGGCGCGGCCGAGCTCGTATTTATAACGCGCGACGGTGGGGAATTTGGCGACGGCCTCGCTGCAGGCGGCGATGGCCGGCTTGGCGTCGATCTCGTTCGGCAACTTGCCGAGAGTGACACCTTGCGGATCGAGCGGCTCGCCCGCTTTGTCGTCGCAAATCGGCACGAAGGACTCGATCTTGCCGGTGACAACCTGGCCTTCGCCCCCAGGCTGCTCGACCTTGAGCTGCACGCTCTGCACCTTGCCCTCCGAGCCGATCGAAGGTTCGAAAGTGATGGAGCGGACGGCGTTCTGGTCGACGACGTCGCCCTCGGCCAGCGGCGCTCCGTTGAGATACATCGTGCCGAAGCTCGGAGCCGCGGCGATCTGGATCTGCGCGCCGGTGGCGGCGCGCACCAGCGGCAGGTCATCCAGCATGGCGACCTGGCCGACGCCGATTGGAACGCGGCGCGGCTTGTTGAAGGTTTCGCCGAGCAATGCGGCAACCTGTATCGGGGCCTGCTGATCGGCGAAATTGTCCGATCCCTGCTTGGGCGCCGGGCCAATCTTCACGGTGGTATTCTTGGCAAGCTGGACGGGTGCCGCTGCGGCAATGCGAATGACCGGCTTGGCCAGGTAGACCGGCTGGGTCAAGGTGCCGACCGACCACGGGCGCTGGCGCTTGTTGGTTGCCTCCCACACGTCGTCGGTCACCTTGTCGAGCGCGCGCTGCACGTCGACGCCCAGCGTGAAGGAGTATTTCACCATGGAGGCCGTGAACGGCGATTTGTCGCCGGTGCCGTCCTCCGCGACAGCACCGGGCTGGGTCGAATAGGCAATGAGGCTGCTCGGCGGGCTGGTCTGGGGCGCGAGGCCGACGCCGGCGACCGCCATCTGCTTTTCGGGGCCGACCAGGAATGAGCGGGACTGGAATGGATTGTTCCGGCACGAATCCAGATAGATGAGCTGTGTCTTGGAGTTCTGCTGCATATAGGCGAAGATCGTCTTGACGTTGATCGTCTCCACCTCCAGATCGGCCGGATCCTTCAGCTTGGCATCGATGGGGATGATGCGGTTGTCGCCGCCCACCTGGATGCCGTGGCCGGAATAATAGAACACGCTGAGTTCGGCGCCCGGTAGCGAACGGATGAAGCGTTGCAGGGCCTTGTCGAACTCGTTGCGGTCGAGATCGAGCGCCGACACCACTTCGAAACCTTCGCGCTTCAAGGCGGCTGCGACGGCCTGCGCGTCCTTGTCCGGATTGTTGAGCTGGGGAACGACCGTGTAATGGCTGTTTCCGACCACGAAGGCCACGCGCCGCTCCGCTGCCTTGACGCTCGCCGGCAGGGCGAACATGACTGCGGCGAGGGCGGCGGCCGATAGCCCGGCTCGCCAGTCAAGGCAATGACGCATGTCCCGGTCCTGATGTGAGGTCAGCATCTTCACCGACGCCTCCTGTACTATATCTGATCCAATGATATCAGCTTTCGAAACAATTGCCTGCTACTCTCGAAATAGTGATATCGGCTTAGTCCGAAAGCTTAGAAGAGCAAATAAGAATATCTTACCTAGCTCCTTGGGTGTCTCATGATGCCAAGCTTCGAAAATGCTGACGCAACCTCGGCTTGGGCACTTGGTAATTTCCGATGTCAAATCTAAGATTTGACCGAGATTGCCAAAAGGGACCAGGGGCATTGATAGTGCCTCCCGGTATTATTCCACCCGATACGTCGTCCTGATTGAATCAGGACTTGTCATCCTTCTTCTCATCTTTACGCGAGATTTCGACGAGAAGGGCATTGAAGTCCTTGGCGACCAGGGCTCGCGCCTTCTCGATCAGCATGGGGATCGGGCTCGACGGCTCGATATTGTTGTAGAAGATCTCGATCTGGCGCATCAGGGCCGAGGCCTCGCCGCGCGTCCCGACAGAATAGGTGCGGGCCTCGGCCTCGGTCTCGTCGGGTTTGCCTTCCTCGACTGCCAGCGCCGAAAGCTGGGCGAAGTTCAAGGCAAAGGGCATGGTGCCACCGATCTGGATCTTCGCTTTCTCGACCAGGCCGGGTGCCAATATCTTCATGACTTCGACAAAGGACTTGCCGACGAGCAGATGTGCCTGCTTGAGGAGCAGTCTTGCCGGGCTCGACGGTTCCTTGCCGGCATAATAGGCCAGGATCGCCGCCAGCGCATTGGAAGCCTCCTTCACCGAGGCGACATCCGAAGGCGCGAGGGGAGCGGGCGCAGAGGATGCAGAGGCAGTCTGCGCCGGCTCCCGCGTGCTCTCGGCTTCAGCCGGCTGAGCCGGTGCCAGGCCCGGCTCCCGCGTGGTGACGATGCCGCCGACATAGGTGCGAATGGCGCGCACCAGATCCGGCAATTGCTCGAATTGCGGTGCCGCCTCGTGCCCGGCCTTGTCGATGAAAAGCTGGCGCAGGCTGTCAAGATTGGCGAGGATGGCCTCGAGATGAGCCGTCAGGTCCACCAATTGCTGCAGCGGCTCGAAACGCAGAAAGGCATCCCTGACGCCCGAGGCATCGATGACTGTCTCTCCCTCGCGCGGGGGCAATTTCCCTTCCCCGACCAGGACCGAGCGCATGGACAACGCGCCGAGGCGCTTGTCAGTGATCAGGGTGGCGCTCTGCAGCGGCAAAACCACCGTCGGCAGGTCGTCGAGCGATTTGAGGAAGGCGGACCTCAGTTCCGCGCCGCCGGCCGCATCGGTCGGATGGCAATGATCCCACTGCGCAAGGAGCAAGGCATTGGTCGCTGCGACGGCGTCGACGAAACCGGGCAGATCATCCGAGAGAATATGATACTTGGCCGCCAGGACGAGATAGCGCAGATCGCGCGATTTCTCCAGATGCACGCGCAGATCCGCAAGCGTCTGCTTGGACTCGAACGACTTCTTGTTGAAGCTGCGGTAGCTCGCCGGCAGTTGGCCTTCGGCGACGGTGAGAAAATTCTGGGCGTCGGAATCGGCATCGGGATCCGGCCCGCAGGGAGCGTCGGCTGAAATCTCTGTTTCGATGCCGGCATAGACTGCCATCTTGGCCTACCTGTTGGGATTGTGCCGAAGCAAAGTGCGATTTGTCCGAACCGCACTTCTACTCCCACTTTTTGGTCCGGAGCGCCTTTGCGATTTGACGTGGTTCATTCAAATGACAAAACGCCTTTGGAAATGATGCTGTTCTGCGTCTCAACCCGCAACCCCCCATATAGGGGAGGCTGCGGAAATGCTGCGCCGATCGTTGCCGATGACCATGGCCGCCGGCGATAGTATTTTTTGATCGATCGATCCTTTACTTTCGGCGTATGAGCGTCTGGTCTACCGCTCTGCCGCCTGACCCTCCTCCAGATTCAATCCCTGCCTGCGGACCAGCGGCAGCCAAAGGATGGTGGCGGTGCCTTCGCCCCGTTTGCTGAGCACCTCCAGCGTGGCACCGAGGGCTTCCGCGCGTTGAAGCATGTTCCGGCGGCCGCGGCCTGTGGCCGGAGCCTCCATATTGAAGCCGCTGCCATTATCGGCAATCTCGACGCGGAGGCCGGGCCGTCCCTGCAGCAGCGCCATCTTGCATTTGAAGGTAAGCTGAGTGGCCTTGCTGTGGCCCATGGTGTTGCTGACCGATTCCTGCAGGATCCTGAGCACATGCAGGGCGCTCGGCGCGTCGAGCCAGTCGAGTTCGGGCACATCCTCGACCATCCATTTGACGCCGATGCCCGATTTTCGCAGTTCGGGCTCGTAGCGATAGCGCAGGCTGGCGAGGAGGGTGGCGACATTGCCTTCCACCGGCTCGAGCGAGTCGACCGCGACGCGAAGATCGGTCAGGGCACCCTTGAGGGCAACCACGGCCGTCGTACTCTCCTTGCCCTGGCGTTCGGCCGAAGCCAGGGCCGCCACGAGGCTCGAGCCGATGCCGTCATGGATTTCCCGCATCAGGCGTTCCCGCTCCAGCTTCACCGCATGGGCGATTTCGAGGGCGTGCCTCGCGCTTTCGCTTGCCAGCAGATTGGCCTTGGTGGTCTCGATACGTTGGCCGAGCGCCTGGTTGAGCCTCTCGCGTGCCTCGGCATTGGCCAGGATGTGCCGCAGGATGACGAAGCCACTGAAGCCGAGCAGGATCACGCCGGCATAGGGTGCGAACGGCACGCCTTTGCCGGGCCAGACCGTTCCGGCATAAAGATCGATGCCAACCGCCGCGAGACCGAGCGCGTAGAGGATCACCAGCGCCAGTTTTTCAGGCGTAGCGATCTGCGTTTCCGCCCTCGTTGCAAAAAAAACCAGCAGGAGCAGCGCTGCGCCGAGGCTTGCAAGACCGGCGATCCGCGTGGCTGCCAGGTCGTGAAACGGGATCGCCGCGACGCCGAGGCCGAAACAGGCCAGCGCCATCGCGACCACGAGGCCGCGAGGAAGCCTCGCACCGACCAGGCTTGCTGCCAGGCCGAGCGTGGTGAAGAGCAGGGGGTAGAGCAAGGCGATCCGGCCGACCGAAAAGCCGAAGGGCCGGGTTTCGATCTGGGGCAGGCCCGCAAGGTTGAACGCGCACCAGGCGGCACCCGCGCAGCAGAGCCAGGCCAGGACGCCTTCCCGCCGGCGCAGCAGCCAGCTCATCAGGGCAATTGCCGCGATGACGGCCAAAGTGTCGGTGGCGAGCAGATGCCCCAACTGCCTCAAATCTTGCGCAACCGGGCTCATCGCACCGTCCTCAAACCATAACCGACGATACGCCCAAAGCGTTTGCTCCAGGGTCGGCCGGCTGAACCGCTCGTCACCTGCGCGAGAGGCGTCTCATTCAGGAAAGCGACCGACCCTCGAACAAGAATAGCAAGAATGTCGAAACCCGCCAGTCCCAGATGAGTGGACTATGACTGGGACCCCCTAAATGTGGGAGGCGACAAAGCGCCTATGGCATGGACGTTGAACTTGAACAGAGCTAGCCTTGATTGGCCGACGTGGTAAAGCGAGGGCAGACTGTGGCACAAATATTCGGTCAAGACACACGAATGGGTTCTTTCACGAGCAGCCTTGGCAAGGACAAGCTCGTCGTCACCCGTTTTGAAGGATCGGAAGGCCTCAGCGAGCTTTTCGAATATCGCCTCGAAGTGGTCAGCGACGACAGCGAGGTCGATTTCGACAAGATCCTCGGCACCAAATGCCGTCTGGAGATCCAGTCCCATCACGAGGGTGTCAAGCGCAGCTTCAACGGCGTGCTGGTGGAGACGCAATGGATCGGCAGGGACCAGGATCTGCGCTATTACCGCCTGGTGCTCCGCCCCTGGCTGTGGCTGCTGACCAGGACCACCAATTGCAAGATCTACAGCCACATGACCGTGCCCGAGATCATCAGCCAGGTCCTGAACAATCGCGGCTTCATCCAGTTCGAGCAACGTTTGTCGGAAAGCTATCCGCAGCTCGAATATTGCGTGCAATATCGCGAAAGCGACTTTGCCTTCATCTCAAGGCTGATGGAAGAATACGGAATTTACTATTATTTCGAACACAGCGAGTCCGACCACAAGCTCGTCATGGCGGATGCGAGTGCGGCGCATCAGCCCAAGCTCGGCGGTGCGGCACTCGAATTTGCAGCTGTCGGTCTCGACAACATCATGACCAAGGACAGGCTGAACGAATGGGCCGAGGGCCGGCGCCTGCGCTCCGGCAAGGTCACGCTGGACGATTACGACTACCACAAGCCCAGCACCGACCTGATGGCGGAAAAGGCGGCCAGCGCCCGGTACCAGCATGGCGACCTCGAACTCTACGACTACCCTGGCCGCTATACGGAAAAGGGCGATGGCACCACGCTGGCCAATGTGAGGCTCGAGGCCGAGCAGGCCATCGACAAGCGCGTGCTGGCCGGCGGCGATGCCGTCACCTGTTGCCCGGGCTTCACCATGACGCTCGATGGCAATCCCCCGGCCAGCAAGGGCACCAAATATCTGATCGTTCGGGCCCATCATCTCTTCCGCGCCCAGGCCTATCGCTCGACGGGCGCGTCCGGCGAGGAAGGCTATTCCGGCAGCTACGAGTTCCAGCCGCTCGACATTGCGTTCCGGGCGCCCGCCGTGACGGCCAAGCCTGTCATTCACGGCCCGCAGACCGCCTTGGTGGTCAGCGACGTGGACGACCAGTGCCGCATCGAGGTGCAGTTCTTCTGGGACCGCGACAAGAGCCAGTCCCGCTATGTACGGATCGCCCAGAACTGGGCCGGAAACGGCTGGGGCGACGTCAAGATCCCGCGCATCGGCATGGAGGTCGTGGTCAATTACATCGAGGGTGACCCGGACCAGCCCTTGGTGACGGGCAGCGTCTACAATGCCGAGAATGTCGCCCCTTATGTCAAGGACAAGCTCAACGCCGTCTCGGGCACCAAATCGCAGACGCTCAACGGATCGGGCTATAACGAGCTGATCATGGACGATACGGCCGGTAACGAGCTGATCCGCTTTCACGCCCAGCACGACCTCGAAGGCAAGGTCGAGAACGACGAGCGGCGCGAGATCGGCCAGAATGTCGAAGTGAAGATCGGCAACAGCCGGGACGAGACCATCATGTCGACCTGGACGGTGAAGGCCAATCAGAAGATCGAGTTCACCGTGGGGAACAGCACCCTCACCATGACCCCGGTCGGCATCAAGCTCAAATCGACCATGATCACCCTGGAGGCCGACGCCTTGATGAATCTGAAGTCGAACGCAATCGGCCAGGTTTCGGCTGCAGCCCCCTTAATGGTCCAGGGGGCGCTGGTTCTGATCAATTAGAGCAAAACGCGTTCGAGTTTAAACGCTTCTTTGCTCCAACTCCCTGTTTCCAAGCCAATCCAAAGAATTGGCTGAAGCGTCTGTAACTGCTCACCGGGGTTACGCGACCTTGGTGGTGGAGGGAGTAACTGCAAGTCTTTGCGCTTCTTATCGACTCCGGAAAAACGCGATAGGGCGTATCGCCGCCGTCCAACCGGCACGCGACGCCAGAGATCCGCAGGATCGCGATGGATTTTCAGAATCGATTGCGACCCGGCGGAGCATTTTTGGTTGGACGAAAGCGCTGGAAATTGCAAAAATACGTTTAAACAATGAGTTAGCGCTGAGAATGGTGCCGTCTTGTTGGCTCACTCGTGTCATCCCGGCCACAACTTGTTCGCAAGGTGCGGCTGAGCACGCATCGCAGCACGAAGTGATGCGATACCGAGGCGTGACCGCAAGCCAAGAGTCTGTATTCGAACGGTCGCAGGAGACGAGATGAAGCATCTTCGGTTCTCGACGGCCAGGCAGGTGATCGACGCCTTCCCGAACCTCGATGGCGAGTTTTCCGGATATAATCTCGACCTTGAGCCTTTCGCGTTCATCGACGCCTTGCTGGCGCAGGGCGGCGCGCGCAAGGCCATGATGTTCTGTGCCTTCGTGCTGCCGCGCCGCGAAGCCGTGCAATGGCTCAGCCTGGCGTTGCGCCAGCGGCCGCAGCCGCCGAGCGGCGCGGAGGCCAACCTGCTCGGCCTGGTCGATGACTGGCTGAAGAAACCCATTGAGTTTACCCGCCGTGCGGCCCTCGATGCAGGCATGGACGATCCCGATAAGGGCGCCTTCGCCTGGGCCGCCCTGGCGGCGGGCTGGAGCGGGGGGAGTCTCTCGCCCAATCCCGAACATCCGGTCCCGCCGCCCCCGCATCTGACCGGCCACGCCGTGAATGTCGGCTTGACGTTGCTGGTCGCCGGCCTGCCCATGGCCAGGCAGGTCGGTGGCATGGAAGACCTGGTCGGCGATGCCGTGGCGCTGCTGCGACGCGGCGGTTCCTGACCGTGGCAAGGCGCGATTTCCCGGAAACCTATTGAGCTCTAAGCCTCTGATTTGGCGCGTTTTCTTGATCGAAGGGCCTATCAATTCTTCCACAAAACGCTCTATTTATCGTTTGCCTCATGACGTGACAGGACTTTGCAACCGCCATGCTGACACTCAGGATCGAGAACTTTGATCGCCTGCCCGATGGCGGGCCGTTGGAGTTTGCGATCGACAAGCGCGGTTTCGATTTCGGGCGCGACCAGCATCTCGACTGGACCTTGCCCGATCGCAACCGGGTGATCTCCGGCAAGCATTGCGAAGTGCGCTTCTACGACGGCGCCTATTGGCTGACCGATACCTCGACCAACGGTACCTTTCTCAACGGCGCCAGCAAGCGCCTGCAAAGCCCCTACCGTCTCGCTGATGGCGACAGGCTGGCTGTGGGCGACTATGTGCTGGCGGTATCGATCAAGCTGCCACAGGCACCGGTGCAGCCGGCTCCGCCACCTCCGAGTTCGAGCCCGGGCCCGTCCCTGGCAAGCGCGGATATCTGGGACAGCCCGCACGAGGCACCACCGCCCATCGATGCGAGCCAATTATTGCCGCCGCTGAGCGAGGCTGATCGTGGGCCGGATTTCCTGCACCAGGCCGCCTATGTGCCGCCGCCCCTCGAGGAGTCGGAGCCGATCCGCAAGCCCAGACCTTCCCTTCCGATGCCGGCCATTCCGACGCCGGCGCCGGCCGCCGCGTTGTGGGAAAGCGAGGATCCCGGCCCGGTCGAGCCCGCCAAGGCCGAACCGGCTACGGAAGAGGCGGCGCCGGTTGTGGTCAAGCCCAGGGATGCCGTGGAGGCCCCGAAGCCTGTTGCAGAGCGGAACGTTCCGGCGCCATCTTCGGGCAATGTCGGTGCGGCCGAATTCATTCGCCGCTTTGCGGCCGGTGCGGGCATTCCCGAGAACATCTTCGGCGGGGTCGATGCCGGCGATCTGGCAGAGGATGCCGGGCGGCTCCTCAATATCGCCTGCCTGCATGTGATGGCCTTGCTGCGGGCACGGGCCGAGGCCAAGGCGCTGTCGCGCGCCGGCAACCGCACGATGATCAGCGCCGAGGACAACAACCCGCTGAAGTTCATGCCCACCCCGGAGGAGGCCCTGCGGGTCATGCTCGGGCCGCGGACGCGGGGCTATCTCGACGGCAAGGCCGCACTGGAGAACGCCTTCGGCGACCTCAAGATGCATCAGGTCGCGTTCCTGGCCTCGATGCAGGCGGCCCTGACCGAACTCTTCGACGAATTGTCCCCTGAGGCCATCAAGACCGCAGCAGATGCCAAGAAATCCCTATTTTCTGGCAAGGGCAACTATTGGGAACTCTATGCCGAGCGCTGGGCGGCCAGGGTCGGCCGCCGCGAACATGGCATGCTTGGCGCCTTCCTGGAGCTCTATGCCGAGCAATACGACAAGCTGAGCGCCTCGAACCGCAACCGGCATTCGTGAGGCAGGCCAGCATCGGGATCGACGTTCCAGGGGTCGCAGGCGTCTCGCCTGCTTCTGGAAGCGCTCCCGCAGGCTGATGGCGAGAGCTGCGAGCCTGGGGCGAGTCGGCACCTCGCATCATTGCAGCAGCGCCAGCACGGATGTCTTGAGCGCGGCGAAGGCGGGATCGCTGGCGAATTTCGCCAAAGGCTCGTTACTGACCGTCGTGGTGCCCGTATCCTGCGAGGGCGTCGAAGTGCCCGAGATCGCCGCACCCATCTTCTTGGCGGCCCAAGCGATCAGGAAGCTCAGCGTCTTGCCCTGCTCGAAGGGGTTGGCCCGCACATGGGCGGCGCCGAACACGTCGGAGATCAGGCTGTTCTGCGGGCCTCGGAGTGCCTTCACCGCTCCGCCCGATCCGAGGAAATGCGCCAGATAGAGATTGCCGGGCGTGACGGCATGGCCGGCCTGCCGGATCACCGCGGCATTGTCGCGGGTGTGAGCCGTCGTCATCGCCCGCGCGAGGTCGCAATTGGTGCGCATCGCCAGCACTTCCTGGCGGCTGCGGCCGACCAGAAGATCGGGTCGATGCAGGCGGATGGTGGTCATCCAGGTCGATTCGATGAATTGGCCGAGCCCGACAGCGGTGGAGAGCGGATTGGCGGCATTGCACTTGTTGCCGCTTTCAATGGTGATGATACGGCCGACGAACTGGTCGACGGCACCGTTGGCGCCACCGGCGGTGCTGGTGGCAGTGGCGGCGCTAGCACTGGCGGTGGTGGCGCTCACCTGGCTGTCGGCGACCGGATCGACCGGCACGCCATTGTTGCGAACCTCGAAATGCAGGCGCGGTTCGCGGCTGGAGGCCGGCGTGCCGACATAGCCGATGGCCTCGCCGGCCTGGACGCTGCTGCCGACGGCAAGCCCGGTCGCCGCCCGCGCGAGATAGCCATACATCGAGGTCTTGCCGTCGTCATGGGAGAGCCGCACCACCGTGCCGAAATTGCTTTCCTCGCCGATGGCGGTGACCTTGCCCGGATAGGCGGCAACCACGGGCGAACCCACCGGGGCCGTCCAGTCGATGCCGTAATTCATGGACGCGGCCGAAGTGTCCGAGCCCTGCGGGCCGAACCTGGCGACGATCACGCCGTTGACGGGCGTGACCATGCCGCCGCCATCGGGCAGGCTGCCCTGGCCCGCCGACGACACGCATTCGAAGGGGGCGCCGGCCTGGGGCTGCATCACATAGCAATCGAGATTGCCGGTGGTGCGCCCGATGCTGACGAAGACGATGCGGCCAAGACCCTGCTTCGAATCGCGCGGGGCCGGCGAGTAGATCAGCGAAATCGTGTCGCCCGGCTGCACTTTCTGCTCCAGGTCCTGGGCCCGCGACAGCAGCATGATCGCCTCGCCGATCACCGG
Organism: Labrys sp. 22185; assembly: GCF_052045555.1. Classification (NCBI taxonomy): domain Bacteria; kingdom Pseudomonadati; phylum Pseudomonadota; class Alphaproteobacteria; order Hyphomicrobiales; family Xanthobacteraceae; genus Labrys; species Labrys sp. 22185. The sequence continues at coordinate 107,875 of NZ_JBQEPH010000012.1, read as the reverse complement.
GGCCGGCAGCCGGTTGCGCAGCGCCGTGACATAGATTGCATCGAGCAGGCGCGGCTGGTTCTCCGGATCGACCTGCACCGGCGCCAGCGGCGCCGCGAAGGGATCACGCCGATACCAGGGATCTTCGGAACGCACATAGGTGCCGACATCGTTGAGGGCGATGGAGCCGACGAGCTCGGTCTTGGCATAGACCGACACCTGCACCGGCTGCATGTGGTTGGGATCGCCGTTCAAGGCGACCGCGCGCACCACATAGCGATCATCGGCCTCGAGCATCGGGCGGTTGTAGAAGGCATTGAAGGCATCGCCGGCCGCACCGGCCTGCTGGGTATCCAGGCCGAGATTGTTGAGCGCGTCGGCGAGGCGGATCCGAGCCTTGGCCTTTTGAGCAAAATCCGCGACGCGGTCGCCCGTGCTCGTGCTCGAAGCCGCGATCGAGGAGGAACCGGTGCTGGCATCGGCACCGCCTTCGCCGTCTGTCGTGCCACCGGCAGCGGGCGCCTCCTGGGCGATGGCGATATCCTCCTGCGAACCCAGCACCGCGACCTGCGATTGCGGCGTGGGCAGGTCCAGCACGTCCTTCAGGCGGAACACCTCGTTCTTGATGCCAAGGCTGCCCGCCGCCTTGCGCTGCGTATCGCTCGCCAGCTTGATCAACTGGCGCGGAGCGTCGGCGAGCTGCGGCACGATCACCGGGTCGCCGCTGAGATCGATGATGCGGGGCTTGATCGCCGCCCGGATCAGGGCTTCGTCTTCGGCTTCATTGTCCTCGCCCTGCACCGGAACCAGGCTGGCCTGAAGGTCGCTGTCCGTCACCGTGACCTGCTGGCGGGTCCGATCGGGAGCAAGCAGATAGATGGTGGTCACGGCCGAGCCAAGGCCGAGAAAAAGGAGGGCCGCGGCCATGGTGAGATAGACCAGCGCACCCGCGGGGCGGGCGCCCGATGGCCCAGGCCTGGCGGTATCCGCGCCCTTTGGCGCGCTCCCGGCAGGGCCGGCTTTGTCGGCTACTGGCTTGGCAGCCTTCTTCGCGCTCCGCGCGGGAGGCTTGGCCGGCACGATGATGGTGGCATTGGTGTCTTCCCCGGCCGGTCCGGTCTGCGGCTCAGTCGCGGTCGGCCGGGACGGGTCCGCGGGATCGGAGGATTTTTGCCCGGCTATGACTGTCTTGTCGTCCATGGCGGGGGCGTGCCAGGTCAGGGTTTGTCGTCAGGGCGGATGAAGACCGTCCACGAGCCGGTATCGCCGGTATCGACCTCCTTGAACTTGGCCTGGACGAAACCGCGCACCCAGCAGTCCCAGGGCTGGTCCTGCACCTTTTCGATCTTGAAGCGTTTGGTGTCGACGCACATGTCCCAGTTTCCCTCGAATGCGCTGTCGCCTGTCGCGGTCGTCGCGTAGATATAGACATATCTCAGCTTGAGATCGGCCAGATCTTCCTTGATCGGCGTGACACAAGTATTGCCCGGCAATGTCCACCAGCCTTCGGTGGCGAATTTCTTGTCGATTTCGGCGCCGATGGCGACATTGTATAGAGTGACCGACTGGTTGCACACTCGAAAGGCTGCTTCGGCACGATCGACATGGCCCCAAACCAAGCCGAACGGCACCATGGCAAAGCCTAAGGCAAGGCGCGTTCTGGCCAAAACGCCCTTTTTCTCTGATTTCTTGTTTCGACGCGTCTTTGCGATGCTTGGCATGTCCAATACATCGCAAAACGCCACAGCCTTCGCATCCGCAGACATTGAGGGAACAGCTTCGAGAGCACTGAACGATTGTAGCACGCGAATACAAATTTCGTATCTGCCGCACCACTTTCTGTCTACCTCACAATGGGGGAGGCGAGAGCCGGGCGCTTGTTCTAAGCTACAGTGGTAGGGTCGATGTAAGCCGGTGGATCGCTTGACTTCCTCAGGTCATATGGCACAGTTCGCAAGAAGCCGAGAGAATTTGCTCGCGCAACGGCCGAACGTTTTTTGGCGAGGCCTTGCGACAGCATTGCCGAGCCTGACAATCACACAACCAAATCCTTCGGGCGGCTGATCGATGTCCTGGTATAGCAAAGTCGCTTGGTCGGAAGGTCTGTTCCTCCGGCCACATCATTTGCAGCAGGGCGATCGCTATCTCGAACATCTGCTCGAGGGCCGTACCAGCCAGATCACGCCCTATCCCTGGGGCTTCAACGAGATCGAGATCGATCGCGACCTGGCGCAGCAAAGCAAGTTCGGCCTGCGCCGCGCCGCGGGTATCCTGTCGGACGGCACGCCGTTTCGCTTCCCCGGCGATTGCCCGCCGCCGCCGCCCGCAATGGTGCCCGAAAATGCCGCCGGGCTGTTCGTCTGGCTGTGCATGCCCATGGCCCAGCCCAACAGCCGCGAGATCGACGAGCCGGAGAGCGAAAGCGGCAGCCGCTATGTGGTGCAATCGGAGACGCTGATCGATGCATCCTCCGCCCTGCAGATCGAGGAAGAGATCGACGTTGCGGTGCCGCGCTTCAGCTACGAGATCCGCCGGACGCCGAAGCCGGGCTTCGTCTGCATGCTTTGTGCCCGGATTATCGAGGTCAACGACAAGACCATCGTCTTCGACGAGCGCTTTGCCCCGCCCGTGCTGGTGGTCGCCGCCCATGCTGCCGTTACCGGCTGGCTCGACCGTGTGATCGGCTGGGTGGAGACCAAGCTCGATGAACTGGCGCGCTTCGCCTCGGACCCGCGCTCCAGCGGCGGCATGCAGAGCGTCGACTATTTTGTGCTGCAGATGCTCAACCGCGAAATTCCGGCGCTTCGGCACATGCGCCGTTCGAAATACACCCATCCTGAGCGGCTCTATGTGGAGTTGCTGCGTCTGGCCGGGGAGCTGGCGACCTATTCCACGCGGGAGCGGCGCGCCAACGACTATCCGGCCTATGACCATGACAATCCCGGCACCACCTTCGCCCCGGTGCTGGCCGACATTCAGCGCTTCCTCAGCGTCGACATCAGCCGCGCCATCCGGCTGGAGATCGTGGAGAAGGCCACCAACGCCTTCCTGGCGACCGTGACCGACCGCAATCTGTTCCGGGCGTCGACCTTCGTGCTCGAAGTGGCGGCGCAGCGTTCGCTCACCGAGTTGCAGACGCAGTTCCCGGCTCTGTTTAAGGTCGGCCCCAATACGCGGATGAACGAGATCGTGCATGCCCACCTTCCCGGCATCGGGCTGATTCATCTGCCGACGCCACCGGCGCAGATCCGGGCGATCACCAGCCACGTCTATTTCGCGCTCGACCGCATGTCGCCGCTCTGGCCCGAATTCAGTACCGCGAGCGGTATCGGCATGCATTTTTCCGGCGACTGGCCCGGGCTTGAGCTCAATCTGTGGGTCGTCAAGGAAGACGTGAAATAGGATGTGGGCACATGACGAACGGCAAGGGCCCGTTCGGGTCTAACCCCGACTCCGAAAAGACGGTGATCAAGCCCAATCCGGGCGGCCGGCGTGACGGCCAGGGTGTGCCTTATCCCGGCGCAACCCCCGCGCCTGCCCAGGACATCTGGGGCGGCCCCCGCGTGGCGGCAGGTGCTGCAGCGCCGCAGCCTCCTCAGGGCCACCCCTATCAATCCCTGGCCGAGACGCCGCGCGCCCAGCCTCCCCTGCCGATCGGGCCCGCCACGGTGGATCTCGAAGCGCTCGGCGTCAGCGACAAGACCGGCGGGCCCAATCCCATCCTCGAAGCGGCGATGCCCCTGCTGCTGGTGCTGGCCAATATCCGGATCGCCAGGCAGGTTCCCCAGGTTGCGCCGATGATGAGCACGGTGGCGCAGGGCATCGAGACCTTCGAGGCCGAACTCAATGCGCGTGGCATTCCCGAACCCCAGGTGCGCACCGCCAAATATGCTGTCTGCGCCACCGCCGACGACATCGTGCAGAACCTGCCGAGCTCGGACCGCAATCTGTGGACGCAATACAGCATGCTGAGCCGCTATTTCCAGGTGCGCGACAGCGGTGTCGGCTTTTTCGACGAGTTGGCCAAGCTGCGGCAGCACCCGCAGATCAACCACAATCTGCTCGGCCTGATGCATGCCTGCATGTCGCTCGGCTTCGAAGGCAAATACCGGGTGGCCGGCGGCGACGTCCCGCATCAGCAGATCCGCCGCGATCTCTACGAAACCCTGCGCGCACGGGAGGCGCGGGTGACGGATCATATCTCGCCGCATTGGCGCGGGCAGGACATCGCTGCGGCCTATGTGCGCCGGACCGTGCCTTTGTGGGCGATCACCTCCGTCGCCGCCGGCCTGCTCCTCCTCAGCTTCCTGGTGTTCCGCTGGCTGCTCGGTGGCATGTCCGATACGGCGAGCGCCGGCCTGCTGGCGCTGCATCCGAATGGCGACATCCATATCTATCGCACCGTGCCGGCGCCTCCGCCGCCACCCCCGCCGATCAAGGTCACCACCCAGCTCGAGCGCATCCGCGAGCGCCTGAAGGACGACATCGCCGCCAAGAAGGCTTCGGCCGACTATTCCGGCAAGGACATCGTGGTGCGCCTCCTCAACGATTCCCTGTTCGACAAGGGCAGCACCACCCTGCGCCCGGATGCCGTGCCCGTCATTGGCCATATCGCAGCGGCGCTCGACAAGGAGCCCGGCCAGATCCGCATCGTCGGGCATACGGATAACACGCCGGTGCGCGCCACCCTGCGCTACAAGGACAACCAGCAGCTTTCCGAGCAGCGGGCGCAGGCGGTCGAGAAGATCCTGGTCGGCGGCATTGCCGATCCCAAGCGCCTGACGACGTCGGGGCAAGCTGATACAGCGCCGATCGATCTCAGCAACACGGCCGAGGGCCGGGCCAAGAACCGGCGCGTCGAAGTGTTCATCCCGCGCGAGGATATGTGATGAAGCGCTGGATCATCTTCATCGTCAGCTTTTTGGCCGTGGTGGCGCTGTGCGCAGTGATCTGGCTGGTGCTGCCGCTTGTCACCGTCGCCGGCATCGAGCCCTTCGACAGTCCCTGGCTGCGGCTGGCGCTGATCGGCCTGCTGCTGGCGATCTATTTCTGCTGGCTGGCCTATCGCATCTACAAGCATGGGCAATCGGCCAGGGCGCTCGCCGAGAACATCGCGGTGCAGGAGCCCGAGGATGACGGCTCGGATGCCTCCGTGCTGGCCGAGAAGATGCGCGACGCCCTGCTCACGCTCAAAGGCTCGCGCCGCACCAAGGGCGACTTCCTCTACGAACTGCCTTGGTATCTCATCGTCGGGCCGCCCGGTGCCGGCAAGACCACGGCCCTGATGAATTGCGGCCTGAAATTCCCGCTGGCTGCCCATACCGGCCCGATCGCGGGCAGCGGCGGCACGCGTTACTGCGATTGGTGGTTCACCGAGGACGCCGTCTTCATCGACACCGCCGGCCGCTATACCACGCAGGATTCCGACACCGAATCCGACCGCAAGAGCTGGCTTTCCTTCCTCGACCTCCTCAAGCGCCACCGTGAGCGCCAGCCCATCAATGGCGTGCTGGTGGCCATCTCGATCGGCGACCTGCTGTCGATGAAGGAGGCCGAACTCGGCGCTCACGCCGTCGCCATCCGCAAGCGCCTGGCCGAGCTCAACAATCGCCTGCAGGTCGATTTCCCGGTCTATGTCATCTTCACCAAGGCCGACCTCATTGCCGGCTTCATGGAGTATTTCGGCAATCTCGACCCGGAGGAGCGCAAGGCGGTCTGGGGGGCGACCTTCCAGACCAGGAACAAGAAGGAAAACCGGGTCAGCGACGTCGGACCGGAGATCGACCTTCTGGTCTCGCGGCTGAGCGCCGAATTGTCCGATCGCCTGCAGGAGGAGCCTGATCCGATTTCGCGCGTGAGGCTCACCGGCCTGCCGTCCCAGCTTGCGGCGCTGAAGCCCACCATAACCCGCTTCCTCAACCAGATCTTCGAGCCGACGCGCTATCAGACCAGCGCCGCCTTGCGCGGCTTCTACTTCACCTCCGGCACCCAGGAAGGCACGCCGATCGATCAGTTGCTGGGTTCGCTGTCGCGCGATCTCGGTCTGCAGGCGGGCGCCAGCCTTGCTTATTCAGGAAAAGCCAAGAGCTTCTTTCTGGAGCACCTGCTCACCAAGGTCGTGTTCGGCGAGGCGGGCTGGGTCTCCACCAATGCCGCCGCAGTGCGTCGCAAGATCCTCTTGCAGACCTCGGGCTATGTGCTCGTCGCCGGTGTGACGCTGGCTGCGCTTGGCGGCTGGTTGACCAGCTATTACGGTAACAAGACACTGATCGACCGCACCGATGCCGCCACCGCCGCCTATGCCAACGACACGGCGGGCCTGCTCAAGGAGGATCCGGTCAACGATGCCGATTTCCTCAAGATCGTCGGGCCGCTCGACAAGCTGCGCGACTTTCCCTGGGGCTATGACCGGCTCGACAGCGAACCGCAGATCAAGGACACACTGGGGCTGGGCCAGCACAAGCGCATCGGCACGGCAAGCGTGGCCGCCTATCGTGATGGACTGGACCGGCTGTTGCGGCCCCGCATCCTCTTCCATCTCGAAAAACGGCTCGCCGACCTGCAGGATCAGCCGGAGCAGCTCTACGAGCCGCTCAAGGTCTATATGATGCTGGGCGGCGATCCCGTCATTCCGGTGGACACCGCGCTGATCGAGGGCTGGATGCGGGGAGATTGGGAAAGCCTCTATCCGGGCGAGCCCAACAAGGCGACACGCGACAGCCTGGACCGGCATCTCGACGCCATGCTCGGTATCGAGGGCACGCCGCGCCCGATCGCCCTCAATGGCGATCTCGTCAAGGCGAGCCAGGTGGCCTTGACGCGGCTGTCGCTGGCCGAACGCGCCTTTGCCATCATCAAGTCGACCGCCCACGACCAGAGCGTCAGGGACTGGACCGTGGCGGGCAATGCCGGCCCCGATGCCGCCGTCGTCTTCGGCACCAATGACGGTTCACCCATCGAGAGCGTCGGCGTCCAGTCGCTGTTCACTTATGACGGCTTCTACGCCCTGTTCCTCGACAAGATGAAGTCGGTCATCACGCTTTTGCAGAATGAGCGCTGGGTCCTGGGCGAATCCGGCAGCACGCAGGCCATCGACGAGCAATATGCCAATCTCGGCCCCGATCTCTACCGCATCTACGACCAGGAATTCATCAAGGCGTGGACGGCGGCGCTGGCGAAGTTGAAACTCAACAGCTTCGCTGCCGACAAGCCCGGCTATGCCACGCTGCGGGCTGCCACCGGCGCCGCTTCGCCGATCAAGCTCTTGTTTGAGTCCATCTCGGCGCAAACCAGGCTGACGGAAGCACGGCAGGGCGCCGATAGCGACGTCGGCGGCAAGCTCAAGGATGCGGCGGTTAAGGCCGCCACCAAGGCTGTCACCAGAGCGGCCGGCAGCAAGCTCGATGACATGGCAGCGATCGGCCTCGACGCCGCCAAGAAAGCCGCCGGCCGTGGCGGCAATGTCGAGGCGCCTTTCGTGCCCGGTGCTATCATCCAGGAACATTTCCGGCGCTATCACGACCTCGTTCGCAAGAACGGCGACAAGAGCCAGATCGACCTCCTGGTCGAGCAGCTGAAGGGTCTCTACCAGAGCCTGATCGACGAGCAGGATTTCGAGCGCGCCGTGCAGGCCCGGCAGAACATGCAGACTTTCCTCGGCTCCATCGCCACCAGCTCGTCGCGCCTGGAAGCTCCCTTCGACGTCGTGTTCCGCGATGCCATGGCGGAGTTCGAGCAGAAAATCGTCGGCGACAAGGTCGATGACCTCAAGGGCGCGCTGAAAGGTTCCGTGACGCGCGAATGCCTCAACATCGTCGGCAACAAATATCCCTTCTCGCCCGGCAGCAAGCAGGAGGTGCCGATCGGCGAGTTCGGCCGCCTGTTCGGGCCGAACGGCATCTTCGATACCTTCTTCCGCGAAAAGCTGGCGGGCCTGGTGGATACCTCCGGCGCGGCCTGGGGCTGGAAGCAGAATTCGAAGTTCAGCCAGGCGCTGTCGCCCGAGACGCTGCGCCAGTTCCAGAACGCGGCGCGCATCAAGGAGGCGTTCTTCAGCGGACGCGGCACCTCGCCCAATGTGAAATTCGCACTGGTGACGCAGTCGATGAGCCAGAAGACGGCCTCGGTGAGCTTCGAGGTCAACGGCACCAAGCTCGACAGCCCGTTCGGCGTGAGCTCGCGCGGTGATTTCGAATGGCCGGGCCGTTCTCCCGACGGCACCGCCTCGATCACCATGCCCGAAAGCGACGGCACATCACCCAGCTTGCGCTTCACCGGCGGCTGGGCGCTCTATCGCCTGCTGCAGAAGGGCGACATGCGCCAATCCGGCAACAAGGCGACGGCCCGTTTCGTCGTCGGCGGCCGGGAAGTCACTTATCAATTGACCTTCGATACACTCGACAATCCCTTCACCATCCTGTCGCAACTCAAATTCGCCTGTCCGTCGGATCTCTAGAGCGGCCCTCATGATGACAATGTGCGGCATGTTCGGAAAGCTGCCCTCCAAGCGCGACTTCGTGTCCTACAACATGCCGCGGCCCTTCCTCGACCAATGGGAGGAGTGGCTCCAGAGTGCCGTCGCCGCCAGCCGGCACGCGCTCGCCGAGCGCTGGCAGGAGATCTATCTGAGCTTTCCGATCTGGCGCTTCTGGTGCGGCAGGCGGGTCTTCGGCACGCCGGTGACCGGTGCACTGATGGCCTCGGTCGACGGGGTCGGGCGTTATTTTCCGCTGACGATATGCGCCTGCGAGCCGCCCGATGCCTATCTGGAGCCGCCGCCTTCGCGGGGGCTCGACCAGTGGCACGAAGGGTGCGAGCAGTTCCTGCTCCATATGCTCGATGACCAGTTCGAGCGCGAGCCGTCGCATCTGCTGGCGCAGATCCCGTTCCCGCCCCTGGCATCGCGCCTGCCGCCGCCGCAGCGCGATGGTGGTCTGCTGCTCTGGCCTGGCGAAGACCTGCCGATTGCCGATGCTTTCCGCTCGCTCGACATGGCGGATGGGGATGCGCGCAACGGCGCCCGCAGCTATTGGTGGACGCATGGCGGCCAAGGGGCGCATCCTGGCGGGCACACCGCCAGGCTCGTGGTGACTGAGGGCAAGCCCGGCGCCCAGTTCTTTTCGTTCCTGATGACAGGGGAGGCTGTTTGATGGACCCTTGGGCATCCAGCGAGCATCTGAAATTCGAAACCGCGGCGCTGACCCATCCGGGCCATGTGCGTCGCTTCAACGAGGATTGCATCTTTACCGATGGCGCGCGTGGCATCTGGATGGTGGCAGACGGGATGGGCGGCCACCGCGACGGCAATCTCGCCAGCGCGATGATCGGCGATGCCGCGCGAGGCCTCGGCAAGACCGCATCCTTGATGGAATTCGCGGAGGCGTTCCGGCGCGAGATCGCCACCGTCAACACCGAACTGCTGGCCCGCTCCCAGGGCCGGCCCGAGCTCATCGTCGGCTCGACGGTCGTGGCGCTGCTGACCGTTGATGGCAATTATTGCTGCTTGTGGGCCGGCGATTCCCGCTGTTACCTGATGCGTGGGGAGCGTATCGAGCAGCTCTCGCATGACCATACCGAAGTGCAGGAACTGGTGGATCGCGGCATCATCAGCCAGGAAGAGGCGGTAAGCTGGCCACGCCGCAACGTGGTGACCCGCGCCGTCGGCGCCATCGATGATTTCGAGCTCGAACAGGCCACCGGTGTGATAAAGTCGGGGGATCGTTTCGTCCTGTGCAGCGATGGCCTGACCGGGCATGTCAAGGATGAGGAAATCCTCGCCGTGAGCACCGGGCTGAGCGCCAACCAGGCGAGCCACGAACTTCTCGAACTTGCCTTGGCGCGCGGTGGCAAGGACAATATCTCCGTTGTCGTCGTCAATGTCGTCGACAGGGGCGCGACAACGCTTGTGATGCGATAATGGCGCCGATGGAACCGTCCTCGAACGATGAGCGAACGCGGATCGCGATCCGCGGTTCGGCTGTGAGCATCGGCGCCGAACTCAATCAGACCTATCGCATCGACGCACTTCTCGGCGTCGGCGGCATGGGAGAAGTCTATAAGGGCCACAACATCCAGACCGGCGACCCGGTGGCGATCAAGATCGTTCTGCCGGAATTTGCCGAGGACGAGACCATTCTCGGCCTGTTCCGCAAGGAAGCGCGGATCCTCAACCATCTCTATCACGAGGCGATCGTCCGCTATTACGTATTTTCGATCGATCCGGCGCTGTCGCGACCCTATCTGGCGATGGAGTATGTGGACGGCCCGTCGCTCGCGGCCCATGTGAAGAATGCACCCCTCACTGCCGCCGAATTCATGCCCTTGCTGCGCCGGCTGGCCGACGGCCTGCATCGGGCGCATCTTGCCGGCGTCATTCACCGCGACATGTCGCCCGACAATGTCATCCTGCCGGGCGGCCTGGTCCAGAATGCCAAGATCATCGATTTCGGCATTGCGCGTTCAGCCAATGTCGGTGGCGAAACGTTGCTGGGCGGCAGTTTTGCCGGAAAATATAATTTCGTCTCGCCCGAGCAGCTCGGCCTCTTCGGCGGCGAAGTCACGCCCAAATCAGACATTTACAGCCTCGCTTTGGTGATGGCGGCCGCGATGCGCGGCCGCGCGCTGGACATGACCGGCTCGCAACTCGACATCATCGAAAAACGCCGCAACGTGCCCGATCTCGATGGCGTTCCCAGGCAGTTCCATGCCGTGCTGGCGGCGATGCTGGCGCCCGATCCGGCGGGGCGGCCGGAGGACATGGCCGCCATCCGCGACTGGCCGGACGGGCCGGCGACACCCAAGGCGAAGGCCGAGAAGCCGAAAGCCGAAAAGCCCAAGACTGTTGCGGCCAGATCGTCGGAAGCTTCCTCGACAAGGCCTTCGCACGTCCTGCGCAACACGGCTTTTGCCGTCACTGCCGTCGCAGTCATCGGCCTTGGTGTGGCGGGAGGCTGGATCTACACGGAGGGGGGGCTGTTCTCTGGCAACACCCCGCCCATTGGCGGTCAACCCGACAACAAGCAGCCGGATGGCAACAGCCAGGAAACCCTGGCCAGACAGGAGTCTGAGCGCCGTGAGCGCTTGGGTAAGCAACTTGCGAGCGCCGGCCAGGACGTGGCGGCGCTGAAGAGCTTCCTCGATCAGTGCGGCGCGGACTGCCCCGACGATCTCGCCCGCCAGGCGAGAGACAGCATCAGCACCCAGGAGGCGCAGGCCAAGCGCCGTGCGGACCTGGCAAACCGGCTTGCGAGCGCCGGCCAGGACGTGGCGGCGCTGAAGAGCTTCCTCGATCAGTGCGGCGCGGATTGCCCCGACGATCTCGCCCGCCAGGCGAGAGAGAGCATCAACACCCAGGAGGCGCAGGCCAAGCGCCGTGCGGACCTGGCAAACCGGCTTGCGAGCGCCGGCCAGGACGTGGCGGCGCTGAAGAGCTTCCTCGATCAGTGCGGCGCGGATTGCCCCGACGATCTCGCCCGCCAGGCGAGAGACAGCATCAACACCCAGGAGGCGCAGGCCAAGCGCCGTGCGGACCTGGCAAACCAGCTTGCGAGCGCTGGTCAGGACGTGGCGGCGCTGAAGAGCTTCCTCGAGCAGTGCGGCGCGGACTGCCCCGGCGATCTCGCCCAGCAAGCCCGGACCCGTATCGATGCCGCAAAAGAACTGGCCGTGCAGCATGATCGCCTCGCGGCCCAGCTCACGGCTGCCGGCAAGAATGCCGCAGCACTCAGGCGGTTCCTTGATCAATGCGGTGCCGATTGTCCCGATGATCTGGCTGCAAAGGCGAAAGCCGCGCTGGAAGGCACCAAATTGGCGGCGGTTACATCACCGACGCCGGCCGCGCTCAGGGATTTCGTCGCCGGTTTTGGAGCGGATAGCTGCTTTTCTGCGACGGCGGACGATGTAACGGCGAGTTCTGCAAGCGTCACCGCGCTCGGCACGGCGGCGACGGACCAGAGCTTCGCCGATGCCTTCAAGCTGAAGGCGGGTTTTGCGCCGACGGTGAAACTCGATGCGGTCTCCGACCAGCAGTGCGGCTTCGTCGGGGCGTTGCGCCGGATGTCGGTTGTTGGCGCGCCGCCGTTGAAGATGGTGTTGAGCAAAGCGGAAATTCGAGGCGGCGACGCGGACAAGGGGACGCCGGGCGACCCGCTTACTGTTTCCGTGACCGGGGCGGGCGAACGTAACATCTATCTGTTCGTGATGGACCATAAGGGCGGAATCCAGAACATCAATCGGCTCTGTGCCTCCTGCATCACCATGAAGACGGGAGAAATCGAGGCCGGACTCAGCCTGTCGGCGCCGGCCAAGATCGAGGGCGAAGCTCGGCCAGCCTTTTTCCCCATGCTGGTGTTCGCGGTGGCCTCGTCGCGGCCGCTGATCAGCATCAATGCGCAGGATGCCTTCGAGGCGGATGATTTCATCGCGCCTTTCCTCAAGGAGATCGCCAATGCCCGCGACGTTACCACGGCGGTGGGCTATCTCAAGCTGCGCGACCAGTGACGGCGCACAGAAAGACAGACTGAGGGGCATGTCCTGGGGGAGGGACGCAACCCTTCTTCCTCCAAGAGGTTACAGGCGCTGAGAATCTCTACAGCATCTCCTGAGAATGCCGTGCTGTTTCTTCATGTAAAAGACCGGCATGATTTGCTTTGCTAAAGAGAATACTGATCTTTTTTCAGCATCGTGTTTGCTCACTGTATCGAGCGTGACATTGTAAAATATTGTTGCTGCGTCGTTTTTTCAGAAATCCGACGTCCGATTTTCAGCACTGTTTTCTGGAGTGTGCTTTTGAGCACTTACCAATTCTCCTTGAATCGATAAAGCTCGATAAGAGAATTACCGATAGCATTTGTTCATAATGTTTTTCTCAGTAAATATTTAAGTCAATTACGTTATGGTACTGAAGTATTAATAATAAAAAAAACACAAAAACTTCCGGTTAAAATCAATTGGAGTCCCTATGGCTGACCCCATCATGCTGGATAAGAACGTAATTACATCGATCGCGAGAAATAATCAGCCGGCTGCTGAGAGTTTGAAGAAATACTTAAACGCCGGTACGCCAGTTTATATTTCACGCGCTGCTTACGACGAGTTGGTGACGCGGGCGCAAACGCAAAAACAAGGCGGCGAGTATGATTGGCTGCTCAAGGATGCGCGGATCACGATCGCCCCGGCAGGCAGCATCAAGGACCGGGGCGACGTCTATGCCGACAACATCCAATATGCTCCTGCTCCCAATCGGCCGCAGTTGAAGGATTTCTCGCGCAAGGACGATACCACGAAGCCCGGCGACGTGTTTGTCGTGGCACAGGCCAAGGCCATCAACGCGCGTTTGTGGACCTTCGACAGGAAGGTGCAGAATGCGGCACCCGCGCTCGGTGTCAGACTGGCGCCGGAATGCAGCATTGGCGACCGCAGCGGCGTCGAGGACGTGGCGGTAGGCCGGAAATTACTCGGACTGAATCCACGCACCATCGGCGCCGACGGCAAGCCGGTGCCGCCATCGGGAGGATCGGGGGGCGGCTCCGGCGGCAGCTATTCGATCGGGATAGCGGACAACAGCGTGCCGGAATTCGTGGGACCGTCCCCGAAGGGCATGGCGACGATAGCCGGGATCCAGCTGGCCTTCGAAGGGGTCAATTTCGTCCTCAACCTGGTCAACGACTACATCCAGAAGGAAAAGGTCACGCAGGCACTGGACCAGGTCAGGCAAACCATAGCCGGCGAACGCGCCTCCAATCCGCGAATGGGTATCCTGCTGTTGTTTTACTATAGCCAGTATCTGGCGGCCGATGAGAGCCTCATCAAGCCGGGCGCTGTGTTCGATCACCTGGCCTGGGGAAAAGGAACCACCCGAGACGAGGCGCTGCGCGATGCCTTGAGCGTGCCGACACTATCGCGGGGCGTCGGGCCAAATGAAAGGGCCTTTTCGCAGGAAGTCTGGATCACGCCGCTTCAGAAATCCGCCATCACGACCGCCAAATGTCCCTTTAAACCTGTTGCGGTAGGGCGATTCTTCCTTGGCGACTCCAACAGGGCGAAATTTCAACAGGTGGATTTCAGTATTCTTGGTGGCTTTGACGATGTGGTCGAGACGAGCGTCGAATTACCGGCCAATACCAATGTCGATTTTGTCGTCCTTGATCCACCAAGCCAAGTCTACTGGTACAATATGAATGGCCGGCAAGCCGTCCACGTGCCGCTTCTGGAGGATAAAACGGCGAACGAGAACACCATCAAGGTGGTAGATCTCGATCCATGGAGTCCCTTCCATGCGAAAGCGGCCATGGTTTTTCCCGTGGACGACTGGACGGAAAAAATATTTGGGCAAGTTTCACCCACGGGCAATTATTTCAGTCTCGGGACCTATGTGAATTTCAGCATGATCCGTTGGGTGCGCACCAAAAATATTCATCTGCTGCGCTTCTTGTAACCATCCATGACGGGTGATCGGGGCCGGGGCGGCCTTCGTACGGGCCGGTGTCGGTAATTCATCCCGTCCGACGGCCGACCCGTGCCGCAGGGCGTTGCAACCATTGCGCGGATCCGGCCCGCAAGCCTTCCAGGCAATCTATTTGGGACCCTTGGCTATTTGGGACCTTTGGCGGCGCTACGCGGTTTGAGTGGCTCCCAGACATAGTCCCAATTGACGATGTTGCCGGTCAGCCCCGGCGTGCATTGGCATTTCGGGCGATTGCCGGGCAGGCCGGGCGTCGCCGTCGGGCCGCCTTCGAATGTGGCCTTGGTCCACGCAACCGGGACGATCGCGCCTTCGGGGTTGTTGCCGAACCTTTTATAGGCCTTGATCAAGGTGGTTGCCCAGAGCAGCGAATAGATGGCCCGGATGACCGGATTGAGCTTGAGCGGCTGGTCGAAAGGATCCTTGCTCAGGGGATTGGGCATGACCAGGTCCGAGGCGGCAAACTCGCTGCACAGCTTGACCATGATGCCGTAGGTTCCATAGTTGACGCTGCCGTTCAGCCAGCATTTGCCAGCCACCTGGACGGTGTTGGAACAGGTGGCTTCGTCCTCGTGCCCGGCCGCGAAAGGGTCCGTGTTGGCATAGTCGGAGGATGACGGCGTGGCCATCGGACCGTTGAGGGCCGGATCGAAAACCGGAGGTGTTCGTAGCCATTCGGACGCGCCCTGATAGAGCGGGAGCACGTCCCACCCATCGATGTCGGCATGCGCACGCACCTTCTTGAGCAACTCACCGAGGTCTGGTGGGGCACCGCTCAGCAGTGAACCTGCCACTTCCCTTACCAGGCCGGCGGGATCATTCACGGGGAGCAGGATCTTGTTGCAAAGCGTGATCTTGTCGCGGCGCGGCCGGGCCCTGAACTCGATTTGGATCCGGCTCCAGATCTCCCGGAGCTGGGTCGTCACGTTCGGGCCGCAAACGAAGTTGGGCGCGGGTGGCGGCGTCGGAGCAGGCGCTGGCGGACGGCCTGTTGCATAAACGTAAAGCTCCACGGCTCGCCAATAGCCGTCATTGTCATTGTCGCGGCCGCCGCTCTGGCTTTCGCCATAGCCGAATTGCTGCGGGAACGAGACGCCCGGTACGGCAGCCTTGATGTGATCGACGACGGCCTGGCAGCGTTGATCCGAAAGCCGCTTGTTGAATTGAGCATCGCCGCTCCGGCTGGCATATCCGAACACGTCGACCCAGGGATTGGGTGCGTTGCGCAGAAGCGGGATCACCGTCGCATCGAGCCAGGCGATGTGGCTCGATAGCAGCCTGGATTGCCCGGTGGTAAAATTGCAAAGGCGCCCCGCAGCGGATGCCTGTCCTGGATTGATCGGTTCGACGTCGCTTGCCATGTCAACCTCAAGCAAATTTCAGAGTTGAATTGGTAAGATGAGAAGGTGTCGGTAATGGTATTGCCGCCGTGAACGAGGTATTTGGCGCGAGTTCTCTGTTGTTTATTGTCTTCGTGTCCGTCTCATTTGCGGGCGGACCAATTGTCCTGGCAAACAGCCGGGAAGTGGATGCGGGGAACGGCCGGCGTCGAGATGACTACCCGCCAATAAGTACGGTCGGCCACATGCCCACGATCGTGCCGCCATGGGCGGTGAGGTCGCCGATGCGCGCCGCCAACTGGCCATTGACCAGGACGGTGGTCGAGCCCAGCGCGATCACGTCGGGCGGCCCGACGCAGATGCAGAGATCCCCGACCCGCGCTTGCGGCTGACCGCCGGTGAAGACATTCACCGACGCCATCACGATCGGGCCACCGACATGGGGCACCAGCACATTCACCAGCGGGCAGACATGCATGTCGCCTAGACGTGAAGCCGGTTGTCCCATCAGCCACTTCCTGTTCTGCGTCTGTGAGGAGCGAACGCGCGAGCTGGTTGCATACTCTGTCCGACTGCAGCGGTTTTGTCATGCCACGGCAATCGTGCAGGCCGATGATAGGCCAAGGCGACCCATGATGCATATCCTTCAGATAGGGGGAAGCTAGCGAAAACCCGCCGCGCTTCCAGGTGCGTTCGGGACTATCGCTCGGCGAGCTCGGGTCCTGCCTGGGGCCTGCCAGATCGGTTCGTGTCCCCGGAATTTGCCGGCTATGCGGCCCCATATCGAGATTGACGCCACACATAGGGCTTGGCAATCTGGCACAAACAGCGCACGTAGATAGATGCTGGCCATGCCGGGCGATCAGCCAGGACCCCGCCCTTGCGCGGTCGATCGCCGTTCGCCGTGAAAACAACGCTGAACAGGACGATCTCCCACCATGACAGAAGCCACCTCCACGCAAGCACCCCAACCTCTCATTCGCGTCGCGGTCGTCGAGGACGATCCAGCGGCCCTCGAACGCATCACCGTGGCGCTGGAAGCGGCGCCGGATATCTCGGTCACGGCGAGTGCGCCGAACACCGCCACCGGAAAAACCCTGATCGACAAGGGCGGGTTCGACGTGCTGCTGTGCGACCTTGGGCTGCCGGATGGTTCCGGAATCGGCCTCATCCGCTATGCGGCCCAGAAATATGTCGATGTCGACATCATGGTCATCACGATCTTTGCCGACCAGGACAAGGTATTGGAGAGTATCAAAGCCGGCGCTCGGGGTTATCTTTTGAAGGATGAGCGCTTCGACAGCTTTGCCGAGAGTATCCGCGAGGTACGGCGCGGTGGTTCGCCGATCAGTCCGGTCATCGCCCGCCAATTGCTCAAGGAGTTCCAGCCGCGCGAGCAGGAAGCGGACAAGAAGGGCCTCGAATTGCTATCGAAGCGCGAGCTCGAAGTGCTCAAGCTCTTGGCGCGCGGTTTCACCTTCGTGGAGATCGGCGACATACTCAAGATCGGCCGAAGCACCGTGGCAACCTATGTCAAGAACATCTACCAGAAGCTCGAAGTGAATTCGCGTGCCGAGGCCGTCTTTGAAGCCTCGAGCATGGGCGTCATCAACATGCCGCGCTAAGAGGCTGTCATGGCCTGCGACAGCCTCCAAGGCGCACCGGTAATCCGACGGAACGGACCGAAGCTCGAAAATATCCGAGCCCTCCTCGCGCGGCGGGGTGAACGCCTGGCGCAGTTCGAGCCTTTGCCTGGGTCGACCCGCTTTTGTCGGACTTTCTCTCCATATACCGGCTCGATTGCCTACTCCTTTTTAGGCCTCATCTTGGGCTTGGAATCAATCTTGCGTTCTATACTGAGTTAAGAGAAGATACTCCCCCAACAGGCTCAGTCATCGCCGCACGCTTCTCTGATCGTCGTAACATTCACAAGGAGGCGAGCAGGGGGAAGTCTTCGTCACAAGAATGCCGGCTCGTAATTGCATCGGGCCGGTGCCGGGTCGACCGAGGCCTCTTGCAGGTGCGCTCCCTGCACGGTGTCACGCCGGAATCACTTGGCCTGTCTAGACTGACAATTGGGCCAGTCTCGTTTCCCGAAATTCCCTTAGTACGGCCGGTTTCACCTTGAGAGAGCCGGTATGTGCCATCTGCCACAATACGCGACAAAGGGGGCTCGGAGCCGGCCCCCCAAATAGGGGATTACGGGGGAGGGGGTTTGGCGCAAGATTGGTTTCGCAAGGGGGATGACACCGCCCGCTGGGCCGGCGCTCACCAACCTCAATGAATTCAAGTGCGAGGGTGGGATCTTTTCCGCCGGTCTCCTTCGGTGGGCAGGAACTCCCGTCGCAGTGTCGAGGAAAGAGGCAAAGTCATGGCTGACAGCGGACAGAAGTTCATCAAGCGCAACCGCCCGCCGCGCGTCCAGATTCAGTATGAAGATCCCTACAATGCGGAAAAGCTCGTCGAGATTCCCTTTGTGATGGCGGTGATGTCGGACCTATCCGGCAATGCGTCCGAGGTCGAGAAGCCGCCGATCGCCGAGCGCAAATATCTCGACATTGACATGGACAATTTCGACGACCGCATGAAGGCCATCAAGCCCGGCACCAGCTTCAAGGTGACCAATCGGCTCGGTGACGCCAAGGGCGATGAGAAGATGTCGGTCAAGCTCAGTTTCGAAAAGATGAGCGACTTCAACCCCGCTCAGGTCGTCCGCAACATACCGGCGCTGGCCAAGCTGCTGAAGGCGCGCGAGCAGCTCGCCAATCTGCAGCGCTACATGGACGGCAAGGTCGCGGCCGAAGATCAGATCAAGGCCCTGTTGAAGGACCCCGAACTCATGCGGCTGCTCAAGGACAACAGCGAGCAGGCCAAGCCTGAAGAGAACTGACGACGGCTCCCGCCAGTAGATCAAGCCAGAAGATCAAGTCAGGAGTTCAGCCAGATGGCCGAAACAGCCGCTACCCCCCAGACCGTTCCCGCGACCGAAACCCGTGACCTGGAGAGTTTTTCCAGCCTGCTGCGCAAGAGCTTCAAGCCGCGCAACGACAGTGCTGCTAGCGAGGTCGAGAATGCCGTCAACACCCTGGTCCGCCAGGCGCTCGAAGATACCTCACTTGTCAAGGAAGATGTTCTCGATACCATCGACTCGATGATCGCCAAGCTCGACGAGCAGCTGTCGATCCAGCTCAACGAAGTCATCCACGCGCCCGAATTCCAGAAATTGGAGAGTGCGTGGCGCGGTCTCAATTATCTCGTCTTCAACTCCGAAACCGACACCACGCTGAAGATCCGCTTCATGAATGTGTCGAAGGAGGAGCTCTTCCGCGAGTTCAAGGTCTATCCCGGCGCGCGCTGGGACCAGAGTCCGATCTTCAAGAAGCTCTACGAAGCCGAGTATGGGCAGCTGGGCGGCGATCCCTACGGCGCCTTGGTGGGCGACTATTACTTCGACCACTCGCCGCCCGACGTGCAGCTGCTGCGCGATATCAGCAAGGTCGCGGCTGCGGCGCATGCCCCTTTCTTCGCGGCGGCCAATCCGGCCTTGTTCGGCATGGACAGTTGGAACGAGCTCACCAATCCGCGCGACATCGGCAAGATCTTCGACACGCCCGATTATGCCGCTTTCCGCTCGCTGCGCGACCAGCCCGACTCACGCTATGTCGGCCTGTGCATGCCGCGCGTCCTCTCGCGCCAGCCCTACGGCGCCAAGTCGGAACCGGTGGAGGAATTCGCCTTCGAGGAGGACACGGACGGCCATCAGGGCAGGAAATATGCCTGGATGAACGCAGCCTACGCCATGGCGGTCAATGTCAACCGCGCCTTCAAGGAATATGGTTGGACGGTGCGTATCCGTGGCGTTCAGTCGGGCGGCGAAGTCGTCAACCTGCCAACCCATACCTTCCCCACCGACGATGGCGGCATCGACCTCAAATGCCCCACCGAAATCGCCATCAGCGATCGGCGCGAGGCGGAACTGTCGAAATCGGGCGTGCTGCCGCTGATCCATCGCAAGAACACCGACAAGGCGGCCTTCATCGGTGCCCAGTCGCTGTACAAGCCCCGGAAAATGGATACGGACGACGCGACCGCTTCCGAAAACCTATCGGCCCGGCTGCCTTACATGTTCGCGGTGTCGCGCTTCGCGCATTATCTCAAATGCATGGTGCGGGACAAGATCGGCGCCACGATGGAGCAGGACCAACTGCAGAAATGGCTGCAGACCTGGATCAATCGTTATGTCGACGGCGATCCCAAGAACTCGACCGAGGCAATCAAGGCCAAGAAACCGCTGGCCGCGGCTAAGGTCGAAGTGTTCCCCGACGAGGAAAACCCCGGCTATTACGCCGCCAGGTTCTATCTGAGGCCACACTACCAGTTGGAAGGAATGGATATCGGCATCAGTCTCGTCTCGAGACTGCCCAATAGCCAGAAGTAACACGACAATCCAAGCGGGCCTGCCTGAACGCTCCGGCGAGCGAACGATCCCGCTTGGCCAATTCAATCCGACGGAAGCCTTCGGAAAAAGGCACATCCGCTCACATCACAGGAGAGTAAAATGGCCCAATCAGACGCACTACTTCAGATCAATGGTATCGAGGGTGAAACCCAGCAGGACAGCCTCGATGGCTATATGGAGCTGTTGAGCTGGAGCATCGGCGGCTCGAATTCCTCGACCTTCGGCAGCGGCACCGGCGGCGGCAAGGGCAAGTCCGTCCTGCAGGACCTGCATTGCACCAAGGCGGCGGACAAGGCTTCCGCCAACATCTTCAAATATTGCGCCTTCGGCAATCACATCGACGAGGTCAAGCTCGTCGTGCGCAAGGCGGCGGGCGAAGACAAGCTCACCTATATCACCATCACCCTGACCAACTGCTTCATCACCAGCTATCAGACGAGTGGCGGCTCCGATGGCGGCGCGATGGAGAGCTTCTCGATCACCTATGAGAAGATCAACCACGAATACCAGCCGCAGGACAAGACCGGCGCCGCCGACGGTGGCTCGATCGAGTTCACTTACAACGTTGCTACCGGCAAGGATCAGTAATTCCTCGCCTTTCGGAGACGGGCGGCTGCACGAGCGTGATGGTCGCCCGGTCCCGGCAGAGACTGATACCTCGGCCGCTCGGACTTGGCACCACAGTTGCAAGTAGGACCTGATGGCGGTTTTCAGGGACGGCCGGGCGGTTCATCGACGCTGAAAACACGACTGCGGTACCAATTCCTAGTTTCGATGCGTCTTCGAGGTTCAGCTCAAGACGCTCCAGCATGTGGAAGATCCATTGAGCCGTTTCCGTGCCGTCAAGAGCGATCGTTTCGTACCTCCCATCATGCATGCCTTTCGGGAGGCCTTCCGCATGCGCGATGCCGCCAAGCCTATCGACAATCGCAACGATGCCGGCGAGCGCGTCATTGCCGGGCGGCGCACCTCGCCGCGTTCGGCGGTGGGCGAGACAGTGCTGCGTTCGGAACTCGGCGAGGACCTTGCCTCCTTGCTCAACACCGTCGAATTGGCGGCGATCGAGGATCTCGACGGCTTCGACGCCGTGGCGGCCTCGATCCTCAATTTCGGCGTACCGGATCTGACCGCGATCGTCGCCAGTCCCGAGGCGGCGCGACGGGTCGCCCATCTGCTCAAGCAGAGGCTGGAGCTTTATGACTGCCGGCTGGTACCCGGCACGGTCACCATATCCGGCGAGCCGCTCGACGATAGCGCTTCCGGCCAACTGAGGTTCCACATCAGCGCCGAAATGGTGTCGACGCCCACCGATATCCCGATAGAGTTCGTGGCGGACGTCGAGGTGGAGAGCGGCAAGATCAGAGTCTTCAAATTGTGATGCCATGAACCGTGAATTTCTCGAGCTCTACAATCGTGAACTTGGCATTCTCAAGGAGGAAGCCAGGCAGTTCGCGGCTGAATTTCCCGGTGTTGCCGAGCGCCTGGGTGGGCTTTTGGAGAACAACACCGACCCGATGATTGCGGGGTTGCTCGAAGGCACCGCCTATCTGGCCTCCCGCGTGCAGCTCAAGCTCAAGCATGAATATGCCGAGTTCACCGACAATCTGCTCGACCAGCTCGTGCCCGATTATCTGGCGCCGGTGCCATCGGCAGCGCTGCTGCGGGTGGAGCCGCCCTATGGCGACCCCAATCTCAAGGATGGCATGAAGATCGCCGCCGGCTCCTATGCCGATGCGCGCTTCGTCGAGCGTGAACGCCGGATTGCCTGCAAATATCGCCTCGCCAGCGAGATCACCTTGTGGCCGTTCGAACTCGGCCAGGCCGAATTCCTGAGCGGGCCGGCGACGCTGCAGGCTCTCGGCATCGAGGCCGGCCCCGCCAGCCAGGCGGGCCTCAGGCTGTCCCTGTTGCGGCGCTCCGCCGCCGACCGCCTCACCGAGCCGGCCGACAAGCAGGTGGCACAGCGGCCCGATTGCTGGTTTGCCAACTGCCGGACCGATGAGCTTACGTTCCATATCATCGGCCAGGAGGGCGATGCCGTCAGGCTCTACGAGCAGCTCTTCGGCGCCACCACCGGCATCTATGTTCGCTATCTCGACGAGGCCGGCGATCCCGTCATCCTGCCGCTGCCCAGGAGCTGCCTGGCCCAGATCGGCTTTGCGCCCGACGAACCATTGTTTCCGTCCGACCGGCGGGTGTTCAGGGGCTTCGATCTCCTGCGCGAATATTTCGTACTGCCGGCGAAATTCCTCGGTTTCAAGCTCACCAATCTCAAGCCTGTCCTCTCGGCGATCCGCACCAATCGCTGCGATATCGTCATCGCCTTCAGCCAGGGTGACAGCCGGCTGCAATCCGTGGTGAGGGCCGACAGCTTCGCCCTCTACGCCGCCGCTGCCTCCAACCTCTTCGAGATGCAGCTGGCGCGCGTGCCCGTGAAGGACAACGAGCACGAGTACCATGTCGTCACCGATCGCTCGCGTCATCTCGATTTCGAGGCCCACCGCCTGATCCGGATGCATGCCCATGTCACCGGCAGCGGTGACAAGATGGAGGTCTATCCGCTCTACGCCGCTCCGCCGCTCGGGGTCTCCGCCACCCAGACGATGTTCTATACCGTGCGGCGCCTGCCCCGCCGCCGCTCGCAGGAGGAACGGCGCAATGCGCAGCCGACGCAATATGTCGGCAGCGACATGTTCGTTACGCTCACCAATCACCGCGACAGGCCTGATGGCCTCCACGTCGCTGAACTCAGCCTGCGGGCGCTGTGCTCCAACCGCCACCTCACCGAACATCTGCCGGTCGGGCAGGGAGGGGCCGATTTCATTCTCGAAGACAAGACCACGCTGAGGGTGGACTGCGTGGTCGGACCGACCCTGCCGCGCGATTCCATCGCCACCGATCCGGAGGCACGCGGCCAGCATGGCGCGGGCGGCACCTCGGCCTGGCGGCTGATCAGCATGCTCAGCCTCAATCATCTCGGGCTCTCCGGCTATGGCACGCGGGATTCGGCCGCATCGTTGCGCGAGATCCTCTCGCTCTTCGCTACGCGCGGCAGCGCGGCCATCGAACGACGCATCCAGGGCGTCATTGCCGTCGACAGCAGGCCGATCACCCGGCGCATCCGTCAACGCACAGGCGCGGGCGTGGTGCGCGGGCTGGAAGTCACGGTGACACTCGACGAAAAGCATTTCGAAGGCAGCGGCATTTTTCTGCTCGGCGCCATCCTCGATCGCTTCCTCACTGAATTTGTCGGTCTCAACAATGTGGTCGAGACCGTGATCCGCTCGACCGAACGCGGCGAGATCATGCGCTGGCCGGCGCAGCTCGGGCGGCGGCAGCAGCTATGAGCACGCCTCCCGACCTGCCGCAGGAGCGTTTTCCGGAAGAGCCGATAGACTTTTCGGCTGAGAAAGCGCGCTACAACAACGAGTTAGAGAGAAAGGGCGATTCGGATAAATCGCCCTTTGCTCAGGAGCCGGGCGGTCGAGACTTCCTCGACCTTCTGCGCCGCCTCGAGCACCTGGCAGGTGCCAAGCCGCGCATCGGCGAGAGTGCGTCCTCGGCCGAAGCCGTAGCGAAGCTAGGCCAGCAGCCCCACATCGATTTTTCCGACGACAACGTCAGCCACGTTGCCCCACCCGAGGGAGGTCCTGCCACGGTCGAGAGTCGCTTCCTCGGCATGCTGGGGCCGCAGGGCGCCCTGCCGCTGCACACCAGCTATGAAGCGACCCATTGGGCCAATATGCGTGACGTGGCTTTCGCGCGTTTCCTCGACATCTTCAACAACCGCTTCCAGCAATTGTTCTTCCGGGCCTGGGCCAATGCCCGGCCGGCCGTACAGGCGGACCGGCCGGAGGAAAACCAGTTCCTCACCTATCTCGGGGCCATGATCGGCATCGGCACGCCGGCCATGCGCGGGCGCGGCCAACTGCATGATTTCTCAAAGCTGGCACTGGCCGGCCTGATGGCGCCGGCGATCAAGAGCGCCTCGCGCATCGAGGGCATGCTCGGCTGGCTGTTCGATGCCAAGGTCGAGGTGCAGGAATTCGTTGGGGTGTGGTTGCCGCTCGAGGCGCGCGAGCAGGCCGTGCTGGCAGCAGGCAGCTGTGCGCTCGGCGTCGACAGTATCATCGGCCGCTCGGCCTACAGCCTCAAGGACAAGTTCCGCATCAGGCTGGAAGTCGCCAACCTCGACGAGCTGGAGACCTTCCTGCCCGATGGCCTTCATTTCGAGCCCCTGGCCGACATCATCCGCTTCTATCTCGGTGAGACCTTCATCTACGACGTCGAATTCGGCCTGGCGGAAAGCAAGACCAAACCCGCTCAGCTCGGCGGTTTCGGCCGTCTTGGATGGACCTGCTGGATGGGCAGGAAGGGGGCCGCCGATCCTGAATCCGATCGCATGCGCTGGGACTGCCATTTCCATCCCGCCGAGATCCGCGCCGAGCGGCGTCGCAAACCGAAAAAAGGGTCGTAGCCATGGCCGATGTCAGCCTCGAAGTCCTCACCGGCAAGCTCAATCCGCTCGGCTATGACAGCTTCATGCAGGCCTTCCGCCTGGCACAGGGGGCGGGCAACCGCAATCTGGAGCTGGCGCATTGGCTGCAGGCGGTGCTGCAGGCCGACCGCAGCGACCTGGCCCTGACGATCACTCATTTCAAGCTCGATGCCGGCCGGCTCTCGGCCGATCTCAGTGCCGTCACCGCCGGCTTTGCCATGAACAAGACCGAGTTGCCGGGCTTTTCCGACGATATTTTCGACGCGCTCAGCCAGGGCTGGAACTATGCCACCCTGATGTTCGGAGAAACCCAGGTGCGCACCGGGCATGTGCTCACCGCCATCCTGAAGGAGCCGCGCCTGGCGCGCACGCTCAACGGCCTGTCCAAGCAGTTCCGTCTGATCGATGTCGAGCAACTCACCAACGAACATCGCAAGATCTGGCAGCAATCTGCCGAAGAAAACATGCGTCCGATGGACGGCTCGGGACCGGTCGCCAAGGGAGCGGGCGGGGAGGCAGGGCCTGCCGCCAAGGGTACCAGCGCTCTCGACCGCTACGCCG
Organism: Labrys sp. 22185; assembly: GCF_052045555.1. Taxonomy (NCBI): domain Bacteria; kingdom Pseudomonadati; phylum Pseudomonadota; class Alphaproteobacteria; order Hyphomicrobiales; family Xanthobacteraceae; genus Labrys; species Labrys sp. 22185. Next base: position 82,577 of record NZ_JBQEPH010000012.1, on the reverse strand, counting down.
TCGACCTCACCGAGCGTGCCGCCGGCGGCACGATGGATCCCATCGTCGGCCGCGACGAGGAGATCCGCCAGGTCATCGATGTCCTGATGCGCCGGAGGCAGAACAATCCCATCCTCACCGGCGAGGCCGGCGTCGGCAAAACCGCGGTGGTCGAGGGCTTTGCCCAGCGCATCGCGGCCGGCGACGTGCCGCCGCCGCTCAAGGGCAACAAGCTCTACGCGCTCGACATCGGCCTGATGCAGGCCGGCGCCTCGATGAAGGGCGAGTTCGAGCAGCGCCTGCGCTCGGTGATCGACCAGGTCCACGCTTCGGCGATACCGATCATCCTGTTCATCGATGAGGCCCATACCTTGATTGGCGCTGGCGGCGCGGCCGGCACGGGGGACGCCGCCAACCTGCTCAAGCCCGCTTTGGCCCGGGGCACGCTCAGGACGATCGCGGCGACGACCTGGTCCGAATATCGCCAGCACATCGAGAAGGATCCGGCACTGACCCGCCGCTTCCAGCCGATCAATGTCGGCGAGCCCGGCATCGAGCAGTGCTGCAACATGATGCGCGGCCTGCTGGCGCCGATGGAAAAGCACCACAACGTCCATATCTCGGAAGCCGCGGTGGTCGCCGCCGTCAAGCTGTCGAGCCGCTACATTCCTTCGCGCCAGCTGCCGGACAAGGCTGTCAGCCTGCTCGACACCGCTGCCGCGCGCGTGGCGGTCTCGCAGAATGCGACGCCGGCGGCGGTCGAGGATGTGCGCGTCGCCATCGAGGCAGGCGAGCGCGAGTTGAAGGCCCTGGAGCGTGAACGCGATGTCGGCAATGCCGACGAGAAACGCATCGGCGAGGTGACGGAGACCATCACTGCCGCCAGGGAGAAGCTGGCGTCGCTGGAGAAGGCCTGGGGCGAGGAGAAGGCTGTTGTCGCCGAGCTGATGGCGGCCCGCCGCGCCATCGCCGAAGGCGGGGAGGGCGCCGATGCGGCTCGCGGCAAGCTCACCGGCATCATGGCCGACCTTGCCGCCATCGATCCCGAAAAACGTATGGTTTATCCCTATGTCGACGAGCAGCCCGTGGCCTCGGTGGTCTCGGACTGGACCGGTATTCCCGTCGGCCGCATGGTCAAGGACGAGGTCGAGACCATCCTCAATCTCGGCGACATCCTGGCCAGGCGCGTGGTCGGCCAGGATCATGGCCTGAAGATGATCGCCCGGCGCATCCAGACCAACCGCGCCAAGCTCGACAATCCCGACAAGCCCATCGGCGTCTTCATGCTTGCCGGCCCGTCCGGAGTCGGCAAGACCGAGACGGCGCTGGCGCTGGCCGAGGCGCTCTATGGCGGTGAGCAGAACATGATCACCATCAACATGTCGGAGTTCCAGGAGGCGCATACGGTCTCGACCCTGAAGGGGGCACCGCCCGGCTATGTCGGCTATGGCGAAGGCGGCCGGCTCACCGAGGCCGTGCGTCGCCGGCCCTACAGCGTGGTGCTGCTCGACGAGGTGGAGAAGGCCCACCCCGACGTGCACGAAATCTTCTTCCAGGTCTTCGACAAGGGCGTGATGGAGGACGGCTCGGGCCGGCGCATCGATTTCAGGAATACGCTGATCATCCTCACCACCAATGCCGGCACCGACATGATCATGGATGCCGCGGCGAACGGCGCGCAAAAGCCCGATCCGGAGGCGCTGGCGGTCGAGCTCAAGCCGCATCTCCTGCAGGTCTTCCCGCCGGCGCTGTTGGGGCGCATCGTCACCATTCCCTATTACCCGCTGTCCGGTGACATGCTGGGCGCCATCGTGCGCCTGCAGCTCGATCGCATCGGCAAGCGCATCCGCGACAATCACAGCGCCAGGTTCAGCTATGACGATGCCGTGGTCGAGAAGATCGTTTCCCAGTGCAACGACCCCGACTCGGGCGGGCGCATGGTCGACAACATCGTCACCAACACACTGCTGCCGGCGCTGTCACGAGAGATCCTCGGCAAGGCGATTGCGGGCCAGGCGATCGAGGAGGCGAAGGTGAGCGTGAAGAACAGCGAGTTTAGCTATGCGGTAAGCTAGGACGTGCGGATTCACGGCACCAATATGAGGACGATCTCCGGTGGCGCTTCAATCACAACTCTTTCGCGGTGATCCAAAACTCGAAGCCGCGGCGATTTCCGATCCCGCTCATATCGCGCCCGGCGCAGTCGGAGACCATGTCAAGAAAATCCAGCAAGCGCTGATCCTGCTGGATGGCGCCACAATCGTGGCAGACGGGCACTATGGCCCGATGACCGCAGCGGCCGTCCTCGCCTACAAGCAGAAACGCAAGATCATCAACCCGGCCTATCAGACCCAGGCCGACAACATCGTCGGCAAGATGACGATGGCAAGCCTCGATGCCGAGATGCTGAAACTGGAAGCGGTTGCGCCAGGGCCCGTGCAAATCAAGCCGACGTCGCGCTATTCGGTTCGCCCTGCTCAGTCGAAGGTGGCGTTCGTGCAGAGGTTCGACGCCACTGGTGGCCCAAGCGAGATCCCCTTTGAGCCGGTGTCAAGGTTGGAGGTCCCGCCCTACGGGGTCGGCACCTTCGAGGTCCTCAATGCGGTTGGCGGCCGGGTGATGATCGACAGCGAGGTCGCCAGCATCCGCGATTCGGATGGCACCTTCGCCCCGCCGATCGGCGGGCTGGAAGTGCGCCGCAGCCCGCATCAGTTCGAGCTCCTCGGCAGGGTCGAGGATGGCACGGCCACCGTCCTTGCCGTGGCATCCGGTGCGAACCTGGTCGCTTCCCTCGGCGGCACCGGCGGACACGCTTTTCTCCAGGTCAAGGTCGGTGCGCCCCCGCCCACCACCACCAAGGAACTCAATCTCGTCGGCCAGTTCGACTGGGACACGGTGATGAGCGACGACGATCTCCTACAAGAACTAGCGGGTGGCCGCTGGGAGCCCGGCACGCTCGATTTCTCGGCCATTCCCGGCGGCACCGTGGCCGTCACGCCTACTTTCGGCAACATGCTGGGCGCCATCTTCATCGAGAAACCCGGCAGCATCAGCCGCCTCAATCTCTTCACCCACGCCAATAAGGACCTGATCGGTTTTGGCGGCCAGATCCAGAGGCGCTCGGTCGGGCGAGCCGAAGTCATGATCAATACCAATGGGTCGGGCGACAACCTGACGGCCATGGACCCGACGAGCATGAACAATCTCAACCAGCCCGGCGTGTTCTTCGAGATCGGCTCTGGCGCCAACAAGAAGAAAGTCACGGTGGCGGACATTCGCACCCGTTTTGCCGAGAACGCGATGATTGTTCTCTATGCCTGCCATACCGGCCAGCTCAGGAGTTTCGTCAAGTCCATCGCCACCTTCTTCAACGTCAAGGTCATCGGCTTTACGGTGGACGTTGCCTATTTTGTGCCGACGCAGACCGTACCCCACAAATTCGTCCGCACGGGCATGAAGCTCGGCCTCAAGGGCGGAAGTGCTGTTCCCGATTTTCGCACACTGATCACCGACCCAAAGGCAGTTACCGAGACTCCGTGAGGCCGAACGGAGGCCAATCTCCCGCATTTGAAGGATATCACAACAATAGATTGAGTATAGAATGGACGGAGCAAAATATTATTCGCCGCCATCATCATACAGCCAGCCAGAAGGAAGCCCGCCATGGCGTTGACATCCGTCCGTTTCAAGAATGAAGCCGCCCTGCAGCGTATCGAGGCCGGCAATGACGTCCTGATGCGCGGCATGTCCGGCCGGCATGTCCATCTCCTGCAGATGGCCCTGATCGATCTCGGCTTTGCCATGCCGGTGTCCACCGCCAGCCAGGACTACAGCCCGGACGGCGTCTATGGCATCGAAACGGAGTCGGTGGTGAAGGCGTTCCAGCGCAAGAATCCGCCGCTCGCCGACGACGGCAAGCTCGGGCAGGCGACGATACGCGAGATCGACAAGCAGATCGGCGGATTCAAGCATCGCGTGCGGGTGCATTTCCGGTCGCTGGCCCTGAGCGACGTGCCGTTCGAGCGCATCCTGTCGAGCGCCCAGGCCGTCTATGCCCAATATGGCATCGAGATCTTCTTCGCCTCCGGCGAGTCGCTCGGCCTGACGCAGGACGAAGAGAACCGCTTCAACGTGGTGGGCCAGAACTGCACCTGGCAGATGGATTCGGGCGAGTTCGCAGCGCTCCACGCGCTCGGAACGCCCGTCCCCAACAATGATGTGAAGCTGTTCTTCGTCAACAGGTTCCAGGAGAACAACGTACTGGGCTGCGGCGGCCATGCTACGGGCAAGCCGGCCTGCGCCGTCACGCATGATTGCTCGCGCTGGGATCCGGCGCATGAGATCGGGCACGTGATGCTGACGAGTTCCTTCGCACCGGTGCATTCGGGCAGTACGCGCAACCTGATGTTCGCAACTTCGAGCAACGGGCCGACGCCGTTGGCGCTGACGGAAAAACAGCTGAAGCAAATCCGCAGCTCGCCGGTCTGCCGCGCGGTTTGATGGATCTGGAGCGGGTTTACGACGAAGCTATGCAGGATCGAACCCGCCATCATCGTCAGGGGCGATGGCTTCCGGAGCTTGCCGGATTTCGGGAAGACGTCGACGGGTGTTGCAGCAGGCGGGTCAGGCGTTCCTCCGCAATCACCAGCCGTCTTACCTGGTCGCGCATCACCACGAGTGCGACTGAGGGCAACTCGGCGAGGAGATTGAGAAAGATGTCCTTTGCAATCTTCAAGGCCGCGACCTCGGTGGTTGCCACCACGGTAGCCGAGCGGGGCGCGCCGCTGATCAGGCCCATTTCGCCGACGATGGAATGTCGTCCCGTGGTCGAAAGAAGGAGTCTCTCGCCCGCAAGTTCGATGAAGGCGTCGACGGTGCCGGAGAGAATGATATAGGCTGCATCGGCGAGGTCTCCCTGGCGGAACAGGATCTGGTCCTGTTCGAAGGAGATGCGCTCGCAGGTAAAGGCGATCAATTTCAGCCGCGGCGTGTCGAGAGCTGCGAACATCGGTACGTCGCGCAGGGCCTGGATCTCGGCGAGCTCCTCGATCGGCGCTTCCGGCGCTGTCTCCTGGACGGCCAAGGGCGCAGAAGGTTTCGACACGGATTCAATGCGGTTGCCGCGGGTCGTGACCACGACATCGAACGGGTCGCGCGGGGGGGCATCGCGCATGGCGACGATAAGCGTGCGGCCCTCCATGCGCCGACGCACCATCTCCAGGATGGTGGCGCGCTGACCCTCCGGGAACATCAGGTCGAGCTGATCGAGGATGAGAATTCTGGGACGCTTGACGAGGCAGCGAGCCAGGGCAAGGGCACATCGATGGGCCGCAAGCAGCAGGCGCCCGCCGGGGCCGGCCTCCTGGTTGAGACCGAGCTGATAGATGATCCGATCAAGGCCGCAATCGTGCACGACCTTGTGCAATGTCACCATGACCCGTTCCTCGGCATGCGCCATGGCATGATCGATACGCCCGAACAGGAGATTGTCGCGCAGCGGCGCGGCGGGGCAGAGCCGATCGGGAGCATGGAATTCGAGCATCCCGGCGAACCGGGCCGGATCGAGGGCCATGATCCGTCCGCGGGTTCGCACGATCTCTTCGGCGAGGGGGGCGGTGAGCAGCCCAAGCCGATGGCGGGTCTCGATATAGTGGAGCGCCAGAAGGAGCAGGGAGCGGCGTTCCGGATAAGCGAGTGCGCCCGCGCCGCGTGTGCCGGCGCGAGAAGCGATCTCGGCAAAGCGCGGCAGCTCACTCGACGAGATGAAGGAGAAGCGCTCGAACACGGCGTGATCGCTGGAGATCTGCGAGAAGATTTCCACCATGGTCGCGGCGACTTTCAGCCCCAGGGCAACGAGGCTGTCGTCAAGCCCTCCTTCTGCGAGCAGCGCGGCAATTTCCGGGTCCTCGATCAGTATCTCGATGGCGCCTTCGGCAACCGGAACGCCGAAGAACAGATTCTCGCCGATGGTGGCATAGCGATTGAAGCGGGTCGGATCGAAAGGCTCGATCAGGTCTGCCAGATGGGTTTCCTCGAGTTCCCGGACGAGGCGTCGGCGGCAGTCGATGAGGCGTTGGGCGAGATCGCGATCGGGTTCGGTGCCGAATTTCCGCGAGAGCCCGAAGCCATAGATGGCATCCGCCAGGCCGATTTCGCGCAGCAGAGCGATGATCATGTCGTCGAGCTCGCCGGCATCGGCTGCGCCAGCTCTGCGCAGATCGATGGAAGGGGCTGCGGCTTCCCCCTCGCTGTGGGGGCCAGGCCCATGGCCGGGTTGACGGTCGCCTTGATCGGCTGGAAGCGGCAGGTCTTGCCCGATGGGCGCCCCGCGCAGGCCGTAGACGATGTTCTCGCGGATGGAGCGCCCGAAAATTACGAAATCAGGGCCGAGATAGCCGAGATTTTGCCCGATCCAGCCCGGGGAAAAGGCAGCGAGATCCTGTCCGGCAAGGCGCACATTGCCGTCGAATTCCGTCAGGCGGCGTGCGAGAAGCTGGGCCAGGGTGACGAAGCCTTCGCCTCGGGATCCGGTCAGCAGGACATGCGCACCTAGGGGCAGGACCAGGTTGGCATTGTCGAGCAGGACGTCGCCGCTCGGCGCCCGCACTCTCAGCGCCTCGATCGCGATGGCGCCGCCGGCGGCCAGGTCCGGTGTCTCACCAGCGAGTTCGGGCAGTTCGGCCAGGGAGAACTGTTCCAGGATCTGCTCATATTTGACCTCGACATCCTGGCGCTGCTGGTCCCAGTCGATCAGTTCCTTTATGGGCGGCGGCAGGTCGCGATATGCGGCGATCACCGCCACGAGCTGGCCGATGTCGAGCGAACCACGCAGGGCGAAATACCCTCCCAGCGCGTAGAACAGGAAAGGCGTTACCTGCGCCAGCACGGAGTTGATGAATTTCACCATGAACTTCCGGCCGTAGAGCCGATAGCGGATCCAGAACAGCTCATCGAGCAGGCCGGTAACCTTCTGCCGTTCATAGGCGGCCGTGCCGTGATTGCTAACCTCGCCTATGCCGTCGACGATCTCGCCGATATGGCCGGCAAGCGAGCGCGAGCGCGCCTGGCGCTGGCGCCCGAGCCTGAGCTGCTCGCGCCGCAGCCGCGGGATGACCGCACCCTGCACCAGTACCATCGCCGCGGCCAGCAGGCCGAGAAGAGGGCTTTGCAGCAGGATGAAGCCAAGCGCGGTAAGCGCCTGGCTGCCGAGGAAGGCGGGCTGGATATAGGCATCGCCGACGAAGCCGCCGATGGGCTCGACCTCGTCGCGGATGATGGTGGCGACTTCGGCAGATCGGACATTGCGGACCGCCTCCGGCCGGAAACGCAGCAGCAGGTTGAAGAGATCCAGGCGCAGGCGGCGCAGCAGGTCCTCGCCGAGCTTGCCCTTCTGCATATTGATGACATAGCGAAAGGCGCCGTTGATCAGCACCAGCAGCATGAACACCGAGCTCAGCACCATCAGATAGGCGATGCGGGAGAACGTCATGCCGGGATAGTGCAGGCTGCCGCCTCCCAGGCAGGCCGGCAAGGCCAGGTTGAAGGCGAAAAGCGGAGCCTCGGTGATGCCATGCTGGAAAGCGCGTCCCTGGATGGCGTCGTTGACGATGCTGCGTGGCAGGTCGAGCGATAGAAAATAGAAAGGCAGGGACGCGAGTACGACAAGGAGAATGACGACCTGTTGCCGGCGGCTGTTCTGCCAGATGTAGGAAAACAGGGGTGGCAACCCTTTGCCGGCCGCTGCCGGCTCGGCAGGTTTCCGGGCCGGCCCGCCGGGCGATGTGGTCGCCATGAATGCTCGCTTCACCGGGAACCTCGTACCGACAGTCCACGCAACTCGATCGACGCCTTTTCAACCGTCGTCCGAAGTCGAAAGTCCAAGTAAACGAATGATTATATTGAATTTATCTTATGGATTGAGGCATTTCAAATTTATAGCGAGCCCGTCGGCAATTGTATCTACCTCTTCCGAACAAAGGAGGATTCCATGCCCTGAACTTGCCGCGCAGTCCCGTCCGCTCCCCAGTTCGAACTCCCCATGGCATGTCCGGATATCCGCCGGACGGGCTGGCGCCCGGCGACCGCAGGCCCTGACAAAGACGAAGCCTGTTGTGCAGGTATGGGCTGCCCAAGATCGGGAAAAGTGAGTAAAATCCTGCCTTTGGAGCAGGAAGATAGGTTGTCTTCCGCTGACGACGTCCGATCCATCGGATCCGAGGCCGGGCTTGTGGCCGAAGGCAGGGTAGGACGCTCGTTTCACCCGCGGCGGATCGTTCCATGGCGTGTAGGGGTTGCGGTCTGGAACTGGCATCGGATTTCGCGTTCTGTCCGCATTGCGGGCGATCGCAGTCAACACCCTGTGCGAATTGCGGTTTTGTCTGCGAGCCGGGTTTCGCCTTCTGCCCGCGCTGCGGAACGGCACGTACCCCAGGCATGCCTGCCGCCGACAGTGCGCCCGTGCCCCCTGTCGATGCGGTCGCCTCAACCGGGACACTCGATCGTCCCGAGGCCAATCGGCGGCAGGTGACGGTGCTTTTCGCCGATGTCTCCAGTTTTACCGCCCTTGCGGAGCGGCTCGACCCGGAGGACGTCCGGGCCTTCCAGAACGCCCTGTTCGAAACGCTGGCGAATGTGGTGGCGCATTATCAGGGTTTCGTGGAGAAGTTCGTCGGCGACGCCGTGCTGGCAGTGTTCGGAGCGCCCCTGGCCCATGAGGACGACCCGGAGCGGGCTCTCGACGCAGCACTGGACATGACCGTCGAGGCAGCCCGCCTCGATGCGTGCTGGGCGGGGCGCCTCGGCCAGCCGGTGAGCCTCCATATCGGCGTCCACACCGGTCTGGTCGTGGCCGGGCATCTCGGCCAGGCCGCCGGCGCGACCTATGCGGTGACCGGCGACACCGTCAATACGACGGCCCGCCTGCTGGCGGCGGCCTCGGGGGCCATCCTGGTCTCCGAAGCGACCCAAGCGCTGACCCGGCATCGTTTCGGCTTCGAGCCCTTGCCCGACCTGACCTTGCGCGGCAAGGCGGCCCCCGTGGCAGCCTATCGATTGACAGGGCGCTTGGCCATGCCGGCGTCCGGACGAGGGCTGGCCGTGCACGGGCTGGAAAGCCGGATGGTCGGCCGCGAGGCGGAACTGGCACGGCTCGTCGCGCTCTTCGAGCGGGTGCAGGCCGGATCGGCCCAGGTCGTCACTCTGGTTGGGGAGGCCGGCTCGGGCAAATCGCGGCTGATCGCCGAATTCCTTGCCACGCTCGAAGCGCAGGGAAAGCTTGCCGGCGGCGCTGTCCGCCGTGCCGCCTGCTCGTCCCTGGGCGAGCCCGCCTATGGCGTCTTCGCTGCCCTGTTCCGCGAAGCCTATCAGGTGCATCGTGACGACACGCTCGAAGTGGCGAGCCGGAAACTGGCCGCGGGCCTCGTCGCGCTCGGTGCCCAGGCCGACATGACGGAGGCCTTCGCACCGGTCCTGAACTACATGCTGGGCGTGGAGGGCGAGTCGCCGGGCGACCTTGCGCCGGAACAGCTGAAACGCCAGATTGCGCTAGCCGCACGGATGCTGATCGACCGGCGCCTCGATCAGGGGCATTTGCTCATCGTCGTCGAAGACCTCCATTGGGCTGACACGGCCTCGGTGGATCTCCTGTGCGACGTGGCCGACCATCTTGCCGATCGGCGCCTGATGATCGTGCTGTCGCATCGCCCCGGCAGGCCGCCCTTGCATCTCGCCCGGGCCCTGCAGTCGAGCCTTCACCTCGACCCGCTCTCGGCGGATGAGACGCGGGCCTTCGTCGGCGCGCTTTTCGGTGAGGCTGATGGCGGTGCGCTCGAGGATATCCGGACTTTCGTCGCCCGGCGGGCGGGTGGCAACCCTCTCTTCGTGGAGGAGATCGTTCGAAGCCTCGTGGCCAGGGGGGTCCTCAAAAGGGAAGGCGATCGCTGGATCCGCGCGGCTCCGTTCGACGCCGAGGAGGTACCGCCAACCCTGCAGGGGCTGCTGCTCTCGCGTGTCGACGGCCTGGCCCCCGAGGAGCGGCGCGTGCTGTACGCCGCCGCCGTGCTCGGCATGGTGTTCGAGCAGGCCCTTCTCGGCGATGTCGCTGCGGAACCGGCTGCCGTCGGCGCCGTGCTCCGGCGCCTCGCCGAAGCTGGTCTTGTCTGCCGGGTCGAGGGCGATGGCGGGAGCCATCGCTTTACCCATGCGCTTATCCACGAAGCCGCCTATCACAATCTGCTCCTCTCCCGCCGGACGGAACTGCATGAACGGGCGGGCCTCGCGCTCGAACGTGCCGTGGGCAGCCAGCCCGAGCGATTGGGCGATCTCGAAGCGCTGGGGCATCACTGGAGCCTGAGTTTCGACAGGGCCAAGGGCGCGCGCTATCTCATGGCGGCCGGCGATCGGGCCCGTGCGGTCTACGCCAATGAAGACGCCATCCGGCACTATGAGCGGGCCCTGCGTACGCTGGCCGATTGCCGGGACTGCGAGAATGACATCCTGGCCACGCGGGAACGGCTGGCGGATCTCCTGGCATTGGCGGAGCGGCGAACCGAGGCGGCGGATCACTACGAGACAGTGCGCCAGGCGCTCGAGGCCGCAGGCGATCGGGTGGGAGCAGCCCGGCTCCAGCGCAAGATCGGCGGCCTGCATTGGGAGGCGGGTGACCGAGAAGGTGCCAGGGCCTGTTTCATGCAGGGCCTCGCTTTGCTCGGCGACGAAGGCTATTTGCCAGAGCGCGCGCAACTGTTCCAGGAGGTCGGGCGGCTCGCCTTCCGTGCGGGCGACAATGAGGGAGCGATTGGCTGGGCGGAACGGGCGCTGGCCGAGGCGGATCGGAATGCCGGCGTCGATCCCGAACCGGACCGCATGCGTGAACTGGCGGCGATACGCGTCCAGGCCTACAATACGATGGGCGTGGCACTGGCACGGACCGGCCGGCCGGCGGTCGCCGTGGAGCAGATCGAGCGCAGCGTCCGGCTGGCCGAGGATCACCATCTGCTGCAGTCGGCTTGCCGCGGCTACACCAATCTCGGCGTGCTCTACAGCACCTTCGATCCCGAGCGCAGCATCGCGACCTGCCTGCGCGGATTGGAAACCGCCAAGAAGGTGGGAGATCTCGGTTTCCAATCCCGCATCTATGCCAATCTCGCTGTCGCCTATTGTGCCCTGACGGATCGGTGCGAGGCTGAAGGCGTCAAGGCGGCGCAAATGGCGGTCGATCTCGACCGTCGGCTGGGTCTGCTCGACCATCTGGCGGCGCCGCTGATCATTCTCGGCCAGATCTATCAGTGCCGGGGTGAGCACGCGCTTGCCTTCGCATCCTATGAGGAGGCCTTGCGCCTGGCCGAGCAGATGGGTGAGCCGCAATTCCTGTTTCCCTGCTATGACGGTCTGGGCACGCTCCATCTGGATGCTGGGAACCAGGACCAAGCCGCGCTATACTTGGCCAAGTCGGAAGAGGTCTGTCAGCGTGCCGGCCTCGAACCGGATGCCCTGATGGTTCTGCCGTTTCTGTGCTAGCTCGATTGCGTGTCGTCGCCGCGTTTCTGCCGAAAGCCGGCATCTCATTTTTCAACGCGATATTTTGGCTTGAGCGTTCAGTGACTTGATCGAGACGCCCTGAATCCGAAGTGCCTCGAAGCGAAGAGCGAAAAGCCGAAAACCGTTTCAAGACAACGCGTTCCGCCTTGAGATGAAAGGGGTTTTGCATGAACATGCAGCCGATACAGGTGCCGGTTGCCCCGGGCGAACCTGCGCCGGATTTCTCGCTGCCCGCCCTCGACGGATCGGGCACCGTGTCGCTGGCCGACTATCGCGGCAAGAGCTCGCTGTTCCTTGCCTTGTTCGTCGGACTCTGGTGTCCATTCTGCCGCAGATCGATCGCGCAGATGGCGGCTGCGGGCCCTCAATTGCAGGCATTGGGGGTCGAGACGCTTGGCATCGTTGCAACCGAGCTTGAAAATGCACGTCTCTATTTCAAGTTTCGCCCGAGCCGTCTGCGCATCGCCACCGATCCGGGGCTCTCGACGCATCGGGCCTATGGCGTCCCCAAGCCGGTGCCGACACCCGACCTGATGGCGGCCCTGGCGGAGCTCCGAGTCAATCCCACCGGCGATCTGCCCGAACCTTTGCCTGTGCGGCAGGCTGCCGATGCACTGGCCAAGCTCGACGGCTATGTCGAGAACCCGACCGACCATGCCGACATGGAGCGGCAATGGCCTCAACTGAAGGCCCAGTTTCTCATCGACAGCGACGGGCTGGTGCGCTGGACCCATATCGAATGCAGCGAGGGACTGGCGGGGCTGGGGAAATTCCCGTCCACCCAGGAGATCGTCGCGGCGGCCGAGACCTTGCTCGGGCAGGGGGCCGGCCGGCTGCACTGACGTGCCGGGGAGAAGCCTCGCTTTGGCGCGCCTCCGGCGCCGGCATTCATTCCCGGCCCGCCAGGTGGGGGCCGGTGTTGGCGTCCACCACCGCCGGCTTCGAGCTGTCGATCGCTCCGTCCCAGCCGCCGCCCAGCGCCTTGGCCAGGGCGACATAATATTTGGTGATCGCCACCTGGCTCTGGATTTGCGAATCCTGCGCCGAGTAGAGCGAGCGGTCGGCCGTGAGCACGTCGAGGAAGCTCTGCGAGCCGACCTGGTAGAGCGTGTGGGAGAGCTTTGCCGCCTGCTGGTAGCCTTTCACCGCCTGGCCGAGTTGCCGGGCGTTTCGGCGCTGGGTCGCGAGGTTGACGAGCGCATCCTCGACGTCCTGCAGAGCGGTGAGCACGGTGGAACGCAGGGCGATGAAATACTGGTCGCGCTGGGCCTGCGCGACCTCGACCGCCGCGCGCAACTGGCCGCCCTGGAAGATCGGCACGGTCAGGGTGGGGCCGAACGACCAGCTGATCGAGGAATTCTTGGCAAGGTCGCCGATCTTGGTGCCGGAGGTCGAGAGCGAACCCGTCAAACTGACACTGGGATAGAGAGCGGCCTCGGCTTGGCCGACCTTGGCCGTATATTGGGCGAGTTGGCGCTCGGCGGCGCGGATGTCGGGCCGAGCCGAGAGGATGTCGGCCGGTATGCCGGTTGGCAGGGGGCGTCCCGGCATGGGGATGGGCCTGGCCCGCTTGAGGCGTTCCGCCAGGGCCGACGGCTCACGGCCGAGCAGGATGCTGAGCTGATGCACATCCTGCGCGAAGGATTGTTCGTAGAGGGGGATGTCGGCGGCGGTCGAAGCCGCCTCCGCCTCGGCATTGGCCGCATCGACTGCCGAGGCGGAGCCGGCCTGGAGCTTGGTGCGGGTCAGCGAGACGGTCTCGCGCCGGGAGGCGACGGTGCGCCGCGCCAGCGCGATACGGGCCTGGTAGCCGCGCGCATCGACATAGGCGGTCGCGACATCGCCGACGAGTGTGACCAGCGTGGCCCGCAGATCGGCTTCCGCCGCGTCGACGCCGTAGCTTGCTGCCTCGACATTGCGATGGTTGGCACCGAATAAATCGAGTTCCCAGCTGGCGTCGAGACCCGCACTGAAGGCGTTGGAGGTACTCGTCCTGCCCGCGCCGCTTGTGGAAGTCCCGCCAACCCGGCTGCGTGACGCATCGCCCGAGCCGCTGAGCGAGGGATAGAGACCGCCGATCGCTTCGCGCCGGCTGGCCCGAGCTTCGCGGATCTTGGCCTTGGCGGTGGCCACGTCGAGATTGCCGGCGATCGCCTCCTGGATCAGTCCGTCGAGGACAGGGTCATTGAGGCGTCGCCACCATTGCGAGAGCTCGGGTTTGCGCCGCTGCTGGCTCGCGTCGGCGCCGCTCCAGCGTGACGGCGTGGCCAGGCTGGGGGTCTTGTAGTCGGGGCCGACCACGGCACAGCCGGAGAGCATGACAGTGGCAGTAAGAAGTGCCGCGACCTGCAGGAGCGACCGGAGAGGCCGTTTGGGCTCGCTCCGCGATGCCATGGAGGACTGACCCGCGGGCGACATATCCGACGCCGATCGATCAAGGGACTGCATTCACATCGCTCCTGCGGCTGAATTGGAGTCGAGACTTTCCTGTGTCTGCGAGGGGCGGCGCGAGAAGAGGCGCCGAACCGCGACGAACAGGAGCGGTATGAAGAGGATGCCGAGCACCGTGGCGGCAAGCATGCCGCCCATCACGCCGATGCCGATCGAATTCTGGCTGCCGGAGCCGGCACCCGAGGCCACCGCCAGAGGTGTCACGCCCAGGATGAAGGCGAGGGACGTCATCAGGATGGGGCGCAGTCGCTGGCGAGATGCGTCGAGCGTCGCTTCGATCAGGCTCTTGCCGGCCTGTTGCTGCTCCATCGCGAATTCGACGATCAGGATGGCGTTCTTGGCCGCGAGGCCGATCGTGGTCAGCAGGCCGACCTTGAAATAGACGTCGTTGGACTGGCCGAACACCGTGGCCGCCAGGACGGCGCCGAAGATGCCGAGCGGCACGGAGAGCAGCACGGCAAAGGGGATCGACCAGCTCTCATAGAGAGCGGCGAGGGCAAGAAACACCACCAGCGCGGAGATGAGGTAGAGCTGCGTCGCCTGGCTGCCCGACAGGCGTTCCTGCGCGGACAGGCCGGTCCATTGGTGACGATAGCCCGGCGGCAATTGCGCCACCATGGCATCGATCGCGTTCATGGCGTCACCCGAGCTGACGCCGGGGGCGGCCGCTCCCTGGATCTCGACGGCGGAGGCACCGTTATAGCGTTCGAGGCGCGGTGAACCGTAGCTCCATTTGCCGCTGGCAAAGGCCGAGAAGGGCACCATCGCGCTGTCGGTGTTGCGGACGAACCAGCGGCCGAGATCCTCCGGCTGCATGCGAAAATCCGCGGCTGACTGCATGTAGACCTTCTTGACCCGGCCGCGATCGATGAAGTCGTTGACATAGGTGCCGCCCCAGGCGGTGGACAGCGTGGCGGTGATGTCGGACAGGCCGAGGTCGAGGGCGCTGGCCTTCTCCTGGTCGATGGCAACCGAATATTGCGGCGTGTCCTCCTGCCCGTTGGGGCGGGTGCCGACCATGAGGGGGCTCTTGGCCGCCATGCCGAGCAATTGGTCGCGGGTCTGCATGAGCTTGTCGTGCCCGGCGCCGTTGAGGTCCTGGAGGAAGAAGTCGAAGCCGCCGGTGTTGCCGAAGCCGGTAACCGCCGGCGGCGTGAGGGCGAAGACATTGCCGTCGCGGATCTGCGAGAAGGCCTTCATGGCGCGACCGACGATCGCCTGCGCCTTGCCATTGGGATCTGTCCGCTCGCTGAAATCCTTCAGCGGAATGAAGGCGAGGCCGACATTCTGACCCGAACCACCGAAGCCGAAACCGACCACGGAAAAGACGCCTTCGACATAGGCCTTCTCGTCCTTCAGATAGTGGTTGGTAACCTCAGCCAGCACCTTTTCAGTGCGGTCCTGCGTCGCGCCCGGCGGCAGCGTCACGCTGGTGATCACCACGCCGGTGTCCTCCTCCGGCAGGAAGGAGCTGGGCAAGCGATCGAGCAGGAAGAGCATGCCGCCGGAGATGGCGACAAAGACCACGAGGAAGCGCCAGGGCCGGGCGAGAACGCCGCCAACGCCTTTGCGATAGGCCTGCGCGCTGCGGTCGAAGCCTCGGTTGAAAAGACCGAAGAAGCCCTTCTGGGTAGTGTGGTTCTTGGGAGGCCTGAGGATGGTGGCGCAGAGCGCCGGGGTGAAAACGAGAGCCACCAGTACCGAGAGCACCATGGCCGAGACGATGGTCACCGAGAACTGGCGATAGATCACACCCACCGAACCCGAATAGAAGGCCATCGGCACGAAGACGGCCGAGAGCACCGTGGCGACGCCGATCAGGGCGCCCGTGATCTCGTCCATCGAGCGCAACGTCGCCTCGCGTGGCCCCAGGCCTTCCTCCTGCATGACGCGCTCGACATTCTCGACCACGACGATGGCGTCGTCGACGAGAAGGCCGATGGCGAGCACCATGGCGAACATCGTCAGCGTGTTGATGGAATAGCCGAACAAGGCGAGGATGCCGAAGGTACCGAGCAGCACGATCGGGACCGCAAGCGTCGGGATGAGGGTGGCCCGGATGTTCTGCAGGAACAGCAGCATCACCAGAAAGACCAGGACGATGGCTTCCGCCAGCGTCTTGACCACGTCCTCGATCGACAGCAGCACGAAGGGCGTCGTGTCGTAGGGATAGTAGACCTTGAGGCCCTCCGGGAAGGTCTGGGCCAGGCTGTTGATCGTCGTCTTGACCGCATTCGAGGCGCTGATGGCATTCGCGCCCGTCGCCAGGCTGATTGCCAGGCCGGCCGAGGGCTTGCCGCTATATTTGGAGTTGCTGGTATAGCTCTCGGCCCCCAGCTCTACCGTCGCAACGTCGTTCAGGCGGACGATCGAGCCCGAACTTGCGCTCTTGAGGATGATGTTCTCGAACTGCCTGGGGGTCTGCAGCCGGCTCAGGGCCGTTACGGTGACGTTGAGCTGCTGGCCCTTGCGCTGGGGATTGTCGCCGAGCTGGCCGGCGGCGACCTGGGTGTTCTGCGCTTCGATTGCCGAGGAGACGTCGCTCGGCATCAGCGCATATTTGGCGAGCTTGTCCGGATCGAGCCAGATCCGCATGGCATAGCCGGCTCCGAACAAAGTGGTGGTGCCGACCCCCTCCACGCGCGACAGCGTGTCGTTGAGGTTGCTCTTGACGTAATCGGCGACGTCCGTGGCCGTCATCTTGCCGTCGGTGGAGACGAAGGCGACGACCATGAGGAAGCCGGTGGAGGCCTTGGCGACGGTGATGCCGGTGTTCTGCACGGTCTGCGGCAGCTGGGCCTCTACCAGTTGCAGCTTGTTCTGCACCTGCATCTGCGCCACATCGGGATCGGCCGCGCTGGTAAAGGTCACGGTGATCGAGGCGCTGCCCGAGGAGGTCGAGGTCGAGGTGATGTAATCGAGATTGTCGATACCCGTGAGACCCTGCTCGATGACCTTGGTCACCGAGTTCTCGACGGTCTGGGCATCGGCGCCCGAATAGGTGGCGCTGATGGAGACCGAGGGGGGCGCGATCTGCGGATATTGCTCGATCGGCAGGGTGGTAATGGCCAGGATGCCCGCGAGCATCACCGAAATGACGATGACCCAGGCAAAAATCGGACGGTTGATGAAAAAGCGCGACATGTCGATGCAGCCCTATTCGGCCCGGACCGGTGCCGAAGCGACCGGTGGCTTGTCGAGGGTCGAACTCTGGGTGAGCGGGCGGACATCGCCGGTGGCATCGTCCACGCTCACCTCGGTGGCAGTTACGTCCTGGCCGGCCCGCACGAGTTGGATGCCCTCGACGATGATCCTGTCGCCATCCGAGACACCGGCATCGACCAGCCAGTTGTTGCCGACACTGCGTTGAATCGAGAGCACGCGCTGGACGACCTTGCCGTCGCCGCCGACGAAGCTTGCTGTCGCCTCGCCCTTGGTGTTGTGGCTGACAGCCCGCTGCGGCACCAGGAAACTATCCTGGGCCAGACCGACCTCGAGGATGGCGCGGGCATACATGCCCGGCAGGAGCAGGCGATCGGGATTAGGGAATTCGGCCCGGACGGTGAAGGTCCCGGTGGTGGTACTGACATTGGCCTCCACGAAACGAAGCGTGCCGGCATGCGCGTAGGTCGTGCCGTTTTCCAGCTTGAGCTTGACGGAGATGTCCGGGCCTGCGGTCTTGATCCGGCCCGACTTCACTGCCTCCAGGAAGTTCAGCAGGTTGGTGCTGGATTCCGTCACGTCGACATTGATCGGATCGAGTTGGCGGATCGTCGTCAGCGCAGTCGACTGGCCCGAACTGACCAGGGCGCCCTCGGTGATGGTGGAGGCATCGACCCGGCCGCCGATCGGTGCCTTCATCGTGGTGTAGTCGAGGTTGATGCGGGCCGTCTCCAACGCGGCCTTGGCGGCAGCGACATCGGCCTTGGCCTGGGCCAGCGTGGCGCGGGCATCGTCGAGGTCCTGGCTGCTGACGGCGTTCTGCTTGATGAGGTTCTGATAGCGGTCGACCTTGGCCTGGGCGCTGGGAATGGCGGCCTGGTCCTTCTGCAAGGTTGCCTCGGCGCTGTCATAGCTTGCCTGGTAGCTGGCAGGGTCGATTTGATAGAGCGGATCGCCGGCCTTGACCTCGGTACCCTCCTTGAACAGGCGCGTTTTGATGATGCCGGTCACCTGCGGGACGACGTCTGCCGTCAACGACGCGCCGACACGCCCCGGCAGTTCCGCCGTGATGGCGACGGCGCGCGGATGGAGCGTGACCACGCTGACCTGCGGCCGGACGGCGCCGGCGGGCGGCTGGTTCCCCTGCTGCTCCTGGTTGCAGCCAGCGGCCAGGATGCAAATGGACAGGAGGCTGGCTCGACGGAGCATGCGCATGGTGCGGAAGGCACCCGAGGCATGGCGAGGGTATCGGATGAGGGATGAAGTTGCCGACATCAGGATCGGACCCAATCTGTTGTGCTACAAGGCATTGCAGTTAAGCGCTTGCCCGATCGACAGTCTTGCCAATGGACTCGAAACGGGTAGGCGCAATTTTAGTAAATGTGTTTGAATATAAATTAAAGTATATATGAAATGTACTCCATGTATTGGTATAAATTGTTGAATATATATGCGATAATTTTCTAAAACTATATGGAATGGTGCGTGAAGAGACGATTTTAAGCGCCAAGGTAGTGTGCTTTTGAAGGATCGGCACCAGACTATTCCCGGGCCAGGGCTGTTGCGGGATCGAGGCGGGAGGCGTTGCGTGCCGGCATGTAGCCGAAGACGATGCCGATCAGCATCGAGGACAGGAAGGCAATGATGATCGAGGTGGTGGAGTAGCGCAGGCTGAAGGCCGTGCTGACGATATTGAAGATGGCGCCGAGGCCGAGTGCCAGGCCGATGCCGATCATGCCGCCGATCAGGCAAACCAGCACCGCCTCGATCAGGAACTGTTGCAGGATATCGCTACGGCGGGCTCCGACGGCCATGCGCACGCCGATTTCAGCGATGCGCTCAGACACCGATACCAGCATGATGTTGGTGACGCCGACGCCGCCGACCACCAGCGAGATGCCGGCAATGGCTGCCACCAGCAGCGTCAGGACCTCTGTGGTGCTGGTGATGGTGCGGCGGATGTCGTCCGTGTTGAGAATGAAGAAATCCTTCGCATTGTGCCTGGCGGCGAGGAGGGCGGTGACCGCCTGCTCGGCGCGATCGGTCGGCGCGTCGTCGACGACGCGCACGGTGATGCTGCGCAGGGACGTCGTGCCCAGGAAGCGGGCCTGAACCGTGGTGTAGGGCAGGTAGACCGATGGGTTGGCGCTCGAGCCGAACCCGCCTTGCTGCGGACGGGTCAGGCCGACGATGCGGCAGGGCACCTGCCCGACCAGGATGATGCGCCCGATCGGGCTGGCCGAGGCTCCGGCGAACAGTGCCTTGCGGGTGTTGTCGTCGATCACCACGTCCTGGGCGATCCGGCGGACGCTATCGGCATCGAAAAAGGCGCCGGCGGCGAGCTGGGTCCCCTTCACGGCGAAATAGTCCTCGCCGACGCCGTTGACCTGCGCGGTGGCCTCGATCGATCCCAAGCGCAGGGTCTTGCTGGTCGAGACCGTGGGGGAGGCGGCGGCAATATAGGGTTGGCCGGCGAGCGCCTGGGCATCGGCGAGCACGAGGGTGGTGATCTTGCCTGAGCGGACGTCGCCGAAGTCCTTGCCGGGAAACACTTCCAATGTGTTGGTGCCGAGGCTGTTGATGTCGGCCAGGACCTTTTGTTGCGTGCCCGCCCCGAGCGCGACGACGCCGATGACGGAAGCCACACCGATGATGATGCCGAGCATGGTCAGGATCGTCCGCAGGCGATGGGCATTCATCGACCGCAAGGCCATCCGGAAGGCCTCCCGAAACTGGTCGATCCGTACCCGCCACGGCGATGCGGGCGCCTGCGCCCTTTCGCCGAAGCCGATATCGGCCCCCGTCGGTTCGGCTTGCTGCGCCCCCCGATTGGGCCTGTCGGAGATCACGGCACCGTCGCGAAGTTCGATGATGCGTTCCGCGCGCCGGGCGACTGCCATGTCATGCGTGACGATAACGATGGTCTGGCCGCTGGCGTGGAGCTCGTCCAGGATGCGCAGCACTTCCGTGCCGCTGGCGCTATCGAGGGCACCGGTCGGCTCGTCGGCGAAGATTACACCGGCACCGTTCATCAGGGCCCGAGCGATCGAGACACGCTGTTGCTGACCGCCGGAGAGCTGGGTGGGGCGGTGGTCGAGGCGATCGGCCATGCCGAGGCGGTCCAGCAGCGCTTGCGCGCGGATCTGTCGTCTCGACGGCGGCAGGCCGGTATAGATCGCCGGCATCTCGACATTGCCGATGGCCGTCATTTCGGCCAGCAGGTGGTAGCGCTGGAAGATGAAGCCGAAATGTTCGCGCCTGAGCGCCGCAAGCTCGTCCGCCGAGAGCGAGCCCGTATCGCGCCCGGCGACGCAGTAGCTGCCACCGGTCGGCCGGTCGAGGCAGCCGAGAATGTTGAGGAGCGTCGACTTGCCGGAGCCGGAAGTACCGACAATGGCAACCATCTCGCCGGCCTCGATCGACAGGTCGATATCGTCCAGTGCGACGACCGATCCCTCACCGGAGGGATAGTCGCGGCGCACGCCTTCAAGGAGGATCAGGGGCAAGGCCATGGTCACATGCCCCCCGGCGGAGGCCCCGCCATCGTCTTGGTCGGCGCTGCTTCCGTCTCGCCGATCACCACGCGCTCGCCGGGCTGCAGACCGTCCCGGATCTCGGCATTGATCTTGTTGTCGAGCCCGACCTTCACGGGCCGGCTTGCAACGGCGCCATCCGACCGGATGACCCGTACCTTGAAGGCACCGTCCGCCTCGGGCCCGCTGAGGGCCGCTGCCGGGACGGTAAGGACGTTTCGGGCCTCTCGAAGGAGGATGTGCACTTCGGCCGTCATATAGGTTCGAAGATGCCCGTCAGCATTGGGTACGTCGAAGACGCCATTGTAGTAGATCGCCTCCGATGAGGTGGAAGAGGAGGAGGACGAACTGCTCGTCGAAGCGCTGTCGGTCGAAAAGCTGCTGTCGGTCTTGACCGATTCCGGCGCGGGCTCGATGGAGCGCAGGCTGGCATGCAGGCGCCGTTCCGGCTCACCCAGAATGGTGAAATAGACCTGCTGGCCCGGCCTGACCTTGACGACATCGGCCTCGGAGATTTGCGCCCGGATCGTCATGGTGTCGAGATCGCCGAGCACCACGAGCGTCGGGGCCGACTGGGTGGCATTGACCGTCTGGCCTTCCTGCACGCTGACCGCGAGCACGGTGGCATCGATGGGTGCCGTGATCCTCGTATAGCCGAGATTGACCTTGGCGGTGGACACCGAGACCTCGGCTTCGACGATCTGGGCGTCGAGCTGGGCAATCTGGGCCTGTGTCGCCTTCACGTCCGCCTCGGCGGAGTCATAGTCGGCGCGCGAAGAGGCATTCTGGGCGAAGGTCAGCTTCTGCCTGGCAAGCGTGGCTTGGTTCCTGGCCAGG
Source organism: Labrys sp. 22185 (assembly GCF_052045555.1). Taxonomy (NCBI): domain Bacteria; kingdom Pseudomonadati; phylum Pseudomonadota; class Alphaproteobacteria; order Hyphomicrobiales; family Xanthobacteraceae; genus Labrys; species Labrys sp. 22185. Next base: position 61,077 of record NZ_JBQEPH010000012.1, on the reverse strand, counting down.
TTCGCCACCTTCTCGTCGCGCTGAGCGCGGACATTGTCGAGCGTGGCCTGGGCGGAACGCAGGTCGTTCTCCTTGGTCAAGGCGTCGATCTCGGCAATGAGATCGCCGGCCCGGACCTTCTGGCCGACGGCGACCTTGAGGGCGGTGATCCGGCCGGAGACCTGGGCACCGACGGCGATGAGCTTGACCGGTTTGAGCGTGCCGGTTGCCACGACGCTTTCTTCGATGTTGCCGAGCATGGCGGGTGCGGTGATCAGGTTGGCGGCAGGGACGGCCGACAATTGCGTCTTGGCGAGCCAGCCGAGCAGCACGGCTGCGGCTGATATCAGCACCAACCGCAAGATCCGGCGCCGCCAGTGCCCGTGGCGCGGCGCAGAAGGACTTGGCGATCGGGCATGTGGCGTCGCGGTGCCAGGCCGGATGGCGTCGGAACCATGCTCATGCTCGCCCGGAAGGGTCTCGCGCAGGGTTGCGGTGCTCTTAGTCCTGGGCATGACCATGGCTTTCACGTGAAGACATGGCCCTGGTCGCCAGACGCTTCGCGTGACAATTGCCATACGGTCCGGGACGCTGGGCTGCTCGTGCAGATGAAGTCATCTGGAAAAAAGTGGCTCCTGCCGAGGCGACGCCGACGTCATGCCGCCTTCTGATCGAATGACAGGATAGTCCCTGCCTCGCCGGGCTGGGATTAAGTCATGTTACGAATTGTTGCCTCGTCCGGAAGCGGAGCGTGATTTGTGCAACAAAAAATTATAATCGGGGCGCTGCCTCTCGGGCATCGCGCCGCTAAGATGTTGCCATGGCAGCCGAACAGACCCTCTTTCCTTCCGCTTCTCACACCACGCCGATGGCGAGGCCGCATATTCTCTGCGTCGAGGACGACGTCGAGATTGCGCGCCTGCTCGCAGACGTGCTGGAGGAGAACGGTTTTGCCGCCTCCTGCGTCGGTTCCGCGGCGGAGATGGACAAGGTGCTCGAACGCGGCGGTGTCGAGCTCGTGGTGCTCGACCTGATGCTGCCGGGCGAGGATGGCCTCAGCGTCTGCCGGCGGCTGCGGGCCTTATCCGCCATCCCGATCATCATGGTCACGGCGCGCAGCGACCAGATCGATCGTATCGTCGGCCTGGAGATCGGCGCAGACGACTATGTCTCCAAGCCCTTCAATTCGCGCGAGCTGGTCGCCCGCATCCGGGCCCTCCTGCGCCGTGCGGCGACCTCGACGCAAGCAGGACCTTCGCGCGAGCGCGGCCTGGGCTTTGCGGGCTGGCGCATCGATCCGGCCGCCCGGGAACTCCATGATCCGGCAGGCGTACGGATCTCCTTGACCAGTGTCGAGTTCGACCTGCTTCTCGCTTTCTGTCGCAATCCCGGCCAGGTCCTGTCGCGCGAGCATCTTCTCGAGCTCGTCCATGGCGGGTCGGTCGGGCCGATCGAACGCAGCATCGACGTGCATATCAGTCGCATTCGGCAAAAGATCGAGGCGGATCCACGTGACCCCCTGATGATCAAGACCGTCCGGCTGGGCGGCTACGTCTTCACGCCGGCCGTCGAGCTGGATTGATGCAAGCGTGGAAACGTCTGGTGCCGCGCAGTATCACGACGCAGGTCACCGGTCTCGTCGTGGTCTCGGTATTGCTGGGCACGATCATCAATATCGTCCTCGCAGTCCTGCTGTTCGGAGCGCCCCCGCCGGATGATTCTCCGCCGGCCGTGGCCTCGCGCATCGTGCGCGTCACCCAGTTCATCAAGGCAGCAAGGACGCCTGCGGAAGCGGACATCGTCCTCACGGCCATCCGCAACGCCGGCGTGCAGGTGGAGCGGGTCGCCGTCTCGGATCTGACATCCGCACCGGATGACACCCACTGGTCCCTCTGGCGCAGCCGCGAGTTGCGGCATGTCTGGTCGGGGAGCGGCATCGAGGTTCTCGAAGGACGGCGCTATGGGCCCGGGCCGCAGGAGCAGATGGTCGTGCGGCTCGACGCTGCCCATGCCCTGGTCTTCGATGCCGCGATCGGTGCCGCACCTTGGCCCCTCTTCATCACGCCGACCGCCCTGGTTCTTTCGATCGTGCTGATCTTCGTGATGCTGCTGTCCGTCTATGCGGTCCGCTCGATCACCGCCCCCCTGGCGGCCGTTGCCGCGGCTGCCCAGTCCTTCGGACGCTCTCCGCAGGAGGTTCAGCCCATTCCCGGCAGCGGGCCGCGCGAGATCGTGCAGGTCACCGAAGCCCTCAACGAGATGCGGACCCGTATCAAGACCCTGCTGGACGATCGCACGCGCATGCTGGCCGCCATCAGCCACGATTTGAGAACGCCGCTCACCCGGCTGCGGCTGCGCGCCGAGCGCGTGCCCGAGGACAGGCTGCGCGAGGGGATGCTGACCGATCTTGCCAATGTAGAGCACATGCTCAACGAGACGCTGGATTATCTGCGAGAGGACGGCCGGTTCGAGCCGATGTCGCGGATCGACCTGCCGAGCCTGCTGCAGACGATCTGTTCCCAGTTCGTCGACGTCGGCCATGCCGTGATCTATCGGGGACCCGCGAAGCTCACCTGGAGCGCGCGGCAGAGGGAACTGACCCGCGCTATCACCAATATCGTCGAGAATGGGGTGAAGCATGGCGGCGCGGTGACGATTGCGCTCATCGATCGTCTGCCGCACGCCCAGATCGAGATCGACGACGATGGGCCGGGCATTCCCGCGGATCTGCGCGAGCGGGTGTTCGAGCCTTTCTTCAAGGCCGATGCTGCCCGTACCCAGGATGGCGGGGGCTTCGGGCTGGGATTGTCGATCGCCAGGGATATCGTGCGGCGGCACGGCGGCAACATCGTCCTCTCAGACCGTGTTCCGCATGGGCTCAAAGTCAAGATCTCGCTGTCCGCCGGTGAACTCGACCATCCGCGCTGAACTGTCATGCGCTCGCGCGAGGGGCTCCGGGAGCTTCGCATCTCACAATGAGGACTTCGTGCCCCGCATTACCGTCCTGTATCTTTGGCGACGTGTGAACGATCTTCGTTACGCCCACGCCTTCTTTCGCAGCATCAGGCGCTTTCCGGCCGGCGCCGAGTATGATTTCGTCTTTGCCGTCAAGGGGTATGCCATCGGCGATCGGCTTCCGCACCAGCTCGACCTCGCGGCTTTGCCATGCATGTCCGCCAAGGTGATGCACTTTGCCTACGATCATACGCCAATCTCGATCTATCGGGCGGTTTCTCGAGCCTGCGACACCGAGTTCATCCTGGTGTTCAATTCGTGGAGCCGGGTTCTCGCCGCCAATTGGCTCGCGCATTATGTCGGCGTGTTCGATCGCAATGCCGATTGCGGCCTGGTCGGTGCCACCGGTTCCCATGAAGCGGCCTGGGACCAGCCCTTCCCCAATCCGGCGATCCGCAGCAATGCCTTCCTGGTGCGGACCTCGCTGTTCAGCGCATTCGAATTCTGCGATCCGAGGACAATCCTGGACGATCACCTCTTCGAGGCGGGTCCGAACGGGATGACCAGGCAGGTCATGGCGCGGGGCCTCGTGCCTTTCGTCGTCGATCGCTTCGGCACGGCCTGGCCTCCGGGGGGCTGGATGCAGAGCCGGACATTTCGCGCCGGGGAGCAGGGAGGGCTCCTCGTCGCAGACAATCGAACGAGCCAGTATGCCTGCGGCAGCCCGCGCAAGAGGGCTCGCCTGATCATGCGGGCCTGGGGGAACGACGGGGTGGCCAGCAAAAGCTCGTTCCCCAGGCGGGCCGCAGCCTGGCTGTGGTGGCATTATCCAAGAGGACCGCTCGACATGGTCGGAGACGGCCTTGCCGCTCTCGACCAACTGCTGCGCAGAATGACCGGGCGGCCGGCCAATCCTGGGCGCAGGGTGTTCCCCAACTGAAGGCCTGCCGGAAAACCGAGCATCGATTGCCGGGCAGTAATGGCCGTCTTCCCCAGACGTGGAAGGCCGATCGACATAGGAGTCGGATCGTCCTCGCCATTTCGTAATATTTCTTAATATCTTGAATTATAAGTCAAAAATTTCGAATATTTATTATCACAAATATATATCAATATATGCAATTGTAATTCGGCGTTACTATTCGATTTTTATTAGTAAATATCTGAACCTAAAAGTAATTAATTACTTAGAGGGGATTTTCAGAAGATAATCCGTGCATTCTGCGAAGGCGGCTCCGCCTTGTGCGCGTATTCGTATGCCTGGGCCGGCGTGGATTTCGAGAGGACGTGATATGGCGGAGAGCCTCTATTGGCTGTCGGATGAAGCATGGGGCGCTCTTGAGCCGCATCTTCCGCGCGGGGAAGCCGGAAAACCCCGTGTCGATGACCGTAGGGTGATTTCGGGCATACTCCATGTCCTGAGGACGGGCTGTCGATGGTGCGACGTACCGTCTGTCTATGGCCGGCCCAGCACGATCTACAACCGTTTCCATCGTTGGTCGCAACGGCTTGTCTGGCACCGGATTTTTGCCGGGCTGGCCGCGGCGGGGTCCGTGCCGGATGACCTTTGCGTCGATGGCGAGCATATCAGGGCACGGCTGTTTGCGCCGGTCTCCAGATGGCGCCGGCAATCGGCATCCCCCTTTGCCGGCGAGTCCTGGGAATTTTCGGTCGGGTCAAAGGTGGTCGTGAGCAAGCCGGATGCCGGCTGAGTCCGGCCGGGTGCCAGCATTCGCACCTCATTCCCCTTCAAACGACCGCGTATGCCACCTGCGAGAGACGATGACCGAAAACGGAAAACGGCGCACACACATCCTTCTGGCCTGCATGCCGAAGTCCGGATCGACCTTCCTTTCAGACATCATCAGCGAAATCGGAGACTTCCAGCGAGCCGTTCCGCTCCCTGCCGCCGGACGCAGGGAGCAGGAGCTCGACGAATTCTATCTGCAACAGATCGATGATCAGGACTATGTCGCCCAATTGCACATCCGAAACCATCGCTGGACCGAGGAAATGTGCCAGGATTATGGCATCACCCCGATCGTCCTGGTGCGGAGCCTCTTCGATTGCGTCGTCAGCCTGCGCGATCACATCCGGCGCGAGGGAAACCTGTGGCCGATGATCTGGCTGAGGCCGGAACATGCGCATCTGGACGACGCGACCCTGGATCGCATGATCGCTCGCCTCGCCATTCCCTGGTACCTGAATTTCTATGTCAGCTGGCGCAATGCCTCGAACAGATTGCTGATTACCTATGAAGAACTGATCGAGGGCCCTGTTGAGATCACCAAGGAGGTGCTGAATTTCGCGCAGGCCGCCGTCTCCGATGACCAGATCTGGCAGGCGGTCCAAGCCGTACAGGGCAAGGCGGCCAGCCGTCTCAATGTCGGGGTTCGCGGCCGCGGCAATTGTCTCGACCACGAGACGGTGAGAGGTATTCTCGAACTGCTGGATTTCTACCCCGAGTCCGCCGACGATCCCTATTTCCAGATGCTCAGGGAGCAGGGGCGCAGCATCCTGTCCGGCGATGCGCCGGCACGGCCGAAGAATCCGGCTGGGAGCCGGTCATCCCGGATGCGGATCGCCAGGAAGCGCAGGCGATGGTGGAAGAACTACCATCTCGTCCGCTTTGCGGCACCGGTGCTGCTCGGTATCGCAGCCGCTTCCTACAGCCTGATGCCCAAAGACCTGATCCCCGATTCCGCCATCTACGGATATGTCGACGATGCGGTCATCATCGCACTGTTCGCATTCCTGGCAGGCCGGCTGACCAAATATAAACGGGGCAGCAGCCCGGGCGCACGCCGAAGGCCCGATAGCGCCTCCGTACAGCGAATGCTGCGACGGATCGAATATCAGTAGATCAGCAGTAAAAACTTCGCGTCGACGAGAGATATTCCTGCGGCATAACAACTCGTAACAAATCTTAATCGAAGCGCCAAGTTTCAGTCACCGTCCATGTCCTTAGTGCTGATGTTCCGGTCACCCAAGGCCAGGAATACGGAGCATGGAAAGTCCGCAAGACTTTCGGGGTCCGGCCGGTGCCTTCCGTTGAATCCCGCAACGTTCACATGGGGCGCTGCGCGGCGCCCGGGTTGCTGGGTCGCCTTTCTGTCCATCGGGTGCAGGTAGATAAATGCAATGACTGCGAAAGTGATAGTAGGTGTTCCAGTCTATAATGGCGCGGAGCAGCTGCGAGACTGTCTTGAGTGCCTGATATCTCAGACATTTCGAGATATCGAGATACGCATATACGACAACGCTTCTCAGGACTCCACGCCGGAGATTGCGCAGGATTTCGCAGCCAGGGACAGCCGCGTCAAATATATCAGGCATCCGACAAATATTCGGGCGATGCCCAATTTCCTCAGTGTCCTGAGAGATTGTGAAGCCGAGTTCGTCATGTGGCGTGCCCATGATGATCTGTGTGCGCCGGACTATATCGAAAGGCTCTATGTTTCTCTCGTGGCTGAGCCGAGCGCAAACGTGGCCGTGCCGACCACCCGCACGCAAACCCTCAGCAAGACGGTGCGCGTCAGCCGCCCAAAGCCCTTTGTCGGTCAATCAAACCTGATCTCGATCATCCAGCTGATGTTCAATTCGCATGCCGGATGGTTCTACGGCCTGTGGCGCCGGGACCGGCTGCTTGCGGATTTTGAGGAATGCTGGCGCGCATTCTCCCATCCCTGGGCCCTCGATCATTTGATCCTGTTCCCGTCGCTGCTCGAAAAGGCGGTCGTCGTCGTGCCCGAGGCGCTCTTCGTTCAGCGCCTCGTCGTCAAGGGGTATTCGCCTCAGAAGGGGACCTCTCCCCCGCTTGCATTGATGACCGGGCTTCGCAAGAAATTTTCCGCACAGTGCCGCCTATATATCAAACGATCTCAGTATTCAAAGGTTGAAAAGCTAATCCTTCAGTCAATATTGCCGATCTATGTTGATCGGCGTGTCTACAAGATTCGCAAGGTTATCAAGAGAAAGCTGCTCATGGATCTTGGCGGCGCCAGCTACAATACAGATTTCTGAGTAATATCATGGGCAGGCAATAATGCGTGTACTCGTTACAGGCGGGACGGGGTTTATTGGCAGATGGGCTGCCGCGTCGCTCGCGGCGGCGGGGCACGAAGTCTTCGTCGTCTCGCGTAAACTCGCGACCATGCAGGGATGCAAGATCATCGTCGCCGACCTGCTTGATCCTTCGATGGCGGAGGTCGCCCTTGCCGTATCCAAGCCGGAAGTCGTGCTTCACCTGGCCTGGGATGTGGAGCATGGAAAGTTCTGGGACGCGGAGGCAAATCTGCGATGGACGGTGGCGACGATCCAGCTCGTTTCCGCTGCCCATCAGGCGGGGGTGCGGCGCATCGTGTGTGCAGGCACCTGCATGGAATACGACCTCTCGTCAGGTCATGCCTGCAGCGAAGTGGAAACCAATATTCGACCAAGCACGCTCTATGCTGTTTCCAAGGACGCCGCGCGCCGGATCATCGAGGAATTGGCTGCAACGCGCGGTATCGAGTTCGCCTGGGGCAGGTTGTTCTTTCTGTTCGGGCCGAATGAACACCCTAACAGGCTGGTCTCCTCGATCGTCATGAATCTTCTGGCCCGGCGTCCCGTGCTGATGTCCTCGGGCGTGCAGGTCAGGGATTTCTCCAATGTGCGCGACGCCGGCGAAGCCCTGGCGAGGCTTGCCGTGTCGAGGGTCAACGGCGCGGTCAACATCGCTTCGGGAGAAGCTTTGTGCATCAAGGAATTGGCTGAAGAGATCCGCGCGGTTGCGGGCGGTGTCGGAGAGCTCCGCTTCGGCGCCCTGCCGGATCGCCCCAACGAACCGCCGGTCATCGTTGCCGATGTGACGAGGCTGCGCAACGAGGTCGGATATCGACCGATGGGGACCATGCGCGACCGGCTGTCGGAGACGATACAATGGTGGCAGGCGCGCCTGGAAGCGTAGCGCCACGCCGTGGTCGATGATGGTGCCCGCGCCAGGGATGTAAGCCACCCTCCGCGGGTAACACAGCAATCTGCCTAGGGCACGTCACCGCCATAGGCGAGGCATAAGCGTTGCCTATGCTTCCTGATAATTGAATTACAAAATTCTCCATAATATGTTGATATATTTATAATAATCTATCCGCTGCGTGGGCCATCTCACGCGGCATGTGGCCGTTCGCCGGTATGGCGGCATCGGCACTCGTGAGCGGAGGAAGGGGCGAGAGAATGTCATTATCTTAAGTGATGATTGACTCATCATACCAGTAGATCTATAAGCCTCTCGAATTCGAGAGGAGATCTGCATGACGACGATCGCGCTCTTTGGCGCCGGCGGAAAGATGGGCTACCGGCTGGCCAGCAACCTCAAGGCGTCGAGCTTCGAGGTGCGGCATGTCGAGGTGAGCGCAGCTGGCCAGGAACGTCTCAAGACCGGCCTTGGCCTCGACAGCGTCGCGCCGGATGCGGCTCTGGAAGGGGTCGACGTGGTCATCCTCGCCGTGCCGGATACGCTGATCGGCAAGGTTGCCGCCGGCATCACCGACAAGCTCGAGCCTGGCACCATGGTGGTCGTGCTCGACGCCGCCGCGCCTTTCGCCGGCCATCTGCCGGATCGCCCGGACCTGACCTATTTCGTCACCCATCCCTGCCACCCGCCGATCTTCAACGACGAGACGGAGATGGCCGCCAAGCAGGACCATTTCGGCGGCATCGCTGCCAAGCAGCACATCGTCAGCGCGCTGATGCAGGGCCCCGAGAGTGCCTATGCGCTTGGCGAGGAGATCGCCAAGGTGATCTGGGCACCGGTCATGCGCTCCCATCGCGTCACCGTCGAGCAGATGGCGCTGCTGGAGCCGGGTCTGTCAGAGACCGTCTGCGCGACCCTTCTGGTGGTGATGCGCGAGGCCATGGACGAGGTCGTGGCCCGGGGCGTTCCCCACGAGGCGGCTCGCGACTTCCTGCTCGGCCACATGAACGTGCTCGGCGCCGTGATCTTCGACGAGGTCAAGGGCGTATTCTCCGACGCCTGCAACAAGGCCATCGCCTTCGGCAAGCCGGCCCTCATGCGGGACGATTGGAAGCGTGTCTTCGAGCCGAACGAGATCGCCGACAGCATCCGCCGCATCACCTGAACGGGACCTTGCGACAGCCGTCACCCCTTGGTGGCGGCTGCCCGCATTTGACCGGGCTTGCCGACGATCCGTCGAGCAGCCTACCGCCGGCGCCCTCCATAAAAGAACACACAGGAGGCGACGCTTTGCTCATTGGGAGGAAAAATGAGCTCGAATACCCTCGCGATCGCCCCCGTCGAACGGTCGGCCATTCGTAAGGCGACCTGGCGCCTCGCGCCGTTCCTGGGCCTGATGTTCTTCATCAACTTCCTGGACCGGACCGCAATTTCCTTCGCCGGCCCGCACGGCCTGACCAAGGATCTCGGGCTTACCGCCACGCAATTCGGGTTTGCCGCCGGCATCTTCTTCATCGGCTACATCCTGCTGGAAATTCCCAGCAATCTGGCCCTGCATAAATTCGGCGGCCGCCGCTGGCTTGCCCGCATCATGGTGACCTGGGGCATCGTTTCGCTGCTGTTCACCTGGGTCAGCGGCGTTGCCGAGCTCTATGTCCTGCGTTTCCTGTTGGGCATCGCCGAGGCGGGCTTCTTCCCCGGCGCGATCCTCTATCTCAGCACCTGGGTGCCGGCCCGCCACAGGGCCAACATTCTCGCCCTCTTCTACATCGCCCAGCCGATGACGACGGTGATCGGCGCGCCGCTGGCTTCTTCCCTGATCCAGGCCCATGGCTTTTTCGGCCTCGAAGGCTGGCGGATCATGTTCTTCGGCGTCTCGATCCCGGCCGTCCTGGTCGGCATCGTCACCTGGTTCTACCTGCCGGATTCACCCAAGGACGCGAAGTGGCTGAGCGCCGAGGAGAAGGCCTGGCTCATCGGCGAACTTGCCCGCGAGGACAGTACCAAGCGCGAGCCGCACAATGGTTCGATCGGCGCGGCCCTGTCGAGCGGCCGGGTCTGGATGCTGGCGCTGATCTATTTCGGCATGATCTATGGCCTCTACGCACTGGCCTTCTTCCTGCCCACCATCGTTTCCGGCTTCGAGGCGAAGTTCGCCACCAAGTTCACCGTGTTCCAGGCCGGGCTGGTCATCGCCATTCCCTATCTTCCCGCGGCCATCGCGCTCTATTTGTGGAGCCGCGACGCGACGAAGCGCGGGGTGCGGGCCTGGCATATCGGCATTCCGGCGCTGGTCGGCGCGGCCAGCATCCCGCTGGCGCTCTATATGCCGTCGCCTGAAACCACGGTCGCCTGCATCACCGTCACGGCCTGCGCCATCTTCTCGGCCCTGCCGAATTTCTGGGCCTTGCCGGGGCGTTTCCTGTCGGGTGCGGCGGCTGCTGCCGGCATCGCCCTCATCAACACCATCGGCAATGTGGCCGGCTTCGCCGCGCCCTATGTCACCGGCGCCGTCAAGGACTACACCGGCCTCTACCAGGCTCCGATGATCATCGTGGGGGCTTTCATGCTGCTTTCGGCCGTCCTCGCCTTCCTTGTCGGGCGGGAGATCAGGAAAAGCGGGGAGGGCACGCAGGCCTATGCGCCCCTCAGGCCCTGAGGGCGAATTGGCGGGCCTCGCCAAGCAAGATCCGCCGGACACAACCGGCGGCCATCCGGACTGAACCGTCGACACAAATGGGAGGACGACATGAGCTTGAAACGACTTCTGCTGGGAGCCGCGCTCGCCGGCGTCATGGCATCGGCGACAATGGGCACGGCCCTGGCCGCCGATCTCATCGCCATCATCACGCCGTCGCACGACAACCCCTTCTTCAAGGCGGAGGCGCAGGGCGCCGAGGTCAAGGCCAAGGCGTTGGGCTACGACACGCTGGTGCTGGTGCATGACGATGACGCCAACAAGCAGTCTCAGCTGATCGACACCGCCATTGCCCGCGGGGCCAAGGCCATCATCCTCGACAATGCCGGTGCCGCCGCCACGGTCGCCGCCGTGCAGAAGGCCAAGGATGCCGGCGTGCCCTCCTTCCTGATCGATCGCGAGATCAATGTCGCCGGCATCGCCGCCGCCCAGATCGTTTCCAACAACTACCAGGGCGCCCAGGCCGGCGCGCAGGAATTCGTCAAGCTGATGGGCGAGAAGGGCAATTATGTCGAACTGGTCGGCCGGGAGGCCGACACCAATGCCGGCATTCGCTCCAAGGGCTACCACGACGTCATCGACGACTATCCGGACCTCAAGATGGTCGCGCGCCAATCGGCCAATTGGAGCCAGACCGAGGCCTACAGCAAGATGGAGACCATCCTGCAGGCCAATCCCGACATCAAGGGCGTGATCTCCGGCAACGACACCATGGCGATGGGGGCGATCGCCGCGCTGCAGGCCGCCGGTCGCAAGGACGTGATCGTGGTCGGCTTCGACGGTTCCAACGATGTGCGCGATTCCATCAAGCAGGGCGGCATCAAGGCGACGGTCCTGCAGCCCGCCTATCTCCAGGCCCAGACCGCCGTCGAGCAGGCCGACACCTACATCAAGACCAAGAAGGGCCCCGCGCAGGAAAAGCAGCTGATGGATTGCGTGCTCATCACGCCCGACAATGCCGGCAAGCTCGAAACCTTCGCACTGGCGAATTGACGCTGCGATGAAAGTCGCTCGGGACCCGCCTCGCGATCTATCGACTTCGACTTCACACATCTCGACCAAAACGAGTAAGGCGCCGCAATCCCTCCCTGACTTCGGGGAGGGTGGGCCGGCAAAGCCGGCTCGGGTGGGGTCGAGCGGCGCGATCTCACCAGGTTCGGACCTGCAGGCGTCACTCTCCCCCTTCCGTCATTTCTACGAAATGACACCTTCCCCGAAACCGGGGAAGGATCGTCGCGCTCTTTCTTGCGAAGTTGAGATGTGTGACTGCGATAGGCCTCGCGGGAGGCGTCCCGGGCTCGTTCCAGATCCCGACAATCGAGGCCGGAGCCAATCCATGCCCAGGCTTGCAAACAGGCTGATGATCGCCGCCATGGCGCTCACCCTTGCTGCATGCAAGATCGTGCCGACTGCCGAAGTACAGGCTGCCCGACAGGTCGGCGCTTCGGGCGTTGGCCCCGTCTTCGACCCGGACAAGGCCGTCGACGCGATCTGGGCAGCCAAGGTCCTGCCCTATCTCAAGGCGAAGGCAGGCGATTTCGTCATCGTGCGCGGCCTCGCCGCAAAGAGTGCGGACGAGGCCGGGCAGAAATATGGGTATCGCGCCAAGGAAGGCACCGTGCCCTGGACCTATGTCGTTAAGGCCGAGGGCCGCGTCGTGGCGGCGAATACCGGCTCGCGCGCCGCCACCATCGACGTCGATGTCGACGGGGACGGCAAGGCCGACATGGTGGTGCAGATCGGCCCGGCCCTCCGTGGCACGGCGCTGCGCGACAGCCTTGATTTCGTGTCCTTCAACGCCTTCACGAACCAGATCGAATATGCCCAGTTCGGCAAGGCCTTCAACGCCCGGGTCAATGCCGACGTGCTGCAGGCTTTGCCGCGCGAAAAGCTGATCGGCCGTTCCGTGACGGTGCTCGGCGCCTATGTGTTCGAGCCGGGCGGCAAGCCGCCGCTGGTGACACCCGCCGAACTGAGCCTTGGGGCCGGGTCATGACGGAGGAGGGCCACTCTGTCATGCCCGACCATGACGTCGTCCTGCGCCTGGAAGGCGTGTCGAAGGTCTATTCGGGCACGGTCGCCGTCAGGCATGCCGATTTCGACGTGCGGCGCGGTGCCGTGAACGTGCTGGTCGGCGAGAACGGCGCCGGCAAGTCCACGCTGATGAAGATCATTGCCGGGGTCGTGCAGCCCACGGACGGACGCATCCTGCTCGACGGCAAGCCCGTCACCTTCCGCGATGCCGGGGAGGCGGTCGCCCATGGCATCGGCATGGTGTTCCAGGAGCTCAACCTGTTCGGCAATCTCTCGGTTGCCGAGAACATCTTCGCGGCCCGCGAAATCGTGCGGCTGCCCCTTGGCATCGACCATCGCGAGCAGGAGCGCCGTGCCGCCGAATTCCTGGAACGGCTCGAGGCCGGCATCGATGCCCGCACGCTGGTGGAGGATCTGCGCATTGGCCAGCAGCAACTGGTCGAGATCGCGAAGGCGGTGGCGCAGGATGCCCGCATCCTGATCATGGACGAGCCGACCTCCGCCCTCAGTGCCGCCGAGGTCGAGATCCTGTTCCGCGTCATCGCCGATCTCAAGGCGCGGGGCGTCGCCATCGTCTACATTTCCCACCGGCTCGAAGAGCTCATCCGCATCGGTGACTACATCACGGTGCTGCGCGATGGCCGTGTCACCGGGCAGGAGCGCATCGCCAATGTCGACGTGCCCTGGATCGTGCACCAGATGATCGGCTCCGACGCCAAGGACTTCGCCAAGACGCAGGATCATCCGCTCGGACCGGAAGTCTTCCGCGCGGAGGACGTCTGCCTGCCGCGGGTGAGCGGAGGGCTCGCTGTCGACCATGTCTCCCTGTCGGTCAGGCGGGGCGAAATCGTCGGCATCTATGGATTGATGGGAGCCGGACGCAGCGAATTCTTCGAATGCGTGATGGGACACCACCGCCACGCCACCGGCCGCCTCTTCGTCGACGGCAAGCCGGTGGCGGAAAAGGACGTGACGGGGCGCATCCGCCGGGGCCTGGCCCTGATCCCGGAAGACCGGCAGAGGGAGGGGCTGGTCAGCATCCTCTCGATCGCCGCCAATCTGTCGATGGCCGCCTTCGGTCGCTTCCTCGTCGGCTTCCATATCCGGCGGGCCCGCGAGCAGGCCGCCATTCGCGCCGCCGTCAAGGATTTGTCGATCAAGGTGGCCGATCCCGAGCTGGAGGTGAGTTCCCTGTCCGGCGGCAACCAGCAGAAGGTGGTGATCGGCAAGGCGCTGATGACCGGCCCGAAAGTGCTGCTGATGGACGAGCCCAGCCGCGGCATCGATGTCGGCGCCAAGGCCGATGTCTTCCGCACCATGCGGCGGCTCGCCGCCGACGGCCTCGGCATCCTGTTCGTCACCTCCGATCTCGACGAGGTGATGGCACTGTCGGATCGCATCGCCGTGATGAGCAACGGCAAGCTCACCGCCCTGTTCGAGCGGGCCGAGGCGACGGCCGCCAAGGTGGTGGCTGCCTCCGCGCTCGGCCATGGCCCCGTTCCTTCCCCATCTTCTGCAAATCACGGAGCGCCGGCATGACAGTCGCGCAGGACACCTTGAACCATCCGTCCGCCGGAAGCGGCTCGCTTGCGCTGAACCTGATGAAGCTGCGCACCTTCATCGCCCTGTTCGCCGTGCTGATCTTCTTCTCGCTGGCGGCGCCGAACTTCCTCAGCACGGCCAATCTCATCCTGATGTCGAAGCACGTGGCGCTGAATGCGTTCCTGGCGATGGGCATGACCTTCGTCATCGTCACCGGCGGCATCGACCTGTCGGTCGGATCGATCGTGGGCCTGTGCGGCATGGTCGCCGGCTGGCTGATTCTCAATGGCCTGGACCTTCGCATCGGCTACACCATCTTCTTCAACATCTACGAGGTGATGGCGATCACCCTGCTGGTGGGCATCCTGATCGGCGCCGTCAACGGATTGCTGATCACCAAGCTCAATGTCGCGCCCTTCATCGCGACGCTTGGCACGCTTTATATCGCCCGCGGCCTGGCGCTTCTCTCATCCGATGGCGCGACCTTCCCCAATCTGGTCGGACGCCCCGATTTCGGTACGCAGGGCTATGCCGTCCTGGGAGCCGGACGCCTCCTCGGCCTGCCGGCCTCGGTCTGGATCCTTGCCGTGCTGGCGCTGGCTGCCGCCTATATGGCGCGCTGCACGCCACTCGGCCGCCACATCTTCGCCGTGGGCGGCAATGAGCGCGCCGCGGGGCTATCGGGTATCCGGGTCAACCGGGTGAAGCTCTTCGTCTACATGTTCTCGGGCTTTTGCGCCGCCGTCGTCGGCCTGGTGGTTTCTTCCGAATTGATGGCTTCGCATCCGGCCACCGGCGAGAGCTTCGAACTCAACGCCATCGCCGCGGCCGTGCTCGGCGGCACCTCGATGTCGGGCGGGCGCGGTACCATCGGCGGTACCATCATCGGTGCCTTCGTCATCGGCCTCCTCTCCGACGGGCTGGTGATGATGGGGGTCAGCGAGTTCTGGCAGATGGTGATCAAGGGCCTTGTGATCGTCATCGCCGTGGTGGTGGACCAGGCCCAGCGCCGGCTGCAGCAGCGTGTTGCCTTGCGCCAGATGGCGAGGCTGGCCTGATGGCGTCCTATCGCGGTGCCCTGATCGGTTGCGGCTTCTTCGCCATCAACCAGCTCCATGCCTGGCGAGACGCCGAGGGCGTCGACATCGTTGCCCTCTGCGACCGCGATCCGGAACGTCTCGCTCAGGCGGGCGACCTTTTCGGCATCGACAGGCGCTATGGCGATGCCGAGCAGATGCTCGAGGCGGAGAAGCCGGATTTCGTCGATATCGCCACCACCGTGGCGAGCCACGGCCCGCTCGTCGAGCTCGCGGCGAAGATGGGAATTCCCGTCATCTGCCAGAAGCCCTTCGCGCTTTCGATGGCGGATGCGCGCGCGATGGTCGAGGCCTGCCGCCTCGCCGGCGTGCCGCTGATGGTGCACGAGAATTTCCGCTGGCAGAGTGCGATCCAGGCTGTGAAGACGCGTCTCGACGCCAATGCCATCGGCCGGCCTTTCTGGGCGCGCGTGTCCTTCCGTTCCGGCTTCGACGTCTTCAGCGGCCAGCCCTATCTCGCCGAAGGCAAGCGTTTTATCATCGAGGACCTGGGCATCCATATCCTCGACATCGCCCGCTTCCTGTTTGGCGAAGTGACTCAGCTGAGCGCGCGCACCCAGCGGGTCAACCCTGCCATCAAGGGCGAGGACGTCGCCACGATGCTGCTCGATCACGAGGGCGGCCTGTCCTCGGTGGTCGACTGCAGCTATGCCACAAGGCTGCCGGTCGATCCTTTCCCCGAGACGCTCGTCGAGATCGACGGTTCGGCGGGCACGCTGCTGCTCGGCACGGGCTATCGGCTCGTCGTGAACGGGCCCGGCGGGCGCGAGGAGGTCGATCTGTCGCCGCCTCTGCTGCCCTGGGCCTCGCGTCCTTGGCACAATATCCAGGAGAGCGTGCTCGCCATCCAGCGCCATTGGTTGCATTGCCTGCGCAACGGCAAGGAACCCTCTACCAGCGGGCGGGACAACATCGCCACGATGGCCCTGGTCGAGGCGGCCTATGCCAGCGCCGCCAGTGGCCAGACGATCGAGATGGCCTCGATCTGATGCCGCCCGCCCCATGAGCCACGAGGCGTCGGCATCCCTGGCGCTTCGTTCCTCCCGCTGGGGCGTTTAGGAATTGTCTGGAAATAACTGAAACGCCGCCTTTGTCATGCCCGGGCTTGACCCGGGCATCCAGCGGCCCCGTCTTCAAAAGACTGGATGGGGAGCTGGATTGCCAGGTCAAGCCCGGCAATGACAAAGGTCAAACCAATTCAATTCGTTTATTCTTCGACGCTTTCTCAGGCCGACGCTACGGTCTGGTGAACGTAGAGCGAGGCGGAACGATCGAGGTGTCGGACCATCGCCTGTTCGGCCCCGTCCGGATCATGCGCGATGATGCGGTTGAGGATGTCCTCATGCTCGGAGAGGGTATAGTTCTCCTTGCCGGTCCAGATCAGCAAGTCGGTGTGGTACTGCTTCAGCCAGCCGAGCATGGCTTCGCTCATCGCCTCGAACAGCGGGTTGCCGGAGATGGCGGCGATGCGCGTGTGGAACAGCATGTCCGCATTGATGAAGGCATCGGCGTCGCCAAGGCTTGCGCGCTGGCGCGCCAGGGCTTCCTGCAACCCGGTGACCGCCTGTGCGTCGGCCTTCTGCGCCGCCTGGCGCACCATGCCCAGCTCGAAGAAACGGCGCGCCTCCTTCAGATGCTCCAGCGAGGCCGGGGAGCTCGACAGGAGCACGCTGGCGGCATCGTCGACCTGCTGGAAGATCGATTTGGCGGTCGGCTGGCGAACGCGCGCGCGCTCGCCATGGGAAATGGTGAGCAGGCCGAAAATGCTCAGCTGCTGCATGGCTTCGCGGATGGCGGGACGGCCGACACCAAGGCGGTCCATCAATTCGCGTTCGGAAGGGAAGGGGTCTCCCGGCTGCAGTTCCCCGCCGGTGATCAGCGCCTTGAGGCGGTCGAAAACCTCATCGGAGAGCTTGCGACGGACAATGCGTTGATCGGTGAGGGGCATGGGGCATTCCGGTTGAGGCCGTGGGTTCGGCAGTCTTTGCCGCCTGTTCTTCCGCGAGGCAAGTCCGCTCCTGCAACAGTGCCACCGCTGTCCGGAAACAGACAAGGCGAATTTCCATTGCTTCAACTTAAGTCATGATATACTCATCATACCTGTTAAGCAATTCCAGACCGGGCGCTGCGAGTGCCCAGACTGAATGGGTACCATGTCCGTCATCCGCATGACCTATCGCATCGAGACGGCCGGCGATGTCGAGAAGCTGGCCGCCAAGATTGCCAGTGATCAGTCGACCGGTACCTTCGTCAGCCTGCCGGGCGAGACGCCGGAGCTCAAGGCGCGTGTCGCCGCACGGGTCGCGGCAATCCGCCCCCTGGAGGCCTTGGATGTTCCCTCGATTCCCGACCCGTCGGCACCGGTCGGCGCAATCTATCGGCGTGCCGATGTCGACATCGATTTTCCGATCGAGGCGATCGGCACCGACCTGGCGGCGCTGATGACGATCACTATAGGCGGCGTCTATTCGATCAAGGGGTTCAGCGGTATTCGCGTCGCCGGCATGCAATTGCCAGAGGCCTTCACGGCTGCCTATCCCGGCCCGCAATTCGGGATGGCGGGTACCCGGCGGCTGACCGGTGTCGCCGACCGGCCGGTGATCGGCTCCATCGTCAAGCCTGCCCTGGGCCTGCGCCCGCCCGAATCGGCCGAGCAGGTGCGCGAACTCGTCGAAGCAGAGGTCGACTTCATCAAGGACGACGAGAAGCTGGCGAGCCCGGCCTATTCCAGCCTCGAGGATCGTGTGAAGGCGATCATGCCCGTCATCCTCGATCATGAGCAGAAAACCGGTAAGAAGGTGATGTATGCCTTCGGCATCTCGCATTGCGATCCCGAAGAGATGATGCGCAACCACGACATCGTCGTGCGGGCCGGCGGCAATGCTGCGGTGATCAACATCAATTCGGTGGGCCTTGGCGGTCTGTCTTTCCTGCGCAAGCGCTCGCATCTGGCGTTGCACGCCCATCGCAATGGCTGGGATATCCTCACGCGGCATCCCGGCCTCGGCATGGATTTCGAGGTCTACCAGCAGTTCTGGCGGCTGCTCGGCATCGATCAGTTCCAGATCAACGGTATCCGCGCCAAATACTGGGAGTCGGACGAATCTTTCGTGCGCTCCTTCCAGGCGGTGACGACGCCCCTGTTCGAGGGCGATGTCTGTCCCGTGCCGGTCGTCTGTTCGGGCCAATGGGGCGGCCAGGCGCCGGATACCTATGCCCGTACCGGCAAGACCGTGGACCTGCTCTATCTGTGCGGTGGCGGGGTGGTCAGCCATCCCGGCGGCCCGGCGGCGGGCGTGCGCGCTGTCAGGCAAGCCTGGGAGGCCGCGGTCGAGGGCGTGCCGCTCGAAGCCTATGCGCGCGAGCATCGCGAACTCGCTCAATCCCTGCAGAAATTCGGCGCCGACGCCGCTGCATCCTGAGCCCTACAAGGAAAGAACGATGTCGGGCTTGCTGCTCTCCTATTATGGCGACGACTTCACCGGCTCCACCGATGTGATGGAGGCACTGGCCTCCCATGGCGTGCGTACCGCCCTGTTCCTCCAGCCGCCCACCGCGGCGCAGCGCGAACGCCTGGGCGAGTGCGACGCCATCGGCCTCGCCGGCACCAGCCGCAGCCAAAGTCCGGCGTGGATGGATGCCGAGCTCACCCCGGCCCTCGAATGGCTGAAGCAGCTCGGAGCAGGCGTCTGCCACTACAAGGTTTGCTCCACCTTCGACTCCAGTCCGGCGGTCGGCAATATCGGCCGGGCCATCGAGATCGGCAGCAACGTCTTCGGACAGCGGCAGGTCCCGCTGGTGGTCGGTGCGCCCCAGCTCCGGCGCTACACCAGCTTCGGTACCCTGTTCGCCGGCTATCAGGGCCAGGTCTATCGCATCGACCGCCATCCGGTGATGAGCCGCCATCCGGTGACGCCGATGGACGAGGCGGACCTTCGCCTGCACCTTGCCCGGCAGACGCGGGGCAGCATCGGCCTCGTCGACATCGCGGCGCTGGCAGCGGCCGATGCCGACGACATCGTCGATGCCGTGCTGGCGAGAGGCGAGGACATCGTCCTCCTCGATGTCAACGACGATGCCACGCAACTGCAGGCAGGGCGCCAGCTCCTGCGCCTGCAGCCAAGGCTCGGGCCCTTCGTGGCCGGGTCTTCGGGGGTCGAATATGCGCTGCTGCGCGCCTGGCGGGAAACCGGCCTTGTCGGCGGGAAAAGCTCCTTTGCCGCGCCCGGCATTGCCGATCGCATCGCCGTGGTGTCGGGGAGCTGCTCCCCCACCACGGAGCGGCAGATCCGCCATGCCACCGCCAACGGGTTTGACGGCGTTGCGCTGGACCCGCGTGCGCTCATCAGCCATGGCGAGGCGGCCATTGCCGAAGCCGTCACCACCGGCCTTGAAAGGCTGGAGCAGGGACGCAGCGTCGTCCTCTACACCGCGCTCGGACCAGGCACCGACATCGGTGACGGGTTCGAGGACGACGGGGACCGCAACCGCATCGGCGTGGCGCTGGGCCGGATCCAGAAGGCCCTCGTCGAACGGGCGGGCCTGCGCCGGGCGGTCATCGCCGGCGGCGACACGTCCAGCCACGCCTTGCGCGAGCTTGGAATCTTCGCGCTGACGACGAGGCTGCCCTTGCCGTCATGCCCCGGCTCCCCCCTGTGCACGGCCTATGCGGACGCGCCGGCCTTCGATGGCCTGGAGATCGCGCTCAAAGGCGGTCAGGTCGGCGGCGACGACTATTTTTCGATGATACGCGACGGCCGTGGCTCGGCTTGATCGCGACGGCCGGTCGCGTTTCTCCCATCCGGTGCAAAGCAGAGAAGGGCTCAGTTCGTCTTGTCCTGGCTTTCCGGGGCAGACAGGACAATACCGGTCATCGGTTCGACCCAGCTGATATTGTCGCGTACCGATTGCACGCCGGGCGTGTTCTCGGCGATGATCCGGATGGCGCTGCGCTGGTTTTCATCGGTGATCACACCGCTCAGTTCCACCCGGCCGTTCTGGACCTCGACCCGGATGGCGCCGGCCGGCGCCCATGGCTGGGCCTGGAACTCGGCCTCGATCGTGGCCTTGATGCCTTCGTCGCTGACCGGCTGTTCCTCATAGGGCTGGCGCAGGAACTCGGCTAGGGTCCGCACCAGATCTGCGCGGGACAGCAGGCCGACGACCCTGTCGTTTTCGACGACAGGCAAGCGCTTGATGCCGTGCTGTTCCATGAGGAGCACGGCTTCCTCGAGCCGCTGGTTCGGAGCGACGACGACGACGTCCCTGGTCATCACCTCATCGACCCGCCGCCCATGGGTCTGTGCATAGGCCTGCGCCAGATGCCCTGCCTTGAACAGGGAACTGAACCAGCTTGCCCCGATCTTTTCCGTGCCGAGTTCGGGGCGGCGCAGCAGGTCCCCTTCGCTGAGGATTCCGGCCAGCCGGCCGTCCTCGGTGACAACGGGCAGGCCGCTTATGTGCGAGCGGACCATGAGGTCGATCGCCTGGGATAAAGTGGCTTGGGGCGTCACGCTGACGATGTTGCGTGTCATCACGTCTACGACCCGCATGGTGGCCTCCTTACTGATGGGTGGGCGGCCGGGATATGGCGCGACCCCTGGTTGCTGTCGGATAGCGGCTGAAGCGCAGGCTGCATTGATCTCACGCAAGGCCGCGCGGTTGGCGCCGGACTGGGCGAACCTCAATTCGTCCCATGCGGCCAGACCCAGTTCTTGATCTCCGGCATGTCGTCGCCATGGCGGCGCACATAGTCCTCGTGCTCGATCAGCTTGTTGCGCAAGGCCTGCTTCACATGGGCAGCGGCCGGCAGCAGGCCGGGAATGCGATCGATGGCGGCAATGGCGAGATGGAACCGATCGAGACCGTTCATCACCGTCATGTCGAAAGGCGTCGTGGTCGTGCCCTCTTCCTTGAAGCCATGCACGTGGAAATTGTCGTGATTGGTCCGCCTGTAGGTCAGGCGATGGATGAGATAGGGATAGCCGTGATAGGCGAAGATCACCGGCTTGTCGGTGGTGAACAGCCCGTCGAATTCGCGCTGCTCGAGCCCGTGCGGATGCTGGCTGGGATCCTGCAGGGCCATGAGGTCGACCACATTGACGACACGGATCTTCAGCGAGGGGCAGTGCTGGCGCAGCAGGTCGACGGCAGCCAGCGTTTCCAGCGTCGGCACGTCGCCGGCGCAGGCCATCACCACGTCGGGTTCGCTGCCCTGATCGTTGCAGGCGAAATCCCACAGGCCGATGCCGGCACGGCAATGGCGCACAGCCGCTTCCATGTCCAGCCATTGGGGAGAAGGCTGCTTGCCCGCGACGATGACATTGATGCGGTCGTAGGTGTGCAGGCAGTGGTCGGCGACATAAAGCAGCGTGTTGGCGTCCGGCGGCAGGTAGACCCGGACGATGTCCGCCTTCTTGTTGGCGACAAGATCGATGAAGCCCGGATCCTGGTGGCTGAAGCCATTATGGTCCTGGCGCCAGACATGGGAGCTGAGCAGATAGTTGAACGAGGCGATCGGCTGGCGCCAGGCGAGCTCGCGCGACACCTTCAACCATTTGGCATGCTGGTTGAACATGGAATCGACGATGTGGATGAAGGCTTCGTAGCAATTGAACAGCCCATGGCGGCCGGTCAGCAGATAGCCTTCCAGCCATCCCTGGCATAGATGCTCGCTCAAGACCTCCATCACGCGCCCGTCCGGCGATAGATGGACGTCTTCGGGCAGGCGAGGCTCCATCCAGGTGCGATCCGTTACCTCCAGCACGGCATCGAGCCGGTTGGACGTGGTCTCGTCCGGTCCCATGATGCGGAAATTGCGGGCCTCGGCGTTGAGGCGCATCACCTCGCCCAGATAGCGCCCGAGGACCCGGGTCGCCTCCGCACTGGTCCTGCCGGGGGATGTCACCGCAACCGCAAAGGCGCGCGGGTCGGGGCAGTGCAGGTGATATTTCCGGCCGCCATTGGTGTGAGGATTGGCGCCCATGCGCCGGTCTCCCTTCGGAGCGAGCGCCTTCAGGTCCGGCAGGAGGTGGCCTTCGGCATCGAAGAGCTGGTCGGGCTGGTAGCTTCGCATCCAGGATTCGAGCAAAGCCAGATGACCGGGCTTTTCCGCAAGGCCGCTGAGCGGCACCTGATGGGAGCGCCAGAAGCCCTCGGTCTTGAGGCCGTCGACCTCCTTGGGGCCCGTCCAGCCTTTGGGGCTGCGCAGCACGATCATCGGCCAGCGCGGACGCCCCGTCTCGCCTTTGGTACGGGCCGCATTCTGGATGGCGCGGATGCGGCCAAAGGCCTGATCGAAGGCCGCAGCCATGGCCTGGTGCATCAAGGCGGGCTCCGACCCCTCGACGAAGAGGACATCGTGACCGAGGCCCTCGAAGAGCTTGCGGATTTCCTCGTCCCCGAGCCGGCCCAAAATGGTGGGGCCGGCGATCTTGTAGCCGTTGAGATGCAGGATCGGCAGCACCGCGCCGTCATGGACGGGATTGACGAACTTGTTGGAATGCCAGGATGCGGCGAGGGGGCCGGTCTCGGCCTCGCCGTCGCCGACGACGCAGGCGACGATCAGGTCCGGATTGTCGAAAGCCGCGCCATAGGCGTGAACCAGGGCATAGCCCAGCTCACCGCCTTCGTGGATCGAGCCGGGCGTGTCCGCGGAAGCGTGGCTGGGGATGCCGCCCGGAAAGGAGAATTGCCGGAACAGGCGGCGCAGCCCATCCTCGTCCTCGGCGATCTCCGGATAGATCTCGCTATAGCTGCCTTCCAGATAGGTGTTGGCCACCATGGCCGGCCCGCCATGGCCAGGCCCGCAGATGAAGACGACATCGAGGTCGTCGCGCTTGATGACGCGATTGAGATGCGCATAGAGGAAGTTCAGGCCCGGCGTGGTGCCCCAATGGCCGAGCAGCCGCGGCTTGACATGGTCGAGCGTGAGGGGATCGCGCAGGAGCGGATTGTCGAGGAGGTAGATCTGCCCGACCGACAGATAGTTGGCAGCACGCCAATAGCGGTCGATGAGGGCGAGTTCTTCGGGCTTCAAGGCTGTGGTCATGGCAAGGTCTTCGAGATTTCCAGGAGGGCGGGATGGGGTGCTGGTCGAAGGTGCTTCCAGTTAAACGGCCATGGCGCCGAGAAGTTGCCGATTGCGCAAAACGATCCGGCGGGCATTGGACAGGCCGAGCACGCCCTTGCCGTGAAGCTGGGAGATCACGCGCGAGACGGTTTCGAGCGTCAGGCCGAGATAGTCGCCGATGTCGCGGCGACACATCGGCAGCTCGAACATGCCGGCCACGGCAAGCCGCCGATCCATTTCGAGCAGGAAGGTGACGACACGCTCGAGGGCCGTCTTGCGGCCGAGCAGGATCATATGGTCTTCGGCATGCCTGAGGTCGCGCAAGGCCAGCGCGCGCAAGGCGTTGGCGACACCGATATCCTTGAGGGCGGCTTCTTCCAGGCTCTTGCGCCGCACCAGCCGCACCGTGGTATCGACCACGGCGTCTGCGGTCATGCGATGCACCGAACCCATCTCCAGGCCGAAGATGTCGCCGGGCAGATGGAAGGCGCCGATCTGCCGGCGTCCGTCGTCCAGGAGCTTGCAGGTGCGAACGGCGCCGCTGATGACTTCGTAGGCATAGTCCGCCGGTTCGTCGTCGCCATAGATCTCCTCGCCCTTGTCATAGCCGTGTATCGTCCCGAGCAGCGCAGGCAGGAGCGT
The DNA here is from genome assembly GCF_052045555.1 of Labrys sp. 22185. Lineage (NCBI taxonomy): Bacteria > Pseudomonadati > Pseudomonadota > Alphaproteobacteria > Hyphomicrobiales > Xanthobacteraceae > Labrys > Labrys sp. 22185. The sequence continues at coordinate 37,105 of NZ_JBQEPH010000012.1, read as the reverse complement.
AAAGCTGGAGGAACCGAAATTGGCGGTGCCAATGGCGACAGGTGGTGGCGCATCGACCTTTGATCGGGCGGACATTTCGTGGCGAGAGAACATCGTGGCCATCTCCTGGATGCGGCGGATGGCCAAGTCGTAGGCCCGAACGAGGCTCGCGAATATTTCGGTCGAATCCCTAGGGAAGGACCCCTAAGGGCTTTACCGGATGTCGTCGGGGAAGCTCCTGTCGGCGATGGCCGCGCGGACATTGGCGACCAGGCTTTCGGCGATATGAGGCTTGAGCACGACGTGCTGGATGCCGGCACGGTGCGCCTTGTGCTCGATCGTCTCATCGGGATAGCCGGTGATCAGCACCACGGGCCCGCTTTGTCCTCTCTCGCGCAGATGCAGGGCGAGCTCGAGACCGTCCATCTCCGCCATCTTGTAGTCGATGACGAAGCAGTCGGGCGCAAAGGAGGCCATTTGCGACAGGCAGTCGACGCCGCTCGAATAGGTTCGCACCGTGAAGTCCTCTGCTTCCAGGAGGAAGCGGAGCGAGCCGAGCACGTCGCGGTCGTCATCGATGACGGCAATTACGAAGAGAGGCTGAGAGGACGTCATGGCGGTTCCCGGCACCGCAGGGGCCCGGACGGGACGGTGCAAAGAGGGAGCATATGCCGGTGTTCCCGGTGCGGAATTGATGCAGCTCAAGGTCCGGCCATGGCGCCGGTCTGATGCGCGGCGGAGCTATTGCGATACGCAGGCGATCAATCGATCAGGGCACCGCTGCGTATCGCCTGCCTGACCAGTTCCGAGATGCTGCCGGCATGCATCTTCATCATGACATTGGCGCGGTAGACCTCCACCGTGCGCGGGCTGATATCATACTCTTTGGCGATCGCCTTGTTGGAGAGGCCCGCAACCAGGCCGTTCATGACCTGTCGCTCGCGCGGACTGAGAGAGGCGAGGCGGGCTGCCAGTTCGCTTGCATCCGCAGCGACCTTGGTCGCCTTGCTGCTTTGTTCGAACGCCGCCTGCAGGACATTGATGAGACGTTCGTCCTCGAAAGGCTTTTCCATGAAATCCAGTGCGCCGAGTTTCATGGCCTCGACCGCGAGGGGAACATCGCCATGGCCGGTCATGACGATCACCGGCAGATCGGCAGCTGTTGCCTTCAAACGCTTGAGCAGCTCGATGCCGTCGATCTGGGGCATGCGAATATCGGTGACGACGCAGCCGAAGCCGAGCCGGGGCAGGGCCTCGAGAAAGTGCTCGGCTGTCTCGAAAGCGGTGACGGCAAAGCCGGAGGTCGACAGGAGGAACGCCAGCGAATCCCGTACAGCCGCGTCATCGTCGATGATAAAGACCCTGGCATTGTTAGGCATCGGAAGAAGTCTCGGACAAGTTCTGGGAGTCGGCAAGGGTGCCGAGCGGCAAGGTGAACTGGAAGGTGGCGCCGCCGGCCTGATTGGTCTCGGCCCACATCTTTCCGCCATGGGCTTCGATGATGGAGCGGCTGATGGAAAGGCCGACGCCCATTCCGGTCTGCTTGGTGGTGAAGAAGGGCTGGAACAGGCTCGAGCGGACGTCCTCGGCAAAACCATGGCCGGTATCTTCGACGCGAATGCGTATCATGTCGTCGCCGAACGGGGCATTGGCAACGGTCAGTTCACGCCGCGGGGAGCCCTGCATGGCTTCGAGCGCATTGCGGAAGAGGTTCACCAGGACCTGCTGGATCTGGACGCGGTCCGCCAGGACGAGGTCGCAGGCGGGATCCAGGTCGAAACGCAGGACAATTCCCTGTTCGCGGGCGCCGACCAGGCCGAGCGCGCCTGCCTCCTCGACGAGCTTGGCGATACTCTCGATGCGTTTCTCGCTCTCGCTTCTCGTCACGAAGCTGCGCAGGCGCCGGATGATCTGCCCAGCCCGCAAGGCCTGCTCCGCTGCCTGATCGAGCGCGGTTTCGACCCTGTCGAGACCTTCGAGGTTGGAGGCGCTCAGCAGGCGCCGCGAACCCTTCAGGTAATTGCTGATCGCCGCCAGGGGCTGGTTGAGTTCATGCGCCAGGGCGGAGGCCATCTCACCCATGGCGCTCAGCCGTGACATATGCACGAGTTCCGATTGCAGTTCGGACAGGCGGGCCTGCGTCTGCTGATATTCCGTCAGGTCCCGTACGAACCCGGTGAAGTAGCGGCGCCCGCCCGACTGCATTTCGCCCACCGACAAGTGCATCGGGAAGGTGGAGCCGTCCTCGCGCTTGCCGGTGACGATGCGGCCGATGCCGATGATGTGGCGGTTCCCGGTATGCTGATAACGATGCAGGTAGTCGTCGTGGCGCGAGCGGTCCGGCTCCGGCATCAGGATGCTGACATTCTGGCCGATCGCCGTCGATCCGGCATATCCGAACAGCCTCTCCGCGGCACGGCTGAAATACTGCATGATCCCGGCCTCGTCGATGACCACCATCGCATCGGGAACCGTCTCCAGGATGGAGCGCAGATGCTCCTCGCGCGTACGCAAGGCCTCTTCGAGACGCTTTTCCTCGTCGATGTCGATGAGGATGCCGCCCAGGCAAATTGCCCTGCCGTCTTCGCCCTGCTGGACACCGCCCCGAAGGCGCAGCCAGCGACCGGGACTGTCCTGGGCGCGGACGCGGCAGGAAATGTCGAAGGCCGTGCCCGAAGCAATCGACGCGTCCAGAGCCGCCGTCGCCGCATCGATGTCGGCCGGGTCCAGCAAGGCGAGGAAAGTGCGATAGTCGAGGGTCTGCCCGGTGCGATATCCGAAAAGGGCCCGCGCCGTGTCCGATATGTTCACCGTCCGGGAGGCGATGTCGAAGATCCAGGTGCCGATGCCCGTGCAGTCGAGGCCGGTCCGGATCGCGCGATCCTCCTGGCCTGGAACAGACCCATCCTGCAATGGTGCGACCACATCCGGCCTCCGCGAGAGATTTCCTCTATAGAGGGAGGCGGAGGCGATCTTTCAAGAAGAATTGTTCAAAATGGGGAGCAGTTACGGGCCCATTTCGGGTGGCGATCGGTTGGTTTTCGACAAAGGCCCGGCCGGCGATTTCCTTTTGGGTGAATCGGCTGCCTTCCCAGACGCCAAATTGGACAATCTTGCGCTGGATCAATTCGCTCGCACCGTGAAGCCCTTCAATGGAGCCATGTATCGACCCGGCATCGTTGAAGGGGGGTAACCATGGCAACGTCCACAACCTTGAGAAAACCTTCTCCCGCGACCTCTCATGCCGTTGCCGACCAAGGTGAGGTGATCGGTTTTCTGCTTTCACCCAGCACGCATGGCAGAACCGAGCCGGTAGAACGCATCGACACCCACGGTGCGATCGTCTTCCTGGCGGGAGACCGTGTCTACAAGCTCAAGCGAGCCGTTCGCTTTCCGTTCATGGATCTGTCGACGGTGGAACGCCGGGAATGGGCCTGCCAGCGGGAGGTCGAGGTCAACAGCGCCTATGCGCCGCAGATCTATCTCGACGCCGTCCCGATCACCAGGTCCGGCGACGGGCTGCAGTTGCACGGCGAAGGGGAGGCCGTCGACTGGGTCGTGCGGATGAGACGCTTCGACGAAACCGGCACGCTCGACCGGCTCGCCGACCGAAACGCAATCAGCGAGAGCCTCCTGGCCGAGATCGTCGCGGCCGTGCTTGCTTCCCATGAACAGGCCCCGATCCGAGATGGCCTGGAGGCTGCCCGGAGCCTGGAACGCTACATCCGGCAGAATGACGAGGCATTTCGCGAAAGCCCGACCTTGTTTCCGCTGCAGGAAATCGAGGTCCTGACCGAGGCGGCCAGCCGGGCTTATCGCGATTGCTTCGATCTCCTGATCGAACGCAGCAAGGCTGGTTTCGTCAGGCGCTGCCATGGGGATCTGCATCTGCGCAACATCGCCGTCATCGACGGGCGGGCCACCTTGTTCGACGCCATCGAATTCGATGAGGCGATCGCGACCTGCGACGTGCTGTACGACCTGGCGTTCCTGCTGATGGACCTCTGGGATCGCGGGCTGCATCGCCATGCCAATGTGGTGCTCAACCGTTATTTGTGGGAAGCGTCCGAAGCTCATCTGGCCGGCCTTGCAGCCTTGCCTCTCTTCCTGTCCATCAGGGCAGCCTTGCGGGCCAAGATCGCAGCTGCAGCGGCAATGGTCCAGGCACCGTCGGAGGCCGAGGCAAGCCGGCTGGAAGCCCGGCGCTACTTCGAGCTCGCGCGTCGTTTCCTGGTCAAGCTGCCGCCACGGCTGGTGGCGATCGGCGGCCTGTCGGGCACGGGCAAGACCACATTGGCGCTGGCATTGGCCCCGTTCCTGGGCAGAGCGCCCGGTGCCGTCGTCCTGCGCAGCGACATCGAGCGCAAGCGCCTTGCCGGCATCGAGCAGACACAGAAGCTGCCATCCTCGACCTATACGCCGTCTTCCAGCACCGCCGTCTATGACACGCTCAGCCGCAAGGCGGATGTTGTCCTGGCTGCGGACTGCAGCGTCATCCTGGATGCCGTCTATGCGAATTTGCCCCAGAGGCACGTCGCGGAGGGCATAGCGCTGCGTGCCGGCGTCGGCTTCACCGGTTTCTGGCTGCACGCGCCGCTGCCCGTCATGGAGCAGCGCGTAGCCAGCCGGGCGAACGACGCCTCCGATGCCGATGTCAACGTGGTGCGCAAACAGGCGGACTATGATCTGGGGCGTATTTCGTGGCATCGTCTCGATGCCACGTTGCCGCGCAAGGATGTCGAAGATGAAGCCCTGTCGTGCCTGGCGCTCAGATGCGCGAATGGCAAGTCCCGCACAGACTGATCCGGGCGGAAAGCTGCCCGGCAGGGCAAGATCGGCATGAGCCAGACCGAGATCCTTGCCCGCCTTGCGGTCGCCCTCGGCATTGGCCTGCTCGTGGGCCTGGAAAGGGGCTGGCGGACCCGCGAGGAGGAGGATCACCAACGGGTCGCCGGGCTTCGTACATTCGCGCTTGCCGGACTCACCGGAGGCGTCGCCGGCGCCCTGTCCCATGCGGTCGGTCCGGTGATCCTCGGCTTCGTGTTCCTGGGGTTCGCGGGTGCCCTGACGACGTTTCATTGGCTGGAGGCGAAGGCCGAGGGCAATTTTTCGGCGACCTCGCTGGTGGCGGGATTGCTCACCTTCCTCCTCGGCGCCTATGCGCTGACCGGTGAGATCCAGATTGCTGCCGCCGGCGGGGTGGCAATGACGATCCTGCTCGCCTTGCGGGAACAGTTGCACGGGTGGGTGCGCGGACTGACCTGGCCGGAGATCAAGGCCGTGCTGGTGCTGCTCGCCATGTCCTGCGTGCTGTTGCCCATCCTGCCGGATCGAACCGTCGACCCGTGGCAGACCCTCAATCCGTGGCAGCTCTGGTTGTTTGCGATCCTGATCGCCGGGATTTCCTTCGGCGGATATGTCGCCATCCGCCTGTTCGGCGACAGGCTCGGCGTCATTCTGGCCTCCCTGGCCGGGGGCCTGTCGTCCTCCACCGCGACCACGATGGCTCTGGCCCGTATGGCCGGAACCCATCCGCAATCCTGGTCGATCCTGGTTGCGGGCATGCTGTCGGCGGGCGCCATCATGGTGCTGCGTGTCGGCCTCATCGCTGCCCTTCTCAATCCGGGCCTGCTCGCCAGCCTGGCCTTTCCGGCCCTGGCTGCGGCGGTGACGCAGGCGATCGGCGCCTGCGTTCTGGCCATCAGGCGTGTGGACCACGAGGCCCCGAAGCTGGAGCTTTCCAATCCGCTCGAACTCGGTTCGGCACTCAAGCTGGCAGCCTTCATGGCTGTCGTCCTGGTGGCAGGCAAATTGCTGCAGCAGGCCTATGGAGGAGCGGGCGTCATGATGCTCGCGGCGGTGTCGGGTTTGGCGGATGTCGATGCGGTCACCGTTTCGATCGCCCGCATGAGCCTTGCCGATCTTGGCCTCGGTTCCGCCGCCTTGGCCATCGGCCTGGCTGTCGCCGTGAATGCCTTGGCAAAGGTGGGCATGGCCGCCTATGCAGGGGGATGGCGTTGCGCCCTGCCTTTCGGCGCGATCAGCCTGCTTGCCGTGGCGGCGGGAGGAGCCGCCGGTTATCTGGCGAGCATGCGTTAGCGCGAACGCCTATTCACCGTCGAGTTTGGCGAGAAGCCCGAGCGCCTCCTCGGCTATGACCTGTTCCTCGTTGGTCGCCATCACCAGGGCGCATATCTCGCTGGTATCGGCGCTGATCCGGCGTGCATTCTCGCTATTGGCCTCGAAGTCGAGATCGAGGCCGAGCCAGGCGAGGTGGCCGCAGACCTTCTCTCGGATGAGGGGCTGGTTCTCGCCGATGCCGGCCGTGAAGACCAGTGCATCCAACCCGCCGACGGTTGTCGCCAGTGCCGCGATTTCCCGGGCGATCCGCAGGCAGAACAGGTCGATGGCTTCGGCCGCCTCGGCTGCATCGCTGGCCAGGAGGTCGCGGGTATCGGCGCTCAACCCCGAGATCCCGAGCAGGCCGGAGCGGTGATAGAGCAGATCTTCGAGAGCCTCGGGCGAATAGCCGCGCTGCTTCATGAGATGGAGCGGGACGCCGGGATCCAGGGCGCCGCAGCGCGTGGCCATGGGAATGCCGTCCAGGGTCGAGAACCCCATCGAGGTATCGCGGCTGACCCCGTTGGCGAGTGCGCACAGGCTTGCGCCGCTGCCCAGATGGGCGACCACCACCCGTCCAGTGGCCAGGCGTGGTGCGATTTCTCTCAGCCTGCCGGCGATGAATTGATAGGACAGGCCGTGGAAGCCGTAGCGCTTGATGCCCTGGTCGAAGAGATCGCGAGGCAGCGCGAAGCGACGGACGATATCGGCCTGGGCATGATGGAAGGCGGTATCGAAGGAGGCGGTCTGCACCAGGTGGGGGCGGAGGTGCCGGACGGCCCGGATCAGCCGCACACTTTGGGGCTGGTGCAGCGGAGCGAGGGGAACCAGGTCCTCGATGGCGCTCAAGGTCGCATCGTCGATCAGGGCGGCCCGCGAGAAGACGTCGCCGCCATGGACGACGCGGTGGCAGACGGCCACCAATTCGTCGAGAGAAAAATGTCTGCTCAACAGGTCGAGGGTCTCGTCGATGACGTCGTGGAAGTCCTCGGTGGCTGAGGCCTTCAAGGGAATGTCGACGACCTCGGGACCCTCCGCGATGTGGAGACCGAGCGGCTTGCGGCGAAGGTCGATGATGCCCATGCCCAGGCGTTCGAGCTTCCTGTCCTCGCGCTTGAACAGCCCGAGCTTGATGGTGGAGGAGCCGGGATTGCAGGTGAGAAGGATGCCGTTCATCGAAAGACTTTCCTTTGGCCGCCACTCTGGCGAGTGCGATCGAGATGGAAGCAACGTCGACCGAGTATGATCTGCCGGTGAGGACGCCTGGTGTCAGAGCGCAGAAGGCGGGACCCGCCGCATCTGACTCTTTTGGTAAATCAATTGCCGGCCCGGGATGTTCCCGGCTTGGAGCCCCGGCACGACCAGAGTGTCCATCGGTCCTGCGCGGGCGGCAGGCCAACCTATTCGAGAGCGCATTTGACTGGCCTTGATGCAGCTCAATGTCGGGGGAAACGCCGAGCCTAGAACAAGAGTGTCATCCAAGGAGATCCGCCGTGCCACTTCGCTGCATTCTGGTTCCCACCGGCCCGGGCATCCGGCCCGAGCGTCGTCTGGCGGCCGCATTGGGGCTCGCCAGGCGCACGCATGCCCATATCAACGCACTCTATGTCAGGCCGGACCTGGAGATCGTGGCTCCGCCCGTTCTTCTGGTCGGCGCAGGCGGTGTCCCGCCCCAATGCAATGCTTCCTGCGAGGCCAAGGCTCTGGCCGCGGCTGGCAGGCAGGCATTCGAACGCTGGTGTTCCAGCAGTCGGGTCGAGCTGCAGCCCAATCGCCGGCTCGATGCCACCTTCGCCTCCTGGACCGAAAGGGGGGGCGACGTCGAGACGCTCGTGGCGCTCAACGGCCGCGTCAATGACCTCATCATCGTCGACAACCCGACCAAAGGCGGGCCCTTCGATGCAGCGGCGTTCGACGCGGCGGTGTTCTCTTCGGGGCGACCGACCCTGATGCTGGGGGAGCGCCTGCCGGACAATCTGCTCCGGCATGTCGTGATCGCCTGGAACGGCAGCCTGGAAGGGGCGCGTGCCGTCGGCCAGTCCGTCTCATTGCTGCATGAGGCGGAACGCATCTCGATCATCACCATTCCCTCCGAAGCGGACCGGCAGACCGGCATCGCGGATCTGGCCGACTATCTGCACTGGCACGGCGTGATCGTGGAGAAGGCGGGGTTGGTGCCGGATCTCGCCGGAAGCGATGGCGAAAAGATCCTGGCAGCCTGCGACCGGGCTGGCGCGACGCTGCTGGTCATGGGCGCCTATACCCATAGCCGCCTGCGCCAGGCCTTCCTCGGCGGCTTGACCCAGCATGTGCTCGACACAGCGGAACTCCCCGTTCTGATGGCGCATTGATCGGGCCGGCTGGCCGTGGCGGCGTCTCCGGCCCGCGAAGGCGAATGTTAGGATCTGCGAACCTATGCTCGCCGAATTGACGAGGAGCGGGGCGAGGTGGCCTGGACCGGAAGGCTGCGCCATGCCCGATCAGGCCGGAAGGACGCCATGGCGGCTTATTGGAATGCATTGTTCGGCGGAATGCTGATCGGAGCGGCCGCCGTGCTCCTTCTGCTTGCCAATGGCAGGGTGGCAGGCATCAGCGGCATTGCCGGTCGCCTTCTGGCAGGCCAGCGCGTTGTCGACAATGGCGCCTTTGTCGTCGGGCTGGTGCTCGGCCCGATCGTCCTTGCCGTCTCCAGTGGATCTCTGCCTGCCATGACCGTATCCACGCCCTGGCCGCTGGTCGTGCTGGCAGGCCTGTTGGTCGGCTTTGGCACGCGGATGGGATCGGGCTGCACGTCCGGGCACGGCATTATCGGCCTCGCCCGTTTTTCACGGCGCTCGATTGCGGCAACCGCCATGTTCCTGGGCGGCGGCTTGCTCACGGCATCCTTGCTGGAGCTGGTGCGATGACGGACGGCAACCTGTTCCGGCCGGCCGTATCGCTGCTGGCCGGCATGATTTTCGGACTGGGGCTTGCGATATCGGGCATGATCGATCCCGCCCGCGTGCTCGGCTTCCTGGACGTTGCCAGTGGCCATTGGGATCCGAGCCTGGTCTTCGTCCTTGCAGGCGCGGTGCTGGTCGCCATTCCCGGTGTTTTCCTGCAGCGTCGCCTGTCTCGTCCCTGGCTCGACGAGCGCTTCCATCTTCCTGCCAAGACCAGGATCGATCGGCCGCTTCTCCTCGGCGCCTTGCTCTTCGGCGTAGGCTGGGGCCTTGCCGGATTTTGCCCGGGACCAGCGATCGCGGCGCTGTCGACGGCGAGGCCGGTCGTGTTGCTGTTCGTCGCCGCAATGATCCTGGGAATGCTGGCCTGGTCCCGCCTTGTCGCGAGAGCGGGAGATTGACCTGCGACATCGAGCGGCATGTTTCTCACGGGCTGAAGACCAGGACCAGGAAGACGAAGAACACGCCCAGATGCACGGCGCCTTCCAGCATCGTCGTCCTGGTGCCCGTGAAGGTGAGCGTCGACAATACGAGCGTCATCGCCAGCAAGATCATGTTGGTCGCCGAGAGCCCGAGTACCACATTCTGCCCGGTCAGGAGGCCGATCAGGAGAATGGCCGGCACGGTGAGACCCAGCGTCGAGGCGGCTGCACCGAGACACAGATTGATGGCCCGCTGCAACTGATTGGCGGTGATGGCCCGCAAAGCCGTGATGCATTCCGGTGTGAACACGATCATGGCGATCAGAATGCCGCCGAGCGCCGTCGGCGCGCCGAGCCGGGCGATGCCGAAGTCGAGCACCTTGGCCAGGCTCTTCGCCAGGAGGACGATGGGCAGGATGTTCAGCAGGAGCAGGAGGAGAGGCATTGCGATCGGGCCGCCCGCCGCTGCCTCCTCGATTTCCGCGTCCTCCTCCTGTGCCGGAGGCGCGTCGCTGGACGGCTCACGATAGAACTCGGCATGGCGGCCGGTCTGGAGTACCAGGAAGGCACCGTAGAGCAGGAGCGTGAAGATCGAGAAGCTGATCGCCTGAAAGCGCGTCAGCGAGCCGTCGCTGACGGAGGTGGTGAAATTCGGCAGGATCAGCGGGATGACGGCCAGTGGAATGATGATGGCGAGATAGGACGAGGCACCCTTCAGATTGTAGCGCTGGGCGAAGTGCTTCATGCCGCCGAGCAGAAGGCCCAATCCGACCACCCCGTTGAGGACGATCATCAGCACGGCGAACATGGTGTCGCGCCCGAGCGTCGGTGCTCCCTTGGCGCCCAGCATCACGGCTGAGATCAGTGCCACCTCGATGATGACGATCGCGAGCGTGAGGATCAGCGTGCCGTAGGGCTCGCCGAGGCGGTGCGCGAGCACCTCCGCCTCATGTACGACGCCGAACGCCGTCCACATGATCACGGCCAGGAGCCACGCGAAGACCGCCACCGCGACCAGTGGCATGTCGAGCTGTCCCAGCAGGGGATCTGCCAGGAACTGGAAGGCGGCGACGCTGGCCCATGCGGTGGCGAGACGGAGGATCAGGATCGGCATGAAGGGGATGACCTCGGATGTCGAACAGAATGCCGCAGAATGGCTTGACGACCGCTCCACGGCAAATCCGATCTGAGGAGGCCGCTATCCGCGCGGCGGCGTCGAATCGCAAAGGCACTTCGAAACAAAAGAGATTGGAAAGAAAAGGCCTCGATCGGGCCTTTCTGGCTTTCTCACCGAAGGTTGAGGGCCCGAAACCGATCCGGCTCGGCCGGATCTCGATCGACGACCTGGACGGGTGGCCAGGCCCATTGCCAGACACCGATGCCCGGCATGCGGGAGAACCGGATCTCGCCACGGGTGCCTGTAACGGCCAGTTGGGGCCAGGATTCGGCAATGCGCGCCCGATCCGTGCCGTGAGCGTGCAGGGCGGCAGCGACGACGGCGATGGTGTCGTAGCCTTCGAAGGCGACGAAGGAGGGAAGTTCGGCCAGACGTTCGCGCAGGAGCATCTCGATGCGGGTGCCGAGAGGCCCGAGACGCCCGGGCAGATAGCGCAGGAACGGGATGGCCGTGCCATCGGCGCCGAGCAACCTCGCCCATTCAGCGAACTCCGGCTGCCCGGCCGGGGCACCGATCATCATCCCGGCGAGCCGGTGATCGCGGCGGACGGCCTCGATGATCGCCAGGGCCGGCTCGGGGTACCCGACCAGCAGAAGCAGGGCCGTTATGCCAAGGCCGACGAGTTCGTCGCACATCGCCACGGGGGTGAGCGAGGTCATGTCGAGTTCGATGACGGTGCCGCCGTGTGAGGCAAGGTAATCCCGCAGCAGGCGGACGCCGGATGCCCAGTAGACGCTCGGCTGGGTCGCTGCGGCAATATGGCCATGGCCCGCATCAAGGAGGAAGTCGGCGTAGGCTTGCCAGCCATGGGACTGAGCCGGGGCGAGGCGCGCGACCCAGTTTGTCGGCTGTTCGGCAAGCGCGTCGAGAACTGCCGAAGAGCAGAGGAACGGCAGGCCAAGGGCATCGGCTCTGCCGGCCACCGCGCGGGCAACGACGCTGTGATATTCCCCCACCAGGGCGGCCACGCCCAAGTGATTCAATTCATCGACCGCTGCCACGGCTCTTCGTGGGTCGGCGGCCGTGTCCCGGACCAGCAGTTCGAGCACTCTTCCGCCGATGCCGCCGGCGTCATTGACCTCGCCAACGGCCAATTCGAGCCCGGCGAGCAGATGTCGGCCTGCCTCGACCCAGCCAGGCCGGGTGAGCGGAGCCAGGGCACCGATCCGAATGGTCGGCCCGTTGGTCGGCTCTTGGCGAGGGGACGACGTCTTCATGAGGTGGCGTCTCCCGGGATTGGACCGCCATGGGTCGGGATCGTGGGCAGGCGTCAGGGGCGCGAGGCTTGGCGCCCGTGGGAGCAACCCGTTCGTGCCGCTCGAAGACAGCCTCATACAGACGCACCATTGGGGTGCACAGGAACGGTCCCATGCAAATTGCGCCAATCTGTATGGCCGAGGCGGGCCATACAGTTTCTGGACCCGACCAGAGACGCATGCGGCATGTATCGGCAAGGCGCATGGTTCTCGCATGGCCTGTTGCCGGATCTGCAAGGTTGCTGCGGCCTAGTCTGGCGCCGCGCCGATCGGCGGTCCGCCGGGCGGGCGGTGCAAGAAGGTGATCGAGGCGTAGGCACCGAGCCACGACCCCAACGCTGCAAAGGCGACATAGACCCAGTTCTCGGTGTAGCTGATGACGGCATAGGACGACAGCAGATACCAGACGCTGCTCCAGGTCGCGGCGGGAACGCGCTTGCGTGCCACCACCGCAGCGGTGAACATGACATAGACCGCATCCGTGGCGGCGGTTGCCAGCAGGACGGCGCCGGCGGTCACGGGATCGATGGCAGCCATTGCAACTTCTCCGAAGTCGGACAGGGGAGAAGCGAATTAAGCCATAGTTGCGGGCTGCTGGCGTCATCTTATCGAGGCTCTTTCGTCCCGGACGCCGTTCCGTTCCGTGGGCGGCTCGATGCCTTGCCGTCTTGGCGGTTTGCGCCGCCGCACGGGGCTCGCGACTGCGGCTGTTCAGCCGGCCAGCGCCGGCGGGTCGGATTTCAGAAAGTCGACGGCTTCGGCGCGAAGCCAGTCGCAAAACAGGCTGGACTTGCGATTGCGCCTCGCCCGGCGAAGGGCGACATAGTCGTGGCCACTGTCGAGGAACCCCATCGGTGCCTGCAGGCGGCCGGAATGGATGTCTTCGCTGACATAGGGCCATGGCGCGACGCAGACGCCGAGGCCGGCCCTGGCAGCCTCCAGCATGAAATAGAAATGCTCGTACTCGACACGCGGCCCCGCATCGATCGACTGTACGGAGCGCGCATGCCAGTCGTCCCACGCCCGCAGGCGGGTTCGCGTGTGGAGCTGGGGTACGCCGCCAAGATCGCCGGACGACGCGGCTGCCAAGGATGGAGAGAGCACCGGGCCGGTCTGCTCGGGAAACAGGCCGATGACGTCAGCTCGCTCAGGCCATGGCGGTGCGCCCACACGTATGGCGACGTCGAAGCCGTCCCTGCTGAAATCGACGGGACGGGACGAGGCGGTCAGGCGCACTTCGATCTCGGGAAACTCGGCCTGGAAGCGGTAGAGCCGCGGAATGAGCCAGCGCATGGTGAAGGTGCCGGGGCAGGATACGTCCAGCGCCCCTTGCTCGATATCGGCCACCGAGCGAACCGAGATGTCGATCTGGTCGAACGCCTTCACCAGCCCGGCCAGCAGGGTCGAACCCGCATCGGTCAGGCGCAGCCTGTTCTTCGGGCCCTCGAAAAGCGCTACGCCGAGAACCTGCTCCAGATGCTGGATCTGGCGGCTGACGGCGCTGTGCGTGACGTTGAGTTCCTCGGCCGCGCGCGTCATCAGGCCGTGTCGGCCTGCCGCCTCGAAGGCTCGCAACGCGTTCAGCGAGGGGATATGCCTTGCCATGTGCAATTTCCGAACAATGAATGTTCGATCATATCGATTTTCATTCTGTAAATCATAGGGTTTTCTATCTCCCGGTCGATATAATTTTCCATTTTAGAACAAAGAAGGACGGTCGGCAAGCAGATGCCCCGCCTTGTTCCAAGCCAGCGCAGGAGACAGGACATGCACGGCAGACACGGGGACGGCAGCGCCGGTGACGCGGATTACGGCGTGATCGGCAGCGGCTACAGGACCTACCGCCAGCCGGATCCCTACATGGCGCAATTCATCCTGGAGGCCTTGGGCGATGCGGCAACCGTGCTCAATGTCGGCGCTGGCGCCGGGTCCTATGAACCGGTCGATCGCAAGGTGACGGCGGTCGAGCCCTCCGTCTCGATGCGGGCACAGCGGCCGGTTCATCTGTCGCCTGCAATCGACGCGACGGCCGAACGCCTGCCGTTCCCCGACCGCAGCTTCGATGCCGGTATGGCGACATTCACGGTGCATCAATGGGCGAATCTCGGGCAGGGGCTGAGGGAGATGCGCCGGGTTACGCGTGGGCCGGTGGTGGTTCTCAGTTGCGATCCCGATGCGCTGGAACGCTGCTGGCTGCATGCCTATGCCCCGGAGATGATCGCCGTCGAGGCACGCCGCTATCCGGCCATGGCGGCCATTGCCGATGCGCTCGCAGGGCATGTCGAGATCCGGCCCGTACCCATCCCGCTCAACTGCATCGACGGGTTCGGCGAAGCCTATTACGGCAGGCCGGAGCGTCTGCTCGAGTCCGGTGCGCGGCTTGCCAACTCGGCCTGGAGTTTCGTCGATCCTGCCGTCGGGGCGCGCTTCGTGGCCGATCTCAGCCGCGATCTCGAGGATGGCACCTGGGACGATCGTTACGGTGGACTGCGCCACCAACCCTTCTTCGAGGGATCCTTGCGATTGATCGTATCGAGACCGTGAGGTGCGATGATGAAGGACGAATTACGCGCCCTGAAGTCGCTGGCCGGTCCTCTACCGACCTTCGACATGGAGGAGGTGCCGGACGATCCGCAGCTTTTGTTTTCCTCCTGGTTCCGCGACGCGGTGCAGGCCGGGGTGGAAGAACCGCATGCCATGGTGCTCTCGACCGTCGACGAGCAGGGGGCGCCGGATGCGCGGATCCTCATCCTCAAGCATCTCGATCATCGCGGTTGGCATTTCGCATCAACCGACCAGGGCCCGAAGGGGCGCCAGATGGCGCTCAACCCCCAGGTGGCCCTGACCTTCTATTGGACGCGGCTCGGACGCCAGGTGCGCATTCGCGGCATGGTCCGGCGAGCGGACATGCATGAGCGCGACGCCGACTTTCTCGCCCGTCCGCCGGGCGCGCGGGCGATTGCGCTCACGGCCAGGCAAAGCGAGAGGCTGGCATCCCCACGGGAGCTGGAGGAGGCGCTCGAACTGCAGCGGGAGCGCCTGCGACAAGGGCCGGATCTGGTTGCGCCGCATTGGAGCCTGTTCATCGTAGCCCCGCGCGAAGTGGAGTTCTGGCAAGGCGATACTGAACGTCGGCATCGACGCCTGCACTACCGGCACGGAGCGACGGGATGGGTACGCGAAAAGCTATGGCCCTGACGGCATGCTTCCCGCTTGCAGTGCTGCGGGACAGGAAGATGAGGGGACCATGTCAGGCCTGCGTCTCCCGATCGCCGGGCTGCTCCGGTGCGATCGGTTTGAACAGGGTGCGGTCGGGCTTGAGGTCCAGCAACGGGGTGCCGTCGAGACAATCGAGCCCGCGGACCAGCAGGGTCGATCCTTCGAGAGCCACCAGCGTCGCGATCGAGGTGCCGATCGGGTTCGGGCGGACCGGCGAGCGGAGTGCGAAGGTGCCATAGGTGGTGCCGTTGTCGGCCGGGCTCTGACGGACGAGGTCGCGCCGCGACAGATGCAGCCAGTACAACACCTCCAGGCGCTCGAAACGCTCGATGCCATCCAATGCTGCCTGCCAGGGCTCGAAGATCTCGATACGGCAGACCGGTCCGTCGGATCGCCCCTGCCGCGGCGCCATCAGTCTGGACGTCCATGGCGTCCGTATCAGGCCAATGAAGACCAGCCCCGCATCCGTCGGCTCGGGAGGGGTAACCGCTACCTCATTCTGCCTGATTTCGCTTTCACGAACCATGCTCAGCTCCTTTTGTATGGCTTGCTGTGGCGTGCATGTCCCGAGCCTCTCAAGCGCGGCAATCCTGTTGCAATGTGAAATTCCCGGGGCCAGCCTCGGTTTCACGATAGCAAAGAGCCGCCGTTGCAGGGGGCACGACCTTCGCCGTCAAGCCAAGGATCGGCTAAGGCAAGGATCGGCCGAGCCAAGGATCGGCGCTACCCTGGCAATCTCTGCCTCGATTTCCTATGGTGCCCCACCACCCGGGCGATCGTGGGGTGGCGGAGGCATGGTCTTCGTCCAGCCTCGCATCGGCCGCCGGCATCCGACAAGCCGTCGCACCCGAAGGGCCATGTCCTTGCGGAGTGGCATGCCGCCTCACCACGATGAAAGAAAGTGACGAATTGCGATGAACCGACCTGTCTATCCCGGCGTTGCCGGCCTTTCGAGTTCGGTGTTCTGCAAGAAGGAGCCGCGCAACACGAAGTACATCTTCGCCGAGATCGTCGACTACGTGCTCTCCAGGATCAAGCCCGATGCGGCGCCGGTCACCTTCGTGCAGGTCGGTGCCAATGACGGCGTGCGCGGCGATCCCATCAGCCGGCATGTCATCCAGGGAGGCTGGCGCGGATTGCTGGTCGAGCCCGTACCGGCTGCGATGGAAAGGCTGCGTGCCCATTACGACGCATGCCCCGGGCTGGTCTTTCGCGGCGAGGCAATCTGGTCCGAGGAGGGCAGGCGAGACTTCCACATCGTTCGCGGTGAGGACGTGCTGAGCAGCTTCTCATTGCCGACGATCATGATGCACGAGCTCAAATACGATGATCTGCCCGGCATGATCGAGACCGTGCCGGTCGCCACGCGCCGGCTCGATTCGCTTTGCCGGGAAACCGGATTCGAGACGGCGGATTTGCTGGTGGTCGATGTCGAAGGCTGCGACGACATCGTCTTGCGCACCTTCGATTTCGACCGTCACCGCCCTTCCGCGATCCTGTTCGAGCACGTGGCGCTCTCGGCCGACGCCTCGCAGGCGATCGGCGCGTTTCTCGAAGAGCGCGGCTATGCGATCATCTACGACCGCCATGACTGCCTGTGTCTTCTCGGCGAACGGTTCGAACCGCAGCTGGTCGAGTTCCTCGAACGGGTCGTCACGGCCGCGCGGGACAATTGAGGAGCAGGCAGAGGGGGCGAACAGCTCGTCTCTCATTCATTTGCTGCCGGCATCGATATTCGGCGGGGGGCGCTCCCTCCGCGCGGCGCGCGGCGGGTTTTCCGTAAAAATCGACGAATCCTGTCTTGGATGAAGCCGCCCGGCTTCGAAGTCCGGACGGCTTCCTTCTGTCGAGAGTCCTGGCATCGGGCCAAGCTCCGGGACCGCCTTGGTGCCCGAAGCCTTGGCCGGCATCAGCCATTTATTTGGCCGGCGAAGCCTGGGCCGCCGTCTCGATCAGCTTGGCGACGACTGCCGGGTTCGAGACCATCACCACATGCGAGGCACCCTTGACCACCACGGTCTGCTTGGAATGGGCCCGTTCCGCCATGAAGGCCAGGGCCTGCGGCGGGATGTTGCGGTCCTTGTCGCCATAGACGAACCAGGAGGGGACCGTCTTCCAGGCCGGCTCGGTCGAGGCCTCGCCGAGGGCGGCTTCGGCGATCGGGCGCTGCGTGGCGGCCATCAGCCTGGCCTCGGGCTTGGGGACATCGGCGGCGAACTGATCGGGGAATTTGGCCTGCTGGATATAGAGATCCTTGTCGCCACCGGACAGTGGCACTGGCGGGGCCAATGTTGGCCCGAGTGTCGAGCCGGGGAACTTGCCGGTGAGGCCGATGGCGGTCTCGCCGGCATCGGGCGCAAAGGCCGCGACATAGACGAGGGCCTGGACATTGGCTTTTCCGGTGGCAGCCTCGCTGATGACCGAACCGCCATAGGAGTGGCCGACCAGGACCACCGGCGTCTTGATGCTGTCGATCACGCTGGCCACGGAATCCGCATCCCCGCGCACGCTGCGCAGCGGATTGGCCGCGGCGACGACGGGGTAGCCGTCCTTTTCGAGGCGCTGGATCACGCCGTTCCAGCTCGAGGCATCGGCAAAGGCGCCATGCACGAGCACCACCGTCGGCTTGCCGCTCCCGGCCAGTGCGGGCGCGCTCAGCAGCAAGGCGCCGGCGACGGCCAGCCCCTTCACGAAGTTCTTCATCGGATTTTCCTTCGGGTTGTCACCCGCAGCCTGTGTCGGGTGGAGGATGAAAACGCCTGGCTACAGCTCGGGGGCGAAGGTTGCGCGCATGGCGGCCTCCTCCTGCCGGATGCGGGTCACCAGGGGAACGAGATAGAGGGGAATGCCGATCATCAGCGTCCAATAGGCATTGAGAGCAAGAGCGAAACCAATGAGTTCCGGCAGGATGTTCAGAAAGTAGTTAGGGTGCCGCACGAACGAGAACAGGCCGCTCTGTACCCGCCGATGCTGCGGGCTGATGATGATTTTGATCGTCCATAGCCCGCCGAGCGAGCGGATCACCGAGACGAGGACGAGGGCGGAGGCGAGATAGATCACGATGCCCGCGGCAGACACCAGCGTGTTCGGCTCATGTAGGCCGGCCGCCGCCTCGACGACCGCGCAGATGTAGTAGAGCACGTGAGAGGCAGCGAGGAAGATGCTGTTCTTCGCGCCATATTCGGTCGCGCCGTCCCTCTTCAAGGCCTTTTCGTGCCATGCCGAAATCGCGAGCGTGATGAGGCGCCAGGCAAAGGCGGCGACGGCGAACAGGATGAGATGAAGCGGCATGTGAATTCCCGGATCGTCAGGAGCAGGGCGCTTTAGGGCGCCAGCTTGGTAAAGACATAGTCACGCGCCTTCACGCGCGCCTCATGGCAGGCAAAGCAGGTCTCATGCTGGGCCTGGTCCACCGGCTTGCCGTCGATGAAGCGTCCGAACCCCCAGCCGCCCGTCGCGGCATATTTCTTCGAATCCTTGACCATCACCTGCACCGTGGTCGCCGGCCCCGGCACCAAGGCGGATTCGAATTCGGGCGACTGGACATGCTTCCAGGCTAGCTTGACCAGCACTGTCCCGTCGGGGAAGGGCAGGGTCCCGGCGCGATAGGCGTCGAGTGCGGTCTTGTTGCCGAGCACGGTGCGCAGTTCGTTGAGGGGCTCGTGTTCCAGGGCCGGGGCGACCAGTTCCCATTGCCGGTAGCCGTCCGGAATGGTGACGCCATAGATCGGCGAGGCCGGCTTGGGTTTGCTCTTGGTGACGTCCGTGTCCTGGGCGAGCGCCCCGGCCGCAGCGACGACTGCGGCCGCGAGGCAGGCCCCGGCCAAGGGCATGATCACTGAGGTCTTCATCAGGAAGCTCCTTCGCCTGGTTCAGAAACGGGCAACGTCGAGCATCGCCTGGGCGAAGGCTTGCGGCGCCTCCTGCGGCAAATTGTGGCCGATGCCGCCCTTGATCAGGCGATGCTCGTAGCGGCCGGAGAACCGCTTGGCATAGGCCGCCGGTTCCGGATGAGGCGCACCATTGGCATCGCCCTCCATGGTGATCGTCGGCATGGTGATGGTCGGCAAGGCGGCGAGCTTCTTTTCCAGCGCGTCATATTTGGCTTCGCCCTGTGCCAGGCCGAGCCGCCAGCGGTAATTATGGATCGAGACGGCGACATGGTCGGGATTGTCGAAGGCCTGCGCCGAACGGTCGAAGATCGCATCATCGAACTTCCATTGCGGCGAGGCGAGCTCCCAGATCAGCCGGGCGAAATCATGGGTATATTTCGCATAGCCGGCCGCGCCCCGATCGGTGGCGAAATAATACTGGTACCACCACTGCAGCTCCGCCTTCGGGGGCAGGGGCGCCTTGTTCAGTTCCTGGCTGCCGATGAGATAGCCGCTGACCGAGACCAGCGCCTTGCAGCGCTCGGGCCAGAGGGCAGCGACGATATTGGCGGTGCGGGCGCCCCAGTCATAGCCGCCGATGACGGCCTTCTCGATCTTCAGCGCATCCATGAACGCGATGATGTCGCTGCCCAGCGCCGCCTGCTGGCCGTTGCGGGGTGTATCCGCGGAGAGGAAGCGCGTGCTGCCATAGCCGCGCAGATAGGGCACGATCACGCGGTAGCCGGCGGCCGCCAGGATCGGCGCGACATCGACATAGCTGTGGATGTCATAGGGCCAACCATGCAGCAGCAGCATGGGCGCGCCATCGGCCGGCCCGGCCTCGGCATAGCCGACATCGAGCACACCGGCCCTGACCTGCTTGAGCGCGGCGAAGGACGTGTGGGTGCCGCGGCCGGCGGTGGGCGCGGAGGAATTGGCTTGCGCACTGGCGGTACCGATTGCGCCGAGCTGCGCCAGAACGGCACCGAACGCCAGGGTGCCGAGCAGGCCGCGGCGCGATTGATCGATCTGTTCCGACATCGACATGATTCCCGATTGCTGAAGTTGTGACCGTAAAAAGCCGCAACACTGTATCGGCCTTATGTCGCCATCGCCTGGATTTGAAAGGCTGTGTAAGCCCCTTCCCCTTCGATACACAGTGATACAATCGGCCATCGCAGCCACCGGCATGGGTGGCCTTTGGGAACGGCGCCTGTATGGCAATGTATCGGCACGCCAGCCGGATACAGCAGGATGCGGATCGGGGGCCGCGGGGACATATCGGGCAAACATGGCATCGCCAAAGACAGGGCACCGGCGGCCGGGCTGCCGTGAAATGAATGGAGTTGCCCCATGTCTTCAAACAAGATGTCTTCGACCAATTCGTCTTCCTCGAGCAATTTGCCTTCACATGATTTCGGTACGTCCCGACGCAGTTTGCTCAAATCGGCCGCCGCCGCCGCGCTCGTCGGCCTGATCCCCACCGCGCTCTACGCGGCGGAAGCCGGGAGCGATATCAGGCCCTTCAAGATTGCCATTGCCGAGGAGGATATCGTCGATCTGCGCCGGCGCTTGAGCGCCACGCGCTGGCCTGAAGAGACGGTGTCCGACTTCTCGCAAGGGGTGACGCTGGCAAGGCTGAAGCCGCTGGTGGCCTATTGGGCGCAATCTTATGACTGGCGCAAGGTCGAGGCCCGGCTCAACACCCTGCCGATGTTCGTCACCGAGATCGACGGCCTCGACATCCATTTCATCCATATCCGCTCACCGCATGCCAAGGCCATGCCGATGATCATGACCCATGGCTGGCCGGGCTCGATCCTCGAATTCATGAAGGTGATGGATCCGCTGGTCGACCCCACCAAATATGGCGGCAAGGCCGAGGATGCCTTCCATTTGGTGGTGCCCTCGATCCCCGGCTTCGGCTTCTCGGGCAAGCCGACGGCCAGGGGCTGGGGCTCCGACCATATCGGCCGGGCCTGGTCCGTGCTGATGCGGCGCCTCGGCTATGAGCGCTATGTGTCGCAGGGCGGCGACTGTGGTTCGGTGATCTCCCACCGCATGGCCCTGCAGAAGGTGCCCGGCCTGATCGGCATCCACGTCAACATGCCGGGAACGGTGCCCAAGGAAATCGCTGCAATCCTGACGGCCGGTGGCCCGGCGCCGGCAAATCTCACGCCGGACGAACGGCGGGCCTTCGACGCTCTCGATGTCTTCTACAAGGACAGTTCAGGCTACGCGACCATGATGGTCACGCGCCCGCAGACCATCGGCTATTCCCTGGTGGATACTCCCGTGGGCATGGCCGCCTGGATGTACGAGAAATTTGCGACCTGGACCTATAGTGGCGGCGATCCGGAGAAGGTGCTGACCAAGGACGAGATGCTCGACGACATCTCCCTCTATTGGCTGACCCAGACGGGCGCTTCGGCGGCCCGCATCTATTGGGAAGACCATTCCAACAATTTCAACGCCGTCGACATTCCCGAACTGCCGGTCGCCGTCACGGTCTTCCCCGGTGAGATCTATCGCGCCCCCCGGAGCTGGGCAGAGCGCTGCTATCACAACCTCGTCTATTTCAGCGAGGCGAAGAATGGCGGCCACTTTGCAGCCTGGGAGCAGCCGGAGCTGTTCGTGCAGGAAGTCCGCGCCGCCTTCCGGTCGCTGCGCTGAGGTAATCACCACCGGCGCCCGTCCATCCAGGCGGGCGCCATCGAAACCTTGACGTTGTTGTTTGCCCGCTTTGGCAGCTTTCGTGGAGGGACCTGCAAGGGTTGTGTCGGTCATACGGTTCTTCGTCGAGAAATACGGCAGGCAGTGGCGAGCTTCCCGGCGAGAACTGTCCTGTGTTCGCGGCTTTCGCCGCGCGCGATGAGCCCAAGGTGACCAAGAAATTGTAATGATATTATTGATCTCAACAGCACCCGTCGCTTCGGCGGGTGACTTTTTATTTGCAATTCACCAACGGGTGTAATTGTCTGAAAAAAAGCACCAGAACGAGAAGGGGGACATCGGTATGAACAACTCGACCCGCAGCCGTCTCGGGGCGCTCGCCATGCTCGCCATGTCGCTGGCCGTGACGCCGGCCCTGGCGGAGGAGCCCATCGCGCTCGGCTGGGTGGGCCCCCTTTCCCCGCCCGGCAATTACTCCGGCGGGCAGGAGATGCAGTGGGCCGTGCAGCTCGGCGTCGACGAGATCAACAAGGCCGGCGGCGTGCTCGGCCGCCAGCTCCAGGTCACCTATGAAGACACCAAGGGCCAGCCCGCGGAAGGCAGCGCGGCGGCGGTCCGGCTGATCACCAAGAACAATGTTTCGGCGATCTTCGGCGAGTTCCATTCTTCCGTGGCCCTGGCCGAGATCGAAGAGGCGCACAAATATGGCGTGCCCTGGGTCGGCACCGATGTCTGGGCCGACGACGTCACCGCCAAGCAATATCCTGAGGTCTTCCGGGTCTCTCCCGCCAACTCGCTGGTCTACGTCAAGGCCGCCGACTGGACGGTCGAGCAGGGCTTCAAGAACGTCGCCATCATCGCCGAGAATACCGATTTCGGTCAGGGCGGCGCCAAGATCATCGCCAGCGAACTCCAGGCCAAGAACGTTGCCAACACCCTGGTCACCATCGACCTGAACCAGCAGGATTTCACCCCGGCCCTGCTGCGCCTGATGAGCCAGAGCCCGCGCCCCGACGCCATCCAGATGGTGATCGCCGGCCAGGCCCAGTACCAGCTGGTGAAGCAGGCCTGCCAGCTCGGCCTTGCCCCGACCGCCGAGACCAAGCTGATCGGCTCGTCCGGCCTGCTGCAGAAGGAGGTCTGGGAGGTCACGGGTGCCTGTGCCAAGAACCTCCTGATCGTCAATGTCGCCCAGCCGAAGTCGCAATGGAACGACAAGGCCAAGGCGTTCGTGGCCGCTTTCACCGAGCGCTACAAGCGGGCGCCCACCGGCGTTGCCCTGGAAGCCTATGATACGCTGGGCGTGGTGGTCGAAGGCATCCGCAAGGCCGGGTCCGCCGACCGCGCCGCGATCGTCAAGGCCCTGGAGGCGGTCAAGTATGAAGGCGCCAACGCCACCTACAATTTCCCGGCGACCAAAACCCCGGCCTGGGCCTTCCACCAGTTCATGGATGTGCCCTTCACCATCATCCAGTACACGGCGGAGAACCAGAGCCCGGAGGAGGCGGCCATCGTCTATCCCAAGAACTGGGCGACCACGGACAAGATCCTGCCTTGATGGCGCGTACCGACGGATGCCGGCTTTTTCCGCCGGTCCTCGCCCGTCGCAGCCGATGGTGAGGGGATCATGAGCTATTTTCTTCTTCTCGCCGTCAACGGGCTGGTGATCGGCCTGATCTACGCGCTCATCGCCTCCGGCCTGACGCTGGTCTTCTCCGTGCTGAAGGTGGTCAATTTCGGCCATGGCTCGCTCTATATGCTGGGCGGCTATGCCTCCTACTATTTGATCACCGGCCTCGGCCTGCATCCGCTGCTCGGCGTCGCCGGCGCGATGATCGGCCTGTTCGTCTTCGGCGTCGCCTTCGAGCGGCTGGTGATCGCACCGATGTATACCGACAAGGTCGAGCGCAAGGACGAATATGCCATCATCGTCACCTTCGGCCTTACCATCCTGCTCACCAATCTCGGCCTCGTCGTCTTCGGGCCGTTCGCCAAATCGCCGCCCTCCTTCATGGCGGGGGTCTTGATCGCCGGCCCGCTGATCCTGCCCTATGACCGGCTGATTGCGGCCGTCGTCGCGGTGATCCTGCTGGCGGGGCTCGCTTTCTTTCTCAAGCGCACAACGCTCGGCCAGGCGCTCGACGCCGTCAGCCAGAGCCGTGAATCGGCGGCCGTCATCGGCATCGATCCACATCGCATGTATACGGTTGCCTTCGGGCTCGGCTCGGCCCTGGCCGGCGGGGCCGGCGCGCTGATCGCACCGGTCTTTGCGCTGTCGCCCTCGATGGGCGACCTGCCGGGCGTGCAGGCCTTCATCATCATCGTGCTCGGCGGCATGGGCTCGGTCGGCGGTTCGATCGTCGGCGGTATCCTGCTCGGCCTCGTCCAGAGCCTCGGCGTCGGCTATTTGCCCGATCCCAACCGGGCGCTGGCCTATACCCAGGCCTTCGGTGCCTTGCTGCTCGTCATCACCCTGCTCGTGCGGCCGACCGGCCTTTTCGGCCGCTCGCATCTGCGCCTCGAATAGGCCGGGAGACCATGGCGCGATTCTCCCTGTCCCAGGTCGTCCAGGCCATCCTGCTGATCGCGGCGCTGCTCGCGCCACTGGGCGCCGGAACCTATTGGATCCATGTCGGCGCCATCGCCTGGTACTACGCCTTGCTGGCGGCGAGCTGGGCCATGCTTGCCGGTTTCGCCGGGCAGTTCTCCTTCGCCCATGTCGCCTTCGCCGCCCTTGGCGGCTATGCCTCGGCGCTCGGCACCAGCCTGCTCGGCTTGCCGCTCGCCCTTTCCATGCTGCTGGCAATCATCCTCGCCGCGATCGCCGGCGCGCTGATCGGCGCCCTGGTGTTGCGGTTGTCCGGTCCCTATCTCGCATTGTTCACGCTCGCCCTCGCGGAGATCTTCCGCATGGTGCTGGTGGCCGAGGAGGGCATCACCCGCGGCATGCTCGGCCTGCCGGTGCCGACCCTGTTCGCGGGCCGGTCGGACCTGCCCTATTACTATCTCGGCCTCGGCCTCGTCGTTGCGGCCATGCTGGCGATGAACGGCTTGTTGGCGACGCGTGTCGGGTTGTTCCTGCGCGCCATTCGTGAGGATGAGGGCGCGGCGCGGGCCAGCGGCATCGACACGACGCGCTACAAGATCCTGGTCTTCGTCGTCACCAGCATGATCGCCGCAGTGGCCGGCATCTATTACGGGCATTTCATCGGCATTCTGACGCCGAACATCGCCATCCTGCCCGAGATGGGACTGGTGATCGCCATGGCGGTGATCGGCGGCATCGAGAGCCTGCCCGGCGCGGTCATCGGTGCCGTCGTGGTCTTCGTGCTGTCGGAATTCCTCAGGGCTTATGGCGAATGGCGCTTCGTCCTGATGGGCCTGGTGCTGATCCTGGTTCAGCGCTTTGCCCAGAACGGCCTTTTTCCGCTGATCGAACGCTGGAGCCGTGTGGACCGGACCAGGCAGGCAGGCCAACCAGCCGGGAAACGCCATGCCGAGTGAGAGCGCAGCCTTCTTTTCCGTCAACGGTCTCGCCAAGCATTTCGGCGGCATTCATGCCGTCGAGGACCTGTCCTTTACCCTGCAGCGCGGCGAGATCCTCGGCCTGATCGGCCCCAATGGTTCGGGCAAGACCACCACCATCAACATGGTCACGGGGGCGCTGAAGCCCGATGGCGGCAGCATTGAGGTCGAGGGCGCCGACATGGCGGGCCAGCCGGCCCATCTCTATGCCCGCCGCGGCATCGCGCGCACCTTCCAGGTGCCGCGGCTGTTCCGGCGCATGACGGTGATGGAGAACCTGATCGTTCCCGCGCTGTCGGACGCCTCGGAACGTCGTCGAGCCGCCGAGGAGCGGGCTCGCGGCGTGCTCGCCTTCCTCAGGCTCGAGCACCTTGCCGATCATTATGCGCGCGCGCTCTCCGGCGGCCAGCAGAAGCTGCTGGAACTCGGCCGTGCGCTGATGCTGCGGCCGCGCCTGCTCCTGCTCGACGAACCCTTTGCCGGCGTGCATCCGCGCCTGCTCGACGAGATCGTCGGGCATATCCGCAGCCTGAACCGGGATGGCCACACCATCGTGCTGGTCGACCACAATCTCGATGCGGTGCGCTCGGTCGTCACCCGCGTGCTGGTGATGGCGCGGGGCCGCAAGATCGCCGATGGCGCCGTGTCGGAGGTGCTCCGCAATGCCGACGTGGTACGCGCCTATACCGGCACGCGCATGGGAGGGCCTTGAGATGAGTCCGGCCCCGGCCCCCGCCGAGCCCCGCTGGAGCGACCGGCCGGGCTTGCTGGCCTGCGAAGATCTCGTCGCCGGCTATACCGGCGACATCGACATTCTGCGCGGCCTGTCCGTGAAGGCCTGGCCCGGCCGCATCTCCTGCGTGGTCGGGCCGAACGGTACCGGCAAGTCGACCCTCCTGAAATCCCTGTTCGGATTCCTGCGCCCCAGTGCCGGCCGCGTGCTGCTGGGCACGGATGACATTACCGGCAGCCCGCCGTTCCGGATGCTCGGCCTCGGCGTCGCCTATCTGCCGCAGCGGCCGAGCCTGTTTCCCCATCTGTCGGTGGAGGCCAATCTCAAGCTCGGCCTGTGGCATGCGAGGCCGAAGAAGCCGGTGCTGGCCGAGCGTCTCGATAGCGCCTATCAGCGCTTTCCCGTCATCCGGGAGAAACGCAGCCAGCCGGCAGGCCAGCTTTCCGGCGGCCAGCAGAGGCAGGTCGAGATCGCCCGCAGCCTGATGGCCGACCCCTCCGTCTACCTGATCGACGAGCCGACCGCGGGGGTGGACCCGCAGACCAGCGAGACCATTTACGACATCGTGCAGGGGTTGGCGCGCGATCTGTCGAAGGCGGTGCTGCTGGTCGACCAGGACATCCGCGCCGCACTGGCCATCACCGATTACGTCTATGTGGTGAAGAACGGCACCGTCTTCTCGGAAGGCGAACGCGACGATTTCGGCACGGACACCGATGCGCTGGTGGCGCGCTGGCTTTATGCGAGCGGGGAATAGGAACCCGCGCTACGTCGCCGGAACGGCATGGCTCAGGGCGTCTCATAGGCGGGCGGCGGCTCGAACAGCCCGCCGCGGCGGATTTCCAGGGCGCGGCCGATGCGCAGGGCCAGGGCTTCCTCGAAGCGTGGTACCGCGATCTGCAGGGCGGTCGGCAGGCCGGTCCCGACGAGGCCGGTGGGGACGCTGAGCGCGGCCATGTCCATCAGGTTGACGAAGCGCGTGAAGGTGCCGAGCGGCGTCTTCGTCTCATCGATCTCGGCGAGCGGTGGCGGCAGGATCGGAGCCGTGGGCGTCAGCAGCGCATCCGCGCCCTCCAGATAAGCGGCGAACTCGATCTGCGCGGCACGCCGCTGCTCCAGGAGGTGCTGGTAGCGGGCACCGTCGATCTCCCTGCCCTTGAGGATGCGCGACCGTACGTCCGGATGCACCGGGCTATCGTCAGGCCCGGCATAGCGGCCGAGATGGTGCCAGGATTCGGCCGACATCAATTCGCCGGTCAGCGCCATATAGGCTTCCGGCGCGCGCGGCATCGCCTTTTCCCGGATGTCTGCGCCGAGCGCCTCGAGGTCGGCGAGCGCTGCGCGGAACCGCTCGAGCACGTGGGGATCGACCCCGGCAAGGTCGCGTGGGGCAGGGATGGTGAGGCGGAGGCCGGCAAGGTCATGCTCCGGCGCGCTCGACAGCGCG
This sequence comes from Labrys sp. 22185, assembly GCF_052045555.1. NCBI lineage: Bacteria > Pseudomonadati > Pseudomonadota > Alphaproteobacteria > Hyphomicrobiales > Xanthobacteraceae > Labrys > Labrys sp. 22185. Next base: position 9,740 of record NZ_JBQEPH010000012.1, on the reverse strand, counting down.
ACCGGCGGCACGCCGAATGTCGCCGGATCGAGCGGATCCCGTCCGGCCATGGCGGCGAAGAGGAGGGCGGCATCCTCGACCGAACGCGTGAGAGGACCGACGCTGTCGAACGAGGTGGCAAGGGTCAGCAGGCCCCCGCGTCCGATCCGGCCGACGGTGGTCTTCAGGCCGACGATGCCGCACATCGCGGCCGGATTGCGGATGGAGCCGCCTGTGTCGGTGCCGAGCGCTGCCGGGACCAGGCCGGCGGCAACCGCTACGCCCGATCCGCTGGAGGAGCCGCCGGGTGCCCGGGGCACATCCGGGTCCCGCGGATTGAGCGGCGTGCCGGTGATATGGTTGGTGCCCCAACCGCCGAAAGCGAATTCGACGGTCTGGGCCTTGCCGACGAGCACCATGCCGGCTTCGGTCAGGCGCGCTACGGCATTGGCCGTCACGGCCTGGGGCTCGGAACCGAGCGCCCTGGAACCGGCCCTTGTCGGCCAGCCCTTGACGTGGAACAGGTCCTTGGCGGCATAGGGCACGCCGTCGAGAAAGCCCCGGCTCTCGCCGCGGCATCGGCGCCGGTCGGAGGCGATGGCCGCCTGGAGCGCTTCCTCCGCAAAGACGCCGACAAAGGCATGAAGGGCGCCGTCATGGGCGGCGATGCGCTCCAGGGCACGGCCCGTGATGGCTTCGGAGGTGGTGCGTCCCTCCGCCAGCAGGCGGCCGAGCTCAGCGGCTGTTGCGAATGCGGAAATATCGTCTGCGCCCACGCCGGTCTCCCTCATCGGATTCGGCCAAGCAAAGCATGGCGGGGCCCGACAAGGGAAGACCAAGATGGGAATGCCCATCGGGCCAGCACCGTCAGGGCCGGTCCGATCCGGGCTTCGGCGAGAGGGAGGCCCCGACCGTCACGGAACGAGCAGCAGCTTGCCGGTGGTCTTGCGGCTTTCCATGTCCGCATGGGCCTTGGCCGCGTCGGCCAATCGATATTCGCCGCCGATCCGAACCTCGAGCATGCCCTCCGCCAGCCAGTCGAACAATTGGGCCGAGCGCCCGCGCAGCAGTTCGGGCGTGTGGATGTGATCGAAAAAGGTTGCGTAGCCGATCTTGATGCTCCGCGGCAGGCTCATGATATCGAGCGGGCCGGGGCCGCCAAGGACCGGGCCATACCAGCAGAACGTGCCGGACCGGCGCAAGATGTCGAGCGAGCCCTGGAACGTGGTAGGGCCCGAACCATCATAGACGACGTGGACGCCTTCCCCGTCGGTCAGGCGCAGGACATCCTCGGCAAATCGCCCCTCGGTGTCGACGATCACATGGTCGGCGCCGGCTGCCTTGGCCATGGCCACCTTGTCCGGTGTCGAAACCCGCCCGATGACCTGGCCGCCCCGCAGCTTGATGATCTGCGTCAGCAGCAGCCCTACGCCACCGGCTGCCGCATGGACGAAGGCGATGTCGCCGGGCTGAACCGGATAGAAATCGGTAGCGAAGTGACTGGCCGTGAGCCCCTGCATCATGATCGAAGCGGCAGTCCGGTCGTCGATCGCGTCGGGCACGGGCACCAGCGCGGTGGCCGGCATTGCGATCCGTTCCGCATAGCTGCCTGGCGCATAGACCCAGGCGACGCGCTGGCCCGGCTCGAAGTCCGCGACGCCATCGCCTCGTGCCAGGACGCGGCCGGCACCTTCCACGCCGAGGATCTTGGGATTGGGCATTTCGGTCCAGGCCATGCCCTGCCTGACGCCGATATCCATGAAGTTGACGCCGGCAAAGGCGATCTCGACCAGGACCTCGCCGGGGCCAGGCGCCGGTTCGGCGCTCTCGACATGGCTCAGCCTGTCGCTTCCGCCGATTCCATTCATCACGATGGCTTTCATTGATTAACTCCAATATTGAACGTTCGTTCCTGAATTATGCAAAAAAACCTAGCGCAGGGCCCTCAAGGCCATGTCGGCCAGGCTGGTTAGCATCCGGCGGTCGGCGCCGCTACGCCCGGCAATGCGGATGCCGGCGATGCTGGCCATCAGAAATTCGGCCATCCTTTCCGGATCGAGATCGGCGGCGACGTCGCCTTCGCGCTGCGCGTCCCGGACCCGGCCGGCAAGGACGCCGCCCAGGCTTCTGGCCAATGACGCATTGATCTCTGCGAGATCGGCACGAGACGCACCGAACTCGCAGACCGAACCGGTGCCGAGGCAAGGCTGATTGGCCGTGTCGGCCACCCGGCGCAGCATCGCCTTGATGCCGTCCATGCCGCGCGCACCGCTTCGCAAGGCCTCGAAATGGGCGGAGCATTCGCCCAACCCATAGCGGCGCACTGCGGCGCAATAGAGCTGCCACTTGTCGCCGAAGGCGGCATAGAGGCTTTGCCGGCCGATACCCATGGCATCGACGAGCATCTGGGCCGAACTGCCTTCGAAGCCATGTTCCCTGAACACGCCGATCGCGGCATCGAGCGCGGCGTCGGTGTCGAATTCCCGTAATCTTGCCATGTTGATCATCTAGATATTAGGGAACGAATGTTCAAGAAAAAATTTTGCAAGGGCACGCTGCTTTCGCCCGTTGTATCGAAGCTATTCCATATCGAGACATGGAACTGTGTGCTCCAGAAAGCCGTCATCCGAAGGTAAAGGCATAGGCTTCGACGCCGGGGTCGAGAAAGCGGACCTCGAAAGTCCGGGCCGCCACCCCGCCGGACTGGCGCATGAGCTGGTAGAGCCGCGTTTCGGTGGCCAGGCCGTTTCCTTGCGCATCGATATCGGCCCCATGGTCGGGACCGGGAGCCTTGCCGTCGACGCTGACCTGGAAGCGCACGGGCTTGCCGGCAGCGCCGGGACCGAGCACGAGATGCAGGTCACGGGCGCTGAAGCGATAGGTGATGCCGCCGCCTGCCTTGTCGAGAACCGCCCGTTCGGCGCCGATGGTCCAGGTACCTGACAGGCCCCATTGGTTGAGCCCGGGATCAGCGACGGAATAGTCGCGGGCCGCGTCGGGCGACACCCGTTCCGCCGAGGCGAAATTGTCGGCGCGGCCATAGCCGAGATAGGTTTCCTGCGAACCGAGATTGCTTAGATCGGGACTGGCCTCGGCGCCCTTCGCCGTGGGTGCGACCGCTTCTTTCGCCAGCTTGTCGCTGCCGGCTTCGCGCAGCAGATCCTGGATCGCCTGCTCGGTCTGGCGGTAATTGCCCTCGCCGAAATGGTGGTAGCGGATCTGGCCACGCGCATCGATCAGATAGAAGGCCGGCCAATAGCTGTTCCCGAAGGCGCGCCAGATGCGATAGTCGTTGTCGACGGCCACCGGATAGGCGATGCCGAAATCCTTGACCGCCTGCCTGACATTGTCGAGCTTCTTCTCGAAGGCGAATTCGGGCGCGTGCACGCCAACGACCACCAGTCCCTCGTCCTTGTATCTCTCAGCCCAGGCGCGGACATAGGGCGTGGTACGGATGCAGTTGATGCAGGAATAGGTCCAGAAATCGACGAGCACCACCTTGCCGCGCAATTGCTCCGTGTCGAGGGCCGGCGAGTTCAGCCAGGCGACGGCGCCGTCGAGCGACGGGGCCTTGCTCTCGATGGGAAGCGTGCTGCGGAAGGGCGTCTGCGCCTTGGCGCTCGCGATCAGCATGCCGCTGCCGGCGAGACCGGATGCCATGGCGGTCCGCGGATCCACATGCAGCCTGTCGAGGATGGCCTGCTCGATGCTCACGGTACCGGCATAGGAGAGGCGCGCCAGCAGGCCGGTGTCGAGGCCGAGGGCGATCACGCCGACGCCGGCCAGGACCGCGATGCCCAGGCCCTGCCGAATGCGCGCGCTGATGCCGAGCGAACGCTTCATGCCGGCAAGCAGCCTGCCGCCGACCAGGAGGGCACCGGCCAGCGAGGTGGCGGCGCCGCCGGCATAGGCAAGCAGCAGCAGCGTCGTCTCGGCATTGGCCCCCTGAATCGCTGCGCCCGTCAGCACCAGGCCGAGGATCGGGCCGGCACAGGGCGCCCAGAGCAGGCCCGTTGCCACGCCGAGAACGAGCGAACGGGCGGCCGTTGACCTGCCTGAGGTCGTGGACGCGCTGTGCAGGCGATTGCCGAAGTCGACGATCGGCAAGGTGATCGCACTGGCGAGGCGTGGCGAGAGCAGGCTCAGGCCGAATATGATCAGAAGCACGATGGCGGCGAGGCGCCCGAACTCGTTGGCCTGGATGGCCCAGCTCCCGCCGACGGCCGCCAAAGTCGCTACCAGCGCGAAGGTGCAGGCCATGCCGGTGAGCATGGGCAGCGTCCCGCGCAGGAAGGGTTGCCCGGTCCGGGCAAACACGAAAGGAAGGATGGGGAGGATGCAGGGGCTGAGAATGGTCAGAACGCCCCCGAGATAGGCAATGGCAAGCAGGGCCATCATCGTCTCCTGTGCAATCGGATTGCCGTGCCCAGTCGTGTAGGGCGCCGGCAGGAAGGCCCCGATCTGGCAGGGACGAGGTATCTCGGATGTGTCGATGGCGGCAGCTTCTTGTACCCGATTGTAGAAGGAGGCCTGCCTTGCCACACAACGACACAAAGGCCTTGGAGGCCGCGGTCACGGTCGCCTCGATGTCCCGATTGTATCGCAACGTATCCGCAGCTGCTGATCCTACATGCGTATGCAATCACCCCGGGCAGGGGACATATCGGGGATACATCGCGATGTCTCTTCTGTCTGGTGCGAAAGGGGAGAGGACAGGGCAGGGTATTTCTGCGTTTCGTGCGAGCTTTCTCGCCAACGAAGAAGTAATGGTGCAGCGATGTAATCTTACCGCACGAAAAACGGAAAGTTCAGGCATGGAACATGTCGACCACATCTTGATCGTCGATGACGACAGCGAAATCCGCGATCTGGTGTCGAGCTATCTCAAGAAGAACGGCCTGCGTGCGTCGGTCGCAGCCGACGGGCGCCAGATGCGCAGCTTCCTCGATGCCAATACGGTCGACCTGATCGTGCTCGACGTGATGATGCCGGGTCAGGATGGCCTCGTGCTCTGCCGCGAATTGCGCGCCGGAAAGCATAAGGCGACACCGATCCTGATGTTGACGGCCCGCAGCGACGAGATGGACCGCATCATCGGTCTGGAAATGGGCGCCGACGACTATCTGCCCAAGCCCTTCGCCGCCCGCGAACTCCTGGCGCGCATCAATGCCGTCCTGCGACGAACCCGGATGCTGCCGCCCAACCTGCAGATCAGCGAGGCCGGCCAGCTCCTGACTTTCGGCGAATGGCGGCTCGACACCGTCGGCCGCCACCTGCTTGACAGCCAGGGGACCGAGGTGGCGCTGAGCGGGGCCGAATACCGGCTGCTGCGCGTCTTCATCGACCACCCCCAGCGTGTCCTCAACCGTGACCAGCTCCTGAACCTCACCCAGGGCCGCGATGCCGACCTGTTCGACCGCTCCATCGACCTTCTGGTCAGCCGCCTGCGCCAGCGGCTGGGCGATGACGCGCGCGAGCCGACCTACATCAAGACGGTTCGCAGCGAAGGCTATGTTCTCTCCGTTCCCGTCGAGATCTCGGAGCCCAGGTCATGATGGTCGATGGCGCGTTCCGCCCGCTGTGGTGGCCCAAGAGCCTTCGCGCCCGACTGTTCCTGATCCTGCTGGCGGGTCTGGCGATCGCCTATGGCCTGTCCTTCGGCATCCTCTATGCCGAACGCTATATGTCGGCGAAGGCGTTGATGCTGCGCACGCTGGAAAACGATGTCGCGACCTCGATCGCCGTGCTCGATCGGACGCCGGCGAGCGAAAGGCCGGAGTTGCTGGATTGGCTGAGCCGCGGCAACTACAATCTCACTCTGGGCCCGGGGCTTGCCGGCGTGCCCAATACTTCCAGCCATGGCCAGGAGATTGCCGCGAAACTGGAGAGCGCAGCCGGGTCCCGTTTCCCGCTGCGCATCGAAGCCATACCGGGCGAGGGCAACCGCCTGCAGGCCCATCTGACCTTGAGCGATGGCAGCCCGCTGACCATCGAGATCACGCCGCGCGGTGTCATGCCGATCGCGGACTGGCTGCCCTATGTCCTGGTCCTGCAGATGGCGCTTTTGCTGCTGTGCACCTGGTTTGCCGTCAGGCAGGCTATCCGCCCGCTCGGCGACCTGGCGGCCGCCGCCGATGCCCTCGACCCCACCAGGAAGAGCGCTCCGCTCAGCGAGGCCGGACCAAGCGAGGTTGCCCATGCGGCCCGGGCCTTCAATGCGATGCGCGAACGCATCGCCCATTATCTGGAGGAGCGCGTTCAGATTCTCGCCGCGATCTCGCATGACCTGCAAACGCCGATCACCCGCATGCGGCTCAGGGCCGACATGGCCGACGATTCACCGGAGAAGGACAAGCTGGTGCGGGACCTGCGCGAAATCGAACGCCTGGTCCAGGACGGCATCGCCTATGCGCGCAGCTCGCATAGCAGCGGCGAGAAGGCGGCACGCATCGATCTCGCCTCCTTCATCGACAGCATCGCCTATGATTATCAGGACACCGGCAAGGCGGTGACCGTCGTCGGCTATGTCGATGGAGTCGCTTCCACCAAGCCGCATGCGCTGCGGCGCATTCTCTCGAATTTCATCGACAATGCGTTGAAATTTGCCGGTGCCGCCGAGGTCGGCGTGGAACGCAGCGCCGACGGCAAGACCATCATCACGGTGCTGGATCGCGGCCCCGGCATCCCCGAAGACATGCTGAAGGCGGCCATGCAGCCCTTCTTCCGGCTGGAACAGTCGCGCAATCGCGAGACCGGCGGCACAGGCCTTGGCCTTGCCATCGCCCAGCAGCTGGCAGGGACCCTCGGCGGCGGCGTCCGACTCTACAATCGCGATGGCGGAGGGCTGGCGGCGGAAGTCGTCATCCGGTGAAGGCCTGGGTGTCTTCCAAGGCTTTCAGGCATTGCGGTATGCCAGCATGTCGATCTCGTCCGAAGCTACGATCTGTTACATTTCCGGCTTTTTCGGAAACATGCCGGACAAACGCTCCTTCCAAAACACGCCGGTCTTTCCGATGCCGCAGAGGGCGGTATCGACAACCCCACTGGACAGGAGTGTATCATGACCAAGATCGACAAGGTTCTCTATACCGGCCGGACCCACACCACTGGCGGTCGTGACGGGGCCGCGCGCAGTGACGATGCCCGGCTCGACATCAAGCTGTCGCCCCCCGGCAGCAGCCAGCCCGGCACCAATCCCGAGCAGTTGTTTGCAGCGGGCTGGTCTGCCTGCTTCATCGGCGCCATGGGTCTTGCCGCGGGCAAGCGCAAGCTGAAGCTCCCGACCGATGCGGCCGTGAATGCGGAAGTCGATCTCGGCACCACCGACGGTGCTTATTTCCTGCAGGCGCGCCTGAAGGTCAGCCTGCCGGGCCTCGATCATGAGCTTGCACAGGCCATTGTCGAGGAAGCCCACCAGACCTGCCCCTATTCGAAGGCGACGCGCGGCAACATCAATGTCGAGCTTTCCCTCGCTTGAGGGCAGAGCCCTTCGTCCCGCCCGCCTTTTCCATCTCCAACCGACAGGGCGCGGCGTTGCCGCGCCCGACGAGGTTTCCAATGAAACGGATCACGATTTGCATTCTGGGCCTGGCGATCCTGGCAGCTTCCTGCGTCTATGAGCCTGCCTCCAGCGAACCATCGCCCCTTGCAGGGTTGCTGGCCTTTTCAGGAGTGCCGGCCCCCGGCCTGCCGCGATGACCGGCAGGTGACGCGAGGGGTCGGCCGGTCACGCATTGGCGTCCTTGCAAGACCGAGTTTGGCAAGGATCGGAGCGCTCGTCTTTCGCACAATCCGTCAAATCATAAAACGCTCCGGATGCTTGTGCACAAGGCTCGGGATATGGTGAGTTGTCACCGTTGAGTCTTTGATCGCCTGCTCGCGCGATGGCCGCCGTATGGAGTCGAGTTTGCCCTCTATCGTTTCGCAGCCTGTCGTAGCCTCCCTGACGGGCAGTGCGATATTTCTGGTGGTGACGGTCCAGCCTGGCGCGGAGGCGGAGGCGGCGATCCGGGCGTTGTGCGCGGATCTGTCGGGTCTGTTGCGGGCTGTGGGGTTCCGGGACCTGGAGGGGCGGCTGTCCTGCGTGATGGGCCTGGGCTCTCAGATGTGGGACCGTCTGTTCGGGGCGCCCCGGCCGAAGGAACTGCACCCTTTCCGCGAGATCCGTGGCGTGCATCATGCGGTGTCGACGCCGGGGGACATCCTGTTTCACATCCGCGCCCGGCGCATGGACCTTTGCTTCGAACTGGCGGCGCAGATCATGGCGCGGATCGGGGAGGCGGCGGCCAATGTGGACGAGGTGCACGGCTTCAAATATTTCGACGACCGCGACCTGATCGGCTTTGTCGACGGCACCGAGAACCCGGTCGAGCAGGCAGCGGTGGATGCCACCCTGATCGGCGGGGAGGATGCGGCCTTTGCCGGCGGCAGCTATGTGATCGTGCAGAAATACCTGCATGACCTGGCGGGCTGGAACCGGCTGCCGGTGGAGATGCAGGAGCGGATCATCGGGCGTGCCAAGCTGTCGGACATCGAGCAGGAGGATGCGCTCAAGGCGCCCTATGCCCACAATGTCCTGACCTCGATCGAGGAGAATGGCGAGGCGCTGGAGATCCTGCGCGACAACATGCCGTTCGGGGATGCGGGCAAGGGCGAGTTCGGCACCTATTTCATCGGCTATGCGCGTTCGCCCCGCCGGATCGAGCAGATGCTGGAGAACATGTTCGTCGGGCACCCGCCTGGCAATTACGACCGGCTGCTGGATTTCAGCCGGGCGGTGACGGGTTCGCTGTTCTTCGTGCCCTCGGCGACGTTCCTGGACGATGTGGCGGCCGGCGCACCGGCAGCGGGCGAGGCGGCCCCGCCGGAGCCCGAGGCGGCGGCAAGTCCCGGCTTACGCCCGTCCGGCGGCGATGGTTCGCTCGGCATTGGATCGCTCAAGAGGAAGGCAGACCATGAATAATCTCCATCGGGAGCTGGCACCGATCTCAGAGGCAGCGTGGGGGCAGATCGAGGACGAGGCGGCGCGCACCCTCAAGCGTCATCTGGCGGCGCGGCGTGTGGTCGACCTGGAAGGCCCGCAGGGCCTGGCGGCCTCGGCGGTGGGAACCGGGCATGTGCGCCCGCTTGCCGGGCCTGGCGAGGGCATCGAGGCGGTGCAGCGGGAGGTGCAGGCGCTGGTCGAGCTGCGCGTGGGCTTCGAGCTAGCCCGCTCGGCGATCGACGATGTGGAGCGGGGGGCGCTCGACTCGGACTGGTCGCCGCTGAAGGAGGCGGCGCGCAAGCTGGCCTTTGCCGAGGATCGGGCGGTGTTCGACGGTTTTGCCGCGGCCGGGATCGGGGGCATCCGCCCGGGTCTCAGCAACCCGGCGCTGACGCTTCCGGCCCAGGTGAAGGCCTATCCGGACGTGGTGGCGCAGGCGGTGAGCCAGTTGCGGCTGGCGGGTGTGGAAGGTCCCTATGCGCTGGTGCTGGGGGGCGATGCCTATACGGCGGCGGCCGGCGGCAGCGATGACGGCTATCCGGTGTTCCACCATGTCGAGCGCCTGGTGGACGGGCCGGTGATCTGGGCCCCTGCGATCGAGGGCGGGCTGGTGCTGACGACACGGGGCGGGGATTTCGAACTCACCGTGGGCCAGGACATCTCCATCGGCTATGCCAGCCATTCGCCCGCCGCGGTGCAGCTCTACTTCCAGGAAAGCCTGACCTTCCGCCTGCTCACGGCCGAAGCCGCCGTCGCCCTCCTGCACGCCAAAAAATAG